>JAETRU010000067.1 GCA_021769965.1 Eubacterium sp.
ATTATACCACAGGCTCAATCGCTTGTCCATAGAACCGGGTGAAAAGATTCAGACTGTTCATAAATCAAAGACCTCTCAGATAGTGTTCCAGACAATCTTCCATTGTCGTGTCCGTCTCGGCGAAGCTGATCTTCACCACTGTCTTCCCGTCCAGATAACAGTAGGGATTTCTGATCTGCTTGATGAACTCCCTCAGCCTGTCCTCTCGCGGTGCCGCAGGATCAAGCCGGATGCTGCTTCTCTGAACGAGTGTGCTACGGTCAACCGTTTTCGGGCTGACGTTTTTCATTGTTTCAATGCCCATCATATTCTAAGCACCTCCTGTTTCGTGGAATTATTCAGGACAAAAGGATATGGCAGAGCATCTTGTGAAGACACTCTGCCACATAGTTTTCATCCTGAAACTATATAGTAAGTTTCTTTTGGGTTTGTTTCATTGTCCGGCATATTTGCAGCTCGCGCCCCTGCCAGAAGAACTTTGCAGTTCCGGGAATGCTGCGGACTACCAATGGTCAATCGGTATCATGGGACTCTCACCCCTCCGAGGATCGCTCCGAGCCGCCCCTTCAAAGAAAAGACGGAAGTATCATTATACCCGGCATCTGCATCGTCGCAAGCAGCCGCACCACACGACTGTTATAGCTCTCCGGTGGTCGCTCACTCCCTTTCGGGAGGTCTTGGCGTCGGAAGCTGTGTTGCTTCGCAGAAGCGGAAAGATCCGCAGCACTGAACTATTCAGTTTTCAAGGAACAGTGAAGTGGTCTGATTGACCCTTTCACTTTACAACGGACATCTTTTTGCCGTTTGTTGAGTACCGCTCAAAAAAATTTTTGAAATTTTTTCTGCACCGCTGCTTTGAGGTCAAATGCAGCTCTGATGCCGATGCCTTTCCTTCGGGCAAACTCTCGAAGAGTCAGTCCTTCACGGGTCATCGCAAGATACAATTCGCGCTGCTTCTCGGTCAGAATGGAAAGAAGCTCCTTCTCTTTGAGGGCGGTGATCAGTTCCTCCATGCAGTCGCGGGAGTCTGCCAGCCATGCAGCGGACTTCACATCGTCCTCCGGCATAGCGTCGAGAGACAGTACAGAATCAGAAGACTTTTCTGCACTGTCCTCATCCTCGGAGGTGCTGTCAGAGCCATACGAGCGCCTGATCCGCTTTTCCTCTGCGCGAAGGATTCTCATAACCTTGCGGTCAACCTCGGAAACTTCGCCGGTTCGTTTCACGCGCACCATGCACTTGCCGTCCTCCGTAGTCCAGAGGTCGTAATCGAACGCGATAGGGGTCTTAGGGATTTTCATTGTTCATCCTTTCCGCTGCGCGGGAGCAGCGGGAAGGGTGAAGACAGAAAAAGAGCCGCATGACGGTGAGGTTTGAATCCCATGCCGATAAAACAGAGTAATTACACTCTGTCTCATGCGGCATTAGGATGACTTCACCTATCAGGCGGCTCCACAGCTCAGCTATGACATATATTTTATTTTAGAACAGAGGCTTGTCCTCCGGTTCTTACTTGGTACGCGGGCGCAGTCTTCTCATGTTCAGCACATCAAAGACTGTGATCCGCCCGCATTTCTTGCACTTGGATTCTACATGACCCCTCGTGTCCTCGTAGACAGCAATGGCATTATGCTGACAATAGGGACATTTCAGGTATCGGGGCTTCTGCCGGGAAATGGCAACTCTTGCCCTGCGGATTTTTTCGATCAGCTCCGGCGTCGGTTCCTGAACCCGAATAGATGCTCTCTTCATTACCACACCTCCAATGGGTCAACATACTCACTGAATGGACGATCTACCATGTAGCCGAGCTGACGAAGACGGATAGACGCCGTTGTCTTGGAGACACCGAACAACCGGCAGAAAAGGCGCAGCGTTAAGTGATCACCATACGAATACCTCCCCTCGTAATTGATCAGCGGCGTTTCTGCAAACCGACGCATTGCCAGGTCAACCTCTTTTTGAGGAAGCAGGATCGCCGCGCCCAAGACATTTGCTTGCCACTCGTTCCAGTCCTCGCGGGTTTTCAGCTCTCGCGGCGTATAGGCTGTCCGTGCGGAATATTTCATTTCGCAGGACGCCTTTACCTCTTCCGATTCCAGTTGGAAGAGAATCTGATGGGCGCACTCGTGGGCAAGGGTAAATCTGCGCTTGGCGCAGAGCCGCTGCACGTTGCCGGAGAGAATGAAGCTCTCGTCCAAGATGACCTGATTACGCTTCAAAGCCAGTGTGCGCGTAATACCAAGTTCCGTGATCTTGTACTCAGTGTCGGCATAGGCAGTGACACCGCAGATGCTTCCGTCCGGCGAGAGACGGGCGAATGATACGCGAAGACCGAGATAGTTCTTTGCAAACTGATCAATGGGTGTTGGCAAAGCTGATCGGTCGGGCTTGTCCGCCTCATCCCCGAAAAAGAATCGGTTGAAGTCCTTCGTTGTTGAGGCTGCAATTTCTTCAAGTTGGCGCTGGGATAAAATCATGAGCAGTTGTCCTCCTTTGCTTCGACGAACCACTTGTCTCCTTCGTGGAAAAGAAATGACTCCTTTCCGCGAATCTGAACTGTGTAACGGATGCCTCCGCCCCCAACCTTTTTGGATGTGGCGCGGCATTTGTATAGAATCTGGTCGATTTGAAAGATTACACCGTTGTCCCACCAGATAAGGCGAGGGAGGATTGCCCCCTCCTTGTCCACATCCAGCGTAACCGGGACGTATGCTTTTCTGTACTGTGTAGCCATTTCTGTTTTTCTCACTCCTGTTCCCTCATACCGGTGTATGCCGGTACGGATGATCTTCGGCAGCATAAATGCCTGTCCATTTGAACTGCTCAAAAGATGTAACTTTTTCGTGTACAACTACTCATGCCCCTTGACAGAATGAGCAATTCAGGATATACTATGAGTAGTTGGATTGCTCAGTCATTATTATACGCACTTCAAGTGCCTTTGTCAATAGACTTGCGCAATTTGATGTCGCAAACTTTTTGTGAACAGGAGTGATTACCAAAATGACGTTTGGAGAGAAATTCAAGGCTGAACGGGAGAAGCGGAAGCTGACCCAGCAGGAAGTAGCCGATGCACTGGGGATCAACAGGCGTATGATTACCCGGTACGAGAACGGCATTTCCTTTCCCCGTACCAAGGACGCTTACAGAAAAATCGCGGAATACTTCAAGGTAGATGTGAACTATCTGCTGACCGAGGACGAAGAGTTTGTGGTTCAGGCATCCGAGCAGTACGGATCCCGTGGCATGAAACAGGCAAAGGACCTGATTGAAGGGATGTCCGGCTTGTTTGCGGGCGGTACGCTGTCTGAGCAGGACAAGGATGCGGTGATGAAGGCGTTGCAGGATATATATTGGGAATCCAAAGCCCGGAATGTTGAGAAATACACGCCGAAGAAATACAAGAAGACCGGTACGGACGCAGAGGAATAACTGTCTGCGTCTCGGTTTCTTGACGGATTTACTTTGACTGTTTTCAACATGAAAGGGGTGAAGGTCCCGTGATAATTCGCTCCGAGGAAATATACAAAAAGGCGAACAGCATTGTCAAAAGCTGTGGAACAAGAGATACCTTGAAGATTGCCTGTGAGCTGGGCATTCATCTCCATTTTCTTGACAATCTGAACGATCTGCTCGGAATGTACACCTACCGCCATAAAGAGCGGCATATTCTTCTGAACTCCAACATGGAGTATCTGATCATGCAAATGGTTTGCGGTCACGAGATCGGGCATGATACCTTTCACCGTGATCTTGCCAAAGGAAACGAACCGCTCCCGGAGTTCGTGCTGTTCGATATGCGCACAAAACACGAATATGAGGCGAATGCGTTTGCCTCACACCTGATCATTGACGATGATGAGCTGATTGACCTGATGAAGCAGGACTACGATGTGGTGCAGCTCTCGGCTGCAATGGGAACAAACATCAACCTGATGCTGATCAAGCTCAACGAGCTGAACCGCATGGGCTGGCAGCTCAACTTGCCTTATGTACCGCACTCTGACTTCCTGAAAAATGTCAGACCGGAGGGATGAATGAGGATGAAGGATAGTAATTAGATGAACGATAACGACTATAAAGAAGCCCTTTTCTATGCCGCTTCCATCTTTAACGAACGCTTGGGGGCAGAGTTCAGCGAGGACAACCTTGTGCTGTGCTGCTTTCAGACGGAAAACCAGCAGGAAGTCTTTGAGCAGTTCTGCAAGCAGTATTTCCCTGACCGGCTGGAAGACCGATATACAGAGGACGGCTATTTTGACTTTCACGCCTCTGCATTCGTCGGCACAGGAGACGGCGCGGACGGAATCCTTCTGCGCACAGACATAGCGCGTCATCCGGCAGAGTTGAAACACATTCTTCTGCATGAGCTGGCGCATATCTTCTGCACCCGCAACGAGATTGACGGAGATAATTTCTTTGAGCGATACTGCATGGACGATACCATAAGCCGCGAAGAGGACGGAACCATTAACGCCGGTTATGCAGTCTGGCGGGAACTGATTGCGGAGCTGATTGCATTTGAGCTGGATGACAACTGCGATGTAATTCCGATTCGACGCAAGAAAGACCTACTCAGCTATTACGAAGGAGAACTCCTGACCGGCAACGGAAAAATGGGCGTCAGCATGATTCTCTGTGAGGCAATGACCAGTGCTGAGGGCGAAGCGTCTATGACATGGGACGCTGCCAAAAGCAAGTTTACGCGGTTCAAGCCCTTTGATGATCCACTGTACAGGGACTTG
>JAETRU010000027.1 GCA_021769965.1 Eubacterium sp.
GAGCAAGCGGGACGCAGACCTTGATTCATGATCTGGGGCAGGCAAGGAATACTTTGTTCTGTTAAAAATACATTGGAGTTGTCAACAAAAAACTCCACAACAACTTGACACGACCTGCCTTAGATGCGCAATTGAAAAAGACGTAAGTTTGTATTATAATATTTTGAGAAAGAAAATCAGAGGTCGTGAAGGAGCAGAGTGCCATGGAAAATAAATTGATGGATATCGGGCAGAATAGCATTATGGATAATTTTGTTAAGACAGACGACATCTTAAAAGATATGTGCGGGATTATTGACTCCTCGCAAAGGGCGGCTTATCAGGCGGTCAATATCGCGCTTGTTCAGAGAAACTGGCTGATTGGATACCGAATCGCAGAGGAAGAACTGGGTGGAGAAGAACGCTCAGAGTATGGATTTAAGGTTATAAAGAAACTTTCAAAAGAATTGACAAATCTTTATGGTAAAGGATATGACAAAGGCACGCTTTATCGCTGTTTGAGATTTTACAAAATGTTTCCTGAAATTGTTGCCTCACTGAGGCAACAATCTGGAACCATACTTTCTTGGACTCATTATCGTACACTTTTGCAGGTTGAAGATAAAAAAGCCCGTGATTGGTATGAAAAAGAAGCCGCGGAACAGGCTTGGAGTGTCAGAACCCTACAGCGGAATATTTCTTCCCAATATTATTACCGTATGCTTCAAACACAGAAGCCGCAGCTTGTAGAAAATGAAATGAAAGACTTTACCGCAGAATATCAGAATGATAAACTGGAGTTCATTAAGAATCCGGTAGTGGCAGAATTTTTAGGGCTGGCTCCTAATACGGATTTTACGGAAAGCGATCTTGAAAAAAGTATTTTAACGAATCTGCAAAAGTTCCTGATGGAGCTTGGGAAAGGTTATGCTTTTGTTGCAAGGCAGCAGCATATTCGCACCGAGAAACAGGATTATTTTATCGACCTCGTGTTCTATAACTATATTCTCAAATGCTTTGTCCTGATCGATCTGAAAACGCAGAAAATCACACATCAGGATGTTGGCCAGATGGATATGTATATCCGTATGTATGATGAATTGAAGCGCAGCGAGGGCGATAATCCAACCATTGGCATCGTCCTTTGCTCCGACACAGACGAAGATATTGCGAAATACTCAGTGCTTCACGGGAATGAGCAGCTGTTTGCGTCCAAATACAAATTGTACCTGCCTACTGAAGAAGAGCTGAGAGCGGAGATCGAAACACAAAAGGAGATCTTCTTTTTACAGCAAAAAGAGAAAGGGGAAATATAGTGGTGGAGATATCAAAGAGTGACTGGAAGTTGTACTGCGAAAGGGTTCCGGAATGGCAGGAGCACTTCATGGAGAGGCTGACAAAAGAATATATCGCGTTGCTCAGCGGACCGGGCAATGCATCGGATCATTTCTGGAAATTGGAGAAGCGGATCAAACAGGATAAGAAGAATCCGGGTGTTCTGATTGAAATGAGAAAGTCATCGGCTATTTGGGATATTGCAGCTTTTGTTGGACGTGGAATCATCACGATGGATGAGCTTGATGGCTTTAGCGAGGATCTGCTCGATGCAGTGAAACTGATCCTAAGTAGGTAGAACAGCTGCTCAATTACGGGAGCGCAGTACGAAAGATCATGTATACGACAAATGCGATTGAATCAGTGAATTCCAGCGCCCGCAAGGCTTTGTGTCTCCGGATCACAGAACTTTACAAAAAATGGAATGACCAACCGGATATTCCGATTCCAGATTCCATCGTAGACAAATACATAAAACGGGATTCTGATACAATTTCAGATGAGATGGATGAGATCCCCTTTTGATTAAATGCTTTAAAGGTGGTCGTAATGACCACGACCAAAACTCAGAATATCATTGGAAAACCGATGTGTTCTGAGTTTTTTACGTGCCAGTCTCGTCCGGGATTAAAAAGCACCTCAGACGGCTACTTCAGCTTCAAGTGTTCTTATTTTTGAGTTAGGTATCCACACAGTCGTTTAGAATACCGGCTGCGTGAAATAATTGCTTTGTAACGGTGTTTAATCATTTTTCTATGCCTGTATCCTATTTATGTAAGGGAACTTGAACTATATTCAAGCATATTGATTATTTTGAGGAAACCCTTTGATTTCAAAAATCAATCGCTGTGGCATTAAATGAGCCGTTCTTGGCGTGATCGCTGCGCCGTGTCATGTCAGTTAATTTTCATAAGGATCTTCTTTGCTTAATTGCCCCATTTAACGCGGAAAAGGAACGAATAGTGCGTAATCACGTTTTTTAAATAAAAAACCCGCACTATTTACTTTCATTCACGATGAAATAGTGCGGATTTTGTAAACTCTGGATTTTGTTATTTCATAGCCTCTTTGATGCCTGCCATCAGTTCGTCAAAGGTCTCAAAGGCCGGAACATCCGGGTTGTCGGCCTTGATCTGATCGGTGCTCTTGAACAGGAAGCCTGCTTTGCTGGCTTTGATCATGCCCAGATCGTTGAAGCTGTCTCCTGCGGCGATAGTTTCAAAACCTACAGACTGCAGGGCTTTGACGGTGCTCAGCTTGGACTGCTCTACACGCATTTTGAAATCGGTGACTTCGCCGTTTTCACCGATGATAAGCTCATTGCAGAACAAAGTCGGCCAGTTCAGCTTTTCCATGAGGGGCATGGCGAACTGGGTGAACGTATCGCTGATGATGATCACCTGGCTGAAGGTTCTCAGCTCGTCGAGAAATTCTTTTGCGCCCGGCAGCGGGTCGATCTTGGCGATGGTCTCCTGGATCTCTTTCAGGCCAAGCCCATGCTGGCGCAGGATGTCCAGTCGATAATTCATCAGCTTGTTGTAGTCCGGCTCATCGCGGGTCGTCTTTTTCAGTTCAGGGATGCCGCTGGCCTCCGCAAAAGCGATCCAAATCTCCGGTACTAAGACACCTTCCATATCGAGACATGTTATGTACATTATAATTTCCTCCGTTCATGATTCATTGTTTCCGGTCTTGCGGCAGCGGCGGTGAGACAATGCCGCTGCAGACCTATGGAAACATTATACCACGGCGCTTTGCCTTTGTATAGAATGAAAGTGGAATTCTTCTTTGTTTTCAGAGGGCGTTTTCAGAGGGCCTGCAGAGCGGGAGGTCCTGTTTGCAGTTGATCCGCCGTCGATAAAATACGGAAATCCGCCGTAGACCTTCGCTTTTTTCCTTGAACTTGCGCCGTTCACGTGGTATGATAATTCTAAGCATGTTCTTTTCCAAAAACGGGAAGGCTATGTGGAGATATGAACGACCGGCGGCCCGCTGCCGTCTGAAATATAATAATATAACAATATTATGAAAGGAAGTAGAAAGAAATGAAAGACATACAGCTTAGAGAGCTTCACAGAAACACAGCCAGCTATGCTGACAAGGAAATCGTTGTCAGAGGATGGGTCAGGACCAATAGAAGCTCCAATAAGTTTGGATTTATAGAGCTGAACGACGGTACTTTTTTCAAGTCAGTACAGGTAGTTTATGAGGCTGATAAGATCGATAACTTTGATCAGGCAGCAAAGGCGCCGATCGCGTCTGCCTGGATGGTCAGGGGAACTGTGGTCTTAACGCCGGAAGCGAAGCAGCCGTTTGAGATCAAAGCAGCTGAACTTGTTATGGAGGCCGATTCCGATTCTGATTATCCGCTGCAGAAAAAAAGACATTCCATGGAATTTCTCAGAGAGATCGCTCACCTGAGACCGAGGAGCAACACCTTCTCCGCAGTGTTCAGAGTCCGTTCTCTGGTCGCTTATGCCGTGCATAAGTTCTTCCAGGAGCAGGATTTTGTTTATGCGCACACCCCGATCATTACGGGCAGCGACTGTGAGGGCGCGGGAGAGATGTTCCGCATTACCACACTGGATCTGGATGATCTTCCTAAGACAGAGGATGGAAAGATCGATTACAGCCAGGACTTTTTCGGTAAAGAGACCAGCCTGACCGTAAGCGGCCAGCTGGAGGCGGAGACCTTTGCTATGGCTTTCAGAAATGTGTATACCTTTGGACCGACTTTCAGAGCCGAAAATTCCAACACCACGAGACACGCGTCTGAATTCTGGATGATCGAGCCGGAGATCGCTTTTGCTGATCTGAATGACAACATGGATCTGGCTGAGGCCATGGTGAAATATATCATCAATTATGTGCTGGAGCATGCGCCTGAAGAGATGGCGTTCTTTAATCAGTTTGTTGACAAAGGTCTGCTGGAAAGACTGGACAATATCGTAAACGCTGATTTCGGACGTGTATCCTACACTGAGGCTGTAGAACTGCTGAAGAAATCCGGTAAGAAATTTGAGTACCCGGTCGAGTGGGGCATCGATCTGCAGACCGAGCATGAGAGATATCTGACGGAGGAAGTGTTCAAGAAGCCGATTTTTGTAACAGATTATCCGAAGGACATCAAAGCCTTCTATATGCGCCTCAACGATGACGGCAAAACAGTCGCGGCCTGCGACCTTCTGGTACCGGGCGTCGGCGAGATCATTGGCGGCAGCCAGAGAGAGGAGCGTCTCGACGTGCTGACTGCGAGAATGGCTGAGCTGGGTCTTGCGGAAAAGGACTACTGGTGGTATCTTGACCTGCGGAAGTATGGCGGCGTAAAGCATGCCGGCTACGGACTGGGCTTTGAGAGAATGATCATGTATCTGACCGGTATGGGAAACATCAGAGACGTGCTGCCGTTCCCGAGAACCCCGAAGACAGCAGAATTTTAATCTATGAGAAAAAGCGTATTCGTCCTTTGCTGATAGCAGAGGACGGATACGCTTTTATTTTTGCATCAGAAGAGACAGAGAACCCGCTGCGGGATCAGTGCTGCTCCACCTGAATTTCGATCTGCTTGACGCAGCTTGTTTCGCTTTCCACGGCAAAGGTGCCGGAAATTTCAAATTCGTAGCAGTCGCCGACGATGGAAAGTCCCTGCTCTTTAATGTATTTCTGCAGGGTCTTGATCGCCAGCAGAGTTTTGGTCAGCCCGCCGGGGCAGTTGATACAGGCGTAAGTCGCGGCGGGTTTTTCGATTTCTATTTTTTCTTTGTAGGGGTTTTGGGACAGAACATAGGCATCGTCATATTCTAATTGCGGATCCAGTCTGATGCACAGATAATCCAGATAATCTCCGTCTGTAATAGGAGATTCGATGTGCTCTTTCAGGATAATGCCGCCGCGGAAGAAGTCCGCGCGCATTTCATTATTCATACAGTAGCGGTAATACTGGCCGATGATTTCCGTTCTCGCGGCATCGGACAGCTTATCATCGTTCGTTCTGATGGCAGCCAGCTTGCAGGCTGCCATTTTTTCTACGCGGGGCGCGAAGAAGGGAAGGGCTTTTGCCTGCTCCATTTCAGCCAGGGTATTCTCCACCTGCGCCGCGAGCCGGGCGTATTTATGGGCTTTTTCGCGAAGGACCTGCTGCATCTGGCTGAACAAAGGCATCAGCGAATAGGGATCTTCCTTTGCCAGAAATGCTTTGATCTCCTCCAGAGAAAGACCGGCGTCCTGCAGCACTGTAATAGAGTGAAACCGGTTCAGCTCAATGGTGGTGTAGTATCGGTAGCCGTTTTCCGTTACGCGGTAAGGTTTCAGAAGGCCGATATGGTCGTAATGAAACAGAGTGTCTTTTTTGATGCCGCAGAGGGCGGCAAACTGTCCCGTGGACAGCAGAACCAGTCCGGATTTTGTATCGATCAAAGCATGATCTCCTCTCTTTTATTAAAAAATTTAATCAATTTATAAAATTTCTCTTGACTATGGGGCGACCCCATAGTTTAGGATACACCATAAAGACAGAAAACGCAAGAATGATTAGAAGATAATGACAAGAATGGAAGAGAGATTTGAAGAAGATCATACCGGAGACTTTTACGGAATATCAGTACATTTCCAGTCCGCTGCTTTCGCCGGACGGTCAGCACACCGCCTTCATCGTGCAGACCATGGATATGGAAAACAATCGATACATAGGAAAACTTTATATGATCGCTACGGCGGGCGGTGAGCCGCAGCAGATGTCGGAAAAGGATATCAAACGTTTTATCTGGACGCCGGACGGAAAGCTGATGTACAGCCAGCCGGCAGGCGAGAAGGACGCGCTGAAGATGGCTTATTACACCATCGATCCTGACACCGGCGCGGAAAACTGCGCGGCGGCCCTTTCCATGATGGGCGGGCTTCCGACCTTTACAGAGGACGCCAGATGGATCGTGCCGGGACAGGTACAGCTGCGGGAGCAAAATCCCCGCTACACGGAGATCAGAGAACTGCCTTACTGGAACGACGGCAGAGGCTTCACCTGCGGAATGCGCAACGCCATTTATCTGGCAGCGCCGGAAAATGGAGAAGCCCAGCTGATCACGCCGCGGCATTTTCAGGTCATGGGCAGCGACTACAAAGACGGTACGCTGCTTTATATCGGAAATGAATATACGGACTGCGCGGAGTTCAGAAAAGGGGTTTACATCTATGACGTAAAGACGGGAAAAACCAGCTGCGCCGTAGAGCCGGGCATCTTCGATATCTTCCACGCCAATCTGCTGGATAAAGATACCGCCATCATCAGAGGCGCGAAAAAAGAGGATTCCGCTTATTCGGAAGGACGCTTCTACAGAATCGACCTGAAGGACGGCACCTGCACGAAGATCAGCGACTACGACAAGAAATCAGAATTCTGCTGCATCGTCGGAGATGTCATGCTGGGGCTGGGACAGCCGAACAAAGTCCATGACGGCAAGCTGTACTTTGTAACAGTAGACGGAGAAAACAGCTATATCAGAACCATTGACAGAGACGGCAACATGTCTTCTGCGCTGACTGCGGACAGCGTCACCAACTTCTTTGACGTCAATGAAAATGCGCTGGTATTTTACGGATACAGAGGAAGCCGCCTGGGAGAACTCTATGTGCTGGAAAAGGAGGGCACGGAGCGGGAACTGACCCATCTCAACGACGCGGTTTTAAGTCAGTATTACATCGCGGAGAGGATTCCGATTTCCTTCGATGATGAGGACGGTGTGGAGATCCGCGGCTGGGTCATGCCGCCGGCTGATTACGAGCCGGGCAGAAAATATCCTGCGATTTTAAACATCCACGGCGGACCGAGAGGCACTTGGGGCGCGGAATTCAACCATGAAATGCAGGTCTGGGCAAACGCAGGATACTTCGTTTTATTCTGCAACCCGAGAGGCAGCGCAGGCAGAGGCGATGACTTTGCGGATCTGAATCTGGGCATGGGCAATGTGGATTACGACAACTTTATGGGTTTTGTGGATCAGTGCCTGATCAAGTGGCCGGATATCGATAAGAAACGGCTGGGCGTGGCAGGCGGCAGCTACGGCGGCTACATGGTCAACTGGATCATCGGACATACAGACCGGTTTGCGGCAGCGTCCTCTCAGAGAAGCATTTCAAACTGGGTATCCATGGACGGTCTCAGCGATATGGGCTACTACGCCAACGAGCTGCAGTTCGGCGGCTATTTAGACACAAACGCAGACCACCTCTGGGATATTTCGCCGCTGAAATACGCGCATAACGCGGTAACGCCGACTATTTTCCTTCAGTCGGAGGGCGACTATCGCTGCCCGATGGAGCAGGCGCTGCAGATGTACACCGCCATTAAGCGCAAGGGCGTGGAAAGCAAAATGATCTTATTCAAAGGGGAAAGCCACGGACTTTCCAGAGAAGGACAGCCGCAGAACCGGCTGACGAGAATGCACGAAATTCTGGACTGGATGGACAGTCATTTGAAATAAAGACAGAATGCGAGGAAACAGGATGAATACACAGAAATTATGGGCGCTGATCGATCGGGACGCAGCACGCTTTGAGGATATCAGCGACGCGGTCTGGGGCTTTGCAGAAACCTGCTTTGAAGAGCACCGATCCACGAAGCTGCAGCGGGAATTTATGGAACAGGAAGGCTTCCGTATTACTTCGCCGGTTTGCGGCATGGATACAGCCTTTATCGCGGAATACGGAAGCGGCGCGCCGGTCATCGCCTTTTTAGGGGAAAATGACGCGCTGCCTGCACAGAGTCAGTGCGCGGATGTGGCAGAACGGAAACCTCTGGTTCCCGGAGGAAACGGTCATGCCTGCGGGCACAATCTTCTTGGCACGGGCAGTATGGAAGCGGCCTGCGCGGTGAAAAAGTATATGGAGACCGAAGGAATTCCCGGCACCATTCGCTACTATGCCTGCCCGGCAGAAGAAGGCGGCGGCGGAAAGGTATTTCTGGCAAAAGGCGGCGCCTTTGAGGGCGTAGACGCGGCGGTCACGTGGCACCCGGGCAGTACCAACGAGATCTCTAACGGAGGGATCGCCTGTGTGACAGCCAGCTTCCACTTTACGGGGAAGGCCTCTCATGCCTCCGGCCATCCCTGGCTTGGGAGAAGCGCGCTGGACGCGGTGGAACTGATGAACACAGGGGTGCAGTATCTGAGAGAGCACATGCTGCCAAGCTCCAGAATCCATTACGCGATTACCAACGCCGGCGGCGATGCGCCTAATGTGGTGCAGCACGAAGCGGAAGTGCTGTATGTGGTACGGTGCAAGGAGAACAGCGATCTGGCGGAGCTCTTTGAACGGGTCTGCAAAATCGCCGAAGGAGCAGCGCTGATGACAGGCACCACCTTTGACGGACCGGAAATCGTCAGCGCCTATGCCAACCGCATTCCGTGCGATCCGATGGACGATCTGATGATCCACTATATGCGGGAGATGCTGCCGATCTCCTATACCCAGGCAGAGCTTGATTACGCGGCCCGGTTCGTGCCGTTCGGATGGCAGCCGGAGGCGGAAAGTCCCATCGACAGAGGATTTTCTGACCGAAAGGATGTGGAGATCATGGGATCGACAGACCTTGCCGACGTCAGCTGGCAGATTCCGCTGGGCGAGTGCAACACGGCGTGCTGCGGCATCGGCACCAGCGGACATACCTGGATGTTTACGGCACAGGGAAAATCTTCAGTGGCGCATAAGGGCATGCACAGCGCCGCGAAGGTCGTGGCAGCGGCAGCGCTGGAGCTTCTAACTGTACCGGAAACCTTAGAAAAAGCGAAACAAGACCATCGAAGCAGGCTGGCGGGGAAGGGATACCGTTCCCTGATGCCTGATGACAAAATGCCGAAGGGAGGTCAGTAAATGAAACTTTCACACACTTATAATCATTACTTTAAACACGACGAGATCACAGAGATCTTACAGGAGTTCGCGCGGAAGTATCCGCGGCTGTGCAGACTGACTTCGCTGAACAAGACGAAAGAGGGCAGAGACATCTGGCTCATGGAGATCACAGACCTTTCTTCCGGCGCCTTTGAAGAAAAACCGGCTTACGTTTCAGCCGGCAACATCCACGCGGGGGAAGTGACCGGCAGCATGAATGTCATGTATCTCATCGATACACTGCTGACAGGATATGAGGAGAATGTGGAGATAAAAAATATCCTGAAAGACTACACTGTTTATGCGATCCCGAGAATTTCCCCCGACGGGAGTGAGTTTTATCTCACCACCGGCGGCATGTGCCGCTCAGTCAATCAGCTTTATCCGGCGCCCCAGATGCCGCCTGGCATTTACGGGGAAGACGTGGACGGAGACGGCGCGGTACGCCAGATGAGGATCAGAGATCCTTTGGGACCGTGGAAAATCTGCGCGGAGGAACCGAGGCTGATGGAACGCAGAAAGCCGGATGAGACGGAAGACGAATTTTATTCGGTATACCGGGAGGGTATGGTAAACGGCGATCCGAAGCTGCACTGCTTTGACGCGCCGGACCCTTACGGCAACGATTTCAACCGGAGCTTTCCGATCAACTGGGCGACGGATAACAGACAGCCCGGCGCAGGCCCTTATCCCCTCTATAACATAGAGACGAAAACCATTGCGGACTTTCTGACCGAAAGAACCAATATCTGTGCCTTTCTCATGTATCATACCTGCGCGGGCGTCTGCCTGTATCCGCCGGCAACACAGCCGAAAGGAACCGCGCCGAGAGAAGATCTGGAGCGCTATGCGGACTTCGCGAAAATCGTCACAGAGGAGACTACATATCCGGCCTTTAATATTTATGAGCAGTTTGCTGTAGGACAGGGCAGGCAGGATCACGGCGCTTTTGATGATTTTGTCTATCTGGGCAGAGGCATCGCCGGTCTTACTGTAGAATGCTGGGATCTGGATATCCGCGCGGGACTTCCGGGAAAATGGCAGCGTCCGATCATGTCAGAGCCTGCCGAGCTGCATCTTGCTTATGAGAAACAGCAGCTCGCCTGGATCGATGAGAATATGGGGACCGATGTGTTCAAGCCGTGGGCGAAGGTGGATCATCCGCAGCTGGGCGAAGTGGAGATCGGCGGTTACGACATCAAGTACCTGATGCAGAATCCGCCAATTGATTATCTGCAGGAGGAAATGCAGCGCTGCACCCGCTTTACCCTCCGTCAGATCAAAACCCTGCCGAGAATCGCTTTTGGCGAGGTGACGGTTTGCGGATCAGAAAAGGACGGCTATGAGGTCGCAGCAGAAATACAGAATCTGCGGTATTTTCCGACCAATATGACGGAGATGGCAAAAAAACTCCGGCTGGTCAAAGACGATATGGTCTTCCTGAAAGGCGAGGGCGTTGAATTTGTCGCAGGCAAAGGCGCGCAGCCGATCGGATTTCTGCCGGGCATGTCAGGCATTCACGCCGCAAACCTGTTCGGAGAATTTATGACCATGAAGAGGCCCCTTGTGAAGACCGTCAGCTGGAAGATCAAAGCTGCGGCAGGCACCGTCCTTTCCATAGAGGTGAGCAGCATGCGAGCCGGAAAGGCGAAGAAAGAGATTGTTCTTCCATAGAAAACTGGTTCTGTGGGTCGCAATATTGCATTTTTAAGGAGGAAAAAAATGAGTAAGAAAAACGGCTCCATGAGTGTAGGACAGATTATTGCCTATACCTTTGGCAGAGTATTTGTAACGATGAGCTGTATCGGCGATCAGTTCGGTCTGTTCTTTATGACCGACTTTGCCGGCGTGAACCCCGGCGCGGCAGGTTCCATCCTGGCTGTAGCGACTATTGTAGGCTCCTTTATGGATCCGATCGTAGGCGGTCTTGTGGACCAGACCAATACAAAGATAGGAAGATACCGGCCATGGCTGATCATCGGCGGACTGATCATGGCGCTGACCATGATGATGCGTTTTACGCCGGCGCCTGTAGCCAGTGATTCCGGACGCGTTATCTTCTACGGACTGGCGACACTGCTGTTTGTCATGTCCTTTTCAGCAGTCTGTGTTCCATGGCAGGGCATGATCGCATCCATCACCATGGACTATAACAGCAGAAATATTCTGGTCGCGGCCCGTGCGATTTCCGGCGCCTGCGTAGGCAATATCATTCCGATGATCATTTTCAAATCTATCGATATGCTGGGCGGCGGCTTAAACGGCTGGTGGAAATTCGTTATCATCGCCATGTCTATGGGATACTGCGCTGTTCTGTTCTGTCAGTGGGGCGTAAGAGATCTGGACAGACCGCAGACGGTAGTGGCATCCGGCGGCGAAGAGAAAGTAAAAAAAGAAAAATTCAGCTTCGCGGCAGTTGCGAAGGTTCTGAAGAGCAGACCGGTCTTATTCCTTTCATTGGCAATGATATTGAACAACGGTATCTTTACACTGGGCACTGTTGTAGAAATGCATTTCTATAAGTACATTCTGCAGGATGTATCCGTACTGGCGAAGGCTGCGGCTGTAACACTGCCGATCACCATTATCTGTTCCTTCCTGCTGCCGTTTGTACTGGCAAAAGTGGACAAGAGAACTGTTATCGTGATCGCAGCGGCGCTCAATGCTGTAAAACCGCTGTATATCATCTTCTTCACAGGATCTTTGAATACGAACGTGATCATTGCGCTGGTTCTGCTGCAGCGTGTAGGACTGCAGTTCTTCCAGTATTCCCTGTACGCGCTGGTTCCTGACTGTGTTGACTTTACCCAGTGGACGACAGGCGTCAACGCGGCGGCGCTGATCAGCTCCATCGTGTCCTTCTCTCAGAGATTTTCAAGAGCAGTAGGACAGGGCATCGCAGGATGGCTTCTGGGCCTTGCCGGTTATGTGCAGAATGCTGATGTGCAGCCGGAAAGCGCGCTCAATGCTATCACTAACATGAGCGGTATCATTCAGGCGATCGGTCTGGTACTGGTAGTGCTTCCGATCATCTTCTTCCCGATCAGCCGTAAAAAGAGCGACCAGATCAGAGCAGAGCTGGCAGAAAGAGAAGAAGCAGGTAAAGCTTGCTAAACAGAGGATTCTGTAGTATTCTGAACCCATAGATAAAACGGCGGGGAAAGGCGGCGCTGTTATGAAAAACAGGAAAAGAACTCTTACATATTTTGAAATCTTCGCGTATGGAACAGGCGGCATTTTTATCAATCTGGCGGGTGTCTGCGACCAGTTTGGCATGTATTTTCTGACCAATGTGGCCATGCTGCCGGCGGCAGTCGTCGGCAGCATGATGATGCTGGGCACTGTCTTTGACGCGGTCAATGACCCGATCATCGGCGGCATCGTGGACCGGCATCAGTCACGTATCGGAAAATACAGACCGTTTCTGCTCTTTGGCGGATTTCTCACGGCAATGGTGTCAGTGCTCCGGTATATGGTGCCTGATCTGGGTCAGACCGGAAAAATCGTGTACTATATGATTCTGCTTTGCCTTTTCAGCGTCGGCTTCACGGCCTGCACGCTGCCGTGGCAGGCGATGATGAGTGTTCTGACGCCGGATTACCATGAGCGGAATGTGCTGCTGTCTACAAGAAGCATCAGCGGAAATCTGGTAGGTATGCTGATCAACGCCATCATTCTGACCTGCGTCGCCCGTCTGGGCGGCAACGAGGGAAACGGCTGGTGGAAGTTTATGGCCATTGCCTGGGCTGTAGCAATTCCATTCATCGTGCTCTGCCAGTACGGCATGAAGAGGGTGGACTACAAGGACGCGCTGCCCAGTCCGCCCAGACAGCCTTTTTTCAGCAGACTGCGCGGTCTGCTTTCGCACAGGCCAGTGCTGTGTCTTTCCGCGGCGGTCGCGATCTCTTCGATCGTGATCTCGCTGTCTAATGTGTGTGAAATGTACTATTATGAATACGTGCTCCATGACACCAGCGTTCTGGCGAGGACTTCCGTGTTCGGAGCGCCTGTGACCATTGCATGCGCGCTTCTGATGCCGTTTCTGCTCAAATGGATCGACAAACGGCAGCTGATCCTCATCGGTTTTGGGGTCAGCCTGATAAAGCCGGCAGCCATTGCCATATTCGGCGCAGCCCTTTCCGCAGACAGTGTGGTGGTGCTGATCATCATTTCCCGTGCCGGCACGGCACTGTTATCAGCGGCGATCTACGCCTGGACGCCGGAGTGTATCGACTGGGTCAACTACAAAGAAGGCGTGGCCTGCGCGGGACTGATCACGGCAGCTTCTACCTTTATGATGAAGCTGGGCAGGGCGCTGGGACAGACTGCGGCAGGCTGGCTGATGTCCATCGCGGGATTTTCCGCCGGGGCGGAAGTGACCGGCAGCGTGGTTTCGCAGATTCTGCGCATCAATGGAATTTACCCGATTATCGGACTGTGTCTGACTATGGTGCCGATTCTGCTGTTCCCGATCTCTCATCAGCAGGCGGCAGAGATTCGCGATGAACTGGCGGCGCGGGACAATTAAAAAGAGCATAAAGAAAAAGCACAGACCATCCGGCGGCGTATAAGAAGCCGCGGGGCGCTGTGCTTTTGTTTTACATATAGATTTAGAAATGCGGCGTCTGCACAGCTCAGTGCGTCTGATCGCCGGTCAGATTCTGCAGCCAGACGCCCTTTTTTATAAGGACGAAGCCGATGGTGCATTTGATCAGATCCAGCATATGGTCTATGAGAAATACCATGATCACAGGCAGGCTGGTGAAACGGACCATGATCGTAACTGCCGGGATGGTGCACGCCCATAAAAACATGCTGTCAAAGAGGAACGTAATAATCGTTTTTCCGCCGGAACGCAGGGTAAAGTACGAGGCGTTGATGAATCCGGCCATAGGGGCCGACAGCCCCTGCACCTGAATGAAACGCATGGCGATGTGCTGGATCTCCGGATCAGTGTTATATATCTGCGGAAACAGAGGCGCGATGATGATGAGAAGGACTCCTGTGATCACGCTGCAGAACATGGAAAAGGCGATGAGCTGATTATCTTCCTCGCGTGCTTTTTCCAGTTCACCCGCGCCCAGCAGCTGTCCTACGATAATGCCTACAGATCCGCCCAGAGACGCGAAGACGACATTGGTGACATGGGTCAGTGTATTGGAGATATTTTCGGCTGCGACCACATCCAGGCCCAGCATGGAGTAACACTGCGCGAGAACAGCCAGGGCCAGGGACCAGAGCAGCTCGTTGAAAAACAGCGGCATAGCGACGCGCAGAAGCTGCCTGGCAAGACGCGCCGGCACGTGGAATCCGCGATACAGATCTCTGATAAAAGGCAGCTGCGCGGTGTTTTTATGGGTCCATATGACGATGATGGCAAGCTCCACAAACCGGGACAGTACAGTGGCGATGGCCGCGCCCTGTACGCCGAGGGCGGGCGCGCCGAATTTTCCGAAGATCAGGATATAGTTGAATGTCAGGTCTATAAGAACTGCGATGACGCCGCTGATCATCGGTACGACAGTACGGCCGGTCTCGCGGAGCGTACTGGCATAGACCTGTGACAAGGCGCTGGGCAGCAGACCGATCAGCATAATAAAAAGATATTTTTTCCCGTATAGCAGCGTAGCCGCAAGATCGCCGCGGCTTTCTCCCTGATGCAGGAACGCTTCGATGAGCGTGCCGCCGAAGGGGATGAGGATCACTACGGCAAGCAGTGTCAGGATCACGCCGCAGAGGATCTTAAACCGCATGGTATAGCGGAGGCCGTCATTGTTTTTACTGCCGAAAAACTGGGCGCCCAGAATGCCTGCGCCGGCAACTGCTCCGAATACCGCCATATTGAATACAAGGGTCAGCTGGTTCGCGATGGAAACGCCGGACATCTGCTCCGTGCCTATCTGGCCGACCATGATGTTATCCAGCATATTGACAAAATTGGTGATGCCGTTCTGCAGCATGATCGGAACGGAGATGAGCAGCACTTTCTTGTAGAAAGCTTTGTCGCCGATGAGTTTCAGACGCTTTGAACGGCTGGTATCTTGTAATGTATTCATTTGCAGCTCCCCCTTTTTCTCGTAATACGTGAATACCAGTATATCACAAAGCAGATAAACTGTATATATAAAAATAATATTTTCTGACTATTTTATAAAGATCACTTTGATGCTATGATAAGATCACAGTGAGGAAACATGTATGAGAATCCTCGGCAGATATACAGGAGGAAAAGAAATGAACAGAGAACTGCTGGAAAAGGTAACAGAACTGCGTCACCGGCTCCATCGCTGCCCGGAGCTGTCGGGCGAGGAAAAAGAGACGAAGCAGGCTTTGATCGGCTTTCTAAAAGAAAACAGTACATTGCAGATAAACGATATGGGAAAGTGGTTCTATGCGGAATATCATCCGTCTGTGGGAAAGAGCCGCGGCAGTATTGCCCTTCGGGCGGATTTTGACGCTATCAAAGTGCAGGAAGACACGCCGCTGCCCTATGCTTCAGTAAACAGAGGCGTCGCTCACAAATGCGGCCACGACGGTCATTCGGCGGCTCTGGCCGGTTTTGCCGCAGACGTTTCGCGAGAGGGCTGCGACAAAGACGTTTACTTTATCTTTCAGCATGCGGAAGAGACCGGGGAAGGCGGCGCGCCATGCGCTGAGCTGATCGCAGAGAAGCATATCGACGAGGTCTTTGCCGTCCACAATTTCCCGGGCGGCCCTTTCGGTTCGCTGGGTATTCGCGAAGGGACCATCAACTGCGCGTCAAAGGGGATGGAGCTGGTCTTTACCGGCGCGTCGGCCCATGCCAGCCAGCCGGAGATGGGAAGAAATCCATCAAAGGCCGTCAGCCGGACCATTCTGGAACTGGATCATATCGCCGATCAGAGCCGGTATCAGGGACTGATCCTGGCCACGGTAGTGCAGGTGGATATCGGTGAGAGGGCCTTTGGCGTGGCAGCTCACAATGGAAAGCTGCTGCTGACCATCCGCGGGCAGATCGAAGAGGAGATGGACGCCATGGAGCAGGAGATAGAGGCCTTCGCGAAGGCTCAGGCAGAAGCTGAGTCTCTGGATCTGGATATCCATTTCTATGAGGCTTTTCCAGAGACCTATAATCATCCAGAGAGCATCGCAAAGCTGAGGGCCATCGCGAAAGACCGGGGATGGCCGGTCAATGAGATGGCTGATCCCATCAGAAGCTCTGAGGACTTCGGATATTATACTAAGAAGGCGCTGGGCGCGCTTGTCTGGCTGGGCGCAGGCGAGGACTGGCCGCCGATCCATTCAGAGGATTTCGATTACAACGATGATCTGATCGCAAAGACGGCTGATCTGTTCTGGGCACTGATTAAAAATTAAACTATTGCTTCCGGCAGAGCAAAGTGGTATACTGATTCTTGTGCAGAAGGATCAGGTCTGTTAGCTCAGCTGGGAGAGCGTCTGGGTCACAACCAGAATGTCGGCGGTTCGAGCCCGTCACAGACCACCAGAATAAAGAAAAATCAAGGTTCGCGGCGTATGTGGACCTTGTTTTTTGTCTGCGGTGTTTCATGCAGCCGCTTTTTAGCCGCCTGGCCGCGGATTACTCTAATAAATAGTCAAACTATTCAAAAACACGTTGTACAACGTGTTTTTTTTTGATATAATGAAACCAGTAGTGCTAGAAGACTACGGCGCAAATTTAATGTAGGAGGTCTTATTTAATGAAAGGCTACACAAGCGAAACTATAAGAAACGTTGCTTTACTCGGACACGGAGGATGCGGAAAGACCACATTTCTGGAATCTGCATTGCTGGCTACAGGAGTAATCAAGAAACTAGGTAAGGTTGAAGACGGAAATACAGTTTCCGACTATGATAAAATGGAAATTGAAAAAGGATACTCGATCAATACGTCTGTCGTTCCTATCGAGTGGAAGGGCAGCAAGATCAATTTCATAGATACGCCGGGATACTTTGACTTTGTCGGCGAAGTAAACGCCGCACTGAGAGCAGCCGAGGCCGCAGTGATCCTGGTAGACGCAGGCGCGGGTATTCAGGTAGGTACTGAGGCCGCATGGAACAGCTGCGAGAGATATAAGACGCCGAGATTTATCGTTATCAATAAGAGAGATAAGGATGAATTCGATTTCTACAAGACCTTTGATGAACTGAAGGCGAAGTTCGGCGACACACTGATCCCGTTCAGCTGGCCTCTTTCCGCGGAAATCGACGAAGACCTGAAGGAAGCCATCGCCATGGCTGACGAAGAGCTGATGGAAAAATACTTTGACGGTGAGGATTTCTCTGATGAAGAGATCAAGAACGGTCTGGTCAAGGGAATTTCTGAAGGCGTTATCGTACCTGTATGCTCCTCTGCTTTCCAGCTTGGACAGGGTATCGAGGGACTGCTGGATCTGCTGCTGACTTACGTTCCGACACCGCTGCAGCACGGACCTTACGCCGGTTTCAATGACAATAACGAACCGGTAGAGAGACTTTCCGTAACTGACGCGCCGATGTCCGCGTTCGTGTTCAAGACTATCGTCGACCCGTTCGTAGGTAAGATATCTGTCATGAAGGTGGTTACAGGCAAGATCAACTCCGGTACGGAAGTTTACAACGAAAGAGCCGGAAAATCTGAAAAACTGGGCAAGCTGTTCTTCCTCAGAGGTAAGGAACAGTTAGAACTGAACTATGCGGAAGCCGGCGATATCGTAGCTGTTTCAAAGCTGCAGTATACAGTTTCCGGTGATACACTCTGTGATAAGGGCGATATCATCAGATATCTGCCGCTGGATTATCCATCCCCGACCTACTTTGTCGCTATCGAAGCAGTGGACAAGGGAGATGAGGAAAAGATGGGTACAGGCCTCGCTAGACTGAGAGAGGAAGATCCGTCCTTCGTCGTAGAGAGAAACGCTGAAACACATCAGACACTTCTCGGCGGACAGGGAGACATCCAGCTGGGTATCATCATGGCTAAGCTGAAAGACAGATTCGGCGTCAGCGTTAAGGTCGTACCGCAGAAGATCGCTTACAGAGAGACCATCAAAGGCAGCTCTGACGTACAGGGTAAACATAAGAAGCAGTCCGGCGGCGCAGGTCAGTACGGCGATGTACATATTAGATTCTCACCTTCTGAACAGGAATTCGAATTCTCCGAAGAACTGTTTGGCGGATCCATTCCGAAGAACTATGTGCCGGCAGTTGAAAAGGGTCTGCAGGAAAGCATGCAGAAGGGCCCTCTGGCAGGATGCAAGGTAGTAAACGTAAAGGCAGTTCTCTACGATGGTTCCTACCATGATGTAGACTCCAACGAAGTATCCTTCAAGATCGCTGCTTCCCTGGCTTTCAAGAAAGGTATCGTAGAAGCGAAACCTTGCCTGCTGGAGCCGATCATGCGTCTGGAGATCCATGTGCCGGATGATTACATGGGCGACGTTATGGGCGACATGAATAAGAGAAGAGGCAAGATCCTGGGTATGGAACCGATGGCAAACGGCGGACAGAAGCTGATCGCGGTAGCGCCGCAGGCAGAACTCTTCGACTATGCTCTGGGACTGCGTTCCATGACGCAGGGCAGAGGCTCCTTTGAACTGAAATTCGAAAGATACGAAGAAGTTCCAAAGCAGCTGGCTGACAAGATCATCGCAGAGCACCAGGCTGAACAGGAGAAATAAAACTATATAGAGTTTAAGCACGTAATG
This sequence comes from Eubacterium sp., assembly GCA_021769965.1. Lineage (GTDB taxonomy): Bacteria > Bacillota > Clostridia > Peptostreptococcales > Anaerovoracaceae > Senimuribacter. The sequence goes on from JAETRU010000027.1 coordinate 18,885, forward strand.
AAGGGCCGGACCTGCTGCAGCAGGTCCGGCCTTTTAGCGCGGCGCGCCAGGGGAACATATTTCTCTTGACAGAACTTTATAAATGTGTTAATCTACATATACAGACCGACGGTCGGTATGGAGGTGCGATATGGCAAGAAACAAGCATCCGGAAGAAACAGTGAAGCGGATTCTGGACGTTGCGATGAAACTTTTTCTGGAGCAGGGCTATGACAATACGACCCTTGCTGATATTATCAGGGCCACAGGGTTTTCCAAAGGCGCGATCTATCATCACTTCGCCTCAAAGGCGGAGATACTGATCAGGATCTGTGACAGGATCGGAGAGGAAAACGCAGCCCAGCTTGCCATGATCAGAGAGAACAGGAAGCTGAACGGGCAGCAGAAGCTTCGGGAGGTTTTTCGCGCGTCGCTGCTGACAGATAATCAGCAGACCATGCTGAATATCCTGCCGACGCTGACAGATAACCCGCAGTTCCTGTCGGTGGAAATGAAGAGCATCTTTGAAGAAGCGGTACCGGACTACATTGCGCCTATCGTCAGGGAAGGCATTGAGGACGGATCCATTGTGGCAGAGCATCCCAAGGAAACAGCCGAAGCTCTGGTCACGCTGTCAGACCTGTGGCTGAATCCTATCGTCATGCCCACAACGCCGGAAGAGGCCAGGGCAAAGTGCCATGTCTATAATCAGATCGCGGCAGGCTTTGGCATGGAGCCTCTTCTGGACGAGGAACTGATAGAGGCCCTCGCAGGCTGCGCGCAAAAAAAGCTGGAACGCCTGGAATAGGCTGAATATATTGAGAGTATCTGGAGGACTGCTCTGCAGCGGGGCAGTTCATTTTTTACCCATATACAGATCGACGGTCGGTTCATAAAGAGAGGAGATTTTTATGGAGCGGGAGAAATTATTTCAAAGAGATTTTACTATGGTCGTGATCGGGCAGATCATATCCATGTTTGGAAACGCTATCCTGCGTTTTGCTCTGCCGTTGTATCTGCTTCGGGAGACAGGTTCATCGACTCTGTTCGGTACGGTTACCGCCGTGGCCTTTTTGCCCATGATCTTCTGTTCTCTGGCAGGCGGGGTGCTGGCAGACCGGATCAATAAGCGCAGCATCATGGTAGGGCTGGACTTCGGCACGGCGGCTCTGATCCTGGGATTTTATCTGCTGCAGGGACAGGTGCCGCTTGTGCCTTTGATGATCGTCTGCCTGATGCTGCTGTATGGCATATCCGGGACTTATGAACCGGCGGTACAGGCCAGCATTCCCGCGCTGGTGGAGTCGGCGCAGCTGACCAGCGCCAATGCTGTCATCAACGTGGTCTACACATTGTCCAGCTTACTGGGGCCGATCATCGGAGGTGTGCTGTTCGGTACGTGGGGGCTGACGCCGATTTTGCTGCTTAGCATCGGCTGCTTTGCCTTTTCAGCGGTGATGGAGATATTTATTCATATCCCGCATCAAAAGCTGGCGCGGTCAAAGGGTCTTGCTGATATGGTCAAAAGTGATGTGAGGGACAGCTATCGCTATATAAAAGAGGAAAAACCGGTATTTCTCTCCGTACTCATCGTTCTGGCTCTGTTCGGTCTGGTGCTGTCAGCAGCTATAGTAGTAGGGATTCCGGTGATTATCGTAAACATTCTCGGCATGACTGATGCGCAGTTAGGCATCGCAGAGGGGGCTTCGGGTCTGGGCGGCCTGGTTGGCGGCGTTCTGGCAGGAGTTTTGGGAGAGCGTCTGAAACTGCGGTACGGCTATGTGATCCTGATCATATGTTCAGGATCGGTAGCCTGTATGGGACTGGCTCTGCTGCCGGGAGTTCCGCCTTTTGTCAGCTATGTGCTGATCGTGATCATCGACTTTCTAGCAATGGTGGCTTCGACCCAGTTTTCCGTGCTTCTCTTTGCGGCTGTGCAGCGGCAGACGCCTATGCAGCTGATCGGGAAGATCACAGCCTTTATCATGTCCATGGCAAACTGCGCTATGCCTTTGGGACAGGCCGCGTATGGAATGATCTTCGCGTGGAGCGCGCGTATGCCGTGGCTGGTTCTCTTCTGCGCGGCTGGTCTATCTCTGGCCATCTCTCTGTATTCAAAGAAAGTTTTCGCGGAACTGGAGCAGCAGATATAACATCAGGAAGATCCCGTGGACAAGACGGCGGATGTTTGCTATAATATGTAAAGAACAAATGTTTTGACAGAGGAGCTTTAGAATGGCGAAGAAGAATAAGACGGTATTCGTGTGTCAGGAATGCGGATATGAGAGTCCCAAGTGGATCGGGCAGTGCATCTGCGGCGCATGGAATTCCATGGTAGAGGAAAAGATGGTGGAGATCCCGGAAACGGATACACGCAGGCGCGCTTCCGGCACCGCCAGGCCGTCAAAGCTGAAGGAGGTCGGCGCGGCGGGAGAATATCAGAGGATCGATACCGGCATAGGCGAGCTGAACCGGGTTTTGGGCGGCGGGCTGGTCAGAGGATCTCTGACCCTGATCTCCGGCGAACCGGGCATCGGAAAATCAACTATGATCATACAGGCGGCGGCTAACCTGGCTGCGTCACAGGGAACCGTGCTTTATGTTTCCGGTGAGGAATCTGAAGAACAGATCAAAATGCGGGCGGACCGTGTCTGCGGCCAGCTCAGTGATGATCTGTATATCCTGGCGGAGACCAATATGGAGAATATCACGACGGCATGTGAGAATCTGAAGCCTAAGTTTCTGGTCATCGACTCCATACAGACTATGTACACCCAGACTCTGGATTCCGTTCCGGGCAGCGTGTCCCAGGTGCGCGATGTGGGAAACCAGCTGATGAAGCTGGGAAAGACAAAAGATATTCCTATCTTCATTGTGGCTCACGTGACGAAAAACGGAGAACTGGCCGGACCGAAGATCGTGGAGCATCTGGTAGACTGCGTTTTGAACTTTACCGGAGAGCGGGATCATGACCTGCGCATCCTCAGAGCGTATAAGAATCGTTTTGGAACTACCAGCGAGATCGGCGCTTTTCAGATGGAAGAAGGCGGTCTGAAAGAGATACGGAATCTGTCAGGGACTTTTCTGGAGAGCACTGAGACCAGCGCCGAAGGATCGGTTATTACAGCAGTCTATGAAGGCAGCAGACCGGTTCTGTTTGAAATACAGGCGCTGACCGCGCCTGCCAATGTGGGATTTGCGCGCCGGACCTCTGTCGGCGTGGACTACCAGAGACTGAATATGATACTGGCTGTTCTGGAAAAGAAGGTAGGCATGACCATGATCAATCAGGATGTTTATGTCAATGTGGTCGGCGGCATGCGCCCCGACAGCACATCTATAGATTTGGGCGTCGCCCTGGCGGTGTATTCCTCCATCCGCAGCGTGGTCAGCCCTAAACGGACCATCGCTATCGGCGAGGTCGGTCTGACAGGAGAGCTGCGATCCGTGCAGAACGCAGAGAAGATCGTAATGGAAGCAGTCCGCATGGGTTATGAGCAGATCATTCTGCCGAAGAAAAACGCAGATCGGATCGATCCGAAAATGGCAGCCGGAACCTGCAGTATAACAGGCGCGAAGAATCTCTACGATGCCATAGAAGCTTTTAGAGGAGAATAGGATAGTTTGACGCGGATCCTGCCGGACGGCAGGATCCGCTTTGTAAGTGCCAAAAGAGTTTCGCAAGAAGGCATTGGCTATCTTGGAATACGAAACTTTATCACAGAAGAAGAACAAAGATGAGTTTCGTAAAATAAAATGAGTTTGCTTTAAATACGAAACCTTATGACCGATAAACCAGGCTGAAGTTTCGTAAAACGAAAGGAACTCCGGGAAAATACGAAACTTTGCTTTGTTTTTTTGGCTGTTTTCCTCTGAACGGTTTCGTATAATGCGTAGAATATGAATAGAATACGAAACATAAGCGAAACGGGGCGCGGTTTTGTTTCGTAAGAACTGACGATACAGGTCGTTTTACGAAACGCATCCTGAAACTGTCTGCTGCCATTCAATGAGTACCAATCCGAAATGATTTCTCTCATTATATTTTCTGTACAGGTGAAAAGCAAGAACACTTTGCATTTATAGTCAGTGCTTCAAAGTTTATATGTGATTCGTCTCAAAGACTACTTTTTCTTGCCTGATAGGGCGTTTTTTTTCTTTAAGAAATCTCAATCCGTCTCATTCGGCTGATTTTTAGGGGTATTAGGGCGGCGGAATTAATAATACAGCACGAAAAACCGCTATAAAATATAAATAATGGAATAAATGGCCATACAAAAGAGCTATTTGCCGTCTCATCTTGTTCAGGAGAAGCAAAATCTTATGTGCCCGCGCCCTAATGCGACTGATTTGGAATAGATTGCGACGGATTTTCAAAAAAGATGCAAATAAAACGCCCTAATTCATCGGTTTTAAGATGAATTAGGGCAGGTTGAAACTGTGTCATATTGAAACTGTGTCATACATCAGCAGGATCCGTGTCGGCAGCAAAAGGCAGCTGTAAAAGGTATCATTTTTTTACCTTCACTACGTCCATTTCGAACCAGAAGGTGCTGCCTTTGCCTACTTTGCTGTTGACGCCGTAGTTTGCTTTGTGCAGAGTCAGGATCTCTTTGACGATGGACAGGCCCAGGCCGCTGCCGTCAGTAGGCCGTACATGATGGGTGCTTGACTTGTAATAGCGCTCCCAGACATGGTTGATCTCGTCCGGTGCGATGCCCGCGCCATGGTCGATGACCTCACAGCGCATTTTCTTGCCCGACTTTTTCAGGTTGATGATGATGACCTTGTCCTCGCCGCAGTACTTGACCGCGTTGGTGATCAGGTTGGAAAGCACCTGTTTGATGCGGGCCTCATCTCCGTTGACGATAATGGATGACGGCGCGTTGAACCGGATGTTGTAGCCCTCCTGCTCGCTGAGAATGTCATAAGACGCCAGCAGAGACTGGGCCGTGGCCCGGATATCAAAGTTGCTCCGCTCCAGTTCGATCTTGCGGGACTGCATCCGGGACATGTTCAGCATGTCGTTGACCAGCGTGTTCAGACGGTCTGTTTCATCGATGATGACCTGCAGATGCGCGTCGCGTTTTTTCGGAATGTTGCCGGACAGATCCCGGATCATCTCCGCGTAGGATTTGATCATGGTCAGCGGCGTCCTGAGGTCGTGGGATACGTTCGCGATCAGGTCCTTCTGATACATATCCGTCTTTTCAAGCTCGCGGGAAGCGTTGGTCAGAGTATCCGCCAGCTCCCGTATCTCGGAGTAATGGCCGCCCTTGAAGGTGATGCCGTAGTTCCCCTTTCCCATTTCAGTGGCTGAATAGGTGATATCCTTGATCGGCTTGGAAATGCGGCTGGCCAGATACAGGGCCAGTGCCAGAGCCAGCAGTGAAGCGATGATCGTGATATAGGCAAGCTGCTCCCGCAGGATGTTGACGGTGGATTTGATCGGGTACAGCGGCGTGAAGATATACAGGATCGGACTGCTGGTCACAGATGAACTGAAAAGATCCGACCTGGGCTCGCTCAGATAGCAGGCGAAAGCCAGGATCTTCAGATCTGCCGAATTTCCCGCGTTGAATACCTGAGAAACGCGATTGAAACTGCCGTATTCCAGCTGCTTTTCCAGAGTATCCTGCAGCTGGTTTATCTGCAGACTGTAGCGGTACAGGGTACTGTGTCCCTCGTAGTCCGGAGAGTAGAGGGTGTGAGAACCGATCTGCACGCGGATATAGGCGTCGTCGTTGGCCTGGATCATTTTGTTCAGAGCTTTGATGAACTGGTCAGGGTCCTCATCAGCGTCCTCATAAGCGCAGATCAGCTGGTCTGCCAGTTTGGTAGTTTCCGCGGCTTTCATTTCCTTATAATAGGTATTGAGAAAATAGATCTGCAGGAACCAGATGAGCCCGATCAGAAGCAGGGCAAAGCCGATAAAGTAGATCCACAGCTTGAAACGGATGCTGCGGAAATCAAAGTTAGTCCTCAAATTCAAATTTGTACCCCACCCCTCTGAGAGTTACGATATAGTCCCGGTAAGGGCCCAGATTGTTGCGGAGATTTTTGATGTGAGTATCGATGGTCCGGTCATCGCCGAAGAAGTCATAGCCCCAGATATCAGAGAGCAGTTTGTCTCTGGAAAGGGCGATATTTTTGTTTTCGATCAGATAGAACAGCAGCTCATATTCCTTCGGTGTAAGTTCCACCCGTTTACCGTCCACAGTGACCGTTCTGGCGGCGATATTGATCTCCAGGCCGCCAAACTTCAGCACGTCGCTCTTGTTGTGAGAAGACGCGTGTCTGCGTGCCAGGATCACGTTGATACGGGCCATCAGTTCCTTAGGACTGAACGGCTTTACGATGTAGTCGTCGATGCCCAGCTCAAAGCCGAACAGCTTGTCATATTCCTCACCTCTGGCAGACAGCATGATGATAGGCACATCCTGGATCTTTTTGATCTCCTTGCAGGCGGAAAAACCGTCCAGCTTCGGCATCATGATATCTAAAATGACCAGATCGTATTCGTTTAATTTGCAGAGACCCACCGCGCTCATACCGTCGGCGGCCTCCGTTACTTCATATCCGTTGAATTCCGCGTATTCTCTGATGACTTCCCGAATTTTCGGTTCGTCATCTACTACAAGCAGTTTATACATAGGGATCCTCCTTTATCATATGTCATTTCTTACAGAATTTTTTTCATTACAAATTCTTCTCGCAATATAATTAATAGTATTTTAACACAAGTCGCAAATCAGGAAAAGGGGAAGGCGTAAAACCTTTGTGAAAAAAAGGTGTAGAGGGTGTGATACTTTACCAAAGCTTTGTCAAACTGGCCAGTAACCCCCTTGACCATCGGGAGAATTTGCTCTATACTGGATACGTAGATTAAAGTGGAGTTATAGTAAGTTTTTGCAAGAAATTTGTGAAATATCACAAAAAACTCCTAAGGGCACGGCGCAGGAAAGAGGCGGCATTTTAGATTTCTCCCCTCATGGCCGCGCGGGATGCCCGTCTGCCACGATCAAAAAAGAAAGGGGGAAACTATCGTGTTTAAAAAATTATTCCGGACGGTGTTCACGATTTTAGGTGCAATCTTAGGCTATGGAACTTTCGAACTGCTGACCTTCTGGATGGAGAAGAGCGGAGCCATCACAGCGGGAGAGCTCTCGCAATGGCAGCAGCTTGCTATCGGTTTCACTTTTGCAATTATCTTTGGTCTTATTTTTTTCAGATTGACGCCAGTGATCAGGAAACAGAGCGTAAAAGTCGCTGACAACATCGAAGACGACCTGCGGGGCGTATCGGCCAACGACCTTCTGACCGGGGTCATCGGCCTGATTCTGGGCCTGCTGATCGCTTTGCTGCTGACGCAGATCTATGTCAGCATCACCAATAAGTATCTCTACACGGTGATCACCATCATCACCTATCTGATCATGGGTTATCTGGGGGTCGTCATCGCCAATAAAAAAGGCAAGGAGATGCTGAGCCTGCTGGTGGCAAGCCGGAGACAGACCGCGCAGCCGCAGCAGGAATCCCTGTTTAACAGATCCAAGAAGAAAAACGAAGGCATTCCAAAGATTTTCGATACCAGCGTCATCATCGACGGCAGGATCGCGGAGATCATGAAGACCGGATTTCTGGAAGGACCTATCGTCATTCCGGAGTTTGTTCTGGTGGAACTGCGCCACATCGCCGATTCCTCGGATTCCCTGAAACGGGTCCGCGGACGAAGAGGCCTGGATATCCTCAACAAGATTCAGGATGAGTACGGCATCGAGATCTATAACACCGATAACGAGAAAGCCCTGCGGGAGATCCCGGAGGTAGATGTGAAGCTGCTGAAGCTGGCGCAGCTGATGAACGGCAAGGTGGTCACCAACGATTTTAACCTGAATAAAGTAGCCACCATTAACGGCGTAGGCGTGCTCAACATCAATGAACTGGCCAACACCCTGAAGCCGGTGGTCATTCCGGGTGAGGAAATGACCGTCCATCTGGTGAAACAGGGCAAAGACAACGCGCAGGCCATCGCTTACCTGGACGACGGCACCATGATCGTCGTCGAAGACGGCCGCCGCATGATCGGTAAGACCTGCGATATCAACGTGACCAGCGTTCTGCAGACGTCTGCGGGAAGAATGATATTTGGAAGGCTGAAGAAATAGCATGCTGAAACAGCGACACGTGTACGCAGTCATCGGAGCTGCCGGCGCAGGAAGACGCATGGCCGCTTCCGTGCCGAAACAATTTTTGAAGATCCGCGGCCGCACGATCCTGGAGATCACAGCGGACCGCTTTCTGGCATCACCCGTCGTCGACGCGGTGTATATCACTGTGCCCGAAAATCATATGGATGACTGTCGGCAGCTCTTTGCGTCTCAGATAAGAAGCGGCAGACTCTTTTTGATCAAAGGGGGTCCGTCGCGGCAGGATTCCGTGGGAAATGCTCTTGCGGCTGTAGAAACTCTCGCGCCCGCGGCAGACGACGTGATCCTGATACACGACGGCGTGCGGCCCTATGTCACAGAGAAGCTGATCCTGGCCGTGGCCGGGGCAGCGGCAGAACGCGGCGCGGCAGTGCCCTGCGTGCCGCCTAAGGATACCATACGCCATGAGACCGGCGGAACCCTTGACCGGTCAAAGCTTTATTGCGTCCAGACGCCGCAGGGCTTTACATGGCAGGTGATTCGGGACGCTCACCGAAAAGCTGCAGAAGACGGATTTCAGGGTACCGACGACGCCGGACTGGCTGAACGGATCGGCTGCCGGGCTGTGCTGGTAGAGGGCGAAAGCACCAACATTAAGATCACATTACCGGAGGATTTACCTGTGGAACAGAGAATAGGAACAGGCTATGACGTCCATCAGCTGGCCGAAGACAGGAAGCTGATCCTGGGAGGCGTTGAAATTCCATATGAGAAAGGGCTTCTGGGCCACTCTGACGCGGACGTGCTGACTCACGCCCTTATGGACGCCATGCTGGGCGCGGCGGCGCTGGGAGATATCGGAAAGTGGTTTCCGGACAGTGACGACGCATACAGAGGCATATCCAGTCTGGAGCTTCTGAAGCGGGTGCGGCAGGGCCTCGCAGAAAAAGGGTATTCCCTGGGAAATGCCGATGTGACCGTGGTATGTCAGCGACCCAGACTGGCGTCATATATCGACGCCATGAGAGAAAATCTGGCTGCCGCGCTGCAGACAGAGAAAGACAGAATCAGCATCAAAGCCACCACCACAGAGCATCTCGGTTTTTGCGGCCGGGGCGAGGGCATAGCTGCCCAGGCGGTGTGCATACTATATAGACAGTAGAGAAGGAGAAAGAACATACTATGAGATTATCAAAGATGCATATCAAGACACTGAGAGAAGTGCCTAACGAAGCGGAAATATCGAGCCATATCCTGCTTTTGCGTACTGGCATGATCCGCAAGCTGGTATCCGGCGTATACGGGTTTATGCCGCTGGGATGGCGCTCTGTGCGCAAGATCGAGGATATCGTCCGTCAGGAGATGGATGCTACGGGCGCGCAGGAAATACACATGTCGGCTGTACAGCCGGCGGAGCTGTGGCAGGAATCGGGCAGATGGTTCGCCTACGGACCTGAGCTGTGGAGACTGAAGGACAGAAACGGCAGAGATTTCTGCCTTGGACCTACCCATGAAGAGATCTTTACAGATCTGGTCAGAAACGACGTGTCTTCTTACAGACAGCTGCCGATGAATCTGTATCAGATCCAGACAAAATACAGAGACGAGGCCAGACCTCGGTTCGGACTGATGAGAAGCAGAGAATTTATCATGAAGGACGCCTATTCCTTTGACAAGGATTACGCGGGACTGGATGAAAGCTATAAGGCTATGTATAACGCCTATGACAGGATCTTCACCAGATGCGGACTGACTTTCCGTCCGGTAGAAGCGGATACGGGAGCCATCGGCGGCAGCAACTCTCATGAGTTTACCGCCCTTGCCGAAGTAGGCGAAAGCGAGATCGCGTATTGTGAAAGCTGCTCCATGGCTGCTACCGTCGAACGAGCGCAGTGCACAGACGCGCCGGCGCAGGACGATACAGCCATGCTGCCGCTGGAAGAAGTGCATACACCGGGAACCAAGACCATCGAAGAGGTGGCGGATTTCCTCGGTCTGGACAAGAAGCAGACCATCAAGGCGCTGCTGTTTGTCACCTATGATGAAGAAACAGGCAAGGAAAACGGCTATGTAGCCGCCTTTATCCGGGGCGACAGAGAACTGAACATGATCAAGCTGATCAACGCTCTGGGCATTCCGGAACATACCATCGAGTTCGCTGATGAGGAAAAGATGAGCGCCGCCACCGGATGTGTCGGCGGATTTACCGGTCCGTGCGGACTCCACGACTGCAAGATCGTGGTGGACAGCGAGCTGCCGGGACTGAAGAACCTTTGCGCAGGCGCGTGCAAAGAGGATCACCACCTGATCAACGTCAACTATGGCAGAGACTATGAGGGCGATATCGTTACAGATCTGAAAGTGCTGCAGGAAGGAGATCCGTGTCCTGTCTGCGGCGCGCCGGTCAAGCACGCGAGAGGCATCGAGGTGGGACAGGTGTTCAAACTGGGCACCAAGTATTCCGACTCTATGGGAGCCATGTATGTGGACGAACATCAGAAGGAACAGCCTATCGTCATGGGCTGCTACGGTATCGGCGTGACCAGGACTCTGGCGGCGGTCGTGGAGCAGCATCACGATGACAACGGCATTATCTGGCCGATGTCCGTGGCGCCGTATCATGTGATCATCACACTGGTAAAGCCTGATGATCAGGTGCAGGCACAGGCAGCGGAGAAGATCTACGAAGCGCTGCAGAAGGCCCGGGTAGAGGTGCTGCTGGACGACAGGAAGGAGCGGCCGGGCGTCAAGTTCAAAGACGCGGATCTGCTGGGCATTCCGGTAAGGATCACCGTAGGCAAGCTGGCCGGTGAAGGAAAGGTCGAGTACAAGCTGAGAAGAGACGCCGAAAAACAAGAGATCACGATCGATGAAGCTATCGCAAGAGCTGTAGAGATCGTGGAACGGGAGAAGTAAGCGGCGATGGAACGAGTAAAGAACAATCTGCTGCTGCAGCTGTTCTGGAACTTCTTCAAGCTGGGTCTGTTTACTATCGGCGGCGGCATGGCTATGATCCCTTTGATCCAGAATATTGTGGTAGACAAGATGCACTGGATGACCGAGGAGGAGACGGTGGACTGCATCGCGGTAAGCCAGGGCCTTCCCGGCGTCATTGCCATCAATATGGCCACCTATATCGGACAGAAGAAAAAAGGTCTCGCGGGAGCTCTGGCCGCTACCATCGGGGTCATGCTCCCCAGCTTTGTCATCATTATTCTGGTGGTCGAGCTGCTTCACGGTTTCGGCGACAACAGATATGTGCTGGGAGCGCTGAAGGGTATCAAAGCGGCGGCTACGGGGCTGATCGCCTATTCGGCGTATAAGGTAGGAAAACAGGTCCTGAAAGGACCGTTTCAGTGGGTGCTGGCTATAGCGGCGTTCGCGGCCATTGCCTTTTTTGAAGTAAACGCTGTCTGGACGATCCTGGCCGGCATAGCGGCCGGTCTGGGCTTCAGCGTCTGGAAGGATAAGAGAGCCGGAAACGGAGGTGAGTCAAAATGATTTACCTGAAGCTGTTTCTCGTTTTTGCCAAGATCGGGCTTTTCGGCTTTGGCGGCGGTATGGCTATGCTGCCTATGATCTATCAGGGAGCAAAGCAGTTCGGACTGATGTCTGCCGACGAGTTCTCTAATCTTGTTGCGATATCCCAGGTCACCCCCGGACCAATGGCGGTCAACGCGGCCACCTATGTGGGTTATAACTGCGCCGGCTGTGCGGGCGCTCTTGCGGCGACCGTAGGCGTTGCGCTGCCTTCCTTTGTTCTGGTGACAGTGGTGTACTTTTTCATCAGCCGGTTCAAGGAAAGCCGGGCTGTGGACGGGGCGTTTACGGGCATACGGCCTGTCACCTGCGGTCTCATCGCGGCGGCGGTGGTATTCATGGGCCAGAGCGCTTTTGCTGTAGTAGAGCCTGTGACGGTCTGCATTGCGCTGGGTACAGTGATCCTGGCAGAAAAATTTAAAGTAAGCCCGATCATCATCGTGATCGCGGCGGGCGTGATAGGAGCGATATTATGTGGGTAGGCGGCGTAAGAGTCATCATACCGAATGAAGACGGAGAAATTTTGATGGTAAGACAGCACCACGAGGATAAAGACCTGTGGATGGTGCCCGGCGGCGGCATTGAGGCCGGGGAGAACTCCATCGAGGCGGCAGTTCGGGAAGCCAAAGAAGAGACGGGACTGGATATCGACGTGGTAGGCGTTGCGTGGCATATTGAAGAGGTATCCCCGGCGAGGGGACAGAGATTTGTCAATTACATGATCGGTCATATCAAAGGCGGAACGCTGGCGCTGGGAAGTGATCCGGAGCTGGCGGCAGATAAGCAGGTACTGCGTGAGGTACGCTTCATGTCCCGGGAAGAGATCGGAAAGCTGCAGCACGTATATCCTAAGTTCTTCAATGACGAGATCTGGGGGATCCTGGAGGAAGAACACAATGGTATGACATATTATAAACTGAGATATAACGAATAAGGAGAAAGACAATGAAAAAAGTAACGATCGAGATGGAAAACGGCGGCGTAATGAAGGGCGAGCTCTACGAGGACATCGCGCCGGTCACAGTGGAGAATTTTGAGAAGCTGGCAAAGGAAGGATTCTATGACGGACTGACTTTTCACAGAGTCATCCCCGGCTTTATGATCCAGGGCGGCTGCCCTAACGGCAATGGAACCGGCGGTCCGGGCTACTGTATTCAGGGAGAATTCACCCAGAACGGATGGAAAAACGATTTAAAACACACGGTGGGCGTTCTGTCCATGGCAAGGACCATGAAGCCGAATTCCGCAGGTTCTCAGTTCTTTATCATGGTTGCCGACGCGCCGCATCTGGACGGCCAGTATGCTTCTTTCGGCAAGATCACCGAGGGCATGGATGTGGCTCAGGACATCGCCGCGGTTCCAAGAGACGGCATGGATAAGCCGCTTACCCCTGTAAAGATCAAAACAGTCACCGTGGAATAAATTGATCGATGAAGAGAGTTTTTTTGTGTAAGACGGGTTATTTCTGGGTATATATTTGAGATTGATTTAGTAAGTAGCCTCTGAAGAGAGGATGGAAAGGAAAGATTAGATGTCGTTTTGGAGAGACGTTCGAGAAGATATCCAGACCGTACTGAAGCAGGACCCGGCTGCGAGAAACAGTCTGGAAGTCCTGCTCTGCTACCCTGGTATATGGGCACTGATCTGGCATAAGCCGGCCCATTTCCTATATAAGCATAATATGAAGCTGCTGGCGAGGATCATTTCGCAGCTGACCAGGTTTTTTACAGGGATAGAGATTCATCCGGGAGCAACTATCGGCAGGCGATGTTTTATCGACCACGGCATGGCTGTGGTCATCGGTGAAACGACGGAGATCGGCGACGATGTCACGCTGTATCAGGGCGTTACCTTAGGCGGTACAGGCAAGGATACAGGGAAGCGTCATCCGACCATAGGCAACAGAGTTATCGTCAGTTCCGGAGCCAGAGTTCTGGGTCCGTTCAAGGTGGGCGATGACGTGAAGATAGGTTCCGGTTCTATCGTGCTCAATGAGATCCCGCCGGGCTGTACCGTGGTAGGCATACCGGGCAGGATCGTCCGGCGCTACGGAGAAAGCACAGAGGATCTCAACCAGGTAAATCTGCCTGACCCTGTAGCCACCGAGCTGGAATGCCTGCGGCGGCGGATCGTCATGCTGGAAGGCAGGATCAATCAGTTAACAAACGACCAGAAAGGGAAAGAAAATGAAAATATATAACACGCTGACAAGAAAAAAAGAAGAATTTGTGCCGATCAAAGAGGGCGAGGTCTCTATCTACGTCTGCGGCCCTACGGTATACAACTTCTTCCACATTGGAAACGCCAGACCTTTCGTTGTATTCGATACGCTGAGAAAGTATATGGAGTACAGCGGATATAAGGTAAAATTTGTTCAGAACTTTACAGATGTGGATGATAAGATCATTAACAGAGCCAGAGAAGAAGGCATTACTGCGCCGGAGGTCGCGGAAAAGTATATCGGGGAATACTTTAAGGACGCGGCGGCTTTGAATGTAAAAAAAGCGGATGTACACCCGAGAGTATCTGAGCACATCGACGATATTATTACTTTCGTTCAGACGCTGGTCGACAAGGGATATGCCTACGAGGCTGACGGAGACGTGTATTTTTCTACCAGAAAATTTGACGGATACGGCAAGCTGTCGGGCCAGAATATCGATGATCTGGAGTCCGGAGCCAGGATCGCGGTAGGAGAGGTGAAGCGGGATCCGCTGGACTTCGCTCTCTGGAAAGCGAGAAAGACCGATGACGAGATCGCCTGGAAGTCTCCGTGGGGCATGGGCAGACCGGGCTGGCATATCGAGTGCTCTGCCATGAGCAAAAAGCACCTGGGCGACACTATCGATATCCACGCGGGCGGACAGGATCTGCAGTTCCCGCACCATGAGAATGAGATCGCGCAGTCCGAATGCTGCAACGGCGTGCCTTTCGCACACTATTGGATGCACAACGGCTATATTACCATAGATAATGAGAAGATGTCTAAATCCAAGGGCAACTTCTTCACAGTCAGAGACATCCTGAAGGATTACAAGGGAGAAGTTATGCGTTTCTTCCTGCTGTCAGGCCATTACAGAAGCCCGATCAACTTCAGTGATACGCTGATGGAACAGGCGAAGAACGGCCTTGCCAGAATGGAAAACTGCAAGGAAAACCTGACTTACCTGGCGGAAGCAGGCGCTGAAGGCGATATGACCGGCGCTGAAAAGGAAGCTTTTGCCGCTTATGAAAAATACAGAGAAGAGTTTAAGAAGGCTATGGACGACGACCTGAATACGGCTGACGCCATCAGCGCTGTATTTGAACTGATCACTGCCGCCAATACAGCGGTGAAGGACGGAGCGACAAAAGCCTTCGCGAAGGCTTCGCTGGATACTTTGATGGAATTTGCCAATGTTCTGGGACTGCTGCAGGGCGAAGACGACAACGAGATAGATGAAGAAATTCAGAAACTGGTCGACGAAAGACAGGAAGCCAGAAAGGCGAAGAATTTTGCCAGGGCGGACGAGATCAGAGACATTCTGAAAGCAAAGGGAATTACTTTGAAGGATACCCCGCAGGGTGTGCAGATCATCAAGGAGTAAGATGGAAAAACTGAATCCAAGGGAGATCAATACGACGGCATTGGCTTTTTTAGGCGATGCCGTCTATGAAGTATATATAAGAAAACATATTATGGATCTTGGCGAGATGAATGCGGACAGGCTTCATCGAACGGCTGTCAGGTACGTCCGCGCTGACGGACAGGCAAAAGCGGTGAAGGCCATGATGGACGGTTTTTTGTCGGAGGATGAGGTCCGTCTGGTCAAGCGGGCCAGAAACCATAAGACATCGTCAAAGGCCAGGACCGCGGACGCGGTAACGTATAAGCTGGCAACGGCATTTGAAGCGCTGATAGGATATCTGTATCTGGACGAACAGGATGAGCGGCTTTCTGAGATCATGAGCCGGGCTGTAAAGGAGATTGAAAAATGAGTAAAGCAGACGTATTATTCGTGAATATGTGCCGTGGCATCCTGAGTGACGGCTTTTCTTCGGAAGGACAGACTGTTCGCGCGAGATGGAAGGACGGCACGCCGGCCCATACGATCAAAAATTTCGGTGTGGTCAACCGCTACGATCTGTCGGAAGAGTTTCCGGCGCTGACACTGAGGCCGACCGCCATCAAATCGGCGGTGGATGAGATGCTGTGGATTTGGCAGAAGAAGTCGAACAACGTAAATGAGCTGAACAGTCATATATGGGATGCCTGGGCTGACGAGACCGGATCCATCGGGAAGGCCTACGGATATCAGCTGGGTGTCAAATACCGTTTCGGCCAGGGCGAGATGGACCAGGTGGACAATGTGATCTGGCAGCTTCAGAACACGCCTTATTCCCGCCGCATTATGACCAACATATATAATTTCGCGGATCTTGCGGAAATGGGACTGGAACCGTGCGCCTACAGCATGACCTTTAATGTGACCGGCAATAAACTGAACGCCATCCTCAATCAGCGTTCTCAGGATATATTGACGGCGAATAACTGGAATGTAGTGCAGTATTCTGTTCTGGTACATATGCTGGCGCAGGTCTGCGGGCTGGTGCCGGGGGAACTGGTACACGTTATCGCGGACGCCCATATTTACGACAGGCATGTGCCGATCATTGAAGAGCTGATCGAAAGACCGCAGTACCCGGCGCCGAAATTCAGACTCAATCCGGATGTAAAGAATTTCTATGATTTTACAGTAGACGATATCGAGATCACGGATTATCAGAAAAACCCGCAGGTAAAGAATATTCCTGTGGCGATCTAAGGGCTTTAGAAGAAAGGAACGAAACAGATGAAACTGATACTTGCAGCGGATGAAAACTGGGCGATCGGCTATAAAGGCGGACTGCTCTGTCATCTGCCCGGAGATCTGAAATATTTTAAGGAACGGACGCTGGGGAAAACGGTAGTCATGGGCCGGCCGACTTTGGAGAGCTTTCCGGGAGGCAGGCCTCTGCCCGGCAGAGAGAATATTGTCCTGACTTCAAGGCAGGATTATCAGGTGCCGGGAGCAGTAGTGGTCCATTCAGAAGCGGAACTGGATCAGATCCTCGCAGACAGGGATACAGACGATGTGTTTATCATCGGCGGCGGCAGGGTATACAGAGATTTTCTGGACCGCTGCGATACCTGTTATATCACGAAGATCTTTGATAAATTTCCGGCGGATACCTGGTTTGTCGATCTGGATCAGCGGGAAGAGTTTACGATCTGCTGGCGCAGCGAGATCAAAGAGGAGAAAGGCATCCGCTATCAATTTCTGGAATACAGGAGAATATAATGGCAAAGAATAAGAGAGACTGGGAAGCGATCAGCGCCCGCAAAGGTAAGGCGTATAATCCGAAGGGAACCGGCAGCCCGAAGGGGCCGAAGGCGGACCGCAGGTCTAAGCCGCAGAAGCCGCAAGGACCGAAACGCCAGCAGGCAGGAGACACTCTGGATGATCACCTCTTTGATGAAAAAAATATGATCATCGGACGCAACCCGGTTCTGGAGGCGCTGAAAAACGGCCGGGATATGGAGAAGCTTCTGGTAGGCAGGGGGGCGGAAGGCTCTATTGCCAGGATCGTCGCCATGGCCAGAGAACAGGGCGTTACGATCTATCAGAGCGAGCGGACCGCGCTGGACAGGCTTGCCGGCGGGCGGCCGCACCAGGGGGTCATCGCCTTTGCGTCGGCCTATGCCTACGGGACTATGGAGGACATCTTTAAGAAGGCGGAAAGCCGGGGCGAGGAACCGTTTGTGGTGATCCTGGACAATCTGGAGGATCCTCATAATCTGGGGGCTGTCATGCGGACCTGTGAATGCGCCGGGGCTCACGGCGTCATTATTCCCAAACGCCACGCCTGCGGGCTGACGGAAGTGGTCGCTAAGGCGTCGGCCGGCGCTGTGGAGTACGTGCCGTGCGTGAGGGTGGCCAACATCGGACAGGCGATCGACGGCCTGAAAAAGGACGGATTCTGGATCGCTGCCTGCGATATGGGCGGCAGACCGTATTACGAGCAGGATCTCAGCGGGCGGCTGGCCATCGTGATCGGCAGTGAAGGCGCGGGGATCAGCAGACTGGTCAGAGAAAAATGCGATTTTACGGTGTCGATGCCTATGGTGGGGAAGATCACTTCCCTGAACGCGTCCAACGCGGCGGCAGTTTTGATGTACGAGGTAAGAAGACAGAGAGATGAGCGATAGAGATCTGAACGTGCTTACCGATGAATCCATTGTAAAAATGGCGCAGGAAGGCAGCAGCACGGCATATGAATATCTGATCGATAAATATAAAGGTCTGGCGCGGAGCAAGGCCACGACGTATTACATTGTAGGCGCTGACCGGGACGATGTGATCCAGGAGGGCATGATCGGGATCTTTAAGGCGATCCGGGATTATGATCCGGAGAGTGAGGCGTCTTTTCGGACCTTTGCGGAGCTCTGTGTCAACCGGCAGATCATTTCGGCCATCAAAGGTGCCAGCCGGCAGAAGCATCAGATCCTCAACGAGTCAGTGTCGCTGAACGCCGGCGGCGAGCGTTTTGACGGGGATCCGGACGGCGGCAGTGAGGGCGGAAGGCCGCTGGCGGAACGGCTGGCGGATCTGAATCCTGACATGGATCCGGAGAGCCTGATGCTGATCAAAGAGGTGACCGTCTATCTGAAGGCCAACGGAAGCGATATTTTCAGTCCCCTTGAAAACAGGGTCTGGGAAGAGATGCTTCGCGGCCGCAGTTATCGCGAGATCGCTTTCACTCTGCGAAAATCCACGAAAACGGTGGACAACGCGATCCAGCGGATCAAGAAAAAGATACAGCTGTTTTTAGAAAGGTAGTAAATTATATATGATGATTGAAACGGAGAGACTTTGGATCAGGGAAGCTGCAAGCAAGCACATTGAAGAGATCATAGCCCTTGAATCCCACCCTGAAAACCGTGATTATCTGTGGATCGGAACAAGAGAAGAGCACGAGGACGAGATCGCGGATCCGAATCATCTTCTTTTGATTTTCGAAGCAAAAGAAGACGGGCGGATCGTGGGCTACGGACTGGTCAGACTGGATTTCAAGTCTCATATTTTTGAGCTTCGCAGGATCGCGATCTCAGAAAAGGGACGCGGCTATGGAAGAGAGTCTATGGAGGCTCTGATCAGATACGCGTTTGAAGAGATGGACACCAACCGGTTCTGGCTGGACGTATACCCGGATAACGAGACGGGGATCAGGCTTTATGAAAGTCTGGGCATGCATCGTGACGGCGTTCTGCGGCAGAATTACAAGGCGGAGCGGGGATATCTGGATCAGATCATCTATTCCATGCTCAGAAGTGAATATGAAAGAAGATAAGCGGGCCTGAAATGCTGCTGTCGGATCTTGTACGAAAAAAAATAACGAAATATCGTCATTTTCGTAACGATTCGATATTGACAAGCACCCCAAAATATAGTACGATTAGACTGTTACGACGGGCTGTTGTAGCTCAGTAGGTAGAGCACTTCCTTGGTAAGGAAGAGGTTCGGCAGTTCGAATCTGCTCAACAGCTCCAATTTTTTTATTTGTTGTTTATAAAAGGAGAATCTGAAAATGGCAAAGCAGAAATTTGAGAGAACCAAACCGCATATCAATATCGGAACTATCGGTCACGTAGACCATGGTAAGACAACTCTGACTGCAGCGATCACAACAACCCTGTATCAGAGATACGGACTTGGCGAAAAGGTAGAATTCGACCAGATCGACAAGGCACCGGA
>JAETRU010000068.1 GCA_021769965.1 Eubacterium sp.
GAGCAAGCGGGACGCAGACCCTGATCCACGACTTGGGGCAGGCAAGGAATACTTTGTTCTGTTAAAAATACATTGGAGTTGTCAACAAAAAACTCCACAACAACTTGACACGACCAAAACAAATTTTATGTTTGACAAACCGCAGGCAGAGGTATACAATAGGCGTAGTTGAAAAGTTCATAAGATGATCTTCAGGGCAGGGTGTGATTCCCGACCGGCGGTAAAGTCCGCGAGCGCGTCAGCGTAGGATTTGGTGAAATTCCAAAACCGACAGTATAGTCTGGATGAAAGAAGATACATGCAAATTTTTGTTTTGTTTGTTATATGCTCTGGAATTTTTGAATTCCGGGGCTTTTTTATTCTAAGGCGGACAGAGCGAGATCCTTTGCATATTTTACAAGCCCTGAAGCATCATCGTTTCAGGGTTTGTTCTGTTATAAAGGAGATATTTATCATGACAGATTCAAAATACATGCAGATGGCCATTGAACTGGCGGCTAAAGGCGCAGGCTGCACCAGCCCCAACCCGATGGTAGGCGCGGTCATCGTCAAAGACGGCCGGATCATCGGCACAGGTTTTCACGAAAAATACGGTCAGCTCCACGCGGAGCGCAACGCGCTTGCCGACTGCCGAAGGCGGGGCAATCATCCGGAAGGCGCCGAGATCTATGTGACGCTGGAACCCTGCTGTCACTACGGCAAGACCCCTCCCTGCACGGAGGCGATCATAGAAAACCGCCTTTCAAAGGTCATCATAGGTTCCAGAGATCCCAACCCTCTGGTCAGCGGCAAAGGCGCGGCGATCCTGCGCAAAGCCGGGATCGAAGTTGTCGAAGACTTTATGCGCCAGGAATGCGACGCGCTGAATCCCGTCTTCTTCCACTATATCACCACCGGCCGGCCTTACGTGGTATTAAAATATGCTATGACCATGGACGGCAAGATCGCCACATGGGCCGGAAATTCCAAATGGATCACAGGAGAAGCCGCCAGAGCCAACGTTCATCTGGACAGACACCGGCTCACCGGCATCATGGTCGGCGCAGGCACGGTGATCAAAGATGATCCCATGCTGACCTGTCGTTTGGAAGATGAACAAAAAGCCTTACTGCAGGGCGATGTCAGAAATCCGGTCCGCATTATCTGTGACACCCGGCTAAGAACCCCTCTCACCTCAAAAGTCGTCACGACTGCGCCGGAAATCCGCACCATCATAGCCTGCTGCTGTACAGATAAAGACCAGCAGCAGCCCTACATCGACGCGGGTTGTGAGATCCTTACCGTTGGAAAAGATCCAAATGGCCATATAGACTTAAACGAACTGATGAAAAAGCTGGCAGATATAAAGATCGACAGCATCCTGCTGGAGGGCGGAAGCCAGCTGAACTGGTCAGCACTTAAAGCAGGCATCGTCACCAGAGTCCAGACCTATATCGCCCCCAAGCTCTTCGGCGGCGACAAGGCCATGACCCCCGTAGGCGGCAGCGGCGTAGAATTTCCGTCACAGGCAGTAACTTTGGAAATGCTCCAAATCAGACATCTGGGTGAAGATATACTCATAGAAAGTGAGGTGAAGCCATGTTCACAGGCATCATTGAAGAAATAGGAACCGTGAAAGCTGTACGGAAAGGTACCGTGTCAGCGGCTCTGGAAATCAGCTGCAAAGACATTCTGGAAGATGTGAAAGTCGGAGACAGCATCGCTACAAACGGCGTCTGTCTCACAGTCACCGCCCTGACAGGCAGCGGCTTTACGGCAGACGTGATGCACGAGACCTTAAACCGCTCCTCTCTGGGAACACTGAAGGCCGGCAGCCACGTCAATCTGGAACGGGCCATGGCCGCAGACGGCAGATTCGGCGGCCACATTGTCAGCGGCCACATTGACGGGACCGGCACAGTCAGAAAGCTGCAGCGAGATGACAACGCAGTCTGGTATACCATAGACTGCGGCCCTTCCCTGCTCCGCTATATCATAGAGAAAGGCTCCATCGCCATCGACGGTATCAGCCTGACCGTGGCAAAAGTCGATGCAGACAGTTTCAGCGTATCCATCATCCCCCACACCCTGTCAGAGACCATTCTGGCAGAGAAGAAGCCGGGCGATACCGTGAATCTGGAAAACGACTGCATCGGAAAATACGTAGAGCGGCTGATGACCTTTAACCAGAATCACAACGGCCAGTCAGTAAGCGAAACGAAGCAATCCACTCTGACGAGAGAATTTTTGATAGAAAACGGATTTTAACAAAGTCTTTAACTGCTTTAAGGAAAGGAAGTATCCATATGAAAGAAGAATTCAAATTCAGCACCATTGAAGAGGCCCTTGAGGATCTGCGCCAGGGAAAAATCATTCTCTGCACCGACGATCCAGACAGAGAAAACGAAGGCGACTTTATCTGCAGTGCCCTTCACGCTACCACAGAAAACGTCAATTTCATGGCGGTTCATGGCAAAGGCCTGATCTGTATGCCGATGAACGATGAGATCTGCAGAAAGCTCCATCTGCCTCAAATGGTGGAAGAAAATACAGACAACCACTGTACTGCCTTCACGGTTTCCATTGACCACGTAGACACTACCACCGGCATCTCCGCTCAGGAGCGGGGCCTCACAGCCAGAAAATGTGTGGAAGAAGGTGTAAAACCAGAGGATTTCAGACGACCTGGCCACATGTTCCCTCTGCTGGCAAAACCGGGCGGCGTACTGGAACGCAACGGCCACACCGAAGCGACTGTAGATCTGATGCGTCTTGCCGGACTGCCGCAGTGCGGCCTCTGCTGCGAGATCATGAGAGAGGACGGAACCATGATGCGCACGCCGGAACTGAAAGAACTGGCAGCCAGACACAACATTAAATTCATCAGCATCAAATCCCTGCAGGAATACAGAAAGCGTCACGACAAGCTGGTAGAATGCGTTGCCAAAACCAAACTGCCGACCAAATACGGCGACTTCGTAGCTTACGGCTATGTAAACAAACTTAACGGAGAACATCACGTAGCCCTGGTAAAAGGCGATATCGGCGACGGTGAAAATCTGCTCTGCCGGGTGCACTCAGAGTGTCTGACCGGCGACGCTTTCGGCTCATCAAAGTGCGACTGCGGCCAGCAGCTGCATGCCGCCATGACTCAGATTGAGAAAGAAGGAAGAGGCATTCTCCTCTATATGCGTCAGGAAGGCCGCGGCATAGGCCTGATCAACAAGCTGAAAGCCTACGAACTGCAGGATCAGGGTATGGATACTCTGGAAGCAAATATCGCGCTGGGATTTGACGGCGATCTGCGGGAATACTATATCGGCGCGCAGATCCTGGGAGACCTTGGCGCAAAAACTCTGCGCCTTCTGACCAATAACCCGCAGAAGGTCTACGAGCTGTCCGAATTCGGTATGGAGATCATCCAGCGAGTCCCTATTCAGGTACCGGCCAATGCCCATGACATCTTCTATCTGAAGACAAAGCAGGAGAAAATGGGACATATTTTGGATTATAAATAAACCCTGAGCTGAACTGGACCAGGCTGCACTACACCGGACGGTCCACGCACGTTGACAAAAACGAAGAAAAATCAGGAATTTGTCAACATCAGTATCTAAAAGACAACATGCGCAGTGCAGTGCACTGCTGATTTCAAGATATTTAAAATATAAGATAGGAGAAGGAAAAATGAAAGTATATGAAGGAAAATTAGTATCAAAAGAGATTAAGGTCGGCATCGTATGCGCCAGATTCAACGAGTTCATCGTGTCCAAACTGCTGGGCGGCGCTCTGGACGGTCTGAAGCGTCACGATGTAAAGGAAGAAAACATCGAAGTGGCATGGTGCCCGGGAGCATTTGAGATTCCTCTCATCGCTCAGAAAATGGCAAAGAGCGGCAAATATGACGCCGTCATCTGCCTTGGCGCCGTCATCCGCGGAACCACTTCCCATTACGATTACGTCTGCGCCGAAGTATCAAAGGGGGTTGCTGCTGTTTCTCTGGCTGCGGACATTCCGGTCATGTTCGGTATCCTGACCACTGACAACATCGAGCAGGCCATCGAAAGAGCCGGTACAAAAGCCGGAAATAAAGGCTATGACTGCGCAATAGGCGCCATTGAGATGGTAAATCTGATCAATGAGATCGAAGGCTGAAGGAAAATCATCGAAATTGGCATTGACGCGGGAATCGGGCCATGTTAGAATTGGTATAAGGAGAAAAAGGCAAATTACCAGATATTTAAAGAACGGTCAATAGGTACCGTTCTTTTCTTGTATAAGTAAAACCACGCGTTTGACGCGTGGTTCCGGAAAGGTTTCACCGTTGAACAGAAAAACTCCTTCTGCTATACTTGGAATGCGGTCTGTCAGCTGCAATCAAAG
>JAETRU010000028.1 GCA_021769965.1 Eubacterium sp.
TCTTTGATTGCAGCTGACAGACCGCATTCCAAGTATAGCAGAAGGAGTTTTTCTGTTCAACGGTGAAACCTTTCCGGAACCACGCGTCAAACGCGTGGTTTTACTTATACAAAAAATCCGCAGGCTGAGCCGGAGCGCATGCCTGCGGAATAATAGCAAAATATAAAACAGAGCCTGTTTCATGCCATATGGTCATAAAAAGGACGGTAAATGTGGCGCGCATCGGGCCATGGGCGCCGTATCAGCGCAAAACAACAGCGAAATATGGCGCGAACATAGAACTAGAACATACTGCCGCTTTCTCCCGCTTTCTCCTCATCCCTCGTAATACGCGCTGACTCTCTCTCTGATGATCCCCATGACCTCTTCAAGACCGCTGACTGCTTCCCAGTCCTGGGCCAGATGCACTTTGATCACCTGATAGAGCCAGTCCTCATAATAGGCCATGGCGCTGTCAAAATCCAGACCGCGGCTCTGCAGCTGGCGGACGTCGCATTCGGCAAATTCCGCTGTCACCTTGCACCGCTGCCGTTCTTTACCATCCGGCCCGTCAGGGAAATCAATAACAGCTACATCTACACTGTTATGAAAAGGCGGATCCGCCTTCAGTTTGATCTGCTTCAAATTGATCTGATTCATCTCTCTATATCTCCTTTTCTTCTGTTCACAGATCTCTGAGCCGGCTCGTTGATCACCGCGCCCTCGCGGCCAAAGCGGGATCCGTGACACGGACAATCCCAGCTGTGTTCCTGCCGGTTCCATTTCAGCGCGCATCCCATATGAGTGCATCTGGGCGCTGTCGGCGTCAGCAGATTTTTTGCCGCCTCAAACCCGTTGATAAAGAACTGCTTTCTCAGCATGCTGCGGTCCGGCCGGAACACCTTTGATATTTCCCTGTCCATCTGCCCTGTCAAAGCCAGCGCGGCCATCATGGAGCCTGTCATACCCCACTTGTTATAGCCGCTGGCGACAAAGACCCCCGGCAGATGATCAGAATAAGGGCCGATATATGGCACGCCGTCCAGACTCATGCAGTCCTGCGCCGCCCAAACAGTCTCCACGTGACAGGCCGGAAACAGCTTTGACGTCTGCCGCCGCAGTTCCTCACAGCCCTGTCCGCTCCTGCCGGTCCGGCCGCCGAAACCGCCGAGGATCAAAACATCCCGCCAGCCGCGAAAAGACAGGCTGCCCGCCTCCGTTCCGATATACATACCCTCCAGCTTCGGCATGCCGGTGCCCCGCAGTGCCAGCGCGTAGGAACGCTGCTGATACAGCTTCACGAAATACATGCCCCAGAGCTTCAGCAGCGGAAAGTGAGTAGCAATAATGATCTGTCCGGCTCTGACAGTAAAATGTCTGCCCCCGGCGCTTTCCACCTGCACCAGATATCCGTCCGCGGCTTTCTCTACATCTGTAACTGCGGTGTTCTCACAAATGTTCAGTCCGCCTGTAAGCGCCGCAAGAAACTTCAAAGGGTGAAAGCTGGCCTGATCAAATGTCCTGACCGCTCCGCTGATCTGCAGAGGGATCTCTGCCTGCTCCGTGTAGACCGCCCTGCCTCCCAGACTCCGAATGGTCTCCGCTTCTTCGATCAGGTCACTCTTTTCGCCGGCCCGCAGACTGTAGACAAAGTTGTTCTTTTTCTCATAATCACAGTCTACGCCGCCTGCGATAATACGGTCAAAGGCGTCCAGCGCCTGCGTTCCCGCCGCGAGATAGGCTGCGGCGCCGTCCGTTCCAAACGTTCTGCGCAGCCTGGTATAGATCAGACCATGCTGCCATGTCAGCTTGGCCGTGGTATTCTTTGTTACGCCCCCTGCGATCCGGTCCTTCTCCAAAACCAGATAGTCTCTGCCCTGCTCCTGCAGAAAAAACCCGCACAGCAGTCCTGTCATACCGCCGCCTACTACCAGCACATCGGTCCGCGCGTCTTTCCGCAGCGCCGGAAACCGGGGCAGGGTCACATCTTTTTCCCAAATGGAAGCCATGTCTTTTTCCTCCCTTCTGACATATAGAATGCCCGTCAGGTCAGAAAAAAATCACAAAAACTTTTCTTTCTTCTCTTCCTGCGTAAGAAAATCGTTTTCCTGCTCTTTGCGGGCGGGGATCAGACTTTCTGCCAGCCTGCTCCTGCCCCGGCCTTTGACATAAAAATATCCGAATACAGAAAAACATACCGCGCCGACAAAATTCACAAAGAGATCCTTCATGGTGTCGATCAGGCCGATATCCACATAGCCTCCGACGCCCAGTTCTTTTCCGTTGACTATGACCTCATCGATGCCGTCGATGAGAAACGGCACATTTTTACCTTCCGGATTCAGCAGCACGGAATGGATCTGATGTATCACCGTGTCCTTCTGCATATCCATAGCGAAAATATGATCCATGGCAAACTCAAAGAATTCCCAGAGCACGCCGATGGTCATGGAAAAACAGAAGGCAGTCAGCACCAGAAACAGCGGCGACAGGTTGAATTCATGCCTTTTGCTCCGGTTAAGAAGATCTACCAGAGAAAAGCCTACTGCCGCTGCCAGAAAACCGGTGGTGGTATGGAGCATGGTGTCCCAGAAAGGGATCTTTATGTAAAACTCACGGATCTCGCCCAGGATCTCCGCCGCGAAGATAAAGAGCAGGATGATGATCTCCAGGGTCCTGGGCAGCTCGACCCGCAGCTCCAGCTGTACAAAACTGGGCATGAGCAGCAGTACCAGGGTCAGACCGCACAGCAGTACGTTCTCATAGTTGTGATTCAGAAACTGAAGTATCATGACCAGGATCACCATAGCCCGCAGAATTGAAAACACAATGAAAGAACTGCGGTGCTCGCGAAGCTCTTTTTTCATAGCCCGCTGCATAATGCGGTATCGTTTATACAATCTGCTCATATGTTGTCTCCTTGCAGTTGAATTTATGTTCTTACGGTAAAGTATACCCGTTTTTGTACAGACGGTCAATGCAAACCGCGTATAAAAAACGCCCCGGCTTCCCGTCACCGGGCCGCCGGGGCTGTGTACCTTACACTACACCGTATTACATATCTTCCAGTCTGCCGTGTTTTTCATATCTGGTCAGGCGGCTGATCTTATTGTTATCATCGACAAAGACGACACGGGGCGGATTGGCACCCGCCTCCTCCGGCGTCATCTGGCAGTATGCCATGATGATGATCTTATCCCCCTTCTGGACACAGCGGGCCGCCGCGCCGTTGAGGCAGATCATGCCGCTGCCCGGCTCTCCTGCGATAGTATAGGTCTCAAAACGCTGGCCGTTATTGATATCCACGATCTGAACCTTCTCATATTCCAGGATACCGGAGGCCTCCAACAGCTCGGAGTCCACGGTGATGCTGCCTACATAGTCCAGTTCGGCCTGCATTACCGTAGCCCTGTGGATCTTTCCCTTTAACATATTCAAATACATGATACTACCCCTTCCCAATTAACCTTCGTAAATAAAGTTATCGATCAGTCTGGTCTTGCCGATATATACAGCCATTGCGACCAGTACCGGCGGCTTCATCTCCGTGACCGGCGATACGCTGACCGCGTCTACGGCCTTCACGTAATCGATCTTTGCCAGCGGTTCCGCTTCGATATGCTTTTTCATAGCGTCTACGATCTTATCAGCAGACTTTTCACCGTCCTCAGCCATCTTCTGGCCCAGCTTTACCGCCTGGCTCAGCACCAGCGCCGCCTGCCGTTCCTCTGCGGACAGATATGTATTCCGCGAGCTTTTCGCAAGACCGTCGGCCTCCCGCACGATAGGGCATCCCACGATCTCAATATCAAAGTTCAGGTCACGGACCATCCGCCTGATGACAGCCAGCTGCTGCGCGTCCTTCTGACCAAAGTAGGCCCTGTCCGGTTTCACGATATTGAAAAGCTTGGAAACCACAGTGCAGACACCGCGGAAGTGAATCGGTCTGGACATGCCGCAGAGGTCTTCAGACGGACCGGTCATGTTGACAAAAGTGGTAGCGTCATCAGCATACATCTCATCGACCTCAGGATTGAAGATCAGCGCCGCTCCTGCCTCTTCACAGAGAGCTGCGTCCCGGTTCAGATCCCTTGGATAGCTTTCCAGATCTTCAGTCGGTCCGAACTGTGTCGGATTGACGAAATCGCTGACTACGACTCTGTCGTTATCTGCGGCTGCGCGGACGATCAGGCTTTTGTGCCCTTCGTGAAGAAATCCCATAGTAGGGACCAGACCTACAGACAGGCCTTCTGCGCGCCAGCCGCGTACCGCTTCTCTCACTTCTTCAATGGTTTTTACTACTTTCATCAGAATAAACCTCCAAAATACTAATACAATTTATTTAAAACTTCATCGGAAATCTTAAAAGTATGCTCTTCTGCAGGGAAACTGCCTTCTTTGACTTCTTTGATGTAGTCGGCAAAGCCCTGCTTCATGACCTCTCCGGCGTTGGCAAAATGCTTGACGAACTTCGGCTTAAAGTCGGAGAACAACGCCAGCATATCCTGATATACCAGCACCTGACCGTCGCAGCCCGCGCCTGCGCCGATGCCGATGGTCGGAATGGAGACCGTCTTTGAGATCAGCTCCGCCAGTTTCGCAGGCACACACTCCAGCACTACAGCAAACGCTCCTGCTTCCTCCACAGCCTTTGCCTCTTCCAGAAGTCTCCGAGCGTCAGCCTCGTTCTTGCCCTGAACTTTAAATCCGCCGAACGCGTTGACAGCCTGCGGTGTCAGTCCGATATGAGCCACTACAGGGATCTGCGCCTCGACGATAGCTTTGATCTGCGGGCAGACAGCAGCGCCGCCTTCCAGCTTCACCGCATGGCATCTGCCTTCCTTCATCAGTCTTCCGGCGTTGACCACTGCGTCATAGACAGATGTCTGATAGCTCATAAACGGCATGTCCCCGACAACCAGAGCGTTCTTCGCGCCTCTTGTTACAGCTGCCGTATGGTGGATCATGTCTTCCATGGTCACAGACAGAGTATCTTCGTAACCCAGCATGGTCATGCCCAGGGAATCCCCGACCAAAATAGAATTGATGCCGGATTCATCCATCAGTTTGGCGGTAGAATAATCATATGCCGTCAGCATGGTGATCTTTTCTCCGTCGGCTTTCATCTGCTTGAATGTGGATACCGTGTTCTTCATTGTTCTAGCTCCTTTTCTAATTCCTCATAGTTCCTTTCAGGATGTTTTCTCTCTGAGATCCGGACGAGTCTTTTGGAAAGCTGCACATAGACCGACCGCTCCGGTTCTTCCAGCACGGCCAGATGCCTGCGCACCGTGGACACGTCGCCGCGTTCCACCGGTCCGGTCAAAGCTTTTTCCGCACCGACACGGGCGATCTTCACGGCGTTTCCCTCGATCAAAGGGGCCAGCGCCGCGGCTGCGTCGCCAGGGTCAAAACCGCACTGCACGAGAAGGTCTGCGCCTATATCGGCCAGCGCCGCCATCTGGTTGCTTGCCATGACGGCCGCCGCGTGATACAGAGTCTTCCTGGACGTATCGATGGAAACCACTTTGTTTCCCAGACCTTCAAAGACCTGCCGCAGCGCCTCCAGATGGGCCGGACTGCCTTCGATGGCGAAATACGCTTTGGATAACTCCTTCCACGACTGATACTTGTCACTGACTGCATAGAGTGGATGGATGGAATAGCTGTATGCGCCTAAATTTTCGGCGTTAAAAAAAACGGCCGATGAAATCGAACCGCTGCAATGACATATATTCTTTCCTTTTACCTGCAGACTGCACATGTCATCCCAAACTTCACCGATGATGCCGTCGGGCACCGTGACGAACAGGGTATCACTGTCATTTACAATATCTGCTAGATTATCATAATACCTGCTTCCGGTGAACGCCGCCGCTTCTTCCGCGGACGCCCTGCTCCGGCTGTAATAACCGGTGAGGCTTTCGCCGCCTTCGGACAGATATTTTCCTAGAGAGAAGCCGACCTTTCCGGCTCCGATAAAACCTGCTTTCATATCCATCACCTCCAAATTGAGGGGATGATACCGCGGCAGTCCCGTCCCTGGTGCCGCTCCCGGAGGATGCGTCCCAGATTCCCGTGGTAAAAGATCTGATATATGGTACAGCTTCAATTCGAATGCCATCCACACATTAATATACCACGATTAAAAAGATTTGTACAGAACAAATTTTAATAATTCTGCCACCTGACGGCTTTTTTCTGTATCTGCGTAATGACGGCAGAAAGCAGTGTTACCACCAGTCCTACCACGATGATACCGGCGATGACCTTGGTGTAATTGCCATAAGTATTATAATTGACGATATAGTATCCCATGCCCGAAGTCGAACCCATCATCTCCGCGAAGGTCAGCATCATGACCGCCGTAGTCATAGTCACCTTCAGCCCTTTGACGATACCCGGAAAGGAATAGGGCAAAAGGATCTGAAAAATCATGGAAAAGCTGCCCAGTTCCAGACTTCTGGCGGAATCGATGATATTTTTGTCGATGGATTCCACAGAGATAATAGTCTTCAGGAAATTCGGCCAGAAGATACCCAGCAGGATCACTACCACCGACGCGCTGCGGAAAGAAGGCATGATCGCTATGACATAAGGCGCAAAGACGATAGAAGGGATCGGGGCCAGCACATTGGCAATGGGATAAAAGACTTCTTTCAGCCGCTGATTCCAGCCGCAGATCAGCCCCAGCAGCGTACCGAGCGCCAGTCCCACTGCCACACCAATACTGAGGATCTCCAGCGAAGACAGGACGCCTCCTGCCATCTCCACATAATCATCGGTGAACACATGGAAGATATTTTCCAGAGCCGGTACCAGCACCGGATGACACAGATCCAGCTTGCTGACCATGATCTCCCAGAGCAGCATCAGCGCCCACAGGATCAATACGATGTCAGACGCCGAATCTCTCTTTTTCGGAAATCGGGCCAGTCTGTAGAGATAATATCCTTCGATCAGCGCTATGACCCAGAGCATGGCGGCAGGATCTGCTGTCTCTTTCTTTCCCGGAAGCAGCACTGCCGCGATCAGAGCAGCCAGAGCCGCATGACAGACGATCACAGAAACAGAAATCCTTTTCACTGATACCACCCCGCTAATTCTTCTTTTATTGCCATGCAGTCCGCTCTGCCCAGATTCCCGCTGCAGCAGCAGTTGATCTCCTGGCAGATCTTCTTCTCGCGGCAGACTCTTCCATCCCGTATAAAAACGATTCTGCTGCCTAAGATCATGGCCTCCTCCAGATCGTGGGTCACGAAAATGACCGTCTTTTTTTCCGTGCCGGAAGCCCAAAGTTCCCGCAAAAGATCCTGCAGCTGGCTGCGGATCCGCGTATCCAGAGCGCCAAAGGGCTCATCCAGCAGCAGATACGGTGAATCGATGGCCAGCGCCCTCGCGATAGCGGTGCGCTGCCGCATACCGCCGGACAGCTGGTAAGGATACCTGCCCATATTTTCTGCCATGCCGGTCTTTTCCAGAAAGTATTCAGCCCTCGTTAAAGCCTCTTCCTTCTGGAACCGGCCTGTTTTTTTCATGGCAAAGAGCACGTTTTCTCTGACGGTCATCCACGGAAACAGGGAATATTGCTGAAAGACGATGGTCCTGTCCGCAGACGGTCCTGTGACCGGCTTGCCGTCTATCATGATCTCTCCGCTCTGCGGCAGATCAAGCCCTGCCGCAAGACGCAGCAGGGTCGATTTTCCGCAGCCGGAGTGTCCGATCACGCACAGAAACTCTCCATCCTCAATATTCAGGCAAAGGCCGTCCAGCACATTTCTGTCACTTTTGGGATACGCGAATGTCACCTGGTTCATCTGAATCATTTGTTGTTGTCCTCAAATTCCGCAAGCAGCTGTTCATACAGTTCTTTGTCATTGTCTTCTTCTATAAGGGCCTTCAGCGCGTCCTCATAGATGGAGGTATCGATGTAGTCGTTGATATCATATTTCGTATCAGCGCTGATATCCCCGTTTTCCTTCATCACTTCATAGAAATCAGAAACTTTCTTCTTGTTGGGATCCAGGGATACGATCATGGCATTGTCATACTCCCCGCTGCCGTACATGACAGCTTCTACGTAAGCCTCGTCCTGGCCCGAATACGCGGTCAACGCGGCGATAGTGGTCTCTTTATCGTTGAGATAGGTCGCGTAGGCCCTCAGCGCCGCCATCTCAAATCTTACCAGAGCGTCTCTCTTTTCATTAACTGCCGTTCTGGATGCCGTCTGTCTGCAGCACGGGAAGTCGCTCTCAAAATCTCCAACCTGAAAAGCCACATGGGCGCCGCCCTGCTCCGCCACATAGCCGTAGCCGCTGTTTACCATACCGATATCCGCTTCTCCCTTGTTGACGGCTTCCACGATGGACTGCTGGGAATCCAGATATACGAATTCCGCGTTGACGCCGGCTTCTCTCAGCAGACCTTTCAGTATCATATGTCCTGTTTCCATCCTGAAGCAGGCGATGGTCCTGCCCTCAAACTGGGAAAGTTCGGTATAGGATTCCTCTTCTTTAGTGATGCCTTCGCTTCCCTCAGAGATCGTCCCGCCGAAAATGACGACATCCGTCCCCTGAGAAATATAGCTGCAGCTTGGGATAACGCCGTAAGGCAGGATATCCAGCTTATCCATGCTGACTGCCGTCAGGCCGTCTGGCAGAGAATTTACCGTTTCAAACTGCACATCCAGATTTTCCTCTTCAAAATAGCCCAGCTCCCTGGCTAAAATGATGCATGCGGTCTTGATATCCTTTCCCAGCATACCCACTTTCAGCGTCACAGTCTCCGTCTGCTCAGTTTCCGGCGCTTTCGCCTCCTCATCGCTGCCGCAGGCGCTTAAAGCCGCCGCCGATACAGCCGCCATAGCCAGGCAAAGAATTACCGCCAGTATTTTCTTCTTCATCTTTCTCTTCCTCCTATTAGACCTTGTCTATTAGGAGTGATGGTACCATAAAAGACCGGCAAAATCAATATGACTAAATCAACTGCTTGAAATACTTCAAAAAGTTGAAAAGAAATTACCACTGCCGGTCTTTATCTTTATTATTCCAGTATTAAGATCACAAAAAAGGCAATAATGCAGAACACCAGGAAGGTCCCCATGAACGCTCCTACAGGCATCTCTCCCTCAAAGGCGGTCCGCTCCTGATCCTGCCGCATATCCTTCAGCTCATGGATATTGCCAAAGACCCTGAACCCGTAACGCAGAATATATCTGCAGACGATCACCGCGTTATCATAGATCTGCTCAAACCTGCCGAAGAAGTTATATACCCGCGCAGACAGCCATGTGAGCATTTTCGGGATCAGACGACGATAAAACCAGTCAAAGTCCAGGCTCAGCATATCGTGAGGCGCCATCATCGGCAGCAGGACAGCAAACGGGATCGTTCCTCCGATAAACAGTCCTATATACTCCAGAATATGATGCAGACTGAACGGATGGGCCATAGTGGCGCCCGGCATCAGACTGTAGCAGAAATCCGGGAACAGTCCGGTCAGAACACAGAGCGCCGCGCCGATGACCATGGCGATCTGCATACATACCGGCACCCTGCCGCAGACCACATTCTTTTCCGTTTTTCCGAAAAAAACGAAATAATTGATCTTCAATGTAATAGAAAGCCATGTTCCCACACCGGCCAGCATGACCAGCCAATAGCCGATGGTATGTCCCTGCAGAGATTCCATGATCAATGCCTTGCTGGCAAATCCGTTGAGAAACGGCATGCCCGCAATGGAAAGCGAAGCGATGAGAAAGCATCCCGCCGTCAGCGGCATCTTCTTTGCCAGCCCTCCCAGCTGGCTGATCTTCCGCTTTCCTGTAGCCGTAATGACCGCGCCCGCGGCCATGAGCAGAACCCCTTTGTACAGGATGTTAAAGGCCGCGTGAAGCGTCGCGCCGTCGATACCTGCAGCCCCGCCTGCGCCCAGAGCGGCCACCATCATACCCAGCTGACTGATAATATGATAAGACAGCAGTCTGCGCAGATCGTTTTCTATCAGTGCCATGCAGGCAGCCAGCACCGCCATGACGCCGCCGACGATGATAAGATCCTCCGTTCCCGCAAAGAGGCGGATCAGCGCATAGACGGCCACTTTGGTCGTATAGGATCCCATGTATACCGTTCCTGCAGGCGTACTCTCAGGATAGGCATCCGCCACCCATGTGTGCAACGGCGGAATAGCGCCGTTGACCGCCACACCCAGCAGGATCAGCCAGTATGCCCCTCCCGATCCGCCGGTAAGCAGACTGACCTCATAACCGTTTTGGACACAGAGCCAGACGGCTCCGGCCAGCAGCATATTGCCGCCGAAAAAGTGCATCGCCAGATAACGATAGGACGCCCGCTTTGCCTGATGGGTCCCTCCGGCCCATACCAGATACCAGGAAGATACCGCCATCAACTCCCAGAAGCAGATCAGAGAGATCCAGTCTCCGGCAAAAACCACGCAGAGACTGCTGCCTCCATAGATCAGCGAGGCGCACTTTTCATATCTGGATTCCGTATTCATCGAATAAATGCCTGCGATCACCGCGATGATGCAGAAGATCAGGCCAAAAGCTCTGGACAGGCCGTCCACAGCAAGCAGCTGGAACTGAAGAGTGCCGGTAAAATCATAGGTAAGTCCGCCGTCTCCCATCCAAACCATGGCAGCAAGGGCAAGAACCGCTCCGCCAAGAGCAAAAGAGTTGCGCAGTCTTCTTCCCGGCAGGGCCAGCGTGACCAGACCAGTCAGGATCAGGATCAGACCCGGATGCAGATCATGCATGTTCCTCACCTCCCCGGTCATATTCATCTGTATAGTAATCATTGTCCCGCTGCAGCAGCCGCGCCATGGCCACCTTTGCAAGAAGGATCAGCGCCATGCTGCCGCCCAGTCCGACAGCGATATATTTCAGCAAAACGATCATAATATTCCTCCTTCAAAGACTGCTGAGGACGCCTGCTGCGCAAAAGTCAGAAGATGGGCGCCCAGATCAGGACAGATACCAAGCAGGATACTGACGCCTGCCGTGAAAAGCAGCGGGATCAGCATCGGCTTTGACGCTTCTCCGCGCAGACTGCCTGTATATCCTGCAAAATCCGGATCTATATTCCGTCCGCTGAAGGCAATGTAACAGACCGGAAGCAGGTAAGTCAGCGCAAGCAGCGCGCTTGCCACCAGTGTCGCGATAAGCAGCGGCTGGCCGGCCTGCGCAGCGCCCTGTATGATACTCAGCTTGCTGACAAAGCCCACCATAAACGGCAGACCGGCAATGCCAAGAGAAGCAGCGGTAAAAGCAGCCATGGTCAGCGGCATGCGCCGTCCAATGCCCCGCATCTGGCTGATCTCTGATTTATGTGTCGTCACAAATATAGCGCCTGCGCACATAAACAGCGTGATCTTCATAAAAGCGTGCGCTACGATATGGTAAATGGCTCCGCTGACGCTGGCCGGCGTCAGAATGCAGACTCCAAGAACGATATATGACAGCTGTCCCACAGTGGAGAAGGCCAGCCGGGCTTTTAAATTATCCTTCCGGATCGCGATCAGCGAAGACAGCAGGATCGTAGCTGCGGCAAACCATGCCAGCACATCTGTCGCGCCGCAGGCTCTGCACAGCTCTGGACCAAAGGTATAGCAGACGATCCGTATCACACAGAAGGCTCCCGCCTTGACCACGGCCACCGCGTGAAGCAGGGCGCTGACCGGAGTAGGCGCCACCATGGCAACAGGCAGCCAGCTGTGCAGCGGCATGACGCCGGCTTTTACCGCGCCGCCCAGGATCATCAGAAAGAAAGCAAACGCCGCTTCCTTTTCTGTCATGCCGGTAACAAAACCGCCGGCAGTAAAATCCATCGTGCCGCACTTCACATAGACGTATATGATGCCCGCAAAGAAAAGCTGGCCGCTGGCAAGTGTATAGAGCAGATACTTCCGCCCGGATCTTTTACCCTTTTCATCTCTGTAATGCACCACCAGAGGATAGGTGGCAACAGTCAGGATCTCATAAAATATAAAGAATGTCAGCAGATTTGCAGCGAAGCAGATACCGATCGCGCCGGAAAGGCACATGGCAAAGGCGGAGAAATATCCGGTCTGATTCTTCTCCCCGTGTCCCCGCATATATCCGATGGAATAAATACTGGTAAAGATCCAC
Organism: Eubacterium sp.; assembly: GCA_021769965.1. Taxonomy (GTDB): domain Bacteria; phylum Bacillota; class Clostridia; order Peptostreptococcales; family Anaerovoracaceae; genus Senimuribacter. Next base: position 12,125 of record JAETRU010000028.1, read on the forward strand.
AGGCCGGAAGCCACACAGGCGAAGACCATACCCAGCCCGTCCACGCGGAAGGACAGCCCTACTCCGTCCACGATCTCAAAGAGCGTAACGTCAAAGGTGTTTCCCACCAGCGCCGCCGGCACCATAGAATAGACGCAGACAGCTTTCAGCACAGCCGCCGTCATGGTAATAGCTTCTCTGGCGTTCGCCGAGATCCGCTGACCGGTCACCAGAATCACGCCCGAAGCGATCATGGAGATCAGAATTGCAAATACAGGCCTAAGCCCCAAAAGCATTTGTGTCATTTAGGCCACCCCCATCATCGTCGTTGTCAGAAGATCAATAAACCACGTGTTGCACAGACCGAGAGCCACAATGCCTACGCCGCACAGCACGATAGGAATCATCATATTCCATGGCAGCTCCCGCTGCTTTTCCGGGTGCAGATCTTCGCATTCCAGATCCTGGTCCATAAAAATATGCTCCAGAAGTCCGAAGAAATAGATAGCATTGAGCAGACTGCTGACCACCAGTACAGCGATATACGCGTAAGAACCGGCCTCGGCAGCGCCCAGAGCCAGATACCACTTGCTGAAGAAGCCTGCGGTCGGCGGTATGCCTACCATGGAAAGAGCCGCTGTAACGATGACCACAGCGGTCTTCGGCATCTTCTTATAGATCTGACCGATCCGATCCACAGCATAGACGCCGTATTTATAGCGTATGCCGCCCACACAGAAAAACAGTCCACTCTTCATGAAGGAGTGGCTGATGATGTGCAGCACCGCTCCCAGCAGTCCGTAAAAATTGCCGATAGCGATTCCGATCCCCACATAACCGATCTGCGCGATACTGGAATAAGCCAGCATCCGGCGCAGGTCCTTCTGCTGTATCGCTTTGAGAGAGCCGTATATCATACCCAGTGACGCCATAACGCCTACGACGATCAGAAAGCGGGATACGCTCTCCCGGTTGGCGTCAAAGACGAAGTAAAAAAAACGCAGCATAGCGTAGGCAGGCACCTTTCCCATAACGCCCGCGATCAGAGGCGCCGCGCCCGGATGTGCCTCTGAATAAGCGGCCGGCTGCCAGCCGTGCAGCGGAAACAGGGCCATTTTGATACCGAATCCCAAAACAAAGAACACCATAGCGACCATCGTCGTGCCGGAATCCAGCACCGGACCCACCAGTCCGGACATATCATACATGTTCAGAGTACCAGTCTCACCATAGATAAAGGCGACCCCCAGCAGATAGAAGGACGCGCCTATGGTGCCGATGAGAAGATAGCGAAAAGCCGATGTGACCCCTTTGTCGCCGCCCATGGCGATCAGGGCATAGCCGGACAGAGACGTGATCTCCAGAAAAACGTACAGATTAAACACATCGCCTGTGGCGGTCATCCCTATAAGCCCTGTGATCAGAAGAGACAGGATCGAATAGTAGCCTGAGCTGCGGAAGCGGCTCTTTCCCTCTATAAAAGGCATGCTGTACAGAGTGCTCAAAAACCCCATAAAACAGATGAGCACCAGCAGAACTCCGTTAAGAGAGTCTATGGAAAATTCAATGCCGTAAGGCGGCGCCCAGTTTCCGAACCAGTAATGGACCGGACCGTCAGCTGAGATCTGCCGCAGCAGCATCACAGAAAAGATCAGAGCCAGACCTGACGCTGCCGTCACAAACCATCTGCCGGCCTGCCTGTTGAACCAGGAGAGGATAGGACAGAGCAGCGCTCCAAACAGCGGACAGAAAACGACCAGAACAGGAAGATTATTTATCACGAACATGATTCATCCTCCTTCTTGATGATATCCTCTTCTTCAAGAGATTTGTATTTTTCTTTGATCCGCATCAGAAACGCCAGTCCCAGCCCTGTAGTTCCCAGACTGACCACGATGGCGGTCAGCATAAGCGCGTGGGGCAGCGGGTTTATGTAATCATCCGCATGAAAAAGACCCTGCAGCGTGACCGGGATCGTTCCTCCGTTTTTCTGTGCCAGACAGAGGAAGAAAAAGATCACGGCCACCTGCATGATATTCATGCATATCAGTTTTTTCATATAGTTGCCGCAGGTGGCCATGCCAAACATTCCCAGAAAGAACAATATGACAGTCAGCATGTAGATGCCCCGTTCGGCCAAAAAAGCGTTAATCTCGCTCATGTATACTTTTCCTTTCTAAAACAGCTTCCAGAATGGTAATAATGGTGGCAGCCACGCACACCGTAACGCCGATCTCAATAAGCAGAATGCCGACAGAATGCAGCTCTTCTGTGTGAAGCGGCAGAGGAAGCTTTCCGTACTCCAGAAATTTTCCTCCGAAAAACAGCGGCAGTAACCCTGTCAGCGCATAGATCAGTACGCCTGCAGCGGCCGCGCATACAGCAAAGTGCTGTGTGACCTTGATGCTTTTGATCTCGATGCCCGCCACCATAACGTATAGGATATATGCCATGGCGATCAGCGCGCCGGCCTGAAAGCCGCCGCCCAGACTGACCTCACCATGCATCAGAACGTAGACAGCGTAGATAAGCACGATCGGTACGATCAGCGGAATGATGGAACGTATAGCCGGTCCGCCAAAGGATTTAAACTGACCGAAAATCTCCACATCCCAGTGCCGCTTCAGCCGGTTGGCCAGAACCATGGCGACAGAAAAACCGGCCAGAAACATGACTGTTGTCTCCAGCAGCGTGTCAAAGCCTCTGTAATCAGCCAGAACGCCCGTTACCAGATTGGGAGAATTGGTTTCCGAAGGCCCTTCCTCTATATAGATATGGGAAACATGCGCATTTGGCGGAGAAGCCGGATCGCCGATCACAGGAAGCAGATCGATCAGGCTCCATGCGATACTGACGATGCTGACCAGCAGCACGATGCCGACCAGCCTTGCCACATCTTTCTTTGAAGTTTCCCTTTTCGTCCTGTCTTTCCTTTTCATCATCTGCACCACCTGTCAGTTGTCTTGATAGCCAGCACGAAATAGGTAGTGGAGATGACGCCGATGACAGCCTCCGTAAAGGCCACATCCGGCGCGCCCATCACAATGTACAGCAGCATGGTGCAAAAGCTGAAAGCGCAGTAAACTACCGCCGCTGACAAAAGATCTTTATCCATAATGATGAAGATCGTCGTCGCGATCAAAAACAGAAGCAGAAGCGCTTCAATCAGAAATATCTGCATGATTTTCCTCCTTCCATGACTGCTGACCGGAATGGATCGCAGCCTTTCCAATTAAATGGGTACCCAAAGGGTTGACCAGAAACAAAGCCGCCACGACCAGCAGGATCTTCAGACTGGTCAGATTAAAGCCGTGGTAGACAGCGAGCCCTATTCCGGCTAATACAATACCCATCGTCTCTCCGATACTGGATGCGTGTAGCCGGGAAAGAAAATCCGGCAGCCTGAATACGCCGATCGCCGATATGAGCATCAGCGCGAAACTGAAAAGCAGCAGCGCTGCGGAAATGATTTCTCTAACGATCACTTTTGCTTCCTCCCAGTATTTTTGCGATGATAATTGTGCTCAGAAAGCCCAGAATGCCATATGAAATGGCGATATCTACATACATGTCCTCTCTGCCGTCGATAAAACCGATCAGCATCAGGATCACGATAACATCGATGCCGATGACGAAAATACCGTTCATCCTGTCATAGACAGACGGTCCCCGGAACACCCGGATCAGCATCAGACCTATGATCAGAATGATTCCAACCAGCAGGAATTTGAAAAAAAGCTCCATAAATTACCTCTCTCATATTTTTTCTAGTTGTTCATTTTTTTGAGCTCTAAAGCATGACAGCTTTGTGAAACTTCAGTATGATTCCCCGAAGACCGCCGCAATATGACGCTGCATCTCACCTTCCAGCAGGCCTTTAGCTACCTCATAGGTCAGTGCATGGACCACAAAGTGGTTTCCCTCAAGCACATCCAGCGTCACTGTTCCCGGCGTCAGAATTATAGAATTGACAAGCATCGTGGCCGCAATAGGATTGTCAAATTTACATTCAAACTCGATGATCTGCGGATCAACAGGCATCTTTGGCTGGATCACCAGTCTGGCTACATCCAGACTTGCCTTCATAATTTCCTTAAACAGCCACAGCCAGTATTTGAAAAACCGCCACAGACTGACATCCAGCAGACTATACGTGCGATCTCCTTTTTCATTCAGGATCCACAGGGATTTCAGACACAGCCATGCGATGAATCCGGCAGCAGCAAGTCCTACGATAAGGAACTTGGCTTCCATCTTTCCGGAAAGCATCAGCCACAATATGTAGAGTATCACTGTCCCTTTTATCCAATATTTAACCATATTACATCTTTCTCCATTTTTCATAAGTACATTTTATTATACGATAAAATTGCTTTCACGTCAATTTCCCGACGACAGATTTGCGCAATTTTTCGACTATTTTTAATAGTCGTCCGCAGTTTTTTTGTGAACAAACGTTTACTTTTTGTTCGCCGTATGATATAATTTCCGTATATAAATATGAACACAGATTCACCATAGGAGGATATTTGCATGGAAAACTTGAAAGAACGGGAACGTAAGATCCTGGAATTTATGAAAAATGAGGTCAGAACCAAAGGTTATCCTCCGACCGTGAGAGAGATCTGTGCCGCTATCGGCATCAAGTCTACATCTACTGCTCATAAGGACATCGCCAATCTGGTCAGGTACGGCTATCTGAAAAAAGACCCGTCCAAACCGAGAGCGCTGATGGTCGTGGATACGGAAGGCGCGGGCGCCGGTCCCGCATCCTCCATGAATCAGCAGGCAGCAGACAGAGAAGACGTGGTCGACATTCCTATCGTCGGACGGGTCGCCGCAGGTACGCCGATCCTGGCGAATCAGAATATTGAAGATACCCTGCCGGTACCTGCCCGCTACGCTGGCAGAAGCAATTTCATGCTCCGTGTTCAGGGTGAAAGTATGATAAACGTAGGGATCATGGACGGAGACCTGATCCTGGTAGAAGAACAGAACACCGCCCGCAACGGCGAGATCGTCGTCGCCATGATAGACGGATTTGAAAGCGAGGCCACAGTCAAAACTTTCTATAAAGAAAACGGTCACATCCGTCTCCAGCCGGAAAACGATACCATGAGTCCGATCATTGTACAGGATGTCAAGATCCTGGGTAAGGTCAGAGGCGTATTCCGGTATTTCAGCTAGATCTTAAAAAGCAGGCAGACATAGCCGGAAAGCTGTGCCGCCTGCTTTTTCTATTCCCTTTTTCAGAACGGACGAACGCGCCCTCTACGCGCCCAGCACCAGCGGGGTCAGGATCGGTACCAGAAGACCCTCCACCATGCCGATCGCGAAAGAATATACGATGATCTCCTGCCGGGTGGCCCGCTCTACGATAGGAAGACAGATATCCATACCCGCGACCCCGGTCAGAGCCGTGACTTCAATATAGCCGATGCGCTTCGCAAGTACCGGGATCAGAACGATACCTGACATTTCACGAAATACGTTATGCATAAAGGATACCGCTCCTGCCAGCACATGGCCGGCATTGGTAATGGTAACAGGCGCAAAGGTATACCAGCCAAAACCGTAACTGACAGCCAGCGACTCCCGCACGGTCAGATTGCCAAATACCAATCCGATCAGCACCGCTGTCAGTGTGGTTCCCAGAACCACAGCTGCCGGAAAGGCCAGTACCCTCGGTCCGATCCCTTTCAGCTGTTTCACTACAGTTCCCGACAGGCCCATATCCATTCCGATCACATGCAGCAGGATGCAGAGTCCCGCTGTCATCAGGAAACCGGTTACGCTGTCGAAGCCTTCCATGTCCGTTACCCGTCCCCGAACTATAAAATATCCTGCCAGAACGCCGACCGCCGCGGAGATCAGGATCATCCAGCTCATCAGACTGGAGCTGCCTTCGCCGCTTCCGCCATCTCCGCCGGCTTCGCCTGCCGCAGGCTCAGATACGGTATCAACAGCCGCAGGCGTCTGCCCTTTGTTTCTGAGATACCCGTATTTGTCCATGCCCAGCAGCTTTCTGGTCACGGTCACAGACAGCACGCCCGCGATCATAAGCAGAACAGTGATAGCCAGAGCTTCCAGACCGATGTTGCCGAGATTGTGAATGACCTCTTCGTTGGTACCCATACGTACGCCCATCAGCAGCACCAGCAGGGAGATGCAGATCAGCATGAGCAGGTTTAAAAAGCCCAGCTTTTCCTGATGGGCGCGCAGCCTGCTGCCAGAGAAATAGCCCAGAAGCATGAAGCTCCAGTAAAGCGCTATATATGCCATATACGATCCTCCTAATTCTACCTTGCGGCAATGTACAAAAAAGACACCTCCATGGGAAGTGCCCTGCGAAGTCTCTGAAACAGAAAAATGTTTCGTGTGTTTCAAATATCAAATCGCTTCGTTGATCATCGTGATCAGCGACTGGATATACTTATTATAGTCGGTCAGAGCCATGCCCCAGTTTGCCAGGCAGCCTTTTCCCCGGGCCGTAATAGAAAATATCCGTTTCGGCTTACCTCCGTCATCCTCTTCATCCAGATCCCATCTGGAAGTAAGCAGACCGGAGCTTTCCATCTTCTTCAGATATCGGTAAACTCCAGTAGCATCAGGGACCTTGTCCTCAAATCTGGGCATCTTTCCGATCTCTTTAAGGATAGCGAATCCGTGCATGTCCCCGCCTGCTGCAAGAATGCAGAGGATCAGAGGCTGCAGAAGCTTGTCCAGATTTTTACCCTGACACGGGCAGTCCATTTCTATATACATGGCATCTCCTTTACTCTTTGTGCAGCAGATCGCTGCCGTAATGAGAATCAAAGAATGTCTTTGAATACTTTTCCAGTTTCCATTCAGGAACTCTGCAGTCTTTACACGGTTTAACAGCCCACTTGTTCCGCAGCCATCTGGCCGCGCGGGAATTCCGTGAATTATAGATCCGGATGGTCTTTCCGCAGTGGGTAGTGATCACTGCGTATTTACCGTTCTGTTCGATCGTCTTGATGCCGTGAAGAACGCCGCTTCTCGCAGGCCACAGCTTCATCTTATCCAGCAGGATAAAGAGTTCCACATTTTTTCGGTAATATCTTTTTTTGCTGTCTCCCATCAGATATAGAACCTTCCTTCTAAAATCTCCTCGGAATACTGGGTGATCAGGCTCAGCATCCTGATGCCTACAGACGAGATCACTACGATCTCCGTCTTTTCCTCATGATCCCATGGGCTTATGATCAGGTTGTTCACTACGCCGCTGACCTCCACGACGCCCTCCGTAGTGTTGGCAAAGCCTTTGATACGATAGCTGCTCGGCGCGATAGCCCGGATAAACTCCGTCAGCTTCGCCTTTTCTATCGGCTCGTCGCAGTGGACGATGAAGGAATTCGGCCGCGACTCATAGGTGTTCGTGGTATCCTCGCTGACAGCCGTCACCGGTGAAAAATCATCCGCGATCTGCTGAATATCCACATCGCAATGGGTAGCAGCATAGATCTTTACCGCGGGATTGATCTCACCCACGCACTGGGTGATCTCCTTGAAAACGGTATCATCGATCAGATCCATCTTATTCACGATGACAGCGTTAGCATGCCTTACCTGCCGCTCCAGGGCCGGAAGCACGTCAACCAGCTCCAGAAAGCTGACGCCGTCGATCACACAGACAGAACCTCTGATCATCAGATTATCGTCGGTATCTTTGCGGATACCGGCCACGATCTCTCCCATGTTGGACGGATCCGCAAGACCGGAAGCCTCGATAAACAGATACTCGATGTCAGTTTTAGACATAGCAATAAGCCCATCGACAAATTTATCTTTGATACAGGCACAAAAGATAGAGCCGTTGGACAGCTCCGCCATCTGGATGCCGTCGCGGCTGACCAGTCTGGCGTCAATATTGATCTCGCCGAACTCATTGATGATCACGCCGATCTTTTTATCAGCGTAATTGTCTAAAAGACGCTGCATCAGAGTGGTCTTGCCCGCGCCCAGAAAGCCGCTGAGCAGTATGATCTGAATCATGGGTTTCCTCCTCGGGTTAGGTACTGCGCCGTAGCTTTCTGCCAATCGAACTTCGCAATAATTGCTCGTTCTCTTGGGGTTAGGTACTGCGCCGTAGGTCTCTGCCAATCAGCCTGCGCGCTATGCGCTTGCCTTCTTGGGAGACCCTCGCGTTTGACCTACCTGCGATTCGACCTTCGCTGCGCTTGCTCTCATCGGGTTAGGTCATAAATGGCGAGGTGCCCGGGAGTCTCACCCGGCTGCATAGATTTAGAGTCTATGTGATCCATACGATCCGCACCCCATATCATATTTTTGCGGAAACAGCAGACTGCGGTTGTTATTTCTGCGTCAGCAGACACTGTCCCAGCATAATGGCGGTTCCGATCTCCAGATTGTCATGGACGGCTCTGTCCTCAAAAGCCGCCGCTGCCGCCTCGTCCATGGAATATGGCACGCCGGGGCTGACGTAGAGCAGGTCACCGGCCAGATCCTCTCTGGTCAGCCAACCGCCTTCATTAGTAAAATCCAATATATAGGAATAATTTCTGATCTCTTCTTGTCCGGATAATTTCTTTCCGTCAAAGGCCGCTGCCGCGCTCTGGTCCTTGTCATACAGATCAAAGTCCGCACCCATCTGCTTCAGGATCTCTGCAGCCTCTTTTCCCACAATGCCAAAGCCGATCTGCAGCAGCTTTTCACCAGTAATGTCTTTACCGTGCCGCTCCATCAGAGCTTTCATGGTCCGGATAAATCCCAAAGCCGTAGCGTAGTTATTGTCAGAGCATGTGCCTTCCTTCACATTCACGGCCAGATAGCGGATATCATCCGCGAAGAACAGGATCTGATGTCCCGTGCGCACAGCATCATAGATGCCGTCCACATCGGTATGCTCCATCACATCTGCCCGAAATCCCATAGAGGCTGCGATCGCTGCCACTGACTGGCTGAAGTTTCCGATAATGCCTTCCCCCTGGGTGATGGGAACTACCGCAACAGAAATATCCTTCTGCATAGCGCTGTAGTCTTCCTCAGAAATATTAAACGTATCCCTGACCAGTCCAGACAGGTCCAAACCTGTCTTCAGACGAAGCTGCCGGTTGTATTCCTCCATACCGTCCAGCATATAGGTGATCCACTCTGTTCTCAGTCTGGTCATAATAACGCCTCCGCTCTTATAGAATCTGCCGCTTAGATATGCAGCGGCTGGCCGTCGATAAAGGTAATGCTTCTGCCAAATTTTTTAATGGTCTTGCTTCCCGCCAGAGCCATAGTCAGACGCTCAATGCCGAATCCAATGCCGACCCAGGTATCGAAGACGCCCCACTGGCTGTCTAGGAAATGAGGTCCATAGGATCCGGAAGCCACTTCCAGTCCGTTGATCTCAATATCCACGGTAGAACCATAGACAGTGGATTCTTCTGTAACAAGCTCATACGCATCCTCAGGAACGCCCAGCGCTTTCATAGCCGCATGGGCAAGGCGCTTCATCTCGTCCAGCTGCTGTCCATCAGGCACTGCCGCAAGCTCCACGCAATTGAGCATGGTAAACTCGTTCATGTGCTGCGCCCCCTGAGATTCCTTTCGGAAACAGGAACCGATCTCAAAGATCTTTACAGGCTCATTGGTGATTCTGTGCAGTTCCCGCATGACTACATACAGATTCGGAGCCAGCATAGGCCGCAGGCACCGCTTCTTATCAAGCCAGAATACCTGCTCAGACAGATGATGAAACTCATCTATCGTCATCTTAGCCAGCATATCTCTGGTGATGATAGTCGGCGTGATCACCTTGGTAAAGTCTTCCCCTATGAGCCAGCTCTCCAGGGTTCTCCCCACGGAAACACTGTCTGTCATGTGTTTATCCGCCAGAAGTTCCTTGATCCTGCCGCGGCACTGCTGCACCAGTTTCTTCTCTTCATTACGGAAAACGCTGTCACGTTCCTGAATTGTTTCAAACTCCCTGTCTGCAAGAGCCTGGCTGCCGCCCAGCTCAGAGATCCTTTCCAGTTGGGTCACGGTGAACTTTTCCATCTCTCAGCTTTCCTTTCCTGTTTCTGATAATATTGTACCACAGCTAATATTTACGGTTTAATACTATTTCTGAGTTTTATGGTAACAATTTTAGATTTCCCGGGATCCGTTTTATCCTTTCCGCAAGGCCTTCCTCCGTGCGGTCCCAGCTGATAAAGATGCCGCGAAATCCATCGGCTCCGGCTGTGTAGTCTGTCATCACTTCCTGACAGCCGCAGAAATCCGTAAGCAGAGACAGCTTTCCCGCTTTGGCCATCATGTGTTCACCCTCCTGGACGATTCTTTCTGATGCGCCGTCTGCTTCCGATCTTTCCAGCCTGCGGTAATGCTCGTAGACGGAAAACTGCCGCGGCGCCGTCTGCTCAGAACTGAATGCGCCGGCACAGACCAGGTCAGCCAGCTCTTTAACATAATTCATACCGGAGCATTTGAGTACCGCGATCGGGGTCTGGCTCGGCAGACGCGCGTCGATCTCCAGCACTTTCATATCCTCTCCGTCATCGATGACTTCCACATCCATGATACCGTGAAGCTGCACCAGCTCGGCCAGCTTCTTTCCGATCTCGCAGATCCGGGTCTCTCCCGGCTGGCCTGACAGACAGGGCGCCGTCACCTTGCAGCAGTCATAGACCTGATCCATATGGATCTGGGTGATGGCGTAGCAGCGATAGTTTCCCGGCGTGCCGATCACTTCCACCGAGTAGGAAGGGCCTTCCAGGTACTCCTGAACGATCCAGCTCTCCGGATCCGGCTGCTGCGCCAGAAACGCCGCCGCCTCTTCCCGGGTCTCCGCGCGCCGCACGCCGGCAGAGCCGCTGGCTCCCGAAGGTTTTATCACATAGGGCGGTCTGCCTTCCGGATAATACCGCGGCGCAGGGATACCGTTCTCGTGAAACAGAGCGTCCGACGCGGCCTTTGACTTGGTAATGGCATAGGCCGCAGGATCAAAAGCAAGACGCAGCCCTTTCTCATCACATATCTGGCAGATCGCTTCAAGGAGTTCATCATTCTCATTGCAGGGCAGTATGAGATCCGCCTCCTCCATAGCGGCAACCGCCTTCGGATCCCGCCGGACCACATCGCCGCAGACAAACCGGTCTGCAAGCCCTGCTGCCGGGACATCCGGATCCGCATCGATGAGAACGCTATCAAATCCGGCCTTTTTTGCCAGAAATACAGCTTCTGTGCCCTGCAGCTTTCCTCCTATAATTGCGATCTTCATAAACAATTCCTCCCTGTTTTCACGCCTGCGGCTTCCTGAGAAACGCCTGATATTCTTCAACACTTGCAATGCGCAGTCCCATGCCGGACAAGATCGCCGCCGCTTCCTCCACGGTCCGTCCGCCTTCGTCCACATCCATAACATTGTGCGCCACGCCCATAAATCCGCTCCGCGGCGGAATGATGGAAGTGATCAGATTCGCGCCGGCATTGATCCGGTCCTCCAGCCCTTTGATGCCGTCTACATCCAGGGAGGCAGGGATCAGCGCGTCAGGATACATCAGGCGCATCAGGGCGATGATCTTCAGTTCTTCCAGACGATCCGGCGTTCTGACATTTTCCATAGGACTTCCCTCCTGCGGAATAAAACTCATGACGCGGACCTGCCTTGCGCCGATCTCTCCCATGATCTTCAGAGATCTTGCGATATCTTCCGGACCCTCGCCGACTCCGGCCAGCAGTCCTTCTTCTATATACATGCCCCGGTCTCTGGCATAAAGCTTGGCATGCATGCGCTCGTCATAACTTTGATCGACCCTCAGGTTCTCAAACAGCCTGCGGTTGTGCGTCTCCTGATACAGCGCGTAGAAATCGGCGCCCGCCTCAGCAAACTTATCGATGATCTCATCGCTGACCACACCCGGGGAGATCATAACAGGCGTATGATATTCCTCTTTGATGGTTCTGATAATGCGGCAGACCGTCTCAAACTGCTCGGCATGGTACATAGGGTCTTCGCCCATAGTCAGGTCGATCAGATTGACGCCCGAATCGATCAGCGCCTTTGCCACTGCCAGGACCTCGTCTTCTGACTTCCTGTACCGGCCGATGTCGTTGGATCTCCGGTAGTAGCAGAAATTGCAGTTGTTTCTGCAATAGGTCGTAAAGTAGACAAACCCGTAAGCGAAGATCTTGTCGCCCTGCACCGCCTGACGCTGTTTTCTCGCGGCGGCAAAGAGGGCTTCGGTCTCTGCGGCGTCCTCCGTGGTGATCAGACGCACCAGTTCCTCTTCTGAAAAGTCTTTTCTCTCAAATTTTGTCATGACAGGCTCCTCCTCTCCTAGAACATCATAGCCATCATATATTGATCCTGAAAGCTGGCCCGTCCCGCCAGCTCGATATGTTCGATCTCCGTAGCCGCCTCCTCGGCCTCCTGTCTGCAGCGCTGAGAAAGCAGGATCATGGAAGCGCCGATGCCCGCCGCATTGCCTAAGGACAGGATCTTGTCCTCACTGACAGCAGGCAGCAGTCCAATCTGGATCGCGCTGGCATTTCGAATATAGCTTCCAAACGCTCCCGCGATGCTGACCTTCTCCAGAGAATCCAGCGTAACGCCGATCTCCTCCATCATAATGGTTATACCTGCTGAAATAGCCGCCTTTGCCAGCTGCACTTCGCGGACATCCTTCTGCGTGATCACTACGTCCTGTTTGCCGTCTTCGCTGAAATACAGCACGAAATCGTTGGCCTTGCCGTTCGCCCGCACGTGTCTCACTACCGCCGGACTGATCCCCTTTTGTTCCAGCTTCTCCCGGGACAAAAGCCGCCCGGACTTGTCCACGATGCCTGTCCGGATCAGTTCGCCCACCGCGTCGATGATGCCGGAACCGCAGATGCCCACAGGCTGACAGCCGCCGATGACGCTGATCTTTACGCCGTCGTCTCCGATGTCCACCTTCTCGATGGCCCCTCTGGCCGCGCGCATGCCCTGGCTGATAGAACTTCCCTCAAAGGCCGGACCTGCCGCGGTGGAGCATGCCACAGCGCGTCCGTTGCCCGTCAGAACGATCTCCCCGTTAGTCCCGATATCGATAAACAGATGGCCTTTGTCCCGATCCATCAGGTCCGTAGTGATAACGCCCGCCGTAATGTCCGAACCCACGTGTCCCGCGATGTTGGACGCTACGTAAACTGCCGCTTCAGCAAAGGATCTCAGTCCCAGCTTTCCGGCTTCGGTATGCACGCCCCTCGTAAAGACAGGCGCAAACGGCGCGTAGGCCAGCTGAGCCGGATCTATTCCCAGGAATACATGGCTCATGGTAGTATTTCCTACCACAGTCAGCTGATAGATGTTGCTGCTGTTGATGCCGTCTTCCTCTTCGAAACCGGCAATAGCGCGGTTGATGCAGTCGATGATGGCCTGCTGCAGGATCTTCAGATTACCCTCTGCCTCTCCTGCAAAGGTGATACGGGAGATGACATCGGCGCCGTAAGCGCCCTGAGGATTGGTAACGGCGGAAACGTCTACCATGGATCCGTCGCTGCAGTTCCACAGCATGACTACAGCCGTAGTGGTCCCGATATCCACAGCCAGACCGTAATTAGCCTTTTCTGTGTCACCTGCCTCAACGTCGATGATCTGACCTTCCCTGTGGGTCAGAGTAACGAGCCGCTCCGGATTATCTTTTAAGACCTGAGGCAGCTTCGCAAGAGCATCATAGGAGAAGGCTGCTCCTTTCCAGCCGAAGATCTCCAGGATCCGTTCTTCATCGCTGCGCTGATCAGCCAGCGAACTTTCGGAAACCCTGATACACTGTTTTTCCACTGCGGAAAAAGGCACGAAATCCTCCGGCAGACGGATCAGTTTCTTCTTTCGGGACGCGGTAGTCTCAGCTTCAGCCACCTCTACCACCATATTCTCCGTTACAGGCTGACAGCACGCGAGGCGGTAACCTGCCTCTATATCCGCTTCACTAAGCTTGTGATGGTGATCCCGGATCTCTGAAACATCTCCTTCCAGAACCTTTACGCGGCACTTGCCGCAGGTCCCCATGCCGGCACAGTTGCCGTCGATGCTGACTCCTGCTTTGACAGCAGCCTGCAGTATGGTTTCTCCAGGCTCGGCCTCCCATGTGATATTCTGTGGTAAAAACGTGATCTTCATGCTTCCTCCTTCATCTTTGCTCTTATAGCGCAGAACTGACATCCTCCCGCATTGCCGTGACACTGCATGCAGCTCTGCTCCGCTTTGATATCGCTTCTGTTATAAACCAGATACAGGCCCACGCAGGTCTTCTGCGGGATCATCAGCCCGCTGTCCTTGACCCGGACGCCGATAGACGACGCGTCCAGAATGGAAAAGAACTTCTTCGTTTCGATGACCGGCATGCCAAAATAGCCCGGTCCGAACTCTTCAGACAGGCAGACCTCTCTTCCCGCAAACCTTTCAGCCATATCTTTTTTGATATACTGTTCTGTCAGCACCTGGATACCTGCGTCTACATAATTGGTTCCCCAAATGTCGGCGTACAGAAAGTCCATGATGTTTTCTTCGCTGGAAAAAAGGCATTCGCCTGCCGTCAGCATGTAGAAATACACGCCCTCCAGCGCTTCTGCCGGGATCTGCGAAAAATAATTGCAGGTGATCACGGCATCGCCCACTCTGATGGCACCATCAGAGAAATATTCCGGGCCGAAAAAGGAAATGACAGCACTGATATCGATACCTTCGAGGCCTTCATCGCGGACCTTTTCGCCCATTTTCATCATTCGCTGGTGCTTTCCCCTGCTCAGATCAAAACCACAGGTCTGAATAAAGCGCTTCTCGGCCAGGGAGTGGGCAGCAGCTTCTTCGATTTTTATCTTCTGATTGATCATAGTCAATTCTCCATATGGCAAACAAGGTGACAAGCCCTGGACCTGCCACCTTAAAATTACAGTTTAGAAATTATCTTATTTCTTTGCTTTCGCTTCTTTTACCGCCTCGATCAGCTCTTCCTTGGACGGAATGATGGAGATAAACTTCTGTTCTCCGTCAATGCACATGGTCGGCAGGTTCGCGATACCCATCTTTCTGGTTCTTGCGATATCGTCCTTAATGAAGTATTTATATACTCTGTACTCCGCCATATCCTTCAGGTCGTCCCAGTTGTCTTCTACGGAAGCCAGCATGTATGTGCATGCTGCGCACTGTTCAGGATCCAGCAGGAAGCACTCGATGAGCACCTTGTCCATGTTCTTGTAATCCGGGATCTCGACGTTAGAATCATCGATGACAGTCTCATAGTTCTTGATCAGCTCTCTGGTGCTGTCCGGATTCTTAACAGCCTGTGCACAGGCGATCGTGTTCTCGATCGGTGTGTCATACGGCATATCGCAGCCCGGCGCGATGATCAGGTTTTTATGATCCTCGATGGAGTCGATCAGATCGATAACGCCCTTCATATTATCCTGCTGATTACCATGAAGCATGGTAGTTGTAAGAGGAATATTGCCGCCCATTACGATATTGTACTGGTCTGTGATCTTCTTGGCTTCCGGCAGGTTGACGTTTTCGTCAACGGAAACAGCGTCCGGTCCCATCTTGCACATAACTTCGATCTGCTTGGTGGCATTGCCGCATACGAAGAAGGATGAGAACGCGTCTCTGGATCTTACATAGTCAAAGACTGCCTTAAATCCTTCGGACAGCATCTTTTCGATGTGCTTCGGAGATACCTGGGAAACCAGCGGATCTACCACCGCGATCACGTCCATGCCGGCATCAATGTACATCTTGGACATAGCGATGGCGACCTGTGCACAGTAGTTTACCAGTTCTTTTACATAATTCGGATCAGATACCATATCCATAAAGATATCTGTGCCTCTCAGGTGAGAAGCTAAAGTGAACGGTCCGCAGATCAGGCCGTACAGCGCCGTCTTATCGCCGATAGCTTCCTTGACTCTTCTCATAGCGGAAAGGATCATAGGCAGTCTGCCGGATTCCGGTGTCGGGATCTTGCAGTTGCAAGGGATAGACTTCTCTGCTGCCAGCGGATGGCTTTTTACTGACGGCGGGTTGTTCTCAGCCCACATCAGGTCACAGCCCAGAATCTCTGCCTCTACCTGCAGGTCAAAGATGATCGGCATTCCGTCCGGTGTATATAATTTGTCTGCCTCCAGCAGGCATTCGACAAGCTTGTCTTCATCTCTAAGTACTTCTTCAGCTGTATAGCCTTTCAGTTTACCAACATGGACGCCTGCGAACGGCACCCAAGGGATCTCATTTGTCTGTTCATGTCTCAGTGTCTGGAAAATCAGTTCTTTACCCATTGTAATTCCCTCCAAAACTTTTTTCTTTGCGCTTTACTCTTTTGATTTATTTTTTTCTTTGATCAGTTCCAGCGCTACCCGTACTGCATCCACTGCATCCTCGCTGTAGCCGCCGGCTCCGATCTTCTTTGCCCATCTCGGCGTACATGGCGCTCCGCCGACCATGGTGATAAAGCTATCTTTTTCGCCCCTTTCAGTCAGAAGCTTCTCGAGCCTTTTCTGCTCCGACATGGTAGAGGTCAATAAAGCGCTGGTACCGATAATATCAGCATTATGTTCTTTCGCTTTCTCTAATATCACCTCTACGGGGACTTCGCATCCAAGGTCGATAACCTCAAAACCCGCGTTCCGCAGAGTAGAGGCTACAATACCTTTACCGATATCATGCACGTCTCCGGCCACGGTAGCCAGAATGACGGTTCCTTTTTTCTCCTGAATCGGATATCTTTCTTCATCCTCGTTAAGGTACTGAAGGATCGTGTTTGTCACATTCTTCATCACTTCAGCCGCATAAATAAGTTCCGGAAGTGATAAACGGCCAACATCGAACCGGTCTCCGATTTCGTCATTACCAGCGCCAAATCCGGACAGCAAAAGTTCCAAAAGATCAAAGTTGTCTTTCTTTGCTTCTTCAATGATACGAAGTGCCTTTTCTTCGTCGGCATCGACAATCGCTTCTTTTGCCCGCGTGTATAATTCTTGCTTATCCAAATTCGTGCCTCCTTCACTGAATCCGTACAATAAACTCACTTTATATTTTATCATAAGATTACAGCGTTGGCTATTTCTTTTTTCTTCAAAATATGGAATAGGCCTACTCCTCGCAAACCTATTCCACTTTATTTGTTTTGTAATTTTGAGCTGTTCCGATTTAAATCATTTCTCTTTCACCCGGCCCACTCCTTGCGGACCGCGCTTCTAAAAATACTCTGACTTATTTCAGGCCTGCTCTTTCTTTGAATTTTTCAACGGAGTTGATCTTGATTCCAAGAACTTCAGCGATTCTGAACTTAGCCGCCATGCCGTTGTTTTCCTCTGCACAAGGTTCAACGTGAGACAGGCCGAGACCTAAATCAGTTCTCTTATCAGTCATTGTTACGATGTCATGTAATTCATCGATCGTTACTCCGAGTTTTTCAGCTACATACGCTTTGGCTTCGTCGATTTTCATCTTTTCAGCGAGCTGCATACGTAATACCAGATCTCCGGCAGTACGAACGCCGCCCATACCAGCACAAATGGAGTGTGTAGCTTCAGCGCCTACAGGATCACCTACGCCTACCTAGAACCCGTCCACTTTTCCGATCTCGACTAAAGCTTTGTCAGCTCTGGAGATCATATCGCTCGGCATATTTTCTACCATCGGAACGCCGCATACACCCATACCAACGTTTGCGTGTACCGGAATGTTTGCTACAGCAGTACAAGCTTTGATGAAAGTACATACTCTTGCAATGTTCCAAGGGAAAGTCTTGTTGCAGTTGGTATTTACAACTGCGCCAAAGATGCTTGCGCCAGCTTTTTCTACCAGTTTTACCTGGTCATGTGGATAGAGTCCAGCCAGTCTCTTACCATCGTATTTCAGTCTGCCGTGCATACCGAGTACGAATTCACCGGCCATACCAATTTCAACACCCATTTCAGGGAACTGTTTTTTGATTTCTTCACAAGCCTGAAGCGCAGCCAGGAAGTCTGCGTCTCCGGCAGCACCGGAAGTATCCAGGTTGATACCGTCAGCGCCTACATCGTACATCTGTTTTGCAACATATATGATGTCCTTAACTGCATGTGGAATCGCTTCCTCCTGTGCAGCCATCGCCTCCTTGATCTTGCCTTCCGGCAGCAGCTCTGCCCAGTTGTCTACAGGACCGTCAGGTTTCGTATAGAAACCCAGGTTCGTCATAGCTCCATAGAACAGCGGCATTGTGCTGATATTCAAAGCCTGCTTCAGAGCGCCAGCTTCACGCTGTGCGACACCTTTTGCAGTCTTATAGTTGTAGTCGGAGTTACCAACGTCTACAGAGTCAACACCCAGACATCTTTCGTAAATCAGAACCTCATTGTCTTTTACGATAGGGATCTGGCTCTTGATGTTTAATTTGTAACCGCCGGAGTCATTGGTCAGAACGATCTGTTTTCCAGGTTCTACGCCGACGATACTGCCCGGCATGGTGATGATGTTGTAAAGATGTTCGACTTCTTCATCGGTCAGAGGATCGATCTTGCCTCTCTTTACGGCATCCGCCATACCTTCAGCCATATCCGCACGGATCTCCGCTTCTGTCATGTAAACGACAGAACCGTCGCCCATACGGGTGAAGTATTTCTTATCTTCCGCCATATAGTACCCATCCTTTCTTTCAGTATTTATTTTTAAAAATTTTTAACGTGAGATTAGTGTTTTTTCGCTTCAAACTTAGCTAATTCTTCAGCCTCTTCCTCGCCTTCCACTACGATGTCATGAATCCTCTTCTTAACATCTTCAGGAAGCGGTTCAGGCTTATAATTCTCTAAGATATCGATCGCCTTGGCTCTGGTAGCCTCGGTCATCGTCATAGCGCCTTTCTTTTCCCATGTCTCTCTCTGTGTACGGTCGATGAACTGGGTGGTGGAAAGTTCCTGTCTCATGTATTTTCTGGTATGCTTCTGTGCCAGGTAATTGTTAGCAGGTCCTACTGCCTTGATTACATCCAGAGCCATTGTGTCGTCGTTTACTGGAATACCCTGAAGAATCCTCCTCGTCATCCTCACGATTTCCGCGTCGCACAGCAGCTGCTCGTAGCTCATTGTCATACCCATTTCCATCATGCCCATGCCGTAGATAACGTTGCTTCCTGTCAGAGCAGGCAGCATGTTAGTCATGGTCTTTTCATGTCCTAACTGAACGTCAAAGCATTTTCCGTCCGCCTACGTGCCGCCTACGTTAGTAGGAATGCCGTAGTAATGGCCGATCTGGCCTACTGCCGCAGAACACATCGCGTGTTCAGGAGCGCCGACCGGAGACTGCGCGGTCTTCATATCCATGATCGTTGTAGAAGATCCGTACAGGATCGGGTTGCCCGGATTTACGATCTGTGCCAGAACGATGCCGCCCAGGATCTCTGCGTTGGTGCAGACCAGAGTACCAGCCAGAGTAGCCGGAGTCGTAGCGCCGCAGAGGCCCATGGAAAGAATGTCGATCGGCAGACCGTGTCTTGCGGACAGGATGATGATGCTGGTCTCGTTTTCATTGATCTCCAGCGGGCTGTTCGGGCATGCGCCCATAGCCACGATCGGTCTTTCTCTCAGCTTGTCATAACCACCCTGAATGATAGCGGCCATGTCGATAAATCTCTGTGTATTCTTTACGCCTTCCAGGTCGTGCGCAAAGTTCTTTGTTAAGTTGTTGAATACAACTTCCGCTTCGTGCAGGGAACGAACCTTCTGGTTTACGTCGCCTGCCGTTACAGCGATAGAGAATACGTCAATCTCAGGGATCGCATCGATAAATCTTGCGACATTACCCAGGTCTTCTTTGGTGGATTCTCTCAGTTCGCCTGTATAAGGGTCAAAGATGAATACGCCCGTACCAAAGTTCTTATATGCAACCTTCTTGCCGCCGACCACGGTATCCTTGTCCGGCGTTCTGCCGCAGAGTGTAAACTCTGCAGGGCACTTTTCGATTGCGTCGTTTACCAGATTTCTCGGGAATTTTACTCTGTCATTTTCATAATCAACTTCACAGCCAGCGCCGGCTAAGATGTCTAACGCTTCTTTTCCATGCATCTGAAGGCCGTAGTCTTCCATCAGCTGGAGGGTCGCTTCGTGAAGTGCGTCTAAATCCTCATTGGATAAAATATTATATCCTTTGATGTCAGTTTCATGGATAAATTTACCCATATCACTACCTCCAATGTTTATTTGCTTGATTTCCTGCAATCGCTGCAGGGACTGTCTGCCTTACAGCTGTTCGATCCAGTTCATGATGAAGTTTACTGTATCGGAAGCGTCTTCGCAATAAGCGTCAGCGCCGATCTTTTCTGCCCAGCGGTTGGTTACAGGCGCGCCGCCTACCATAGTCTTAACTTTGTCTCTGATGCCAGCTTCTTTCAATGCATCTTCGATGTCCTTCTGAACAGTCATAGTAGTAGTCAGCAGAGCGGAGCTTCCTACGAATTCTGCATTGTGCTCGATGGCAGCATCAACAAAGTTCTGTGCAGGAACTTCTCTTCCCAGGTCGATGACCTCTACGCCATTGGTCTTGACCAGAGATGCTACAATACCTTTACCGATATCATGTACGTCGCCTTCTACAGTACCGATAACCAGTGTACCTGCGGATTTTACTTCGCTCATGTCCATCTTGCTCTCGATTTCAGCACTGACAGTTTTCATAACCTCTGTAGCGAAGATCAGTTCCGGCAGGAAGATCTCGCCCATACCGAACAGGTCGCCCAGTTCTTTCATACCAGCACTGTATCCGTTGCTGAGCAGGTCAACCAAGTCAATACCTTCTGCCTCTGCATTTGCCAGGGCTTCCATAGCCATATCCTCATCTGCTTCGACGATTGACTGCTTTGCAGCTTCCATGATAGCTTCTTTACTCATAATACTTACCTCCGAGTTTTTTTAAAGTGAATAGACTTTTCATTCGATATTTATATTGTACAGGTTTTGCCGGGATCCGGTATATAGACCTTTTTAGAAAATTTAGTAATATTTTTTGCCGCTTTTTTTCCGTACTCTGACTGGTACAGGTGCAGTTTCAACGGCCTGATCCCATACATGCCGAAATTACAGCTGTTGTATTTTCTATTCAGCCATGGTATAATTCAAAGTAGATTTTTTAGTTCAAAAATGGTACAATTTTTATATTTCCTATTGTTGATCTGTTTTGCAAGGAGTAATCTTTATGAAAAATTTTGTCATACCCAATCTCAGTAAATCTACTTCTGAGGAATTGTCTGAGTATCTGACCGCTTCCATCGCGGCTTTTTCAGATACGACCGGCATCCCCGTAACCTATTTCAATGAGAAAAACGAGATGGTACAGGAATTCAAAAAAGATGACAAGATCTGCAATATTTTCAAGGTCTATGACGACTGTGACAGCATGTGCCGCAGGAACCTGGCTTCCGCCGGATCTTTCGCATCACGTCTCGGCGAGCCCTACATTTTCCTGTGCAAAGCCGGTCTGGCCAATATAGCTGTATCTCTGATCATAGACGAAGTATTCGCCGGGTATTTTATCGTCGGCCCTATCGTCATGGGCGAGCTTCGCAGCAGTACCACCCGCAGCTTCATCAATCTCAATGACCTGAACGACGTGTCCCTGTCCATGGCAAAGATGTTCGCCGGTAAAATGAAAGTTTACCAGCCGAACCAGATCTCTCAGCTGGCTCTGCTGTTCTACAACTGCATCGTCACATCCGTCTCCGGTACCAACGATTACAGCGTCCTGAGGAATCAATATAATGAACAGAATCTGATCAACCAGAACATACAGAACTATAAGAAGGAACATTCTTCCATGAAATATCCCTATGATCTGGAGAAGGAACTGATCGACAGTGTCAGCGACGGCCAGGTGATCCGTTCTAAAGAGCTGGTATCCAGTATGCTGAAAGAATTCTCCATATTGGAAGCAGGCGATCTGGAGGGCATCAAGATCAAAGCGCTGTGGCTCTTCGCCATCATCGTCAAGACTGCCAGTGAAAGCGACAACAACTTAAATCATGTCATCGACACGGATCTTGACATCATCAGCCGCATCAGTGAAACAGACAGTTTCACCGCCCTCACTGAGGTATGTACATCCCTGATCGAACTGATCACGCGTAACATGCTCACTTCCATCTATAAAGGCCGGTCGCAGATCATCATCAAAGCCCTGCAGTTCATCAATAAGAATTTTAAGGACAAGATCTCCCTGAAAGATGTCGAAGCAAATCTCCATGTCAACGCGTCCTATTTTTCCACCCTGTTCAAGCAGGAGATGGGCGTCACCTTTACCGACTATCTCAACTCCCTGAAGATAGACCACGCTTGCAAGCTGCTGACTGAGACGAATCTGAGCATCATCGATATTTCCCTGTCCACGGGATTTGAAGATCAAAGCTATTTCACAAAAGTATTCAAGAAAGCAAAAGGCATGACGCCGAAAATGTACCGCAACGCAAACGCGGTCAAAGAAAAAGAAGAGTAAAAAAACCCCGCTATGGAAAAGGAGCTGTCGCACAGTTTGATCAAAAATCGACTGGAGCGGCAGCTTCTTTCTCTTCATGAGTACTTCATAACGTGAAAATATTTCATTTAGATTAAAAAAGCAGCACGAAAC
>JAETRU010000029.1 GCA_021769965.1 Eubacterium sp.
AGGCTGCATGGGGGAATCGCAGAAAAAAAGTGATCTGCGGTCAAGTCCAGTCAAATCCTTGTAAAACATGGATAGTTCTATTTTACATGGCAGCTGTAGAGTAGAAAACTGCCATTGCTGTGAATAGCAACACTAAATCGGGAAAAAGTCGGCAAAACTCAAAGACAGCTTCAAAAAACGCTAAAAGAAACCCCTTGAAATCATTGCAATTTCAAGGGGTTTTGGTACACCCGGCGGGAATCGAACCCACAACTACGCTTTAGGAGAGCACTGTTATATCCATTTAACTACGGATGCGTATCGTCATTACTTATCATAACACGGTTTTGAAGAAATTTCAACACCAACCTTCCGCCAAATTTCCACGCCATCCCGGAGGCAGTAAGATATTTTTTTAATAGTTTCCAAGTTTTTGGTTGAATACTCCACTCTAATGTAGTAAAATATAGTGAACAATTGTTAAAAAGTAAACAAACCGAGCACAGTAGCAGATTCAATAAGTGTAGGTAATTTATCAGTTTGCTGCTTTCTCAAAAAAATCACGTCTTTTGTGATACATAACAGGAGGAGATCATGTATAAAGTTTCTAACCTTGCGGAGGAATACAAGAAAAAATTGATCACGGCGGATCAGGCTGCCGCTATGGTAGAACCAAACAGCCGTATTCACTTCGGGCTGGGATGCGGCTCCGTCGTAGATATCGACGAAGCCCTGGCAAAACGCGCAGATGAATTGAAAGGCGTAGAGATTCTCAGCACTGTCACCATCAGAAAAGAACCGTTCAAGGTCTACCAGGCCACTACATCCAATGATCAGGTACGGTTCGCGTCCGCGCACTTCAGCGGTTTTGACCGCCAGATGTGCAAAGACGGCCGCTGCTGGTACATCCCGATGCTGTTCAACGAACTGCCGTATTACTGGTACAACAACCAGAACGACATCGATATCGCATTCTTCCAGGTTGCCCCGATGGACAGCCACGGCAACTTCAATCTGGGCCCGCAGGTCGCGGATATGTGGGGCGTCATCAAAGCGGCAAAGAAGGTCATCGTAGAGGTGAACGAAAACATGCCGATCGCCCACGGTCATCAGACGCAGCTGAACCTGTACGGAATCGACTACATCGTGGAGGGCAGCAACCCTTCGATGCCGGAGCTGGCCACAAAACCTGCCACCGATATCGACAGGCAGATCGCGAAACACGTAGTAGAGCAGATCGACAGCCACAGCACCCTGCAGCTGGGAATCGGAAGTCTTCCGAACTGCATCGGACAGATGCTGGCTGATTCTGACGTCAGAAACATCAACGCCCACACCGAGATGTTCGTAGACGCTTACGTCGACCTGTTTGAGGCAGGCAAGCTGACCGGCAACAAACCGGTAGACAAGGGCAAAGCCCTCTATACCTTCGCAGGCGGCACCCAGAAGCTGTACGATTTCATCGATGACAACCCGATCTGCTGCACAGCGCCGGTAAACTACGTAAATAACGTAAACATCGTTGCCAGCATTGACAACTTCGTATCCGTCAACAGCTGTATCCAGGTCGACCTGTACGGCCAGGTATGTTCTGAGTCCGCAGGCCACCAGCAGATCAGCGGTACCGGCGGTCAGCTGGACTTCGTCATGGGCGCTTTCCTGTCAAAGGGTGGCAAAAGCTTTATCTGCACGCCGTCCACCAGAACCCTGAAAGATGGAACAAAGGAGTCTCTGATCGCGCCGATCCTGACTCCGGGCGCTATCGTCACTACGCCTAGAACAGCCACCAACTTCATCGTAACCGAATACGGCGCTGCCAACCTGAAGGGCAAGTCCACATGGGAAAGAGCGGAGCTTCTGATCAACATCGCGCATCCTGATTTCCGCGAAGATCTGATCAAAGCCGCTGAGAAAAACGGCATCTGGAAATACACCAGCAAATGCACGTTCTAAACAGGCACATTCTAATCCATACTATATATCACAAAAGAGCCGGGAGCCGGAATACATCCAGCCCCGGCTCTTTTGCCGCATCATAACAAGGGAATTCCTCTATTCTAGTTCACATCATTTCTGCTCAGGATCTCAGCCGGCGTCTTGCGCATAGTCCCTGCCACCGGCAGCAGACCGGCCAGCATATTAAACGCGAAGATCATCCCCAGACTGACCAGAAATACAGCCGGATTCATCAGATACTGCCCTCCGATCACAGGGATCTTAGATATACCGTTCAGGATATAGGCCATGACAGCCATGCCCGGCAAAGTTGTCAGGGTGGTCAGCGCTATGATCTCGCCCATAAACATCTTGTAGATATCTCTCTTCTTCAGACCGATGGCCCGCAGCACGCCAACCTCTTTGACCCTTGACAGGAAGGAAGACCGCAACATCAGGTACATCTCGATGAGAGAGATCAGCAGGATGATGCCGGATACCAGGATCGTCGCCATGATCTGCTTCATGATGCTGTCGATATAATTCTGTCTGCTGTCCTCGTAACAGTCCGTCACCTTTACGTTCTTCGCGGACAGTTTCTCGTAGACTGCCCCCTTGTCAGACGGCGACAGAATCAGACTGCTGCTCTTTTCCAGATAAGCTTTTTCCGCCGTCTTCCTGCTGACAAAGATCCGGTCCCGCTGCCGGCTGTCGCTGTAATAGCCGCAGACTGTCAGCTTTTTGCCGCCGACACGCGCGTCGATCTGAGTGCCTACCGGCGCTTCGTACCTGTAAGCCTCATTGATCAGAGCCTCTCCGTCCGCCTCTGGCGCGCTGCCGCCGGTAACAGTGATATCGCTGTCATCCTTTACAAGCTCATAGTTCATCGGTTCTTCCGCGGAAGCAGCGCTGTCAGGCTCCTCCTGATCCGGCTGGTTCATCAGCACATCCATCATCAGTTCCCGTTTCACGTAGATAGACGGGCTTCCCTGATCTGTGATGCCGGTAATAGTAAACGTGCCCAGATTCGGCAGTTCTGCCCTTCGCCCGATCAGGTCAGCAGGCTCTGACAGCCCGATCATTTTGGTCCGGTCATCAGACAGCAGCGCCTGCGCCGCGATCCTGTCTATGATTATATCCCGGTCTTCTTTCGCGGGTCTTCCGGCGATCAAAGCGTCTTCCGCCGCCATGTCACGAGCCGCCAGAGAACCCTCCAGGCTGGACACGACGCCTGCCGTCTGATAATAGTCATCCAGAGGGAACAGGAAAGACACACGGGAATCTCCCGGCAGCACATAATCCACACCATTCATCTTCTCATATTTTTCAAAGACCGCCGGCGTCAGCTTCACGCCTTCTATACTCAGATAGTTCTGATGCACCTGAACGAACTTTTCATCGGTGATGTTGGTGATCCCGGCAATATTGCTGACAGCGTAGATAGAAAACATAGACGCCAGCACAAAGCCCAGCAGCAGTATCTTTTTGATCAGGGAATAAGAAAATATCTTCTTATATCCTCCCGCCAGCATGGAAGGCAGAGAGTATATGGAGGTGTATTTCGGCCTGAGATCCTGATCCGCCTGCCCGTCATAACCAAATTCATAGCTCTCGTAGATGTCTCTGGACAGCTTCTGATAATGGCCGTCTACCAGTTCTACCGCGTCGGAGCCCTGGTTTATCCCTTCCGGAAGCTGAATGTACAGATTGTTTCCGCGAAGTACCACCTTGATCTCAGGGATCTCTGTCTCCTCTTCCCTGTCACTGTAAAATCTCACCCGCAGTCCGTCACTGGAAAGCTCCTGTTGTACCGGCAGATCCTGAATATAGATCTTGTTTTCCATCCGGTAATCCAGATCATCACTGTGAGAGTTTTCCTTGTCGCTGACGATCTTTCCGTCGACGATCTCCACGATACGGGAAGCGTAGAACTCCGCGATCTCTCTTTCATGGGTAACCAGGATCACCAGTTTTTCCCGGGAAATCGCCTTGATGATATTCATGATCTCAATGGTGTTGCGGCTGTCCAGATTTCCCGTCGGCTCGTCGGCAATGATGATCTTCGGGTTCTTTACCAGCGCTCTGGCGATGCCTACCCTCTGACGTTCTCCGCCGGAAAGCATCTTGGCAGGGCGGTTCCTGTAACGGTCGATGCCTACCCGTTTCAGGATATACATGACCCGCTTCTCTATCTCCGCCTTGTCCCGGATGCCCATCATCCGCAGCACCAGCGCCACATTGTCAAATACCGTTTCGTCTTCGATCAAATTGTAATTCTGAAAGATATACCCTACGCAGCTGTTGCGCAGCTCATCTTTTTTATTGTTGGAGCGGGTAGTCATCCGCTGCCCGTCGATGAGGATCTCTCCGCTGTCCACCTTATCCAGTCCGCCGATGGCGTTGAGCAGGGTGGTCTTTCCGCATCCGGAGTGGCCGAGGAAGGTCACCAGACCTTTATCAGCCAGTTCGATGGAGGTATCGTTGATGACGTGGATCTCATTGCTCTTTTTTCTGTTGTAGTATTTGTTTACGCCTGTTAATCTGATCATCCCTTACACCTCCTCCTTGTACGCGTTCATAGCCGTCTTCTTAAACAGCTGCCGGGCGTATCTGGCCGCCAGCAGAATGGACATGAGGCACAGCACTGCGTACAGCAGCACCAGATCTCCTGCGGACAGGTATCCGATCAGATTCTGCAGCGCAGAGACACGGACCGCGCCTGACTTTACCAGTCCAAGAACCGCCAGCCATAGGAAAAAGGCGATATTGAACACGGTGAACAGCTCTACCTTCAGCAGACTGCTGCAGTTGCCCTTCGTAGCTCCCAGCATCCTGATGGTAGAAAAGTATGTGTTTCTGGATTTCAGGATCAGCTTCACGATAAAGTAGGTGATGAAGAACAGCACCAGCAGGATCCCGGCCAGCATAACGGCATACAGTGTATGGAGGATCACGATAAATCCGCCGCTGGAATCAGCCAGTCCGTCCTCCATACAGAAAGCGTCATAGCCCGCCTCTTCGATGGCTCCGGCAATTTCTTCTGCGTTTCTGTGGTCAGAGACTATAACGCTGGACTGAAAGCTTCCCTTATCAAAGATCTTCGCGTAATCCTTTTCATTGACAAAGAGGCTGCCCGCCACCATATCAAAATCGCTGCGCGAAAGAAGCTGCTGCAGATTCTCTTTGTTATATACCGCTCCTACCGTAAAGCTGTACTGATCGGTAAAATACAGGCTTTTGTTCGTCAGTTTCAGAGTCTCGCCGTAGGCGCTGCCTGAAGTCATGGACGCCAGATCCTCTGACACGTAGATCTGTCCCGACGGAACCTCCTTTGACGGTATCAGGCCCGTACCGCCGCTTTCCCCGCCGATCGTCTGTATCTTCCCGGCGAATGTTATCTCCTGGCTGCAGTATTTCTCCAGCGCGGCAGAGCGAATATGGTTCAGCGCGCCGTCTGTCAGTTTCAGCCACGCCTCGCAGTAAACGTCGGACTCGTCTACGATTTTCTCCTCGGCCTCTGTCATATAGCCCCAGCCGACGATACGTAGTTTTTCTTTAAGCAGCGCGGCCGCGCTGTTGTTATCCTGCATATCCACTTTGCTTCCCATGGCCAGGTCCATCACTCCGTCGGCATAGCCGTTCTTTGGGATCAGCAGGAACACTTCGTTATCCTTCTCCGGCAGGCGGCCCTCGCGAACCCGGCTTTCGTCTGCCGCGCCTTCCTGTATGCTGCCGATGATATAGAAGTTTCCGTTCTCCGGATCGTCGGTCAGGTCTACCATCAGGTCCAGCATCAGGTCGTTTTGAACCACCTGTTTCACGCCGCCGAGCCCTGCCAGCGTCTTGTAATCCGCCTCGGTCAGAGGGTTTCCGTCAGGACGCGTCACGATGATGCGGTCCCGCGCCGTGTTGTTGAAAAAGTTATTATATCCGCCGGTCTGCATGTCGGTCATGTTCATAAAAGAAGTATACTGAGCGATAACTCCGCCGCACAGAAAGATGAACACGGCCAGCAGAAGCAGAAACTTTGCCGGCAGGTTAAAGGTGTTCCGCAGTCCCAGCCGCACCATGCTGCCGGTCTGCAGGCCGTCAGCCCGGGCCGTCTGTATACTCTCCTCTGAGCAAAGGTCTGACCGCCGGGCTATCTGTTTATCTTCCGCCACTCTTCCGTCGTGCATGGTGATCTTTCTGGTCACATAGGGCTCTACCTGATCGTAGTTATGGGTGACGATGATGATCAGCTTATCCTTAGACAACTCCGACAGCAGTTTAATGATATCCGCTGCCGACTGACTGTCCAGATTGCCTGTCGGCTCGTCAGCCACGATGATCGGCGTCTCCTTTGCCAGCGCTCTGGCTATGGCCACCCTCTGCTTCTGTCCGCCGGAAAGCTTAGAAGCCTTGGTCTTCGCGTAAGCGGACAGGCCTACCTTTTCGATGATACCGTCTACTTTAGCCGGGATCTCCTCCTTGCTGTAGCCGCTGGTCAGAAGTACCAGTTCCACATTCTGATAGACCGTATAACTGTTGATCAGATTAAACGTCTGAAAGATATTTCCGATATATTTTTTTCTGTAGTCTTCCAGGTCTTCTTTGGAAAATCCGCTGGTCGGTCTGCCGCCTACGTACATTTCGCCTTCTTCGTAACTGTCCAGGCCGGAAATGACATTGAGCAGCGTGGACTTGCCGCTGCCGCTCTCGCCGGTGATGGCGACGAACTCGCCGATCCGGAATTCCAAATCCACCTTTGAAAACCCGGTGGATACCAGCCCGCCCGCGGAATAGAATTTTGATACCCGTTCTAGTCTTAACATGGTGTTCCCCTTTCGCTTATGATGACTGTACTATACCATAAAAAGGAAGGGAAAATCCATAGATTCCGGGCATTCTTAAGAAACGTAAGGAAATATTAAGAAACATAGGATGACAGCAAAAGTCCTACATCCCCGCCGCGGCGATGATCTTCGGTATCAGCTGCTTTTTTCGGGAAACCATGCCCGGCAGGCGGATGATCTCGCCGTTATCATAGGTCTCATCCCACTCTCCCTGAAAGGCTTCTTCGATCAGCTCTCTGGCGCCGTTTCCCACGCAGATCAGGCCCGTGGTCCGGGTCAGAAAGTTGGTCAGCATGAAGAACAGCATATCCATGTGCTGGCGGGCGCGGACCTCCTCCATAAAAGGCAGCAGCTCCTGCTGCAGCGATTCCAGCTCGCTCCGGTTAGGGGATGTCAGCTGCCCCACGCCAAAGGAAAGCTGATCCGTCGTAAAAGTCTTGAAATCCCGAAAGAAAATCTCCTCTACTGTTTTGCCTCTCAGATTGCTGCCCGCGGCAAACATCCTCTCTGCAAAGACTTCCATATCCAGCTCGGCGGCAGCTGCCAGTTCTTCTGCCGCCATCCGGTCGGTCTCCGTACAGGTGGGCGAGCGAAATAAAAGGGTATCGGAAATAATGGCGCTGCACAGCAGTCCTGCCGTCGTTCTGTCTACAGGCTGCCCCTGCTCCTTATACATCTGATAGATGATCGTCGCCGTGCATCCCAGAGGCTGGTTGCGGAATACCACCGGAGACATGGTCTCTACAGAGCCGATGCGGTGATGGTCGATGATCTCTTTGATCTCAGCCTGCTCTATGCCGGATACGGTCTGATTTCTCTCATTGTGATCCACCAGAATCACCGGCTTGCCCTTTGCCCCCAGCAGGTTCCGCCGAGAGATCATACCCAGATAACGGCGGTTCTCTCCCAGTACGGGGAAGTCCCGATGGCGTTTGCTGGCCATGACCTCTCTGACTTCGTTGATACCGTCGCCCTCTTCAAAGGTGATCAGTTTTTCCGTCCGCATGAAAAAGCCGACGGGAATACTTTGATGGATCAGTCTTGCCGTGGTAAAAGCATCGTAAGGCGTGCTGATGACCACACAGCCCCGCTCCTGCGCCAGCTTTCTAATGGTAAAGGCCACCGCCGCCCCCTCGCAGACCACGATGCAGCCTGCTTCCATCTCAATGGCGCACAGCTGGGACTCATAGCGGTTTCCCAGGATCACCAGATCACCCTTCTCGATGTAGCTTTCCAGCACGTCGGGATTCGCCGCCGCTACCAGAACCTTTCCCCTTGAAAAAAGAGCGGCGCAGTCGCCCGCTGCTGCGGTTCCCTGCAGAGTTTCCACGATGTTGGCATACGGGGTATCTGCCTGTGACAGGATATGACTGTCATAGACGTTCATATAGGACTTGGCAATGTCCCCGATGGTGATCAGCCCCTCCAGCATCCCCTTTGATGAGACCACGGGCACCGTATAGATATCATTCTCCTGCATCATCTGCCACGCCCGCTTGATCGAAAGCCCCCGCCTGACGCCTTTTGTCCGGCGGATCTGAATATCGCGCACCTGCGTTTCCACGGTCTCCATCAGCTCCGGCACAGGCACGTCAAAGTATTCCAGAACGAACCGGGTCTCGTCGTTGATCTGGCCGGCCCGCGCAGGGATATAACTGCCGCCGGTCCGCGCCTTCAGCGCCGCGTAGCAGATAGCCGAACAAATGGAATCCGTATCCGGGTTTTTGTGCCCGATGACATATGTTATCTCTTGTGACTGCTTTTGCTGCATAATATGAAAAACCCCTTTCCCTTCATAAGGCTTTCATTATATACATCCTGCCGCCCGGCCGTCAATTGGAGAAAAGTCCTAGATTCAGTCTTTTCCGCGATGGATACCGCTGCAAGCAAAAAGACCGGCGTGCTGCCGGTCCTCTGCTATTACTTTCATACTGTTATTCCGCATCAAGGAATTCTCTGATATTATTCATGACCTTCATGCTGAGCAGCTCAAAGGCCTGCTTTGTCGTACCGGAGGATGATTTCGGACAGATCACGTTCTCCTGCCGGATCAGCTCTCCGCTCGGATCTCCCAGTGCTCCTTCTGAATCGCAGCAGAAGAGATTATCCTTGCACTGCAGCCATTTTTTCAGGGCATCCATATCGGAAGCGGTTCCAATGGAAGTATTCATGAGGATCTTTTTGTTCCCCAGCTGGGCAAACTGTTCCTCTTTCAAAAGGATCACGTTCTTATTAAGACATGTGATCACTACCTGATTTTCCCCAAGGAGCTGATCCAAAGGCAGATAGCGCATTCCCTTCGCCTCCTGCTCCGGCTTTCTGGTCCGGCTGTAATAAGATATCTCAGCGCCCATGGACAGCAAAGCTTCCGCGATCATGCTGCCGGAGGTTCCCAGACCGACCATACCTACCTTCAAACGAGTCAGTTCCAATGGCTGTCCTGCCCACATCGGATAATCAAAGCCGTGCAGAATCCGAATCAGCTGATACAGCACGTACTCTACCACACCTCTGTCACCGTAGTCGCGAACTCCCTTCACCTGAATGCCGCGTTCTCTGGCATAGGCAATATCTACATTAGCGCTTTCCTCTGAATACAGACTGCAGCACATGCCGATATAGCGGACATTTTCGCATTTTTCCAGAGCCGCTTTTCCTACCTGAGACGTATAGCTGACCAGCACCGCGTCGGCGTCTCCGATCCTCGCGGCGATCATTTCATCATCCGCGGGTACATCGTCATACAGCACTACCTGCTTCGCGTACTGCTTCAATTCCTCTTTTGCTTCCGCCGTCAGATTGACCGGCTCAATGACCACTAACTTCTCAAACATTTTACAGCCTCCTTATTTCCTACATGATAAAAACAGTTTACCACGTTTTTGTCTTCCGCAGGGATGAAAATTTTTCACCATCAGTTCGCCAAAATGTCCATACAGCCATTAACGCCGCTGTTTTCATTTGCTTCTATGAACAATCTGCGGTATACTATTAAAAAAATCGATGAAAAGAGCACATAAATCATGGAATTAAAGAATCTGAAAACCTTTCAGACTGTGGTCGATCAGGGCAGCTATCAGAAGGCTGCCGATTTTCTGGGCTATACCCAGTCCACCATCACCGTACAGATACAGCAGCTGGAGCAGGAACTGGGCGTTCCTCTCTTCGAACGGGTAGGACGCCGCATGGTGCTGACCCAGATCGGCGAGCAGGTGCTTGCCAAAAGCCGGCAGCTGCTGCGAGATGCTGACGAGCTGTCCGCCATCGGCCGCAGCAGGCAGGCCATGAAAGGGACGCTCCGCGTGGACATGGCGGAATCGCTGCTCTGCTATCAGATGCAGCCTGTCATCTCCGCCTTTCGAAAGGCCGCGCCTCAGGTACGGCTGATCCTGAGAAACCGTACATCTTTGAAAATCGCTGAAAACCTTCGGGACGGCAGCTGTGATCTGGGCGTCACCTATGTCATGGAATGGCATCGGGACTGTCTCCACGTAGAAGCTCTGGACAATGCCTCTGAGGTGATCCTGGTGGCTGCCCCCGACTTTGCATTCCCGGACTTTACTACGCCTCATCAATCCAAACCTGTCTCTCTGATCATCGACGAAGCAGACAGCACCTTCCGCCGCCAGCTGGAAGAATACCTGCGATCCCGGGATATACAGCTGGACGAGACCATCGAGCTTTGGAGCACGGAAGCCATCAAGCGCTGCGCCATGGCAAACCTGGGCTTTACATATCTCCCCCGCTTTGCCGTCAAAGAGGATCTGGCGGCAGGACGTCTGGTAGAGCTGCCGGCACCCATCTCCGGCGTCAGAAACCCGATTCTGTGTGGGCGTCATAAAAACCGCTGGATGACGCCTGCCATGGAGCTTTTCTGTCAGCTGCTGCAGGAAAAGCTGCCGCGGGAGTAAGCCCAAATGGCTCCACTTCTTCAGCAGGCAGCCTCTGTTTCGCATTTCTGCCGATTCATCGGTAGTTTACGAAACTTTTTTTCGAAAAAAATCTAGGAAGTTTCGTAAACCAAAGAAATTCAAACAATTTTACGAAACTCGCTTGGCTTTTCTCAGCTCTAAAGTTTCGTATTTTAAAAAGATATAGCTTGTTTTACGAAACTCTGACCGGCCTTCCCTTAAAAAAGTTTCGTATTTTTACCTCTTTTACGGTAATTCACGAAACGCACTCCTTCGGACAGCCGATATCTCCCGCCGGACACCCTTTGATCAATGGGGCCAGATCAGACTGACAGCGCACAGCGCCAGAGACGCTGCCATGACGATGTCTACGGTTTTTCTATGATTCACAAAAAGCTTCTGCATGGACGCTCCGGCAAAAAGCCAGACCAGATTCGCAACAGGCCCTGTAAAAGGCAGGAACAATCCCACCGCCAGCAGCGCCCAGAAGGAGTCTGTATATGGCAGAACAAAGGACGCCAGCGCCGTCAGGCAGTAGACCATGATCTTCACGTTGGTCAGCTGAACAAATAAACCCTTTCGGAAACACGGCTCGTCCGCCTTGTCTTCGGTATCACTCAGAGACGACCGCAGCATATGCCATGCCAGCCACAGAATATAGGCCGCGCCGATCCACGCCAGGATCCTAACGTATTCGTTGAGCACTGTCCCCAGCAGATAGGTGATCAGCACTGACGCCATGGATACGATAAAGAAACCGATGAAGATGCCTCTCCACTGGCGCAGAGCCGGGCCGCGCCCGTACCGCAGGGCCGCCGCCAGAGAACAAAGGTTGGCAGGCCCCGGCGTAATAGACGTCACATAACAGTAAAGCAAAAAAGTAGGAATCATCGTGCTTGGCATAGAAGCCACCTCCCTTTTCATAAGATGTCCTAATTTTACCACAGCACAACTCATTTGAAAAATAAATATTTTAGAAGGTTTAGTTTGATATTTTAAATGTTTTCGGGCCGCAGATATCTGTCAAGGTGATCGTGAACACAGTCTCTGATCCATTGCTGATCATACTCAAAGGCGGCCAGCCGACCTTTATACAGCGCCAGCCTGCCAACAGGCCGGTCATGATACAGAACCCGCAGATCTTTAATCTCTTTCATTGATGATCTCCTCTATCGACAAAAAAGGGACTTCACAAAACAGCTGTTCCAACTGATCGTCCACCTCCAGAGCAATAGCCAGTTTGGTCAGCGATTTCAGGGATATTTCTCCGGTCTGCTCAAATCTCTTCAGTGAACCCAGACTGACCCCTGACTTCTCGCTGAGATGCTGCTGCGATATGCTGCGCCTTTTTCGAATCCTGCGAAGGCGCTCCGCTATGAGACGATTGATCTCTCCTGGTGTTTTTCGTTCAAAATTAAAT
The DNA here is from genome assembly GCA_021769965.1 of Eubacterium sp. Classification (GTDB taxonomy): domain Bacteria; phylum Bacillota; class Clostridia; order Peptostreptococcales; family Anaerovoracaceae; genus Senimuribacter. Next base: position 12,081 of record JAETRU010000029.1, read on the forward strand.
CTATTCATAGATAATATTTTATCCTATTTTGCTCAAAATATCAAGTATTGGCTAATATTTTATCCATCTTTAATATAGAGACTTCGTAAAGACCGCAAAAAGGCCGCAGTCCCTTCCTTCTCCGCCCGGGACTGCGGCCTTCCATACTTCTATCTATCTGCTCTATTTCACCTCGACCAGCTCATATTCTCTGGTCCCTATTCCCAGCTTCTCACCGTGGATCAGTCCGGCTTCCCAGTCGGTATCAGGATGCATGATCCTGAACACGTCATGGCCGCAGCCGCAGTCATGATCATGTTCATGACAGCTCTCTTTATCCGCCTCACTGCCGCTGATCACAGGCTGCCTGTTGGCCGCGTCCACACATGCCTGATCGATAGCCACCGGATCGAAGGACGCGAACATGCCTACGTCAGGAATGACCGGAATATCGTTGCCGCCTTCGCAGTCGCAGTCAGGAGACACATCTACCAGCAGACTGATATGAAAAGACGGTTTCCCTGCCAGAGCGGCTTTGGTATACTCTGCGATCTTCCTGTTCATGACCGGTTTGGCCTCATCCCACTTTGTCGCAATAGCCCCCTTCGGACAGTAAGCGATGCAGTAGCCGCAGCCTACGCATTTGTCTTCATCGATAACCGCTTTTCCGTCTGTCACATGAACGCCGTCGTTGGCGCAGTTCTTTACGCACATGCCGCAGCCTACGCACTTTTCTTCCGCGATCAAAGGAGTCCCGCTGCTGTGCATTTCCATCTTGCCTTTCTTTGATCCCGCGCCCATGCCGATATTCTTGAGGGTACCGCCAAAGCCCGCGCCTACATGGCCCTTAAAGTGTGTCAGGGAAATCAGAACGTCAGCCTCGGCGATAGCCGCGCCGATCTTTGCCTCTTTCACATATTCTCCGCCTTCTACCGGGATCTCCCGCTCGTCTGTACCGCGAAGTCCGTCGGCGATAATGGTATGTACTCCCGTTGTAAGAGGATTATACCCGTTCATATACGCTGCCTCCAGATGATTCAACGCATTGTTGCGGTAACCCACATACAGGGTGTTGCAGTCGGTCAGGAACGGCTTTCCGCCCCGGGATTTGATATAGTCGCAGAGCACTTTGGCGTACTGGTGGCGCAGAAAAGCCATGTTGCCGTACTCGCCGAAATGCAGCTTGACCGCTACAAATTTATCCTCAAAATCAATCTGATCAATGCCCGCTTTTACGATCAGGCGTTTGAACTTGTCCAGCAGGCTGTCGCCCATCCCCACGTGCATATCCGTGAAATAAACCTTTGCACTCATTTTTTGTCCTCCTTAATATGATCTATAGTTTTTCGCTTCCCCAATATATTCATCGTAGGTGCACAGTCTGTCGGTCAGTCTGCCCTCCGGTGAAAACTCCATGATCCGGTTTGCAATCGTCTGGATGAACTCGTGGTCATGGGAAGCAAAGAGTACGTTGCCTTTGAAGTTCTTCAATCCTTCGTTGACGGCCGTGATGGATTCCAGATCCAGATGGTTGGTCGGCTGATCCAGCACCAGCACGTTAGATCCGTACAGCATCATACGGGACAGCATGCAGCGGACCTTTTCCCCGCCAGACAGCACCTGCACTTCCTTGTACACATCGTCGCCGGAAAAGAGCATCCGGCCCAGGAAGCTGCGCATAAATGTCTCCGTAGTCTCGCTGGTATACTGACTGAGCCAGTCTACAAGATTCAGGCTGCAGTCGTTGAAATATGCCGAATTGTCCATGGGAAAATAGGAAGTGGAGATGGTCACGCCCCATTTGCAGGACCCTTCATCCGGCTCCATTTCGCCCATGATGATCTTAAACAGTGTGGTATTGGCGATCTCGTTTTCTCCGACAAAGGCGATCTTGTCACCTTTGTTCACCCGGAAAGACACGTTGTCCAGTATCTTTACCCCGTCGATGGTCTTCGACAATCCCTCGACGATAAGGATGTCCTTGCCCGGTTCCCGATCCATGGTAAATCCTACAAAAGGATATCTGCGGGATGAGGCCGGCATCTCCTCTACCGCCAGCTTATCCAGCAGCTTACGCCGCGAGGTCGCCTGTTTTGATTTCGATTTATTAGCCGAGAACCGCTGGATAAACGCCTGCAGCTCTTTGATCTTCTCCGCGTTTTTCTTATTCTGATCCCGTATCATCTTCTGGACCAGCTGACTGGATTCGTACCAGAATTCATAGTTGCCCACGTACATTTTGATCTTGCCGTAATCCACGTCTACAATATTGGTGCAGACCGCGTTGAGGAAATGACGGTCATGAGATACGACGATTACCGTTCCCTCGTACTCCATCAAAAAGTCTTCCAGCCAGTCGATGGCCTTCACGTCCAGATGATTGGTCGGTTCATCCAGCAGGATAATGCCCGGATTCCCGAACAAAGCCTGCGCCAGCAGAACTTTGACCTTCTCCTTACCGGTCAGCGCGCTCATCTGGCTGTACAGAATATCGCCGGAAAGACCCAGTCCCTGAATCAGGCGGCTCACATCGGATTCTGCTTCCCAGCCGTCCATCTCCGCAAATTCTGCCTCCAGTTCAGCCGCTCTGATACCATCCGCATCGGTAAAATCATCCTTCATATATATGGCGTCTTTTTCCTTCATCACCTCATAAAGCCGGGGATTGCCCTGGATGACTGTATCCAGCACAGTAAATTCATCATAGGCAAAATGGTCCTGCTTCAGCACAGACATGCGAATGCCCGGCTTAATGGACACGCTGCCTGTGGTCGGTTCCAGATCACCGGACAGGATCCGCAGGAAGGTGGATTTTCCCGCTCCGTTGGCGCCGATGATACCGTAGCAGTTGCCCGGCGTAAATTTCAGATCTACATCTTTAAAGAGAGTCTGGCCGCTGAAGTTCAGACTCACATTCGTCACATTGATCATTGCAGTTTCCCCTTTTTCTGTTCTGTTTTTCTCATCATTTTTCACTGTTCATACAGTGTTTATCTTACCATAGGGACCGGCCCCGCGTCAATATTTCCAGCGGTTTTGGTTTCCCTCCCGCGAGTCCTGCCGCCGGCCCTGAGGAAATTAAGATCCCGATGCTCTACCTCTTTCCTTCAAAATATGATATACTAATTTTAATAGTTTAACTACATTTTATCTCAAGGAAAAAAGGAGCCGACATGACAGCTAGATTCGAAACGGAAAACCTCATCATCCGCCCAACGGTCTTTGATGATCTGGATCAGTTTTACCTCTGGGAACAGAAACCGGAGGTCACTGAGTTTTTCAGCATCAGAGACGGTCAGACCAGAGAAGAGGTCTATCACAAATTCTTTACTGATGAAGACGATCCCTCGGCAGAGCAGTTTACCATCCTTTTAAAGGATGGCACCCTTATCGGACGCATCGTTCTGGCCGATATCATTGCCGGATGGAAAGCAGAGCTCTGGCGCATCTATATCGGAGATACCGCTCTGCGGGGCAGGGGCTACGGCCGGCAGGCCATGGAAGCCATGATGCGTTACTGCTTTGAGACACTGCAGCTTAAGCGGCTGTATCTGGATCATTATACCGGCAATCCCGCGGGCTATCTCTATGAAAACCTGGGCTTTCAGCGGGAAGGCGTCCTGCGTAAAAACTGCAGAAAAAACGGCGTCTTATATGACGTCCATCTGATGTCCATGCTGCGCGAAGAGTACTTCGCAAAGTCAGGATCCGCAAAATAGCGGTATATGAAAAACTGTCCCGAAACGGCTCAGCCTACAGCCGATTCGGAGACAGTTTTTTTGCATGGGTCATTTCTTTTATTTCTTGCATTTACCGGTGATCTCTTCGATATCGATCTGCCAGATAGCCGTTCTGCCCAGACTCCTTCTGATAGCGTCGTCAAATCCGTCCATGCCGGCCGCCGCATGCCGCTCGCAGATCAGCCGGAGAGCATGGATCTTCGTTTCATCATCGGTGACTTCGCTGGCCCGGCCCCGGATCACCGCAGACTCGAATTTAGTCGTAAACTCCTCCGCGACTCTCTGGGTATCACCTATGCAGGTCATGCAGACCCGCGGGTTTTCCCGCATCATGTCGATCTTGGTTCCCGCCTTGGCGCAGTGGAAGTAGATCTTCTCCCCGTCCCGGGCGATGGTGACCGGAACGCAGTACGGCTCACCCGTCACAGCCGCCATAGCCAGCACGGCATATTCACATTTATCTGCCACATCCAGAGCAAACGCCCTGTCCATTTCACGATCTTTTCTGCGCATAATCAAAACCTCCTCTTTTTCTGCTTTGATTATATGCCACGCGTTACGGCTGGTCAACGTTTTTTTGACCGCGGTCAAAGGGTGTCCGCCGCGGGTCTTTCGACACGTCCCGGTCTGCGGCTGGCACTACGGAGCAAAGAATTCAGGCCGAATAGCCGTGATTCGTCGCAAAGAAGCATTTTTGAGGTTCGATAGTGCGGATTTTTTCGTTGAAAACTATAATGCCGTCTCATTCTACTCATATAATGGCACATTAGGGCGCATCTGCTCCGAAGTGCTTCCATATATTAAGGAAGATGTGCCCATATATTTCCACAATATATTATAATATCTATAAATTCACTGTAATCTGTTCTATCTTTAAGCTCATTCACTGCTCTGGCTCGAAAACGCTATGCTCTCCGCGCACTAATGACCCTGTTTTAACCTCAATTGCGACGGATTTGAAAATTGTATACAAATAAAACGCACTATCTTAGTGGTTTTTAACTGAAATAGTGCGTTTAATAACTTCTGACGTATAAACCTGATAAACCAGCGGCGAGGCTATTTTACGCGAACAGTAAATTCGTCGCTGATGGCAGCCTCATCGCTCCACAGGGTCCCCTGCGGCATCAGATCATCATCGTATAACCGCAAAGTATAGGACTCTACATCTTTATCCAGCTGATAGGTGACTGCGTCCTCATTATCTCTGCACCCCTGAAAATCAGCGTAGCCGCCGGTATAAAAGGTCACGGGATCTCCGCTCTGATCGCAGCCGTGAATATGCAGGCCCCACAGTTCCTGCTGCTTTATGCCGTCAGGATTTTCAAGGGTTATCCACTGGTCGATAGGCGTAATGACAAGCTGCTTCAAAGTGAGCCTCTTTCCATGATACATGATGGTCTTATCAATGTTTATTTCCTTTGTCGCTGCCTTAAAGGCCTGGTTCTCCAAAGTAAAGGTAAATGTGAACTCCTCGCCGCAGACGGCGATCTTTACGCGGATCGTCGGATTTAACGGCATCTCATAATCCTCAAAAGTCTTACTCCAGTAATGCATGCCCGGATCTCTTTTCTCCTTCGGCAGATCTGTCCCGAACGGACCTGTACCTGTACTCTTCAGTCCGTTCTGCCAGTCATAACCATTGATACTGGATTCCATCAAATCTATTTTGCTGTCGCCTATATTCTCTCCATCTCTGGTCGCGCGGAAGGAGATCCGAAGCTCATGATCGCTGCCGATGGCTTCGCACAGGGTCGTGGTGACACCGTTTTTCGTCTGGGTCTGGTCTATGACCGTCGCGTAATCATCCTGCTGATCCATGCCCAGATACTGGCCGATCCCTATAAAAGCCTGCTTTACAGCCGCCCAGGTCTTATCACCCAGCGGCGTTGCGGCCAGACACAGAATCAGACATGCTGCTGCCAGAGCGCCTGCCAGACTGCCCCGCCTGCCGCCGCCTTTGACGTCTGATCGTCCCCTGCCGGACGCCCTTTGATCAAAAGGTCTCATGAGACGCTGTTTCTCCTCGCAGCTTACCGGTACCTCCGGCACGTCGGAAAACACTTCAAAATTGATATGTTCATAATTGTTATTCATTCTATTCACCCCCGTGATTTTCATAAACGCTGCGGAGCTTTTTCTTTCCCCGGGAGATCCGCGTGTAGATCAGGTCCCGGTGCATGCCGGTCTCGGCGCTGATCTCCGCTACGGTCTGCTCCATGCCGTAACGGCGCGCGAACAGTTCCTGGTCCGCGGGACTGAGACAGTGCAGCAGCTTCTGCAGTTCCTCCAGGGAGTCGTCGATGGCGCTCCCTTCGCTGATGCTCTCATCAGCGATAGCCGCCCACTGGGAATCGTCCAGCGCGACTCTGCCCCGCGCGGCACGGCGCTCCCGGCGCAGAAGGTCAATGGCCTTGTACTTGGCGATGGCGCAGAGCCAGTTTTTCAGCTGGCTTTTCTTTGATTCAAACCGCTCCGGATAGTTCCAGAGGGCCATCAGCACGTCGTTGAAGCACTCCTCCCACCGCTCGCTGTACTCGCAGAGATTGCGCAGCAGAACGGCTTTGAGCAGCGGTCCGTAGCGGTCAATGATGTACTCGATAGCCGCGGGATCCTTCTGACAAAGCGCCCGGATCAGATTGTCGTCGTTTATTTTCAAAGGTTTTCTCCTTTCGTCTCAAGACCTGAAATTGATGCATCACTTATTACTTCGTATGATACCCGCCGGATCTGACAGTGTAAAGAAAAAAATATTCTTATCTCCAGACCCGCAACTTTCTCATCTTTCAACAGAAACCTTGAAATCCTGCATACAAAATGCTATAATAATATGTTCGTTTTTTTAGAGCGTAAACGGCTTCGCGCCGCTTCCCATATATTTGAAAACAGGAGGTTCTCACTATGACCACAAACAACTACACCAGCCCGCTTTCCGAAAGATACCCGAGCAAGGAAATGCAGTTTCTCTTTTCCCCGGACATGAAGTTCCGGACCTGGAGAAAGCTGTGGATCGCGCTGGCTGAAGCCGAGCATGAACTGGGACTGGATATTACCCAGGCGCAGATCGACCAGCTGAAGGAACATCAGGACGACATCAACTACGATGTTGCCAAAGCCAGAGAAAAGGAAGTCAGACATGACGTCATGAGCCACGTCTACGCATACGGACAGCAGTGTCCTGACGCCAAGGGCATCATCCATCTGGGCGCTACCTCCTGTTATGTAGGCGACAATACCGACATCATCATCATGCGTCAGGCTCTGCAGCTGATCAGAAAGAAGCTGATCAACGCCATCGCGGGACTGGCAAAATTCGCAGAAGAATATAAGGATATGCCGACGCTGGCATATACCCACTATCAGGCCGCGCAGCCGACTACTGTAGGCAAGAGAGCCACCCTGTGGCTCAACGATCTGGTCATGGACCTTGAGGATCTGGATTACGTCCTCGGCTCCCTGAAGCTGCTGGGTTCCAAAGGAACCACCGGCTCTCAGGCCTCCTTCCTGGAGCTCTTTGAGGGGGATCACGAAAAGTGCAGGGCGCTGGATAAGAAGATCGCGGAGAAGATGGGCTTTGACGGATGCTATCCTGTATCCGGCCAGACCTATTCCAGAAAAGTGGACAGCCGGGTGCTGAATGTTCTGGCAGGTATCGCCCAGTCCGCCCACAAATTCTCCAACGACATCCGTCTGCTGCAGCACATGAAGGAAGTGGAAGAGCCTTTCGAAAAACACCAGATCGGTTCCTCCGCCATGGCCTACAAGCGCAACCCGATGCGCTGCGAGCGCATGGCTTCTCTGGCAAACTACGTCATGAGCGACGCCATGAACCCGCAGATCACAGCCGCGACCCAGTGGTTTGAGAGGACCCTGGACGATTCCGCGAACAAAAGGATCTCCATCAGCGAAGCATTCCTCGCGACTGACGGTATCCTAGAACTATATATCAACGTCACCGGCGGACTGGTGGTCTATCCGAAGGTCATCGAAGCCCATCTGATGGCAGAGCTGCCTTTCATGGCGACAGAAAACATCATGATGGACGCCGTCAAAGCCGGCGGCGACAGACAGGAGCTCCATGAGCGGATCCGCGTCCACTCCATGGAAGCCGGCAAAGCAGTGAAAGAGCAGGGCAGACCAAACGATCTCTTAGACCGTATCGCGGCCGACCCGGCATTTCATATATCAAAAGAGGCTTTACAGAAGGTTTTGAAGCCAGAGAACTACGTTGGCAGAGCACCAGAGCAGACAACTGAGTTTCTTAACGGGGTCATAAAGCCTATTCTATCGGCAAACGAGGACGCGCTTGGCCTCACTGCCGAAATCAATGTATAAAGAATAGGGAGGATCTAACTATGGTTAAAGCTATCGTCGGCGCCAACTGGGGCGACGAAGGAAAAGGCAAAATCACGGACACATTGGCAGAGAACTGCGACATCATCGTCCGGTTCCAGGGGGGCAGCAACGCCGGTCATACCATCAAAAATGACTACGGCAAGTTCTCTCTTCACATGCTGCCTTCGGGCGTATTCTACGGCCACACCACCAGCGTGCTGGGCAACGGTGTCGCTCTGAATATCCCGAAGCTCATCGAAGAGCTCAAATCGCTGACCGAGCAGGGCGTGCCTATGCCGAAGCTGCTGGTCTCCGACCGGGCTCACATCGTGATGCCGTATCACATTCTGCTGGATGAGTACGAAGAAGAGCGCCTCGCGGGCAAGTCCTTCGGCTCCACCAAAAGCGGCATCGCGCCGTGCTACTCTGATAAATACGCGAAGATCGGTTTTCAGGTCAACGAACTGTTCATGCCGGAAGATCAGCTTCGCGAAAAGCTGGAAAACGTCTGCACACTGAAGAACGTCGTGATCGAAAATCTCTATCACAAACCGGCCTTAAACGCAGACGAGCTTCTGGCCACCATGAAAGAATACAAGGAAATGATCAAACCTTACGTGGCAAACACCTCAGTATTTTTGGACAAAGCCATCAATGAGGGTAAAAACATCCTGCTGGAAGGCCAGCTGGGCGCGCTGAAGGATACAGACCACGGCATCTACCCGATGGTAACTTCTTCCTCCACCCTGGCCGCTTTCGGGGCTGTGGGCGCAGGCATCCCGCCATATGAGATCAAAGATGTCGTCACCGTTGTCAAAGCATATTCCTCCGCAGTGGGCGCGGGCGCCTTTGTCAGCGAACTCTTCGGCGACGAGGCAGAAGAGCTGAGAAGACGGGGCGGCGACGGCGGAGAGTACGGCGCTACCACAGGCAGACCTCGGAGAGTCGGCTGGTTCGACGCAGTTGCGACCCGCTACGGCTGCAGAATGCAGGGTACCACGGAAGTTGCTCTGACCGTCATCGACCCGCTGGGATATCTGGATGAGATCCCGATCTGCGTAGGCTACGACGTGAACGGCGAAGAGCATCAGGACTTCCCTAACACCACCTACCTATATCAGGCAAAGCCGATCCTGAAGACTCTGCCGGGCTGGAAATGCGACGTCACCGGCATCCGTAAGTGGGAAGACCTTCCGAAGGAATGTCAGGAATATGTCAACGAGATCGAACGGCAGATCGGCTTCCCGATCACCATGGTCTCAAACGGCCCGGGCCGCGAAGACATCATTCCTCGTAAACCTTTGATCTGACATCCCGAGCCGCAGAAATTATCACGCGGATCCCGGCTGCCCGACGGCTGACAGGCCGCGGCAGCCGAATATATAGAAAAGAAAGGACTTAATCAAGTGTACAAAGAAGCAATCAGACCCGCTTGGGCCGAAATCAATCTAAGTAATCTGGATTACAACATCAAAAGCATCAAAGCCAAAGTTGGCGCAGGCAAAGAGCTGATCGGCGTCATCAAAGCCGACGCTTATGGTCACGGCAGCGTTATGTGCGCCGAAGTTCTGAGACAGAACGGCGTGAAAACTTTCGCCATCGCGACCCTGCAGGAAGCCATCACTCTGCGCGAAGCCGGCGCGAAGGAAGAGATCATCATGCTGGGTCTCACTCCGGACATGTATGCCGACACGATCGTGGAATACGACATCACACCTGTCGTCTGCGATTCCGTTAACGCAAAGGCTTTCAGCGACGCCGCCGCGAAGAAGGGTAAAACCGTTTCCGGCCTCATCGCGGTAGATACCGGCATGGGCAGGATCGGTTATCTGGCTGACGAGATCGAAAACGCCATCTTCGACATCAAGAAGATCGCAATGCTTTCGAATTTCAAGATCAAGGGCATGTTCTCTCATATGTCCACGGCCGACGCCTACGACAAGACCTACTCTCATCAGCAGGAAGCCAAGTACAATGCCTTCTACGAAGCACTGGTCAAAGCCGGAATCAAGATCCCGTTCAGGACCCTGGCAAACAGCGCTTCCATCATGGAGCTGCCGACGATCCACTTTGACGCAGTTCGTCCGGGCATCATCCTCTACGGATGCTATCCGTCTGACGAAGTGGACAAAAATCAGCTGTCCATCAAACCGGTCATGAGCGTCAAGGCCAATATCGTTCATCTAAAGGATGTACCGGAAAACTTCTCCGTAGGCTACGGCAGAAAATATATCTCCAAAAAGCCTGCAAGGATCGCCACTATCGCCCTGGGCTATGCCGACGGCTATCCGCGTCCGTATTCCGCGCAGGCAAAGGTTATCGTGAACGGCGTAGTCTGCCCGATCGCGGGAAATATCTGTATGGACCAGTGCATGATCGACGTATCCGCCGTACCAAATGTAAAAGTCGGCGATGAAGTCATCATCATGGGAACTGACGGCGTCAACACTATTCTGGCAGACGATATCGCAAACGCGACAGGTACGATCAACTACGAGATCTGCTGCGCTTTCGGCCAGAGACTGCCAAAAGTATATGTAAAATAAATATCATATCGCGGCATAGCCGCATATAGAAAGAAGATCGCGTTTTCGCGATCTTCTTTTCATTCTCTCTCTATTCTTTTCTCGCGTCGGCCGCTTTCGCGTGTCCTTCCAGCCCCTCGCCTCTGGCCATTCTGGCGACCAGCGGCGCGATAGCCCTTGATGCCGCGACGGTCATGGACTGGTGGGTGCAGGTCTTCAGGAAAGTGCCGACCCAGACACCGCCGGTATACCGGGCCGCCTTCACCGTAGGCAGCGTATGATTGGTTCCGGATGCGTAATCGCCGAAGACCTCTGCCGTATTGCCGCCGATAAACAGGGAGCCATAATTGTACAGTCGTTCTATGACAGCGTCGCTGTCAGCCAGATTGATCTCCAGATGTTCCGGCGCATAGGCGTTGGCCATATCCACCGCCTCATCAATAGAGTCCACCAGAACTACCTCGCCGTAATCATCCCATGAGCGTCTGGCGATCCCTGCCGTGGACAGAGCCGCAAGTTCCTCTTCAACATCCCGTATCACGTCCATGGCCAAAGTCTCATCAGTGGTGACCAGAATGCCCTTGGCGTTCGGATCATGCTCAGCCTGGGCCAGCAGATCCGCTGCCAGAACTCTGCTGTCAGCCTGACCGTCGGCGATGATCAAAACCTCGCTCGGCCCTGCGATAAAATCGATGCCGATCTGCCCGTAGCACTGGCGCTTGGCTTCCGCCACGTACTGGTTGCCCGGCCCGACGATCATGTCCACAGGTCTGATCTCCTGCGTACCGTAGGAAAACGCGGCGATAGCCTGTGCGCCGCCGACCGCATAGATCTCATCAGCGCCGGCCAGATCCATGGCCACCAGTGTCTTATAGTGGATCCTGGAAGTTCCTTTTACCGTAGGAGAGCAGGCCGCGATGCGCCTGACTCCGGCCACCTTTGCCGGGATGATCAGCATCAGCGCTGAAGAATACAGCGGATATCCGCCGCCCGGCACGTAGCAGCAGCAGGAGGAGACCGGAATGATCCGGTGTCCCAGATAGATACCCGGCTGCGGGCTGAAGTTATCCAGTTCGGTCATGGTGCTTCTCTGCGCTTTCGCAAAGCTTTCGATATTTGCTTTGGCGGCCTTCAAATCTTCCAGCTCCTGAGGCTCGATCCGCGCGTAAGCCTCCTCGATCTCTGCGCGGCTGACACGCAGACTGTCTCTGACGCACTGGTCGAATTTTTCGTTATATTGTGCCAGCGCCCTGTCGCCGCCTGCGCAGACGTCATCTATAATGGCTGTGACGGCGTCCCTGAGAGCGCGATTGTCTTCCGCCGTCCTCTCTTTTGCTTTTTTAATAATCTTCATATTATCCCTTTCTATTTTCACACTTTATCACGATACTATAATAAACCAAAGAAGTGTCCAGCGTCAAGGCAAGATTTCATAAACTTCGTCTTTTTGCCCGCTCTGATCAGACTGACCTTCCGGTCCGGCTGCCTGACAAGCCGCTCTTCTGGCGGAGCATCACGAAGATACTGACTCCCAGCAGCACCGCCATGCAGACGCCGAATACTGCCGCGCACCAGAAGGCTGTATCGATAAAGAAGCCCTGAGGCACGATGTTGATCAGCCTGTCCGTACCCGGATCTAGGATCCACAGGTCGTTGTCGAAGAAGATATGATGAAACAGGGTAAAGTACTTATTGAAATCAGAAGAAATCAAAACCGCGGCAACAGCGGCTGCGCCAAAGACGATGCCGGTCCCCGCGCAGATGGCCCGGGGCAGCAGGCACAGACCGCCAAGCTTCCAGATCACGAGAAGCAAAACTGCCGTCAGGCAGAGGCAGACACGCCGCAGCGCCATGCCCCCAAGAAACAGATGCTTTACATCCTCCATATGCGAGATCTCCCGCTGATTGAAGAAGGGCTGCGTCCGGCCGCCGATATCCGCGGTGATCTGCAGTTCTTCACAGTTTCCCTTCAGATAACCCATCATATGATCTGTCACCAGCAGCAAGTCTTCCATCTCCATGTCCACATCTTCGAGGACCTGATGCTTCTCGTATTCATGGGGAAAGTATCCCGGTATCCAGTAGCAGACTGCCTCCACAGAAGTGATGAGAATGCCGGCGGTCAAACACCAGGCAGCCAGTATTCCCGCCGCGCGGGAAATATATCTATGTGTTTTCTTCATATACTTACACCTCTTATTTGTTTAGTATATCTGTACTTCTTTTTCTTGTCAATGGCAGGAAAACACTTCGATACGGCCCTCCTCAATCCCGCTCGCCACACCGGATTCCGAATATTATCACATTCTAAAACGCATATTGTTCGTCTTTCTCGTTTCATTGTATTTCGCTTTCTTTTTTTCCGACATCATTTTAACGATTTCACGAAATAAAGTCTTTTGTTTTGACCTGTAAACCGATATAATATAAGATGTAATTCTATTTCATTGTGTTAATTTTTAAAAGGAGAATCGTAGAAATGGAGAAATTTTTCAAACTGAAGGAGCACGGCACGGATGTCAAGACTGAGATCATCGCCGGCGCTACCACTTTCCTGTCTATGGTCTATATCCTGGCGGTCAACCCGGGCATGCTGGCAGCCGCAGGTATGGACAGCGCCGGCGTATTTACGGCAACAGCAGTATCCGCCGCCGTCGCGACTTTGTTCATGGCTTTCTTCGCGAACTACCCGGTAGCTCTGGCCTCCGGCATGGGACTCAACGCCTACTTCGCGTTTACCGTTTGCGGTGATCTTGCGGCGAACGGCGTTACCGACCCGTGGAAGATCGCGCTGGCAGCCGTCCTGGTAGAAGGTATCGTGTTCGTACTGCTGTCTCTGTGCAACTTCAGAGAAAAGCTGGTCAACGACGTTCCAGCCAACCTGAAGTATGCCATCACAGCCGGTATCGGACTTTTCATTACACTGATCGGCCTTAAAGGCGCGGGTATCGTCATCGGTGACGCCTCCACCCTCGTAAATCTGGGCTCTTTCGGCTCCCCGCAGGTGGTTCTGGCTCTGATCGGTCTGATCCTGACCGCTGTTCTGTTCCACTTCAATGTAAAGGGATACATCCTCATCGGCATCCTGGCGACCTGGGTTCTGGGCATGATCGCAGAAGCCACCGGCTGGTATGTGGTAGATGTGGAAGCAGGCGTCTACTCCCTGTTCCCTGACTTCAGCGGAAACAGCTTTATCCCTGCGGCACCTGCTGTCTTCGCCTTTGACTTCGGCTGGATCGCGGACAACATCATCCAGTTCATCGTCATCGTGTTCTCATTCCTGTACGTCGATCTCTTTGATACCGTAGGTACTCTCATCGGCGTCGCGGCAAAGGGCAACCTGCTGGACGAAAAAGGCAACCTGCCGAACGCAAAAGGCGCTCTCATGGCTGACGCGTGCGGAACGATCGTAGGCGCATGTCTGGGTACCTCCACTGTAACGAGCTACGTGGAATCCAGCGCAGGCGTTGCCAACGGCGGAAGAACCGGTCTGACTGCAGTGACCACTGCCGTTCTGTTCATCATTGCCCTGTTCTTCTCCCCGATCTTCCTGGCGATCCCGTCCTTCGCGACTACTCCAGCGCTGGTATGGGTCGGCCTGCTGATGATCGGCGCAGTAAAGAACATGCACTTTGACGGAGATATCGCGGATGTGGTCGGCGGCTTCCTGGCACTGATCATCATGCCGTTCACCTACTCCATCGCTAACGGTATCATGTTCGGTATCCTGGCATGGGTCATCCTGAAAGTGCTCACCGGCAAAGCCAAGGATGTTCCTCCAGTTATGTGGATCGCGGCCGTGCTGTTTGCCATCAGAGTTTACACCCTGGTCGCATAAAAACCGGTATCGTATCATACGAAGAGCAGTCTCAAAAAAAGAGGCTGCTCTTTTTCATTCCGGTTAAAATACACACTCCGGGGCACACTAACAGCAGAATATGTCAAGGAGGCAACCATGAACCATCTGAAAAGCGAAAGATCCCCCTATCTCCTGCAGCACGCGGAGAATCCCGTAGACTGGTACCCGTGGCGCGAGGAAGCCTTTGATGAGGCCCGCCGCCGCGATGTGCCTGTCTTTCTCAGCATCGGCTACTCCGTCTGCCACTGGTGCCACGTCATGGCCCGTGAATCCTTCGAAGACGCGGAGGTGTCCCGGATCCTGCGTCAGGGTTTTGTTTCCGTTAAAGTCGATCGTGAAGAACGTCCGGACGTGGACAGCGTCTATATGTCCGCCTGCCATGCCATGACCGGCGCGGGCGGCTGGCCCCTGACCATCATCATGACCCCGGACAAAGAACCCTTCTTTGCCGCCACCTATCTGCCCAGACCCCGTCTCATCGCCCTGCTGCAGGCCGTCAGCCACAAGTGGCGTCACGACCGAGGGCAGCTTCTGGACCAGAGCGTCCTCGTCACCGATTTTCTAAAAAGTCAGGAGGATCTGTCAAAGGGTGTCAGTCAGAACGCTGATCCTGACGCCGCTGTCCGCGCGGCTGTCTCCGGGTTTATCCGGACTTTTGACCGACGGTACGGCGGATTCGGTCAGGCGCCGAAATTCCCATCAGCGCATAATCTCCTGTTCCTTCTGTCACAGGGGCAGTACGCGCCGGTAGAAAAGACCCTGCTGCAGATGTATCGGGGCGGTATCTTCGATCATATCGGCGGCGGATTCTGCCGCTATTCCACCGACGAAAAGTGGCTGATCCCGCACTTTGAAAAGATGCTCTACGACAACGCTCTGCTCCTCGCAGCCTGTGCCGAAGCCGCGGCCTCCGGCGGAAACCCTTTGCTCATAGAAATAGCTGATCGGATCTTCCTATGGCTGCGGTGCGAGATGACCTGCGCCGGCGGCGGATTTTACTGCAGTCAGGACGCGGACGCCGAAGGGCGTGAAGGCAGCTTCTACGTGTTCAGACCGGAAGAGATCGAAGAAGCGCTGGGCAGACAGCAGGGCAGAGAATTCTGCAGGAAGTACGACATCACGGCCGCCGGAAATTTTGAGGGACGCTCTGTTTTAAATCTGCTGCACACAGAGGATACTGCCATGGCAGAGGCATCTGTTCTGCAAAAGCTGTACCGGTACAGAGCCTCCCGCATGGCGCTTCACAAGGATGACAAGGTACTGACCAGCTGGAACGGTCTGATGATCGCGGCCCTGGCCCGGTCCGGCAGGCTGCTCGGCAGGCAGGAATGGCGGAACGCCGCCTGCGCGGCTGCTGATTTTCTGTGGGAGACCATGGCTGATCCCCATGGCCGCCTGCTGGCACGCTGGCGGGGCGGCGAAGGAGGCATTGCAGGTACTCTGGACGACTATGCCTTTTACAGCTGGGGCCTTCTGGAATGCTACCGGTCCGACTTTGACGTGAAATGGCTGCAGCGTGCAGTCCTGACGGGAGAGCAGCTGCGAAAGCAATTCCTGGATGAAAAGAACGGCGGCTGTTATCTCTACGCCGCTGACGGAGAGCAGCTCTTCCTGCGGCCCAAAGACACCTACGACGGCGCTATGCCGTCGGGAAACGCCGCAGCTGCCTTCGTGTTCGCGCAGCTGGACGCTTTGACGGCGCGGCAGGAATTCCGGGAAGCGTCAGAAAAGCAGAACCGTTTCATGACGGCCGCTGCCCTTCAGTCCCCCATGGGAAGCAGCTTCTTCCTGTGGCAGCTTTCAGAAACCGCGGCCCGGCGGGGACAGCTGGTCATAACGGCAGGAGATAGCGGTCTGTCGGAGCTGCCGCCGGAGGAAGAACTCTGGCCGCTGCGTCTGGACGTGCTGGTCAAAACGCAGAAAAACGGCGCCCAGCTAGCCGCTGCAGCGCCGTTTACAGTCGATTATCCTCTTCCGGAAACCGGTGCGAAATATTATCTTTGTCAGGACCGCCGCTGCTATCCGGCGGCAGACGATCTGAAATCGGTGAAAAAGCAGATGACCCTATAGCTTGTTTCTGTATTCCCGACAGAACATCGTCACAGTCATGGACACCGCGATGAAATCCGCCACCGGCTCCGCCAGAAATACAGCGAAGACCTTATCCTGCAAAAACAGCGGCAGGATATAGATCAGCGGGATCAGAACCAGTATCTTTCGGAAAATGGCAAGAAAACCGCTGGTCCTGGCGTTTCCAAAAGCGATGAAGGTCTGCTGGCAGGATGTCTGCAGCCCCATGAGCACCGCGCTTCCCATATAGATGCGCAGCGCCCAGCGGGAAAGCTCCGCAAGCCCGGGATCGCTGGTAAAGATCCCGACAAAGATAGAAGGCAGACACTCGGCCAGGATCCAGATCGTCCCTGTATAGACCAGACAGCATACGGTCTGCAGCTTAAACGCCGCTTTGACCCGGTCCATATTCTGAGCACCGAAATTATAGCTGATGATAGGCTGTCCTCCCTGGGTCAGTCCCTGCAGAGGCAGCATGGCAACCTGCATAACGCTGGACAGAATGGTCATGGCGCCGACCGCCATATCTCCGCCGTATTTTAAAAGTGACGAATTGAAACACAGCACCAGCACGCTCTCCGTGGACATCATGATAAAGGGAGCTGTGCCCAGCGCTATGCACGGCAGCAGCACCGACGGCTGGATCCTCATATTCTCCTTCGCGAGCCGCAGCACCGTATGCTTTCCCCGCAGAAACCGCAAAGCCCATACCGCACTGACCGCCTGAGAGATCACCGTAGCCGCGGCCGCGCCGCTGACCCCCATACGCAGCGCGAAAATAAAGATGGGATCCAGTATGATATTGATCACAGCGCCGATGACCACCGTCATCATGCTGATCTTGGAAAATCCCTGCGCGGAAATAAAGGCGTTAAGCCCCAGAGTCAGCTGCACAAAGATGGTTCCGGCAGCATATATCGCGATATACCTCTGCGCAAAACCGATGGTAGCCTCACTGGCGCCGAAGAGATAAAGGAGCGGCCGGCGGAAAGCCAGGACCGCCGCCGTCAGCAGAACTGCCGTAATGACCAGAGCGCTGAAACAGTTCCCCAATATCTTCTCTGCCGCTTTTTTGTCCTGTTTTCCCATAAAGATACTGGCCCGGGGCGCGCCGCCCATACCTACCAGACTGGCAAAGGCAGATACCAGCATGATAATGGGAAAGCAGACGCCGACGCCGGTCAGAGCCGCCGCGCCGTCCCCGGGAATGTGGCCGATGTACATCCGGTCCACCATGTTATACAGCGCGTTTACGACCTGAGACGCGATGGCCGGCGCCGCCAGCGTCAGCAGCAGTTTTTTCACCGGCTCACGGCCCAGGTCCACCTCTCGTGAAATCGCTAAATTCATCGTCTCATCATCCTTTCAGAAAAACGTATGAGACTATTGTATCACAAAACCCCTGCCTTTTACAGGTTAAACTTGCTGCAGGACCGCTCTCTGACGATATACAGCGGTCTCTTTTTATTCTCCAGATAATCCTTTGACAGATAGGCCCCGATGATATACAGAAACAGCATCTGCAGACCGGACAGGATCAGGATCAGCGTCACTACCAGATCCATAGCCGTCAGAGTTCCCCCTGCCGCGGCGCAGCCGATCAGACTGACCAGCAGAAACAGAATGCCTGCAGCCATGAGCAGGATCCCCGCCCCTCCGGCCAGCTTCAGCGGCGCTGTAGAAAAGGCCAGGATCCCTTCAAAAGCATAGGTAAAAAGGCTTTTGAAGTTCCACTTGGTCTTCCCGCAGACTCTCTCCACATTTTCATAAGGGATCCACTTGGTGCTGAAACCTACAAAGGAGAACAGCCCCTTCATATATCTGTTGTACTCCTTCATGTCCAAAATCGCCTCCACCACGGGGCGGCTCATCATGCGGAAATCGCCGTGGCCGTCGGTCATATCCAGTCTGGTCAGTCTCTGACTGATTTTGTAAAAACCCCGTGAAAGCAGGCTCCTCACCCGCCCGTCGCCTTCCCGGCCGACGCGGAGTCCTCCGCAGCAGTCATAGCCTTCCCCGCTGACCACCCGATACATCTGCGGCAGCAGCGCAGGCGGGTGCTGCAGATCGGCGTCCATGAGGACGCAGTAATCTCCTTCTGCCTCCGAAAGTCCGGCATACATGGCAGCCTCCTTACCGAAGTTGCGTGAAAAAGAGGCAAAGCGGCAGCGGCTGTCCCGCTCTGACAGGCCGCGCAGTACTTTCAGCGTAGCGTCCCGGCTCCCGTCATCCACAAATACGAATTCAAAATCCACATGATCCATGGCGTCCGCCACCTGGCTGACCGCCTCATAAAACAATGGCAGCGATTCCTCTTCATTGAAGCATGGCACCACCACGCTGATCAGATCCTTTTCTCTTCTTCCGCTATTCACCTGCTACACCCCTTTCTCTGAAAACACCATACTTGCACGCTCCGTAGTTGAGGACCACCGTGATCACGCTGACCAGCACCTTTGATACCGCCGACCCGATACCTATACCGGAAACCAGTGTCAATAGAAGCAGATTTTCCGCCGCCAGCGTTGCCAGGCGCAGAAGGAAAAACTCTCTGAACTCCTGCCACCGGTCGCCTGACGAGTGAAATACCATATGCCGGTTGGCGAAAAACGCGAAAATCACCGCGCCCAGCCATGCCAGGCTGTTGGCCGCCAGATAATGAAGTCCGGCCTCCATCAGGAAAAAATACAGGATATAATTGACAAGCGTGGTCATGCCGCCGGTAAAGACGTACCGGACCAGCTGCGCGCTGCAGATCATCTGAAAATATTGCTTCATCTCTTTCCCTTCCTTCTAAACAAAATTACTTCACCTATATACATGAGCGCCAGTCCCGCAGCTCCCGCCGCGCTCAGCAGCTTCCCTGCCGCAGATCCGGGCGGGCTGTAGCAGATCGTCACATAATGGGATCCCTTTGCAAGGCCTGTCCCCAGAAAAGCCGTATTGATCTTCTCCGGCGGCGCGGGCTTTCCATCTACACAGATCGTGTATCCCTCTTTCCACGGCAGACTGGTCGCAAGAAATCCGTCCCGCTCCATCTGCAGCTCTCCGGCAAAGACCACGCCTCCTGCCCGGTCCAGAGTCCCGTCCATCTCAGGCTCCGCAATATCCTCATCTCCCAGATAAGCCATGTCCATGGTGTACACCTCCAGATCGCGGATCCCATACCTTTGCTCCGGAAGATCCAGATCCAGAGATTTCAGCCTTTCCGCCGGGATCACAAAGGTAAACCGCCGGTTCTCATTGGGATACGGCGCGCTTCGTCCCGACAGGCAGTTCCGTACCCCGCAGATATCTATGTACAGGTCCTTCCATCCGTCGTATTCTACATCAAAGGCAATGATAAGCACCTGATCCTCCAGAGTCTCCGGCAGTCTGACTTTTCCTGATGTCCCTCCCATCAAAGGGGTTTCCAGCCAGGCCGTATCTTCCATGCGGACCATGTGGCTGTAGAAGCTTTCCGTCGTACTGCCGCTGACCACTGTCCTGCTGCAGAGGGCTTCCAACCGCTGCATCTCATCCAGATTGTCATAATCCTCTTCCGAAAGCAGATCATAGCTGCCGTAGACCATAGGCCGCACATCCGGGTTTTCCGCAAGTACGCAGCCGTCCCTTTCAAAGACCGGCTCATAGCCGAAGGGCAGCCGGTCAGCGTGGGCCTCCATATAGCGGATGCCCATAAAGTAGCTCCAGAAACAGTTGACACTCGGCATCAGCACCACCCGGTTCCGCAGACTGATGGGATTCTTCATCGTGTCATAATAAAACCGGTTGTAGCTTTTGTTATTGATGGACGAATACATCGCTGTCTTATTCAGGCTGCCGTCCGCAAGCAGATTGCTGTTCACGTAGTTATTAGCCAGTACGTCGTACCGGTACCGCAGGTCGGAAGCGAACATGGTGATATCTCCGGCGCTGAAGTGATCCTGCCTGTTGTCATCTGCCCGCAGATACTCCTCACTGATACGGCTGACCCCCATGCTGACACAGACCGGCACCAGCAGGAGCATAGCGCATAAGCCGCTGCGCCAGCGGCGGGGCAGTTTTTTTACCTGCATGGCCAATGACCAGAGCAGGAGGATCCCGCCGTCCATCAGGATCAGCGGCCGCCACTGGGAAAACAGAGCCGGGACCAGGCACAGCGCCGCCGCCCAGACCGCGGGCTTCCTGCGGCTTTCCAGTATGTCCTCCATAACGCAGGCGCAGACCATAGCCAGAAGAGGCAGAAACGGGATCAATATCTTGGCCCTGGCGTAGAGGAAGACGTTGAACACATAGGCGGCCGCCGGCAGGGCCATGACCGCCAATAAGACAATAGACAGAGGGCGCAGCTCCTTTTTCCCAAGAGCTGTAATCAGGCAGAACAGAGCCAGAAGGGTCATACCGCAGCCATAGGGCTGGTATAAAAGACCCGACAACGACAGATCCAGCGGTTGTGGACCCGCGCTCATATATCCGCCTATCTCTTTTCCTGTCGACAAAATATCCAGCGCCGTTGGCAGAAGCAGCGCCCCTGCCATGGCAATGGAGAGGATCACCGCGAGCGCCGCATGAGGCAGCCTGCGCAGCCACAGCTTTTTTTCTCCTTCCAGCCCGCATCGGTGCAGATAATACAGAAGGCAGACCGTCAGACACGCGAAAGCGTAAAAGAAACTGTGCAGATACATAAGACACAGGCTGACTGTAAGAAGCCCTCCCCGTTTTCTTCTGATCAGTCTGTCAATGCCCATCAGCGCCAGGATCAGAAACGGCATATAATTGACGAAGATGATCTGATGGTGCGCGTGGAAAAAGCCGGTACCTGCGGCAAAGAGAACAGCCCCTGTCAGACACCCTTTGACGGAAAGACCCGCAAGAGACAGCCACCGGTAGAAGAGACACACGCCGGCCACTACGCCAGCGGCGGCATAGGCGCTGATGATGTACCGCATGCCTACATTCGGCAGCAGGCAGGCGATGATCAGATCGGGGCGCAGCAGGCCGTAGTAAGCCAGATCGTAGATATTGCTGCCGCCGCCGACGCCGATCCAGGAGGGAAGCAGGCTTTTCGTCTCCAGCATGGTCTGGCGCAGAGCCTCCGCCGCGCCTACGTGCTGGCTGTACCAGTCGCCCTCGGAACCGAAGATGCATCCCTCTTCCACAGGCAGAAACATCAGGGCGCAGGTCAGGGCTGTGAGAAACGCGTACGGCCAGACCGCATTCGCCAGATACCGGATGCGGTCCCCCTGCTGCAAAATTTTACTGTGTTGTAATTGCTTATCTTCCATATCCGTCTTTCCTTTCGTTGATAGCTTTATGATAGTCTGACCGTCTTAAAGAAACCCTGCGCTAAATCTTAACTTTTCTTAAATAATTCTTAAGACAGGAATCTGCTTTACCGCGGCGGAAATCGTCAGAAAGCGGTGGAAATGCCGGGCAGTATCCAGCCGGATGGCCCCTGCCTGCGCGCCGCCCTCTGTCCATATATCGTCAAATAGCGGATTTTGTTACAGAAAAAAAGGCAACGCTCTCCAGCATTGCCAAATTGGATCAAAAACCGCTTTTTGTCGCGGTCCACAGTTTAATTTGATAGACGCTATATGGACGCCATTTTTTTCTGTTTTTTGCACCGGTACGGCGGCCTCATTCCAATGCATGCCGCATTTTTGCATCATTTTGCTGTTATATGGCGCGTAAAGACTGATGTACGCCGCCGTTAACTGTTTTTTTGCAGTCATGAGGAACACTCAAACTGAAAATGCCTATACGGCAGGGGGCAACACGCCATATGAATGGGATTTTTATCAAAATATAGCGCACGTTGGACTGAACTGCTACCCGTCAAGTAGACAATTGAAAAAATAAATTTTTTGGCCAGTCGGAAGTGTTCTCCGACTGGTATTTTTTATGCTGCCTGCAGATATGACAGATGTTTTTCCATT
>JAETRU010000030.1 GCA_021769965.1 Eubacterium sp.
GAGCAAGCGGGACGCAGACCCTGATCCACGACTTGGGGCAGGCAAGGAATACTTTGTTCTGTTAAAAATACATTGGAGTTGTCAACAAAAAACTCCACAACAACTTGACACGACCGTCACTGACCTTGCAATTGACAAATCCGATTTCATGCTGTATAATAATTAAGCTTGCTCGGAGGGCAAATCATTCATTAGAAATGATGGGCTGGATAAGGCAACAGGCTGAGATGCCTGTAACTTTATCCGGCTTTTTTGTTGTTACGATTCATTCAGAAGTCATCGGAGGTTCTGCGGCCGCAGCCGTAAGGACGATAAAGATGTCGAGTGCGCTCGGTTATAAATGGATTACCGAGCGCTATTTTTATGTTTAGGAGGAAAAATGGATATGGACTTACTGACAAGCAAAATTAAACCTATGTATTTTAAGTATTTAACTGCTGCTTTTGGCAGCGCGTTGATTTCTTCAATTTATGGCGTTGTCGATATAGCGATGGTTGGCCAGTATCAAGGGCCAAGCGGTACAGCGGCGCTTGCCGTGGTTGCTCCAATTTGGAATATCATATACAGTTTAGGTCTGCTGATGGGCATTGGCGGCAGTGTGCTTTTCAGCACATTGCGGGGAAAATCTGAGGAGAACAGAAAGGACTCCAATGAGTATTTTACCGCTGCCCTGATTGGTGTTGCCATTTTAGCTGTAATTACATGGGCGGGAGTCATCTTCTTTGACCATGGGTTACTGATGCTGTTTGGTGCAGAGGAAACATTGCTCCCGCTTGCCAAACAGTACTTATTTCCTGTAAAGTTTGTAGTTCCGAGTTTTCTGCTCACACAGTTAATGGCGGCTTTTCTTCGCAATGACGGAAATCCCGGACTTGCCACAAAATCCGTACTATTCGGCGGAGTTTTCAATGTTTTCGGAGACTGGTTCTTTGTATTCGTTTTGGACATGGGAATTATGGGCGCCGGTCTTGCTACAGCTATGGGTTCTGTGTTTTCCCTGCTCATGATGCTGACACATTTCCGCAGTAAAAAGAACACACTGAAATTAGTAAAGCCGACAAAGCTGTTATCGAAACTGAAATCTATCAGCATAACCGGATTCTCCACTTTCTTCATCGATGTGGCAATGGGAATTTTAACAATGCTGTTTAACCGTCAGATTTTGAAATATCTTGGTACAGATGCTCTATCTGTTTACGGTATTATTATCAACATCAGCACCTTTGTTCAGTGCTGCGCGTACAGTATCGGTCAGGCTTCTCAACCGATTATCTCCACCAACTTCGGAGCTAAGCAGTGGAAACGCATCAGCCAGGTTTTAAAATATGCTTTGGGAACAGCGGTCGTATTTGGTTTGATCTGGA
Organism: Eubacterium sp.; assembly: GCA_021769965.1. GTDB lineage: Bacteria > Bacillota > Clostridia > Peptostreptococcales > Anaerovoracaceae > Senimuribacter. The sequence goes on from JAETRU010000030.1 coordinate 1,365, forward strand.
CAGCGCTGGCTGAACTTGTACCAAATCTCTTCGTCCGTATCTTCATGACACCGACAGAAGAGATCCTCACGATTGCTCCGAATATTATCCGCAGTTATGGAATCAGCTTCCTGCTTTTACCCTTTAATATTTTCTCAACTTACTATTTCCAAGCGTTGATGAAACCCACTGCGTCTTTCCTCGTTTCCGTGGGTAGAGGCGCAGTCATCAGCGGCATTTTGATTTATCTTTTGCCTGCTTCGCTGGGTGCAAATGCTGTTTGGTTCGCAATGCCTGTTACGGAGTTAATTGTTGCAATCGCTGTCGCGGCTGCAATGATTCGATATTCAAAGCAGTTATCAGCGAATACACACGCTCAACTGCACTAATATGTTTGTGTGCCATGCCCTGCACACAAAAGAAAGAACGCTAACTTTGTATCAAAATTAGCGTTCTTATTTGGTGGAGATGAGGAGAATTACGCGTCTTGCTTCCGCAATCCGCCGCCCTGCGGCTCCCCTCTCGGTCGCCTCGGACCGTGACCTATTCTCAGCTCCACCGGACCTGCTCATTTCACGGTCACGCTCTTGAAGCCCTAGCCAGATTTGCGCTGCAAATCTATGGCAGGTCTCATGTCAAAACGCCCCAGCTTTAGCTGGCTGGCGTTGACGGCTAGAGTTCGACTCTCTACTTTCTCGCTGTTTTGTTTGAAAAAAGTCACGTTTTACACCCAATCAATACAGTATGCTATTCAGACTCTAAATCAGCGATATAATCATCGAAGCTTTCAATAGAATCAAGTTCCATACGATCAAATACATCTGTGTAAGTATCAAGAGTAGTTCTTATATCTGTATGACCAAGCCAGCCTTTAAGCACCACCGGCTCTATGCCGGCCTCGATGCATCTTGTTGCAAAGGTATGCCTCAGGCAGTGCTGTCTGAAACCCTTAAGTCCTGCTCTTTTGCACACAGTATTAAAGGCACTGCTAACTCTCGATGTCGATATTATAACATTATTTCGTGAATCGTAGAAGATAAGTCCGTAAGGATTTTCCTTCATTTCTCCAAGAGCTTCTTCAAGGTAAGCGTCAAAAAGCAGGCAAGTTAAGCGGATAAAAAACAGGATATCTCTGTTTGCGAGATATCCCGGGGTCTTCTGTTATTAAGTTTTTATGCTTCGGCTTCCGGTTCTTTCCGTCTGCATGTATCGGGGATTTTTTCTGACCATGGAAGAAGTTCGTCCAGTTCCTCTTTTGTCAAGGCCTTTTCGCTTTTTCCTCTCAGCTCTTCAAAAATGTAATTGAAGTACTCAAACAGCAGCAGCCCGTTTTCTTTTGCTGTAATAGCCAGGCTGTACCATACGGCGCTGCTGTCTGCTCCCTTTGGTGTATTACAAAACAGCCAGTTTTTTCTGCCCATTACAAAAGGTCGTATTGCTCTCTCCGCTATGTTGTTGGAAAGCTCAATCTGTGCATCTTTGAAGTAATTCTCCAGATATTCTTTTTCGTTCAGGCAGTATTTCAGTGCCTTACTTATTGCTGTATTGGCAGGGCCTGTTTTTTCTCTTTCTTTCTCTGCCCATTTTAAGAACTGCTCCAGCACTTTCCTGATGTGCTTTTCTTTCCACGCAAGCCGCTCTTCTTCCGGAATTTTTTTCGCTCTCGCATCCAGGGCGAACAGCACATTACAATACCGGACTCCTTTTCTCTCCGGACTCTTCCTGTTTAGTGCCCCTGCCTTTTTCACTGCCTTTTCCGCATCAACAAATTTTCTTCTTACATGGGCAAGGCAGCCGACCCGTACAACATCCTTCACTTTGTTGTATCCGTCATATCCGTCACACTGCAGGATTCCTTCATAACCCTTTAGGAACTCACAGGGCACATCACCTGCGCGGGAAGGGGCATAATGATACAGCACAATCGGATGCATGCTGGTATGATTGTTTGCAAACAGCCACATGTAGCTTTTGCTCTCCGCTTTTCTTCCGGGCTCCCTTAAAACCTGTACCGGTGTCTCATCTGCATGCAGATATGTTTCCTCCAGCAGATGCTCCTTCATCCTCTCATACAGCTGTTTACCATACTGCTGTGCTGTGCGCACTACCCAGTGGGAAAGGTTCTGCCGGCTCAGCTTCAATCCATAGCTTTTGAAATCTTCCGCTGTTTTGTACAGCGATGTACGGTCTTCAAATTTCCTGCACAGGATAAATGCCATCAGGGATGGGGAAAGCAGCGCACCATGCAGCAGCGGCGCAGGGGCTTTTGCCTGGATAATCGGTGTATGCTCTGCATTCTTTTCACATTCTCTGCATACATAAGTATAGCTTAGATGTTCATGTACCTGTACTTTTGCAGGAATGATTTCAATCTCCTTGCGTACAGTCTTTTTCATGACTGCCAGAGGACTTCCGCACTGCGGACATACAGCTTCCTCTCCGCTTAAGGTATATTCCGTCACTGTTTTTGCAATATTTTTTAATTTGACTTCCTTTGCGCCTTTGGTCTTTTTCTTCCTTGGCGGTTTTACCTGCTCCATCTTCGGTTCAGGCTGCGTATCTGTATCTGCTTCTTCTGCCTCATTAAAAAAATTCAGCTGTTCTTCTCCCGCTTTGCTCTGTTCGGAACTTGCACCGTATTTCTTCTTTGTCATCAGGCGGATCTGTTCTTCATAAACTTCAGCTTTCTGTTTCCATTGTTCTGCTTCTGCAGATACCTGTACCGCATATTCTTCTAATTCTTTTCGCGGCATTTCTGCCAGTTCTATCTTCTTAACCATACTTTAATTATACCAGAAATCATTGATTTTTCAATGGTTTTTGGGGTTTTGGCAGATACTTTTTCATAGCATTTGCAGAATGCTTTCCATCATCTGTTCAGAAAAAAATCTGTCTGTCTCCGGCCACTTTATACTGCCGTTTTCTTTATGGGATTTTGTAAAAAGAAAACCAACGCCTGTCCAGCGAAGCATGCAGACCGTTTTGCGGTCCGGACTGAGAAACAGATAATCGTCCCCGCTATATGCATCCATTTTCATCACATTGCCAATGACTGCCAGCAGTGTATCCTTCCCAAGACACGGTGCCGGCGGTCTGTAAAGGTGCAAAATCTTTCCTGTCCCTTGATTCGGATAGTCCAGACGGCATGCATCTTCAAGGATGAACTGAGCAGGTTTTCTCAATTCCGGCAGAATTCCTTTCTTCCTGTATCGTCTTTTCATCTCAAAGTAGACGCCTATGGAAATATCATGTTCACGGCACCATTGCCGCTGGGATATGGGTGCATTGACTGCTTCTTCAAAGATTTTGAACCAGTCTTCTGCTTTTCTCAGTTTTTTCATTTGATTCCTCCGTATTGCTTTTCTGTATTCTATCGGAGGATTGCTTACTTTTCAAGGTGCCTGCTTTTTGGCGCTTACTTCGCAGACCGAAAGACACACAACCCATCAGTCAATAGTTGTGCTAAAAGCCGCAGGTTAAACAGGATTAACACAACTGCAGGCACCCAAAGTTGTGCCAGGAGTGACGAAATAAGCAGAATTAGCACAACTCAGGAGCACATTCCCATCAAAAAAAACAGAAAAGCCGCAGGCATTAACGGAAATCGCCGTCAATGCCTGCGGCCACAGCTTATTTCAGCTTATTTCAGCACATTTCAGTTCAGCGCTGCATGCATCTGCAGCGAAAAATGCATCTCTTCTCCTTTTTATCCAATCAAAAAGCCTCCGGCCGCATTGACAACAAATGCGACAATCCACGCTACCAGACACTGCAGAACGACCACAGCAACGGCCCATTTTCCGCCCAGTTCCTTTCTGACCGCTCCGATTGCCGCAACGCACGGCGTATACAGAAGGGTAAAGACCAGAAATACGATGGCGGAAAGCGGTGTAAATATGGTAGTAAGCGCATCGATTCCGTTTCCGAGAAGCACCGTCATAGTGCTGACAACGCTTTCCTTTGCCGTAAAGCCTGTAATCAGCGCCGTAGAAACGCGCCAGTCCCCAAAACCCAGCGGCGCGAAAATCGGCGCTATAAAACCGCCAATCAAAGCCAGCAGGCTGTCATGGGAATCGCTGACTACATTAAAGTGACTGTCAAAGGTCTGCAGGAACCAGATAATCAGCGTTGCCACAAAAATCACTGTAAAGGCCCTTGTGATAAAATCCTTTGCCTTGTCCCAAATCAGCCTTCCCACACTTTTCAGCCCCGGGAAGCGGTAGTTAGGCAGTTCCATAACAAAAGGCACCGGTTCGCCTTTAAATTTTGTATTTCCCAAAATCAGTGCGTAAAGCACCGCCACGATAATGCCCGTAAAATACATCAGGGTCATAACCAGTGCGCCGTGATCCGGGAAAAAGGCTGCCGTCAGAAGTCCATAAATCGGCAGCTTTGCAGAGCAGCTCATAAACGGCGTCAGCATGATGGTCATTTTACGGTCACGCTCGGAAGGCAGGGTTCTCGTCGCCATGATGGCAGGAACCGTACAGCCGAATCCGATAATCATCGGTACAAAACTCCGTCCCGACAAGCCCAGCTTTCGCAGAATTTTATCCATGACAAAGGCCACACGCGCCATATATCCGCTGTCCTCCAAAATGGACAGGAAGAAAAACAGAGTTACGATGGTTGGAAGGAAACTCAGCACGCTGCCCACGCCTGCGAAAGCACCGTCAATCACCAGCGAGTGAATAACCGGATTGATTTCCGCCGCGGTAAGTGCGCTGTCAGTCAAATCCGTAAGCCAGCCGATTCCCGATTCCATCAGGTCCGAAAGCCATGCGCCGATCACCCCGAAAGTCAGCCAGAAAATCAGCGCCATAATGCCGATAAAGCTTGGAATTGCAGTGAATTTTCCCGTCAGGACGCGGTCCATCGCCTGACTGCGCATATGCTCTTTACTCTCCGCCGGCTTTACCACAGTGGCTCTGCAGACTTTGTCGATAAAGGAAAAACGCATGTTGGCAAGGGTTGCCGTCCTGTCCATGCCGCTTTCCTTTTCCAGCTGCAGAATAATGTGTTCCAAAAGTTCCTGCTCGTTCTGATCCAGTTCCAGTTTTTCCAGAATCAGTTTATCGCCTTCAATCAGTTTTCCGGCTGCAAAGCGGGGCGGAATGCCTTTTGCGGCTGCGTGGTCATCGATCAAATGCATGATGGAGTGCAGGCATCTGTGCAGCGCACCGCCGTCTTCCGCATTTGCGTCACAGAAATCCATTCTGCCCGGGCATTCCCGGAATTTTGCCACGTGAACAGCATGGTCGATCAGTTCCTCAATACCTTCGTTTTTGGCAGCGGAAATCGGAATAACCGGAATGCCCAGTGCCGCTTCCAGTTCGTTGATCTTGATTGTACCGCCGTTTGCGTGAACCTCGTCCATCATATTCAGAGCCAGAACCATCGGAATGTTCAGCTCGATCAGCTGCATAGTCAAATACAGATTCCGCTCGATGTTGGTGGCATCCACAATATTGATAATTCCCTTCGGTTTATCGTTTAAGAAAAACTCTCTGGTGACGATTTCCTCGCTGGTGTAAGGGGACATAGAATAAATACCCGGAAGGTCAGTCACCAGCGTATTGCTCATTTTACCGATCTGGCCGTCTTTTCTGTCGACCGTTACGCCGGGAAAGTTGCCCACATGCTGGTTAGAGCCTGTCAGCCGGTTAAAAAGCGTCGTCTTTCCGCAGTTCTGATTGCCGGCAAGACCAAAGGTCAGGATTTCGTTTTCGGAAAGCGCTGCTCCCTTCGGCGCAGTGTGAAATTTCCCCATTTCACCGAGGCCCGGATGCTCCACCTTTCCAAAGTCTACGCTGCCGCCGTCCGCATCATCGCTGCTGCCGGCAGGTTCCACCTGAATTTCTTTCGCATCGGAAAGTCTCAAAGTCAGCTCATAGCCCCAAATCCTGTATTCGATTGGATCGCCCATGGGCGCTGCTTTTATATATGTAATGGTTTTGCCCGGAATCAGTCCCATGTCGAGGAAATGCTGCCGCAGAGAGCCGCTTCCGCCTACGGACAAAATCCTGGCCGTTTCACCTTTTTTCAGTTGATCTAAGGTCATATACGACCTCCTTTCTTCCTGTTGTATTTTGCAAAGATTATTCTACCACCACCCGGAGTTAGCGTCAACTAACAAGTATGTTTTTTTGTACAAAAAAACCGGAGCGTTTCTGCTCCGGCTCACTCTATTCTTTATGCTTCTTTTACTTTTACATTTGCAGCACGAACGCGGTCTTCGTTTCTCGGATCAGCTTCCACATCATAGCTGACCTTCTGTCCTTCTACCAGATTTCTGTAACCTTCTCCCTCAATTGCCGAGAAATGCACAAAAACATCTGCACCACCGTTGTCATCCTGGATAAATCCAAAGCCCTTGTCAGCATTAAACCATTTTACTGTACCGTCCATTTTCAGTTCCTCCCTTTCTAAATCCTGTCGAATTCTTCCCCGCTAAAAGGAAAGGTTCCATCCTGTGAATCATCAAAAATTAATTCACAAAATGGAACCAGTGCAAATTCTCTATTGATTACACTATTATCATAGCACAAAGTTTTGAAAAAATAAAGCTTTTTGCTAGATAATTAACACAATTTCGTAAAAAACATTTTCTTTTGCGGCGCCGGTCAGTATTTCGGCAGAACCAATCGCTTTTCCACAACCTCTGCAACTAACTGCAGCGTATTCTGATAACCTGTCTTCTGCAAAATATTCTTGATATGGTACTTGACTGTATTTTGTGTAATCTCAAGGTTTTCCGCAATTTCTTCATATTTTTTGCCCTGGGCAAGCTCTCGAATGATATCAAATTCCCGACCGGTAAATTCATCACTGCTGCTGCACCCGATCCGAAGCACCGGTGTATCTTCCGGGTAGACCTGCTCGCCATTCATGACCCGCTCGCAGACTTCAAGCAGCGCCGTGCTACCGTATTCTTTATACCAAAAACCCTCGCAGCCGCAGGCTTTTGCCTTTTGAATAAAGGAATACTCCGGCATAGAGGTCATAATAATAATCCTGATTCCGGGGTTGTACTGTTTGATTTTTGCCGCAGCTTTCAGCCCGGATTCTTCATCGGCCGTGCAGACATCCATCAGAATCAGATCCACATGTCCGCGAAGACAGGCAATTTCTGCATTGGCCGCATTTTCAATGGAAGCGTGCAGCACATATTTTTCGGAACCGGCAATCAGGCCCTCAATCGCTTCCCGTGTAATTCTTGAATCTTCCACAACTAAAACCTGAATCATTTCCATCCTCCTTTACACGGCCGGTCAACATCAAAAGGAATATCGACAATCAGAACAACACTGCCGCAGCAGGACACTTCCATGGAGGCTCCTTCCTGCTCCAGCCTCTGCCTGAGCGCACCCAGTCCTCCGCCTTCTGTAATTTCTGAAACATCTGTGCGCCCGTTGCCGGATATTTCTATATGGTAGCCTTCCCAGTTCTGTTCAATCGAAACCATCAGCTCTGTTGCGTCTGCATGACGTACTGCATTGGTAAGCGCCTCGCGGACAGCGGCATACAAAAGCTGTAATGCTTTGCGGCTTTCCGGCTGTTTTCCGGAAAAAGTAACTTTGCATCCGATCAGTTCCGCTACCCTAAGCAGTTCGGACTGCAGTGAAGAATCCGGAATCGTCCATACCGTAGGAATATTGGAAAAATCCCGAATGGTACTGCTCCAGCTTTCCCTCAGCGCGTCGGCATTTTCCACAAGATTATCTTCTGCCTCTGCTTTTGCGGTTGCAAGCAGGCAGCGTCCAAGCTCATCATGGATATGCATTTTCGCAGCAAGGATTTCCTTATTCAGATTGATCTCCACAATGCTGTCCAGCAGAGCTTTCTGCCTCTGCTGCATTCTGCGGAGCCGAATCGTGTTTTCGTACAGTTCTTCACTGAGCCGATAAAGTTCTGTGATTTCCGCAGCCTCCAGCTGAACAGTATGAAGATCAAGCATCCGCCGCTCAAACCGCCAGACCGAGCTGTCTGCGATACGGAAAAAAATCTGCATGCCGGTGTTTTCACTCCCATGATTATCGTCTTTCGGAAGCCATGGCTGTTCGAGTTTTTTCACCTTTTCTTTTCCTGCAAAGTTTGTCAGTTCATCCCATGCTGCTTTTGCGTTGAGAATCGTGTGTCCTGTCAGCTCCAGCACCAGTTCATTCATCTTCTTATTTGCGAGGATGACCCGTCCGTCCGGTGCAGAAAAACAAATACCGCCGGGATAGGAATCTATTGCCGTTTTGATGATCTTCGCCGATGTTTTCTTTTTCATGACTATGCCCCATCCCCTTCCTTTACAAGCAGCAGCCTTGTGCCTTCCGGACTTTTTTCTGCCAGAATCCCGTATCCGTCCCCAAAGGAACAGGAGTCAAACTCGTAATTGATACCCGCAAGTTCAAAGCAGGCTTTTTCTCTGATTCGTACTGTCACAGAGGTCATGCAGAAATCTGCCTTTTCCAGAATCATCTCCAGCGTTTTCATGATCAAAAGCATATATTCCGGTTCTAAATCCGCTGCAGGGCGGAAATCGATTTCTGTCTTTATACCGATTTTGTTCATTCCTTTTGCCAGGTCCTGTAAGCTGATTGCCAGGTCTTCTTTTGGAATCGCCCGCTTCTCCTGACAGGTGAGCCTGAGACTGCAGAACCGCTTGATGTAGGTGCCGATCAGGCAGATCCTGTTCCAGTCATCCTTTGAAAGTGTATCTTTCGATAAAATCTCTGAAAGACGCGCAAGCTGGGCGGAAGTCTCTGAAGACAGGCTGTCATAGATATCATTGCGTGCCTGCACACTCGCTTCATTTGACCGGATTCGGATTTCCTGTGCCAGCAAATCCCGTTTTTCCTCCAGTTCCGCATTCAAACTTTTAAGCTCCCGCAAAGCCCGGTTGATTTTGGTTAGATCCGTCTGCCAAATCATATATCCGCCCCGAATATGATGCAGATGCATCGTAATGTCTTCGGATGCGGCAAACTTCCGCTCCCGCTTCAAAACTTCCAGCATGGCAGGGGTAATATCCGCAGCACTTTCCGAGGCTGCAGCTGCTGCTCCGTCCGAAGAGATAATCTGCATCGCTACCGTAGAGCGCCGAAATACTTCACCGTACTGCGTATTTACGGGAATCAGTCCGGTCAGAATATAGAGTTCCCAGCAGAGCACAACGATAAAAATCAGACCGGCTGAGTACTCCACAATCTCAAAACGCACCACATAGTCCGCTGCTGCATAGGGAATACTGAACAAAAACAACAGAAGCGGCTCATAAAACGGAATCAGCTTTCGATAAAAGGATGCCGTTTCTGCCGTGCCGTTTCGCTGATAAATCACATAAATCTGATATCCGATCAGTCCCAGTGCCCATATGTAGATGATGTATGTTCCAATATACGGATGAAAGTACAAATTCGGCTGCGGCTCTGTTTCAATGGTGTAGTATAAAAAATGATGCAGGTCGTTCGTCAGTGCCATCACGCTTAAACCGCCGGCCGGAATCAGCAGCAGATACCACTTTTTATCAATTCTGTAATCATCTGCTTTACCGAGATAGAATGCGCCGTAAAGACCAAACAACGGAATCAGCACAGCTGCGATATTGATGAAATAGCCGGTGAACCGCATCCACGGAATATTTACATAGAGAAACGCATCCTGAACAAAACGAACGGTCAAATACAGAATACAGACCACATTCTGTGCGGTCAGATGACTGCGCATGGTTTTCTGCGTAATCTTTGTACTGATCGTATTCTGCCATCCAAAAAGCAGCAGCATATAAACTGCCCATACAATATAAGGGCGCAGAAAATCCTCCGGCCAATACCGCATGCTCAGCTGCCGATACACTGAAACAATCAGCAGCAGCGCTGCGGCCAGTATGAGCCTTACCTTGGTTTTTCTGCGCTCTGTCATTTTATCCTCCTACTGTTTTCGTACAACAGGAAATCGATTATTTGATGCTAATCTTGATGCTTCCTTTCTTACCGGTTCCATCTGTCGCCTGTGCGGTAATCGTGACGGTTTTGCCCTTTCCGGCTTTTTTCGCCGTCACTTTTCCGGTGCTGCTTACAACAGCATATTTGGTATTGCTGCTCTTCCATTTCAGACCGGTGTTTGCACCCTTTGAAGCCGTCACTTTGGCTTTCAGCGTCAGTGTCTTTCCGGCTTTTACGGATTTCAGCCCGGAAACGGTGATTTTTTTCACTTCGCCTTTCATGGACTGAATTTTATAAGCTGCTTTCACACCGCTTCCGTCTTTTGCAGCCGCTGTAATCGTAACTGTCTTGCCGCCGGAGCCGGCTTTCATCGTAACCGTACCGGACTGGGTAACTGTTGCGACCTTTGTATTGCTCGATTTCCACTTCAGCTCCTGATTCACCGCATCGGACGGTGTGATTTTCGCTGTAAGCTTTATCTTTTTGCCGGCGGCAATCTTTTTCGAAATGCCGGAGATTGCAATTTGGGAAACCTTCTTGTTTGCATCATATGTATATTCGGCATTCACCACCGTATTGTTATATTGATCTTTTGATACTGTAGTCTTTACTTTTACCGGTGCTCTCTGAGGTGACGGCGCATTCGGGAAATCTGCCAGGAATACTTCATTTTCGCCGTCCAGAATGTAGTAATCCGGATTGAGGGTTTTCAGGGAAAACCGCATGATATAGGACTCGCCTGCCGCAAAAGTATCCGTATCGGCCATTTCTTTTCCATCCGCAGTATAAAACTTTGGCACAGGCATACCGCTCATAAGATCAAAAGTATAGATTTCTCCCTCAGGAATCCGATAGCTCGAATTTTTATAGACAAGAGCATCGCTCCAGTCACTTGGATGGGTACCGATTAAATCGGCATATCTCGGCGCGTATATAGGAAAATCGCAGTCAACAATTCTCCGTGCCAAGTTGAATTCAAATTCCGCGTAAATAACTGTATTTCCTTTTTCGTCTTTGGCAGTTTTCGCCCTGGCGGTGTAATTTCGATACCATCCCCAGTAATCTCTGATCATTACCGTGTTGTTTTCGCCGAGTATGTATTCATCGGTGCTGCTTGTCTTCAAGGAAAATGCCGCCCTATAGGTCTCAGTATCATTAAATTTGTCACTGCCGGACATTTCTTTTCCGTCTGCAGTATAGAACTTCCAGTCATAGGAACTGATTCTATTGGTCACGGTTTCATAAGAACCCGGATTTTTATATGAAATCTGGGATACTTTGCTGTCATTTGGCGTTTTCCCATCCAAATCCAGCGGTAAAGTTACATATATTTCTCCATTGACGGTCACAGGTGCACTGCCGGACTCCGCATTTACTGCTGCCGGAATCATCGTTACCAGCATGCACAGCGTCAGCAAAAGCACGCCTAATTTTTTTCGTTTCATAAGGTTTCCTCCTCGTATTCATTTATCAAATACCGTTCTTTGCAGCCGGCCATTGATTATTTGATTGTAATCTTGATGGTGCCTTTCCTACCGGTTCCATCTGTCGCCTGTGCAGTAATCGTGACGGTTTTGCCCTTTCCGGCTTTTTTGGCTGTCACTTTTCCGGTACTGCTTACAACAGCATATTTGGTATTGCTGCTCTTCCATTTTAAATTGGTGTTTGCACCCTTAGAAGCTGTCACTTTGGCTTTCAACTTCAGTGTTTTTCCTGCTTTTACGGTTTTCAGCCCGGAAACGGCGACCTTTTTCACTTCGCCTTTCATGGACTGGATTTTATAAACAGCTTTCTGCCCGCTTCCGTCTTTGGCAGATGCTGTAATCGTAACCGTCTTGCCGCCGGAGCCGGCTTTTATCGTAACAAGACCGGACTGGGTAACTGTCGCGGCCTTTGTATTGCTCGATTTCCACTTCAGTTCCTGATTTGCCGCATCGGACGGTGTGATTTTTGCCGTAAGCTTTATCTTCTTTCCTGCGGCAATCTTTTTCGAAATGCCGGAGATTGTAATTTTGGAAATTCTCTTATCAGCATCTTCAGCGCTCAGCACATCAAGATCGAGCGACGCATCTACAAGGTTCTCGCGGTTGACATTGGCAGTTACAACCACCTGCAGAGCGTCGGGACGATTTGGCTCAGTAGGCTTTATTCCCGTGATTGAAAAAATATAGCCGTCCTCATTAGTCTCCGCAGTGATATCCGCATAAGTACCCGTGCCTCTGAAGAATCCGTATTCAACAAATACGGATTTGGGGTCCACCGTCTTTTTCGTCCCGTTCGGTAAAGTCATAATGAGCCGGGCATTGTATTTAACAGTCTGCCCAATCACAGCTGTTATCTTATCTAAGGCCGTATTCGCCGCATCATCTGCTTTAGAAAAAACGAATTTATAAACCGCATCCGGATTCTCATAGGTTACATTTACCTTTTTCTCAACAACAACATTACCGTTTTCATCGCGCACCTGCACTTTATACGGGATTGCTGTTCCGGCTGCTTCCTTTTGCGTAGTGTCGATGCATGACACATAAAACTCGCGGGTTTCGCCGGGTTCAATCGGTACAATACGCTGACCGTTGACAAATTTCGGCGTCAAATAAGAAAGGATGATTCCACTGTAAGTAAGGTCTGCATCATCATTATTGCAGTCCAAAACATGCACAGTCATCCCATCCGGCGCAGCCGCAGAACTGCCTTTGTTGGTAATGGACATTTTAAGCGATAGCTGTCCGCGAATCATGCCTTCCATCTGTGCTTCACAGTTGATGTTCCAGTCGGATGCCGCCTGGGCCTTGACCTGCGCAGACCGTGCATATACAAAAGATGCCGGAAATAATGTCAGCACCATGCACAGCGTCAGCAACAGCACACCTAATTTTTTCAGTTTCATGAAACCCCCTCCTTTTTGGGAAAAATTCAAAATTATTTAAGTAATCTTAGCATAACACATTTAAAGTAAAAACTTCCCACACAATCGGGTAGGTTTCGGAAATAAATTTTAATAACAGCCTTCTGCGGCCGGTAAGGCGCGTCTAGTTCAGCCTTATAATTATATTATAAATGCCGTTTTCGATTTCGTAAATGTAAAATTCACCCAAGGTCGGCGAGGCTTCGACAATCGCACATTATTTTCATAAAATATAATGTGTCGTCGTCGCTTTATTCTTGACACTAACACATTATTTTAGTAAAATTTAATGTGTAATTGTCAAGAAAGCGAGGTGACAGCTATGGCCGATAAAGAAACGATAAAAGAACTGTTGGAAGCATCTACAGGCGGAACAATCACCGCAAAACAGGTAACAGCCGCAGGACTGCACCGCAGCGTTTTGCAGGAACTTGTAAAATGTGGCGAGCTGTACCGTTATGGGCGCGGCATATATGTGCACAGTAATGCGTGGGAAGATGATTTGTATCTTTTGCAATGCAAATACGGGCGCGGCATATATTCCAATGATACTGCACTATATCTGCTGGGCTATTCCGACCGCACCCCGATAAAATACACAATGACTTTCCCAAAGGGCTATAATACCCCATCCTTGAAACAGGAAAGCGTTTTGATTAAGCGCGTTGTGCCGGAAAACTATTCCCTGGGTATAATTGAAATTAACTCACCTTGCGGCAATCCTCTTCGGATTTACAATTTAGAAAGAACATTATGCGATATTCTGCGCGGCAGTGGCAGCGACATTCAAATTATCACCGATGCAATGAAACGCTATGCAGCTTCCAAAGACAAAGACATTTACAAACTATTGCAGTATGCGAATCAGCTTCGTGTGAAGTCTAAAGTACAGCGTTATATGGAGGTACTGCTATGATTACCAAAAATCCAATGCAGCTGAAAGCATTCATTAAAAAGAAAGCCAAGGAGAAAAATGTATCTGCCCAGCTCGTCATGCAGAACTATATGCTTGAACGACTACTGGAACGAATTTCACTTTCACCATATAAACACAATTTCATTCTGAAAGGCGGTTTTCTCATTTCTGCAATCGTCGGCTTGGACACGCGGACCACGATGGATCTAGATACTACCATCAAAGGCTTTACGCTTACCCATGAATCTATCCGCAATATTTTTACGGAGATTTGTGCTATAGATGTTGACGATGATGTAATATTTGAAATGGGGGATATTTCAGATATACGTGAGGGCGACGATTATCCCGGAGTTCGCGTAAGGCTGAACGCTAACTATACGCCGATTAGCATACCCTTAACCGTTGATGTCACTACCGGAGATATTATCACACCACGAGAAATCGAATACACATTTTCGTTGCTGTTCGATGACCGCAGCATCAGTATCCTTGCCTATAACCTTGAAACAGTTTTAGCTGAGAAAATAGAAACGGTATTGTCACGCAGTACAGCCAATACCCGTCCGAGAGATTTCTATGATATTCACATTCTGTATTCCCTGCGTGGAGCGGAGTGCAATAAAATGACACTTCGGGAAGCTCTGGAACGAACAGCAAATAAGCGGGGCAGCAGCAGAGTACTGACAATCTATCCGGACATTATTGCAGAAATCCGTGAAAGCGATACCCTTCGGAATTTCTGGAAGAGGTACCGGCGGGATTTTGACTATGTAAAAGACATTTCCTTTGACGATGCCTGCGATACTGTACAGCGTATTATGGATATTATTATGAAATAATCAATTAATAAAATATTACAGCCCCTTGAGCATTACTCTTCATCATTTCCACGACGGCTTGGCACGGCTGATTAGTGTAAAACAATTGATATTCCAAAAGTTATATACTAGATTCAAAATTGTAGTCAAAATGTAGTCAAGAAAAAATGTTAAAATGGTGGAGATGAGGAGAGTTTGCGTGCTGCCGACGCACCCCGCCGTCCTGCGGCTCCCTTTTCGGTCGCCTTGGACCGTGACCTATTCGCAGGTTCACAGAACCTGCTCACTTCACGGTCACGCTCTTGAAGCCCTAGCCAGATTTGCGCTGCAAATCTATGGCAGGTCTCATGTCAAAACGCCCCAGCTTTAGCTGGCTGGCGTTGACGGCTAGAGTTCGACTCTCTACGTGTCTTGGTGGAGATGAGGAGAATCGAACTCCTGTCCGAAAGCATTTCCACAGGACTTTCTCCGAGCGCAGCTGGTGATTTAAATTTCGCTTTTCTGCCCGCCCATCAGCAGGCTGACAGAAACGCTATCCCGTAAGTCCCTTACGATACCGGGAACTCTCGCAAGGTTTTCCTGTATAATCGATGCCAGGTTTCCAGCCTACAGGTAAACTGGAGCTGACACGCGTGCTGCGTTAATTAAGCAGCTAATGCGAAATTATTATTCTTTTTAGCGTTTATATTTAAACGGCCACTTTTAACGTAGACTTGGCGACTACGGCTCGCTTATCCGGCTTCTACACCCCCGTCGAAACCTTTACACCCCCATGTGTTTTTATATATTTATTTTACAGCAATTTCAACAACTTTGCAACCGGCAAATGACGGAAAAAGAAATTGAGCAAATTCCGCTGTTTTCGTCTGTTTTGCTCAATCCATCCAACGGTCATCAGCTATAAATTGAGCATTTCTGCCTTAAAATCTCGATTTTGCTCAAGTCTACAGATCTCCATACCCGGGAAATTGAGCAAATTCTGCTGTTTTTGTCTGTTTTGCTCAATCCATCCAACGATCATCAGCTATAAATTGAGCATTTCCACCTCAAAATCTCGATTTTGCTCAAGTCTACAGATCTCCATACCCGGGAAATTGAGCAAATTCCGCTGTTTTCGTCTGTTTTGCTCAATCCATCCAACGATCATCAGCTATAAATTGAGCATTTCTGCCTCAAAATCTTGATTTTGCTCAATCGGCCCAGTGTTCAACCTGCCCAGTGCCAACCCATGCATCGCTCAACCGGCCCTGACAGTCTGAAAACAGCCTTTCTTCTACCAACGCTGCTTCATCGCTTTGTCGATCTTCCGGGCAGCGTCCTTTTTCGCCATGTCGTCCCGTTTATCGTAGTTTTTCTTACCCCGGGCCACTGCCAGCTCCATCTTGGCCCGGCCTTCCTCGTTGATGTACATGTTCAGCGGCACCAGAGTCATTCCCTTCAGCGTCGTATATCCGATCAGCTTTCGGATCTCCTGCTTGTGAAGCAGCAGCTTCCTCGCGCGCAGCGGATCCACATTGAACCGGTTTCCCTGCTCATAGGGGCTGATGTTCATGCCGTAGATCCACATTTCGCCTTTTTCGATCTTGGCGTAGCTCTCTTTGATGCTGACCTTGCCGGCCCGGACTGATTTGATCTCCGTTCCGGTAAGCACGATGCCTGCCTCATATACCTCTTCTATAAAATAATCATGGCGTGCCTTTTTGTTGTTGGCCACCATTTTCTTTTCTCTCTTTGCCATACGTCTAAGTACCTTTCCTCCGCGGCGGCAGACCGCCTGCCTTCCGGATCACCATTGATATAATACCTTTCCTGCCAGGTCGTCCTCCCGCACCAGCCCTACCGTCTCACTGCGGCTGTCCGTGCTGACCGCCCGGTTATCCCCGAGCACAAAAACATACCCGTCAGGCACGCTGATTTCATACATTTCTCCACTGATATCCTCAGTAAAGACATACTCTTCTTCAAGGGGCGCATTATTGACATAGACACGGCCGCAGGTGATCATGACCCGATCGCCGCCTACGCCGATGACCCTCTTCATCATCCGCTTTCCTTCTCCTGTAGGCGCATACACCTGGCTGTCAAAGAAAACCACATCTCCGCGCCGCACATCAAAACCGGCCACACTGTCCAGACGTTCAAAGTCTCTGGTACTGCAACGGACCAGTACCCGCTGTCCCTGTTCAAAACCGGGCATCATGCTGCTGTCCGTCACCTGCGTGATCTGAAAAAACACCGCCAGCGCAGCGCCTCCGCCTATGCCCAATACTGCCGCCAGAAAAAAAGCGATCCATCTTTTCATTTTTAGTCTCTCCTGATCCATCCGATTTCATCAAATGGATAGAGCCGGAACACGACCCTGCCGACGATCTCCGATTTTTTCACAAAGCCTACGGCCAGATCCCTGCTGTCCCTGCTGCCGGCGCGATTGTCCCCCATGCAGAAATAGGAATCCTCCGGCACCCGCACCGTATAAACAGTTCCGTCAGTGTAACTGTCCTTGGTATAGGACTCCTTCAGCTCTTCTCCATTTATGTAGACTTTGCCGTTCTCCACGGATACCAGCTCTCCGGGCAGCGCCACGATTCGCTTGATCAGCTTCTTCTCCTGCCCTTCATCATCCTTCAGCTGGGACTGAAACACGACCACGTCGCCCCGCTTAGGCTTTCCGGTATGGACATACGCCTGCTTGTTCACCAGAAGATAATCACGGTTCGAAAAATTCGGCTCCATAGAACTGCCGGATACCGACGTGGGTACCACAAACTGCAGGATCACAAATGCCGAAACCATTGCAGAAACCAGAGCTTTAGCCCATTCCTTCCATTCTTCTCCCATACGCGTCCCCTGTTCTTTACTCATCAAACGGATTTCTGATCAGGCCGATCTTTTCAAACGGATACAGCCGTAGTACGACTTTTCCCACGATCTGATCCCGGCTGACACAGCCCACGCTCGGATCCCGGCTGTCTACACTGACCCTCCGGTTATCACCCATACAGAAATAAGAATTCTCCGGCACCACCAGATCCTGTACATCCGTACCCTGAGCTCTGTTGTTGCCCTCTTCGTTGATGTAATCCTCCTCCAGCGCTTTGCCGTTTATGTACACATCATCGTCAGTGATGTTGATCGTCTCCCCCGGCAGACCGATGATACGCTTGATCAGCATCTTTTCATCGCCGTTCTCCTGTACCAGCGACGAATGCACGACTACCACATCTCCCCGCTGCGGCGATCCGAACATCTTGTAGGACTGCTTGCTCACGAAGAGGTAATCATTCTCGTAAAAATTCGGCTCCATGGAGCTCTGCTTCACCAGCGTCGGCTTGACAAAGAATATCACCGCCAGTGCGATGATCAGCGCCAGCGCAATACTTTTGATCCATTCCTTCATTTATTTCCCCCTATTCATCATGTTCAAAAATTGCAGACTTTATTCTTTTAAAGTCTTCGGGAAGCTCCGCCCGGATCTCCCTGCCGTCCAGATACGCAAGAGGCCCGCCGCTGACCGCAAAACGCAGACAATAAGCGTGAAGCAGCTGGGCGTTCAGCCCGAACTGCTGCCGAACCCTGCGGTTGACCCGCGGATCCCCGTACTTGACGTCTCCGATAACAGGACATCCCGCCTTTGCCATGTGCGCGCGTATCTGATGCGTCCGGCCGGTGATGATCTCCACCTCCATCAAAGTGTATCCGCCCCGGGTCTCTACGGGCCGGGCTATGGTCTCCATGACCCGGCCCTCCCCGCCTTCCGGCGTCAGAGTGATCCGGTTTTTGTCACTGTCTTTCACCATATGATCCACCAGATGCAGTTCCTCCCTGACCGTTCCCGACACGATGGTCAAATAGAACTTTCTGATCTTATCCTTCTCCTGGATCATCCGGTTCAGCTCCCGAAGAGACGCCGCGTTCTTTCCGAAGAGGACCAGTCCCGTAGTGTTGCGGTCCAGCCGGTTGACCGGCGCAGGCGTAAAGGTCTTCTCCAGGCGCGGATTATAATCGTCCTTTTCTATCAGGTAATCGATGACCTGGTTGGCCAGATGATTCTTTTTCTCATGTTTGTCGCCATGGGTCAGCAGTCCGTAAGGTTTCTCCACCGCTATGATGTTTTCATCTTCATAAGCGATGTGAAACTGCCTGCGGGCATGAGAAATCTTCCGCTTCTTTTCAAAAGCGGCCAGAGTTTCTTTTCTGACATAAAGAGATACTGTATCTCCCAGCTTTAGAACTGTATCCTCCCTGGCTCTTTTGCCGTTGACCTTCACGTCCTTGCGTATAGCTTTATAGATAAAGCTCAGCGGCGCGTTTTCCATATATTTCCGAAGGAACTTGTCCAATCGCTGATCCTGTTCATTTTTTCCGATTTCTATATTAATCATACCATCCATTATACATCAGATCCGGCCTGAACGCAAAATTTATTTGTCCTTTCCAAAAAAGTATGTTAAATTATATATATACACATTCGGAAAAGGGGAACGAAAAATGAAAGGTCTCAAAGATTTTTTATACGATAAAAACGACATTCTCATTGCCGCGGTCATTCTGGCCGCAGCCATCCTGCTCATTATATGGCGCATGGATGTGATCATGGAATATCCGCATACGCTGGCTGAGGAAACCGGCACAGAAGTCACCACCGATGATTCCGCCGTGGACGATGACGACACTTCCGGCAGCGAGACCGGCGCCCAGACAGACACCCTTTGGTCAGATGATATGCTGACCCGTGACGTGACGGTCACCGTGCAGGGAGGAAGCGCTGTAGCGGCCGTGCAGAGTCTCATTGACGCCGGACTGTTTGACTCCTATGACCAGTACGCGCAGGTATGTTCTGACGCCGGATGCACACCGGAAAACATCAAGGCGACGACGTTCACCTTTGAAGCCGGCAGCACCCGGGCAGACATCGCAAGGCTTGTGACAGCCTGAAAATAAACGCTATTTCTTCATGAGCCCGATGACTTTGTTCAGCCGGGCTTTTTGCTGCCCGTTCATCATGGGCATCAGGCTCTGGACCAGGGCCATCTGCTTATCATAGGGGATATTCGCCGCGTTGAGTTTATCCTGCAGTTTCAGGATCTCTGCCTCGATCTCCGCGTCGCTTTTCCGCTCGTAGCGTCTTGCCGTCTCCGCGGCTTTTTTCTTATCTGCGGGAACGCCCAGCTGACCGGCCAGTTCCATGATCGACTTTTCATCTAACTTCATATTCGATTCCTCCTCTTCTCTATCTACTATATGCACCAAAGCTTCTGGAATTTCATATTCTGTTTATAGAAAAACGGAGGTGAACTATGGTAAATAATCCAATTCCCATCATTCTGGTCCTGGCTGTGATCTCCCGCCGCCGCGGTCTATCCGCGCCTGCCCTCGGCGGTTTCGGCGGACCGGGCAGTCTGGAGCTGGAAGCCTTTCTGGACAACGCCAGAACCTGCATCAACACCATCGACAGGCTGAACGGCATCGCCCATAGCGGCCCGGCAGTCTTAAGCAGTCTGGGTAATGTGGCCGCTCTGACCGGCGGCGGTTCCGGTGCGGGCGGCGGCAATACCGGCGGATCAGGAGGACTTCCCGATATGAAAAAAATTATGGAAATCGTTGAAAATTTACCTCTTTAGTGTATAATAAAAATATATGCTTTTAAGGAGGTAGAACATATGGCACTAGTCACGACCAAAGACATGTTTGCCAAGGCGATCGACAACGATTACGCCATCGGCGCATTTAATGTAAACAATATGGAGATCATTCAGGGTATCGTAACAGCGGCGCAGCTGGAAAACGCGCCTCTGATCCTGCAGGTTTCCGCCGGCGCCAGAAAATACGCAAAGCCGGCATATCTGACAAAGCTGGTAGAAGCGGCGATCGAAGACACCGGAGTTGACGTGGCGCTTCATCTGGACCACGGTGAAGACTTCGATATCTGCAAGAAATGTGTGGACGACGGATTCACTTCCGTGATGATCGACGGCTCCAAGCATCCTTTTGAGGAGAATATCGCTCTGACTAAGGAAGTGGTGGAATACGCCCACGCCCACGGCGTCGTCGTAGAAGCCGAACTGGGAAAGCTGTCCGGCGTAGAAGACAACATCAAAGTCGACGCCCGCTCCGCTTCCTTCACAGATCCTGACGAGGCCGCGGAATTCGTAGAACGGACCGGCGTAGACTCTCTGGCTATCGCCATCGGAACCAGCCACGGCGCATATAAGTTCAAAGGCGAACCGTACTTAGATTTTGAAAGACTGAAGAAGATCCATTCCCTGATCCCGAAAACGCCGCTGGTGCTCCACGGCGCGTCTTCCGTGCTGAAGGAATTTGTAGACCGCTGCAACCAGTACGGCGGCGAGATCCCGGGCGCGCAGGGCGTTCCGGAGGACATGATCCACGAAGCTGTTAAATACGGCATCTGCAAGGTAAACGTGGATACCGACCTGCGTCTTGCCATGACGGCAGAGATCCGCAGAGTTCTGGCAGAAAATCCGGGCGAATTTGACCCTCGTAAGTATCTGGGTCCCGGCAGAGACGCCATCACCCGCATGGTGCAGCACAAGATCCGCGACATGCTCAACGCGTCCGGCAGAAAATAAAAGTATTATAACAGAAAGCTATACAAAAAGACCCGCCAGGCAGCGGGTCTTTTTTGTTCTCATTGTTTATATCCTTATTGCTTATATTCTCAGCTGTTCTGCGAAGCATCCGCCTTCGGCTGATTGCCCTCTTTCTCGTCTCTTACGATACACACCGCTTCTACACGGCTGCGCACATCCATTTTGCGGAACAAATTGTAAATGTGAGCCTTTACCGTGCTCTCTGATATGAACAGCTCGTCAGCGATCTGCGTATTGGTCTTGCCGTCGTAGATCTCCCGCAGGATCTCTACTTCCCGTTTCGTCAGTTCAAATTTTTCCTTTACCATCTCCATGGCAGTGTCCAGATCAATTGCCGGCGCCTCCTCCTGCAGGTAGGACCTGGCAAAATCCCGCTTGTACAGCAGCGTCATATTGGCGACATTGATCACCAGCCAGTAAATAATAGTAAAGTTCATTACATTGGCCGAATGCTCAAAGATTCCGGATTCCGTGACGAAATATGTAAGATAGTTGACCACCATAAACACGGTGATCACTGCCTTATATGCCTGCAGCATCCTGCTCTGTCCGCTCTCGCGGCCTTTGACCAGACAAAAGCCGCTGGCAGCCACCAGCAAAACGATCAGCGGAAGGTCGATGATCAGACGTACCCATTTGATACTCGGGAAAAATATGATTGCAATGAGCCAGATAGCCATATAGACTATGCCAAACCGTTTGGCAGCCTGATTCAGGCGCTCCCCGTAAACAGTATTCGTAATGTTGGTCTCAACTCTGACCCACAGAATGACCAGTACCGCGATCAGACAGTCACCGAAGCTGACCATCAGATCCCTTCCAGAAAAGTGGATGATATTGTCACTATAGTAAATGAGAAAGTCGTAAACATTCATGATCAGCAACATACCGATGAAGGGCTTCATTACAGCAAAGGTCTTTTCCTTATCTCCTTTGCCGGCCAGCCACTGAATCGTCAGCGCCGAAACGCCGATCAATATTGTAAAAATATAACAAAATACAATAAAATGCGTCATACTGCGATCCTTTCCACAAAATATGTATCTTATTTATTTTACTACGAAACAAAAAAAAGTGCAATCGAAAAGCCGGGTAAAATTCCCGACCTTTCGACATTTATTTTACTCAATATATGAAGGAAGTTTTCTGCTATGCTTCCAGAGCTTTCAGCGCGTCCTCCTTGTCCTTGGCTCTCTGCTCCATAACTCTCTCGTATTCTTCGTCGGTCATCTTCTCCATGGAAATGCCGGTGAAGCCATAGAATATAGATACGATCGGGTTGATCCAGCAGAGGAACGCAAACGGGGCATATCCTCCCGCGCCCCATTGCGGCGCTCCCAGGAAGGTGCTCATAGTAGCGCCGCAGGTGTTCCACGGCACCAGATTGGAAGTGATGGTTCCGGAGTCCTCCAGACATCTGGACAGATTCTTCGGAGCCAGCCTTCTGTCTTCATATGCCTCTTTAAACATTCTGCCCGGCAGTACGAGAGCCAGATACTGGTCGCCTGCGATGATGTTCATGAAGATGCAGCTGAAGATCGTTACGGTTACCAGCATGCCTGTGT
The DNA here is from genome assembly GCA_021769965.1 of Eubacterium sp. Classification (GTDB taxonomy): domain Bacteria; phylum Bacillota; class Clostridia; order Peptostreptococcales; family Anaerovoracaceae; genus Senimuribacter. The sequence goes on from JAETRU010000030.1 coordinate 24,100, forward strand.
TCTTTGCCAGCTTCAGCAGCTGATTCGCCAGAGTTCCCAGCATTCCCGAAGAGTCCATGATACCGCCGTAGCACATCGCGCAGATGATCAGATTGATGGTCCACATCATGGACTGCATGCCGCCCTTTTCATCGATCAAAGCGCCGACGTTAAACTCACCGACGACTGCGTCGCTGAAGCCTTCTGCAGCTGCCAGAGCAGCGAACTCACCCTGATCCATAGTAAACGACAGTTCGAACTGTTCTTTGAGAGCCGCGAACTCAGGGCTCATATTTCCTACGCTATATCCATAGTGAAGGATCGACGGCCAGTCTGCCAGTGAAATTCCCTGGAACACAGAACCTATAATACAGCCAAGCACGATGCCGCCGATGAGGCCCGGCAGAGCCGGCAGCTTCAAAGCTACGATGATGATGACCACTACAGGCGGGATCAGCATAGCCGGGTTGATGACAAAGTTGATCTTCAAAGCTTCCTGCATATCCGCGACGATGCTCATGTTCGCATCACCGGATGCCCGCATACCCAGAATCGCATAGATCACCAGCGCGATGACCAGTGACGGCGTTACGGTCCAGATCATATGCTTGATATGGTCAAAGAGTGTCGCGCCTGCCATGGCCGGTGCCAGATTGGTGGTATCAGACAGCGGCGACATTTTGTCTCCGAAGTAAGCGCCGGATACGATGGCTCCGGCTGTCATCGGTACGGAGATGCCCAGACCGGTTCCGACGCCGATCAGCGCGATACCGATAGTTCCGGCCGTGGTCCACGAAGAACCGGTCGCCAGAGATACGATACAGCAGAGGATACAGCTTGCCATCAGGAAGATGGACGGTTTCAGGATCATCAGTCCGTAATAGATCATGGCCGGAACTACGCCGGAAGCGATCCAGGAACCGATCAGAGATCCTACTGTAATAAGGATCAGCATGGCCTGCATGGATCTGTTGATAGAGGCTATGATACCGGCCTCCAGATACGCCCATTTATATCCGTTGGCAACAGCCACCACTGCCGCGAAGATCGCGGACGCGATCAGGGCGATATGTACTTCTCCATAGCCGCATGCGAAGGCATCTCCGAAGATTTTCCCCAGAATGCCCAGTACGTACATCAGTACGCAGATGGTAAAAAGTATCGTTACAAGACACTGCCACATTGGGATCTTTCTACCCATAAATAAGTCCCCCTTTTCTAAAAATGAAAATGTGAAAAAGAAATTATCATGCAGCCCGTCCCGCCGTTTCCATAAGGCAGATGGTTGTCCGGCGGATCCGGATTACATGACACATTATATGTGGGACTGACGCCTTTCGCAATTAGACCCAAGTCTTAAACATTCGGGAAATGGCCGGGAAATCATAGGCGCTTAGACTTATGCGGCGGCCGCGCATGGCGTTGGTGCGCTCCTCCTGCCCGAACGGACCCGCCAAACTGGCTGCGTTGACCGAATTGATCGGGTGGATTGAGCAAATCGGATCATTTCAGGGCATTTTGCTCAAGTCTGCTGACTTGCAGTGCGGTCGGATTGAGCAAATCAGATCATTTCAAGGCATTTTGCTCAAATCTGCTGACTTCCAGTGCGGTCGGATTGAGCAAATCGGATCATTTCAGGAGATTTTGCTCAAGTCTGCTGACAAAAGAGTATAAAAATACACCTTCAGCCCCGGCCTTGCGGTCAGCATCAAAGGTGCATATTCATTAGAATTATTATTTGATGAACGGGATATACTCATTGTTACTACATTTGATATAGATCCTGTTCGGCTCGTCTTTATTCCCATATAACTCATCACCCTCTGACATCAAAGTGCTGTCATTACCGGTGAAATTCTCACTTACCATCGGCGCATCCTGGTAAACGACCTTTCGAATAGTCCCGATCCTGCTCCAGTCATCAGAAAGCGTCTTTTCGAAACTGTCTCCAAAATAGCCGCCTTCTCTGACATATAGCGCATCCTGTACATATATCATAGATTCATAGCATTTAACATACAGTACATATTTATCCTTTTCAATCTGAAGATAAATTCTGTCATCGTCTTCTTTGTTTGCATATAGCTTATCTCCCACTTCCCCGCTGGTACAATTGGCAGTATAATCTTTACATTTTTCATCTATCCGCTCTTCATGGGTAAGTTTATATTCAATTTCGCCTATTTCTTCCCATCCGTCCGGCAAAGTGTCCCTCACCTCACTTTTTACCAGATAGATCGTATCATTTACATATACAGCCGGACGGGGTGCTCCCTCTCCTGGCTGCTTTGTTATGCCGCTGCAGGCTGTCAGAAAAAGCAATGGCAGCGATAATAAAAAAATCATCAATAGTCCTTTGAAAACGATCCTCATTCTCATGGCAAAGCAACTCCTTCTGTTCGCGCATTCACTTTTTTCAAGGTAACTTCTGACTTTTCTCCATTATAGCATATACCGCTATCCAGTTTCAATTCAGTTCATCAAAGGATATATCCAGCTGGCGGAAAGCTATGAGCTGTCGTTCTGTCAGCTCAAACTGAAAATACGCCTCGTGTGGACATACCTTTGCCCATATTTTTTCATCTGCCCCCGCAAATCCGTAATCTTCAAATGCATAATCGCCGACAAATATCGGTGTTTTGAAAAAATCCAGTTCAAGAGCCGTGCAGTCTGCCTGCTGCAGATCAAAAAAGCATATATCCCAAATCCCCGGCCATGTAAAAAACGATCCCACCGAAAAGGTTCTCTTGTACAGACCATAGGGCTTCAAATCGCTGGTCAGCGTATCTTCCCCATCCTTATAGTCCTCAAACATAGCTTCAACCTCGCTTCTGCATTGGCACGCCTGCCGGTCTATTTCCTTTACGAATCCGTTTGGGCTGCTGAATCCCATCTTTCTGACATCACACAGGCTCAAATTTTCAATATGTCCGATTTTCCTCTTTCTTTCCTCTTCAATACTCATTAGCTTACTCTGTATGAGTTCCTCTAATACGTCCTTTTTTATGCCGCCTGTGTGGCGGGCGGGTCAGAACCAGAAAGCTGCTGCTTTTTTTGCAAAAGCGAACCAGCATCTCTGATTTTTCTATGATATTCTTTTCACTTCTGTTGCATATTTTAATCATCATGTTTGTTCTCGTCATTTTATATACGTTTTCAATATTTACATTTCAGAATTCCAGACTGTCTCTGCAAGCTGCCCATTTTCTCAGCTCGTACCGAGAATTTTTCGCCTCTCATCCAAATTCTCCCCACTAACGCACTGTCCGCGGCCAAAAGGCCGCGGACAGCTTCTTCCATATTATAAACTACCGAATAGTATGCTCTTCAATGAGCTCATTCTTCATATTCCACAGATTCTGTGAAAGATCCACATAGTAGGTCTGCGGATTCTCAAAACGCAGGGTCTCGCCCCAGAGCGTCTCGATCTGCTCCTGGCAATACGTCTTGATATCATCGATAGACGGACTCTGATAAACGCACTTACCCTTATCGAAGAGCTGCACCCGCAGGTTCTTCGCATGGAAATTATACAGTTTTTTCTTCTTCCATACGGCGTTAGGATCGAAGATCTCATAACCGTCTACTTCAGGGATCGTCTCTCCGTCTACGGTCATCACGTCAGCAAGGGCCTTGCCCGTCTCATTGTCGAAGAGCCGGTACAGGGTCTTGAAGCCCGGATTGGTGATCTTCTCCACGTTCTCGGAGATCTTGATCTTAGGAATGATGACGCCGTCCTTTTCCAGTGCGGCCAGCTTGTATACGCCGCCGAATACCGGCTCGGACTTGGCCGTGATCAGCCGCTCGCCTACGCCAAAAGAATCGATCTGCGCGCCTTCCATGATGACATCTCTGATGATGTATTCATCCAGAGAATTGGATACTGTAATGGTGCAGTCTGTAAGACCTGCATCATCCAGCATTTTTCTCGCCCGCTTGGTCAGATACGCCACGTCGCCGCTGTCGATACGAATGCCCATTTTCCGCGGTTTTACTTCCTTAAATACCCGGATCGCGGCAGGTACGCCTGATTTCAAAACATTGTAGGTATCTACCAGCAATGTGCAGTTATCCGGATAGATCTCCGCGTACTTTTTGAAAGCCTCGTATTCGCTCGGGAACATCTGAACCCAGCTGTGAGCCATGGTTCCCAAAGCCGCAATGCCGTAATCCCGGTCAGCGATAGTACAGGCTGTGCCAGCACAGCCGCCGATATAAGCAGCTCTCGCGCCATAAACCGCCGCCGCCGTACCGTGAGCTCTTCTGGTGCCGAATTCCATTACCGGCCGGCCCTGCGCGGCACGGACGATCCGGTTTGCCTTAGTGGCGATCAGGCTCTGATGGTTGATGATCAGCAGCAGCATCGTCTCAACGAACTGCGCCTGGATCACCGGCCCGCGTACCGTCAGAATCGGTTCATGAGGGAAGATCGGTGTTCCCTCCGGCACGCCCCAGACATCGCATACGAATTCAAAATTACGAAGATATTCCAGAAATCCTTCGCAGAATATCCCTTTTCCTCTGAGGTACTCAATATCCTCATCTGTAAACTTCAGGTTATTCAGGTACTCAATAACCTGCTCCACCCCTGCCATGATGGCATAGCCGCCGCCATCGGGGACATTTCTGAAGAACATATCAAAATAAGCGATATCCTCTTCAATGCTACCTGACTGAAAATAGCCGTTTGCCATGGTGATCTCATAGAAGTCCGTCAACATCGTCAGGTTTTCATTCTTCATCATTTTGGATTGTCTCCTTTTTACCTGTTCGTCAGGATCTTTTGTCCATCAAAACACTATAAATAAATGTACAATTCTACATTATACACTATTTCAACATTTTCTTCAAGAACTGTCCTGTATAAGATGCGCTGCAGGCGGCAATTTCCTCCGGCGTGCCGGTCGCGACGATGTTTCCGCCCCTGTTTCCGCCTTCCGGTCCCAGATCGATGACATGATCCGCCCGCTTGATCACATCCAGATTATGCTCGATGACCACCACGGTATTTCCGGCGTCTACCAGTTTATCCAGCACAGCTACCAGCTTATCTACGTCAGCGAAATGCAGACCGGTGGTAGGCTCGTCCAGAATATACAGTGTCTTTCCGGTGCTGCGTTTAGACAGTTCAGTAGCCAGCTTGACTCTCTGCGCCTCGCCCCCGGACAGCTGAGTGGAAGGCTGTCCCAGCTTGATGTAATCCAGTCCCACTTCGCTGAGCGTATCCAGCTGCCTTTTGATCGACGGAAGATTTTTGAAAAACTCCAGCGCCTCCGCCACACTCATGTCCAGTACGTCAAAGATGCTCTTTCCCTTGTATTTTACCTCCAGGGTCTCCCGGTTATACCGCCTGCCCTTGCAGACCTCGCACGGCACATAGACATCCGGCAGGAAATGCATCTCGATCTTGATGATGCCGTCTCCGCTGCAGGCCTCGCAGCGTCCTCCCTTCACATTAAAGCTGAATCGTCCCTTCTCAAAACCGCGGATCTTGGATTCCGGCAGAGACGCGAACAGGTCCCGGATATGGGTAAACATGCCGGTATAGGTGGCCGGGTTGGATCTCGGCGTCCGTCCGATCGGCGACTGGTCGATATCGATGACTTTGTCGATGTTTTCCAGTCCGATGATCTCGTCAAATCTGCCGGCTTCATCCTTAGTCCTGTTGATGATCCTGGACGCGCCTTTGTTAAGGATCTCGTTGATCAGACTGCTTTTTCCGGAGCCTGATACCCCGGTGACACAGACGAATTTTCCCAGTGGAATATCCACATCGATATGCTGCAGATTATTCTCCGCCGCGCCTTTGATGGTGATAAACCTGCCGTTGCCCTCTCTGCGCATCTTCGGCACTTCGATCCGCTTCTTTCCAGACAGATACTGTCCCGTGATAGAGTCAGGGCAGGCTTTGATGTCCTCTACAGTTCCCTGGGCTACCAGCTCGCCGCCGTAAATGCCGGCCGCAGGCCCGATGTCGATGATATGATCCGCCGCGTACATGGTGTCCTCGTCGTGTTCCACCACCAGCAAAGTGTTTCCCAGGTCTGTCAGATGCCGCAGCGTTTCCAGCAGTTTCGCGTTATCCCTCTGGTGCAGCCCGATGCTTGGCTCATCCAGAATGTACAGTACGCCCATCAGGCTGGAACCGATCTGGGTAGCAAGGCGGATACGCTGAGATTCTCCGCCGGACAAAGTGCCTGCTGCCCGGGACAGGGTCAGATATTCCAGACCCACGTTCAGCAGAAATGTCAGTCTCGCTTTGATCTCTTTGATGATCTGTCTTCCGATGATCTGTTCTTTCTCTGTCAGCTGCAGATGATCGATAAACTCATAAGCCTCCCGGATGGACATGTCGGAAAGCTCAGCCAGATTCTTGCCGCCTACGGTGACGGCCAGCACCTCCGGCTTCAGACGCTTGCCTTTGCAGTCCGGACAGGTTTTGACCATCATATACTTCTGCATCTTTTCCTTCATGAACTCAGAGTGGGTCTCCCGATAACGGCGCTCCACATTGTTGATCATTCCCTCAAAAGGATGATCCCTCTGAGAAACGCTGCCGCTGCTCCGGCTGGTATAGGTGTATTTCAGATGTCTGCCTCCGGTGCCGTAGAGCAGTTCCTGTTTGAAGGACTCCGGCAGATCTTTATACGGCACCGTCAGGTCTACGTTGTGCTCCTTTGCCAGAGCGTCGATCATCTGACGGTAGACGCCGGAAAACTCCATGGAAGCGAAGATAGTTCCCAGCGCGCCGCCTATGACGCTTTTATCTGTTTTGATGATCAGTTCCGGATCGATCTTCTGGGTGAATCCCAGTCCGTTACAGGCAGGACAGGCGCCAAAGGGACTGTTGAAGGAGAACATTCTCGGTTCCAGTTCTTCGATGCTGACACCGTGCTCCGGACACGCCAGCTTAGTGGAAAAAGTCTTCTCTGTCTTGTAGTCCTCATCCTGAAACTGAACGACGACCAGACCGTCTCCCTGATGCATGGCAAGCTCTGCCGCCTCGGAAATACGGCTTTCCTGACCTTTTTTGATGATGATCCGGTCCACCACGATCTCTATGGTATGTTTGAATTTCTTGTCCAGCTTGATCTCTTCTTCGTTGATCAGGCGTATCTCACCGTCGATCCTGACCCTGGTAAAGCCCTCTTTCCGGATCCGTTCCAGGATCTTCTCGTGCTCGCCCTTCCTCTGGCGAACGACCGGCGCCATGATCATCAGCCGGGTCCCTTCCGGGAATTCCATAATAGAGTCCACCATCTGATCCACGGTCTGACTGCTGATGGGCCTGCCGCAGACCGGACAGTGAGGCCGGCCGATACGGGCATACAGCAGACGCAGATAGTCATGGATCTCTGTCACCGTGCCCACAGTGGACCGCGGATTCTTGCTGGTGATCTTCTGATCGATGGATATGGCCGGTGAAAGCCCTTCGATCAGCTCCACATCCGGCTTGTCCATCTGCCCGAGAAACTGGCGGGCATAAGAAGACAGGCTTTCCACATACCGGCGCTGTCCTTCCGCGTAGATCGTATCAAAAGCCAGAGATGATTTGCCCGAGCCGGAGAGACCGGTCAGTACCACCAGTTTATCTCTGGGTATCGTTACATCGATATTTTTTAGATTATTTTCATTGGCTCCTTTAACGATAATTTCGTTCGGCATCCATTTCCTCCTTTTCTACTGCAGTCTTACCTTGTATTCAAATATCTGGTCACGAAGCTGGGCCGCGCGTTCAAACTGCAGATCCGCGGCTGCCTGTTTCATTTCTGTCTCCAGATCCCTGATATAATCCTTCAATTCCTTCTGGGTCAGTTCCAGAGGCTTTTTGCCCTTGTAGCTGCCCTCATCGTCAGCAGGCTTGGTAGCCTCGATAACAGCCCTGACGGACTTCTGGACGCTCTTCGGCGTAATGCCGTGCTCTTTGTTGTATCGGTCCTGAATGCTCCGTCTTCGGTTCGTCTCATCGATGGCCGCCCTCATGGCCTTGCTGATACCGTCAGCGTACATGATGACCCTGCCGCCAGCATTTCTCGCCGCGCGCCCGATAGTCTGGATCAAAGAGGTCTCCGTCCGCAGGAATCCTTCTTTGTCAGCGTCTAAAATGGCTACCAGAGATACCTCCGGAATGTCCAGACCTTCCCTGAGCAGGTTGATACCCACCAGAACGTCAAATTCTCCCAGTCGCAGATCGCGAATGATCTCCAGACGTTCCAGCGTGTCCACCTCAGAATGAAGGTACCTGACTCTGATGCCTGCGCCCGTCAGATAATCGGTCAGACTTTCCGCCATCTTCTTCGTCAAAGTGGTGACAAAGGCTCTCTCGCCGCGCTCCGCCGTGGCTCTCAGTTCTCCGATCAGGTCGTCGATCTGTCCTTCGATCTTGCGGACAATGATCGGCGGATCCAGAAGACCGGTCGGACGGATGATCTGCTCGGCCGTGATGCCGCCCGCAGCCTCTTTTTCATAGTCTGCCGGCGTGGCGCTGACATATACCGCCTGATTGACCAGCTTTTCAAATTCCGCGAACTGCAGCGGCCGGTTGTCCAGCGCCGACGGCAGCCGGAAACCGTACTCCACCAGAGAGGATTTGCGCGAACGGTCTCCCGCGTACATGGCCCGCAGCTGAGGCAGCATGACGTGAGACTCGTCGATGAGAAGCAAAAAGTCATCCGGAAAATAGTCGATCAGCGTATATGGTCTGGTGCCCGGCGCAAGACCGTTGATGTGCCGGGAATAGTTTTCGATGCCCTTACAGGAGCCGATCTCCCGCAGCATCTCCATATCGTAGCGGGTCCTCTGCTCGATGCGCTGCGCTTCCAGCAGCTTGCCCCGGTCCTTGAACCACTGTACCCTTTCTTCCAGCTCCGCTTCTATGGTGGTCAGAGCACGTTCCATGTTCTCCTTTGATGTAACATAGTGAGATGCCGGGTAAATGGCTACATGGTTCCGCAGTCCCAGGATCTCACCGGTCAGAGGATTCATCTCTTTGATCGTCTCCACCTCGTCGCCGAACAGCTCGACGCGCACAGCTTTGTCCGATCCTGCCGGATAGATGTCGATGATGTCTCCGCGCACCCGGAAGGTTCCCCGTTCAAAGGCCATGTCGTTTCGGGTGTACTGAATGTCCACCAGCTTTCTCAGGATCTCGTTGCGGGGCTTTTCCATGCCCGGACGCAGAGAGATCATCTGGTTTTCATAGTCAAAAGGACTTCCCAGACCATAGATGCAGGAAACAGAAGCCACGATGATGACATCCTTTCTCTCTGCCAGAGCTGCCGTCGCCGAGTGGCGCAGCTTTTCGATCTCGTCGTTGATCTGAGAATCCTTTTCTATATAGGTATCCGTCGAAGGCACATAAGCTTCCGGCTGATAGTAATCATAGTAGCTCACAAAGTATTCCACGGCGTTTTCCGGGAAGAACTCTTTGAATTCCCCGTGGAGCTGGGCTGCCAGCGTCTTATTATGTGAGATGACCAGCGTAGGTTTCTGCACACGCTCGATGATATTGGCCATAGTAAAGGTCTTGCCTGATCCGGTGACCCCCATCAGCGTCTGATGCTTCTTGCCTTTTAAAATGCCCTCTGCCAGCCGGTCGATAGCCTGAGGCTGGTCGCCGGTAGGGGCGTAATCTGAATGCAGTTTAAATGCAGGCATGTACTTTTTCCCTTTCTTTTTTCATATCTCTGTTGCTAATACCATCTTTTCAGGTTTTTTGGTACGAACTATTATATCACAGATCAGGCGATACTTCAAACAAATGTTCTGTTTTTCATTATGCTTCGTTACGAATAAGAAAAAATCGGCAGCGTTACACTGCCGAACACAAATCTGTTTTCTATGCGCCCCGAATTCTGTTTCGCAGGAATCTTCAGTCATTCGGCCTGTTGTAAAACCAGCCGCCGATCTGAGTCGTCTTTATCACATTGACAAAGGCCTGAGGGTCGGCCTCTTTGATCGCCGCCAGAACTTTGCTCACTTCCGCGCTGGAAACGACAGAATACAGCATGTTTCTCTCGGTCCCCTCATAGCACCCGATCCCTTTGAACAGCGTCGCGTCATGGTTGGTCAGCTCTTTGATGCGTCCGTAGAGCACATTGGGCTGGTCGGTAATGATCAGCAGAGTGTGTTTCTGATAGCGTTTGTACAGCATCTGGATCACCTGCGTCGAGCAGTACTGGAATATGATGGAGTACAGCGCCCGGTCAAAACCGAACAGAATGCCGGCTGTGACCAGAATGCACACGTTGCCCATAAAAATGTAGTTCCACGCGTCGATGCCCTTTTTCTCCGAAAAATAAATGGAGATAAAATCCGTGCCGCCTCCGCTGGCCCCCACGTAAAGGCTCAGGCTGATGGCAGCGCCGTTGAGGATACCGCCGAAGATACAGATCAGCAGCACATCATAGGTGATAGTCACCGTCGGCAGAATATCAGTCAGCACGCTGCTCAGCGCTATGACATATATAGAATAGAAGGTAAAGCGTTTACCCAGATATCTTATGCCGATATACGCCGGTATCAGGTTCAGCGGAATGTATATCATGGTATACGGCGGCGCCGGCAGTCCCAGATACTCGGTACAGATCTGCTGGATCAGCAGAGTGATACCTGCAAACCCGCCGGGAAACAGCCCTCCTGCCTGTACGAAGCTCTGCAGATTGAACGCGTACAATGCCGCGCCTGCGGTGCAGAACAGCAGCCTGCGCAGTTCCTTCTTCATCCGCTTCCGCGAATCCACTGTCTCCATGTCTACGCCTCCTCCGGCAGTTTGCTCACGTCGATCCAGTCTGCCGCATTGGAATACCGGTACAGCTCGTCGCAGGTAAACTCAATGGCGCTGTTGGCGCTTCCGCAGGCCGGAAATACTGTATCAAAACGCTGCAGCGACTTGTCGCAGTAGACCTTTACGTCCGGATTTTCTATGGCAAAAGCGCATACGCCTCCGATAACGTGGCCAGTATACGCTACCACCTCTTCGGCAGTGAGCATCTTAGCCTTGAAACCGAACTGCGCTTTAAACTTTTTGTTGTCGATCCGCGCGTCACCCGCCGTCTGGATCAAAAGGCATCCGTCCGGGCTTTTAAAGGACAGGGTCTTGCATATTCTGGCGCCCTCTACGCCTACAGCCTGCGCTGCCAGATCCACCGTTGCGCTGGACACGTCAAACTCCTGTATTCTTTCTTCTATACCCAGGGTCCTGAAATAGGCCCTTACTTTTTCGATCGCCATAAAATTCCTCCTTTGTTTTGGTTCACTTTAAATTTTACGAGGTACGGCAGACAAAATCAAGAGAAGCTTTGTGTTTTTTTCGTCTCCTTTCGACAAAATTTTTCATAGACCAAAGTATGAAACCGGAAAAACCGCCTAAACCCCTGGTCTTAATTGGCGGGGACCCCCTTGAAATCAACATTTTCGGTCAGTACAATAAACTCAAAATTCGGAATTGATTTTCTGATTTATAACTTTTTATTCATTGTAAAGGAGGTAACTTTATGGAAAACAATAACCAGGAAAGAGGCAAGTTTAACAGTAATTTCGGTTTTCTTATGGCTTCTGTAGGCTCTGCCGTAGGGCTTGGCAATCTCTGGGGATTCCCGTATAAGATGGGAAACGGCGGAGGCTTTGCTTTCTTGCTGCTGTACATCTTTCTGGCAGTCTTTATCGGTTACGCGTGTATGATCGGCGAGTTCTCACTGGGAAGAAAAGGACAGCTGTCCGCGATCGGCTCCTATGAGAAGTGCGACAAACGGTTTACGTTCAACGGCTGGCTGGCCGTGCTGGTACCGTTCTTCCTCTTGTCGTTTTACTGTACCCTGGGCGGCTATGTGACCAAGTACATGATCGCCAACCTGGGCGACATCTTTGGCGCCAGCTGGGGCGTAAACGGCATGAACAGTGAAGAGTACTTCAACGGATTCATCGGAAGCGGCGCGCCCGCTGTCATCTATGGCATCATATTCTTAATTCTGACGGTTCTCATCGTCATGGGCGGCGTCTCCGGCGGCATTGAGAAATTCTCGGTCATCGCTATGCCTGCTTTGTTCGTACTGCTGGTGATCGTAGTGATCAGAAGCGTCACCCTGCCGGGCGCGTCAGAAGGTCTGGCGTTTATGTTCAAGCCGGATTTCTCCGTCTTCAAAGGCACCGGCTGGATCAAAGTGCTGGCTTCCGCCGGAGGACAGATCTTCTTCTCCCTGTCGCTGGCTTCAGGCTGCATGATCGTATACGGTTCTTATCTGGATAAAAAAGAAAATCTGGAAAAGAACGCGATTCTGGTTCCGATCTGCGATACTACCGTAGCGCTGCTGGCAGGACTGGCCACGCTGCCGGCGACCTTCGCCATGGGTATGCAGCCGGCTGCAGGTCCGGGCATGCTGTTTGTAACGCTCCAGTCTGTGTTTGGCGCCATGGGCGGCGCAGGCCCGATCTTCGGATTTGCGTTCTACCTGCTGGTATTCTTCGCAGCGCTGACTTCCTCCATCGGCATGATGGAAGGCGCCGTCTCCGCATTTATGGACAGAGCAGCTGAAAAAGGCAAAAAACCAAGCAGAACAGCCATCAGCTGGATCATTGCCGGTGTAGCCGGTATCGGATCTCTGATCGTATCCATCGACGCTCTGGGTTCAGGCCCTCTGCCGAAGCCTTTCGGTCTGGGCACCTGGCTGGACGCCTTCGACCTGTTCGCGGAAGGCTTCATGATGCCGATCGGATGTCTGATCATGGCGCTGATGCTGGGATGGTTCCATCCGGATTACATAGACGACGAAGTGAGACTGGGAAGCAGCTACAAGACCAAAGGCTTCGTGAACTTCTGTCTCAAATGGATCGCCCCGCCTTTCCTGGTCTTTATCTTCATAGGCCAGATGGATGGATTCTTCAGTCTGGGTCTGTTCAGCTAGTTCTTACAACCTGACCGATCCCGAAAGGATCAAATAAATGCATAAAAAGGAAATGGCTTCTGCTTCCCGCAGAGGCCATTTCCTTTTTATTATATCCTATAAATAACGCTGTTTCTGCTGCCGTATCTAATCGTGCATTTTTGAATATAATTCGACAGTACATTGACAAAAAAATAACAATCAGGCTTTTTTTCGTGATTATATCTAAAAAAACAAACTCATTTTGCAATTTTCTAACAATTTTTCTGATTTTTGTGTATACATGTTGACTTTACACCCATTTACCGCCTATAATGAAGTTGTAAAAAGTTATTTTTATGCATTTATTTGATCCTAATTAGGAGGTAGTTCAATGGAACAAAAAAACAACAAAGGCTTTAACAGCAATTTTGGATTCCTGATGGCTTCCATCGGATCTGCTGTAGGTCTCGGTAACCTTTGGTCCTTCCCGTTTAAGATGGGTAACATGGGTGGATTTGTATTCCTGCTCTGTTATCTGTTCTTCCTGGTAGTCGTAGGTTATCCTCTGCTGATGGGCGAATTTGCCATCGGTCGTAAAACAGGCAAAGCTGCAATTGAGGGCTTTGAAAACACAAACAGGAGTTTCAAAATCTTTGGTATCATTGAAACAATCGTACCTTATTTCCTGGTTGCATTCTACTGCACATTCGGCGGATACATCACTAAATATCTGGTTGCATCCATCGGCTGGCTGTTTGGTGCCGGCGATCTTGGTACTTCTGATGCCGGTGAATACTTCGGTGGTTTTATTTCCAGCGGTATGCCAGCTATTCTCTACATGGTAATTTTCTGGGCACTGACTGTACTTATCGTTTATCTGGGTACATCCGGTATTGAAAAGTTTTGTAAATTTGCAATTCCTGCCCTGATCGTATGTATGATTATCATCATTATCAGAGCAATTACTCTGCCGGGCTCCGGCGAAGGCCTCGCTTTCATTTTCAAACCTGATCTGAGCGCATTTAAAGGGCTTGGATGGATTGGCGTTCTGGGCGCAGCAGGAAACCAGTGCTTCTTCTCGCTGTCTCTGGCATCCGGCTGTCTGATTGCATACGGTGCTAAACTGAACAAGAGCGAAAATCTGGAAAAGAACGCAGCAATCGTAGCTGCTGCTGATACTCTTGTTGCAGTTATGGCAGGCGTCTGCATCTTCCCGGCAGTATTCGCATACGGTCTGGAACCAGGCGCAGGTCCTGGACTTCTGTTCTCCACCATGGTAACTGTATTCCAGAACATGGGTGGATTCGGTCCTATCTTCAGCGTAATCTTCTTCCTGCTGGTATTCTTCGCAGCTCTGTCTTCCTCCATCGGTATGATGGAAGGTGGTATCCAGGCTATGGTAGACGCACAGGAAAGAAAAGGCAAGATGGGCGGCAGAGCAAAATGCGTTGCACTGACTGCAGTAATCGCCCTTGCTGGTAACTTAATCGTAACCGGTGACGGTCTTGGTTCTTCCCGTTGGTGGAATCCGCTGGCTGCACTCCTTGGACCTGAAGCAGGCAAGGTATGGCTGGACTTCTTCGATCTGTTTGCAGAAGGTCTGCTGATGCCAATCGGCGCTACCGGTATGGCTATCATGCTTGGCTGGACCAGACTGAGATTCCTCGATGAGGAAGTTGCAGAAGGTTCCGACTTCAAGACAAAGGGCTTCGTACATTTCTGTCTGAAATGGCTGGATCCAATCATCTGCGGTATTTTAATTATCGTATCTCTAGACGGATTCTTCAACTTCACAGATCTGTTCTAAACAACGGATACATATACGGAATACACCATTCAAACAATTTGATACTTAAAAATCGGGATTCTTCGGAATCCCGATTTTTTCGGGCTTTCCGACTATTTTTCCGCATAAGAAAGCATTTGATTTTATTCAGTTTTTTATTTCAAAACACAAATTCTATATTATCTTTATGTTACCATTGACAAATATGAATCTAACAGATATAATGGAAAGACATAAAGACATACTGTATTTTATTTTGCAATTTTTAATCAGGAGGAAATTGTCTCATGGAACAACATGGAAAAGGACAGTGGGCCAGTAATTTTGGCTTCTTAATGGCCGCGATCGGCTCTGCTGTTGGTCTTGGCAATCTGTGGGGATTCCCGTACAAAATGGGAATGAACGGCGGTTTTGCCTTTCTTATTCTTTATCTCATACTGGTCGTGCTGGTCGGTTATGTCATCTGTCTGGGAGAGCTTTCTCTGGGCAGACATTTCGGCAAAGGCGTTGTCGGGTCCTATGAATCCCTCAGCAAGAAATATGCCTTCATCGGCTGGTTCGGATGGATCTCCCCGCTGCTGATCTTAGGCTTTTACTGCATGCTGGGCGGCTACTGTCTGAAATATGCCGTTGCTAATATCGGCGACCTGTTTGGCGCGGGCTTCGGCGTAGGCGGCGCGGACAGCGCGGAATACTTCGGCGCGTTCTCCACCGATATGCTGTCAAGCTCCATCTATACCGTTATTTTCGTAGCGCTGACCGTTCTCATCGTACGGGGCGGCGTTTCCAGCGGTATCGAAAAATTCACGAAAGTCGCGATGCCGGCGCTGTTCTTCGCTCTGGTCGTAGTTATCATCAGAAGCGTCACCATGCCGGGTGCTGCCGCAGGACTGGAATTTATGTTTAAGCCAAACTGGGAAGTATTCAAAGGCGCGGGTTTTGTCAACGTCCTCGCTGCGGCAGGCGGTCAGATGTTCTTCTCTCTGTCACTGGGCATGGGTATCACCGTTACCTACGGATCCTATATGACAAAGGACGCCAGCCTGGAAAGAAGCGCGCTGATCATTCCGTTCGCGGATACCATCATCGCAATTATGGCAGGTCTTGCAATCATGCCGGCAGTATTTGCTTCCGGACTTAACCCTGCAGGCGGCCCGGGACTTCTGTTCGTAACATTACAGACCGTATTCTCCGCAATGGGCGGCTTTGGTCCGATCTTCGGATTTATCTTCTACGGTCTGGTGTTCATCGCTGCCATCACTTCTTCCATCGCGCTTCTGGAAGCTGTCAGCTCCACCGTCATGGACAAGCGCGCAGAAAAAGGCAAACCGATCGACAGAAAACTGGTCGTTACCATCATGGGTATCATCGTCGGTCTGGAAGGCGTCTTTGTTGCTCTGGACGGTCTGGGCGGCAACGGCTTCCCGCAGATCTTCGGTCAGGGCTGCTGGCTGGATTCCTTCGATCTGGTTTCCGAAGGTATTCTGATGCCGCTGGGCGCATGCTACATGGCGATCATTCTGCCGACAGAACTGGTCGACAAAGAAGTTACCCTCAACGGAAACAAATTCACGACCCAGAAATTCTTCGATTTCTGCATCAAGTTCGCAGCGCCGCTGCTCATGGTTCTGGTATTGCTGGGACAGATCGATACATTCTTCAAACTGGGAATTTTCTCCTAAAGAAAGTTTTATAATAAGTATCAACGCTTTAAAAGGGACGCGATCTCAGGCAAAACCTGAGACAGCGTCCCTTTTTTCATCTCTTATTTATCTTCTTCAAACTGCACCCTTCGGCTATATCTGATGGATATCGATCTCTGTATAGTCAAAGCTCCAGTCGCTGCCGTAGAGTCCGCGATCCATGTATTCCACTTCACCGCACTGATTGTCGCAAGGGTCTTCTCTAGGAAACGCCTTTGCCGGGATCAGATCTGCCTGGAACTGATCGTTGATCGGAATACGGAACGGATCCACGTTGCCGAAGAAATAATTCCACCGTTTTTCGTGGCCTCTTCTATAAGCCGACCCGCCATAGGACAGATCCACGTACAGCCAGCCCTTTGACGGAAGCCAGAACATAGCCCAGTCGTGCATGCCGATATTTCCCGGTTTGGCGTCGATGCCCGACTGCCACTGCGCCGGAATGCCGCAGATACGGCACAATGTAATGAACAGCAGCGCCTGGATGCCGCAGTCGCCTCTCAGATTGACGGCACAGTATTCGCTGAGATTGTCGATCGCCGCATAATCCCGCGTAAAGCGATACATGACCTTGGTCGTGATATAGTCGTAGATGTTTCTGGCCGTTTTCAGCATATCGCCGCTGTCATCAGCCAGTTCCGCCGCCAGCGTCCTCAGATACGGAGTAAACTGAATATGCGGCAGCTGCTCGCCCAGGAATTCCTCCATTCCATCAGGGATGCTGCCCTGCTCCGGTTCCATCTTCTCGATCGCCTTCCAGGAAAGATCTGTGTAGCTTCCTATGTAATCAAAGGCATATTCCACTGAATACGACTGTCCCTTCATCGCAGGCCCCTCAAAATAGGCCGTCGGATGACCGTCTCTGTCAGACGGCATGGCTGCCGGTTCCGGTGACACTGACAGGATCTGCAGATCATGGATCTGCTGACGCTGCACCGGCAGCGGAATATGTACACGCACCTTCCGTCCTTCCTCCAGTCCTGTAGGCTCCAGATTGACCTGATGGCGGATGTGAATATGGGCGGATGTTTCCTGACCGTCTGTCAGCGGCTGCGCAAGCAATGCGTCAACCGCGTCCGGTTCGTAGACCGGCTTCTTTTCGCCGGCCTCCGCGGCCTCTCTCTGGCGGAATTCCGGATACACGTTGAACAGAGTCGAGCAAAAGCTGCGCAGGTACCTCGGCGTCTCATCTATATAGATAAAATCCACCTTGTTGTCCATCCGCAGTTCCTTCAGCTCCTCCACGGCGAAAGACGGAATCCTCTCACGAATGATAGACAGCGCCTCTTCTTCTGTGTAGATATAGCACTTCTCCAGATGCTGCAGATTGATCAGCTCCAGTTCCAGTCTGCATCGCATAGCCTGCGTCAGTTCGCCTTCCAGACGCCGCTGAATCAGCGCGCTGACCCGGTCAAAATGGCCGCTCCACTTCTCTTTCATGATGTCTTCCGGCAAAGGCACCGAAAGATACCTTGGATCATAGTTTTCCATATTCATGTCCTCCTTCTCCGCCTTATCTTAAAAAGCTGTATGTGTATACAACCATCATACCCTATTCCGGCAGGAAAATCCATAGCCATTATCAAAAAAAGTGAAAAAACGCCATGGGACGGTCTTCCGCCCCACAGCGAATACAATACTGCTGATTCTATTCTTCCGATAACTTCTTATAGGTCTCGTACTTTTCCTTCGCGTCAGCTTCCGTCATGGCGAACAGTTTATCCGCGGACTGCGGGAATTCCTTTGCCAGCGACGCGTACCGGTTCTGGCCCATGATGAAGTCTCTGAACGGCTTTGTCGGCGCCTTGGAGTCCAGAGTAAACGGATTGCGGCCCTTTTTCTTCAGCTCCGGATTGTACCGGTACAGATGCCAGTAGCCGGACTCGACTGCGTCTTTGATGTTTTCCTGAGACTTGCCCATGCCCTTCCTGATTCCGTGGTTGATGCACGGCGCGTACGCGATGATCAAAGAAGGTCCGTCGTAGGCTTCTGCTTCGGCGATGGCCTTCATGAACTGGGCTTTATCCGCCCCCATGCCTACCTGTGCCACATAGACATAACCGTAAGCCATGGCCATCATGCCCAGGTCTTTCTTTTTGATCTTCTTGCCGGAAGCCGCGAACTTAGCGATAGCCGCTGCCGGAGTCGCCTTGGACGCCTGGCCGCCGGTGTTGGAATATACTTCGGTATCAAATACCAGTACGTTGATATTTTCGCCGGAAGCCAGCACATGATCCAGACCGCCGTAACCGATATCATAAGCCCAGCCGTCACCTCCGACAGCCCAGATAGATTTCTTGACCAGATAATCCTGATATCTGAGGATCCTGTCGCACAGCTGCTTCAATACGTCGTCAGTCGTCTCCATATTCTCAATGGCTTTCAGGACCTTGCGGGAGGCCGCGATGGATTCCTCGCCGTGATCCTTGTATTCCAGCCACTCTTTGAAGGCATCCTTCATCTCGTCGTCTATATCCAGCTCCAGGAGGGCTCTCATATTGCTCTCGATCTTGTCGCGGATCTGTTTTGTCGCCAGCACCATGCCGTAGCCAAATTCAGCGTTATCCTCGAAGAGGGAGTTCGCCCAGGCAGGTCCGTGCCCCTTCTCGTCGGTGCAGTAAGGCATCGACGGCGCAGACGCGCCCCAGATGGAGGAACAGCCTGTCGCGTTGGCGATCATCATTCTGTCTCCGAAGAGCTGGGTGATGACCTTCAGATACGGTGTTTCTCCGCAGCCGGCACAGGCGCCGGAGAATTCAAAATACGGCTGGCAGAACTGACTGCCCTTCACTGATTTTTTATCCACAGACAGATCCTTCTTCGGAATCGTCATAGCGTATTCCCAGTTTTCCGCTTCATCTACCACATCGGCGTAGGCTTCCATCCTCAGAGCCTTTTCCTTTGCCGGACAGATATCCGCGCAGTTTCCGCAGCCCATGCAGTCCAGCGCCGACAGCTGCATGCGGTAGTGGAGACCGTCCAGCTTGGCGCCCTGCGCTTTGATGGTCTTAAAGCCTTCCGGCGCCTTTGCCAGTTCCTCGTCATTCAGCAGCACCGGTCTGATGGCAGAGTGCGGACATACGAAGGAGCACTGGTTGCACTGGATACACTTCGTCATATCCCATTTCGGCAGATGCACGGCAACGCCCCGCTTCTCGTAGCGGCTGGTCCCCAGAGGGAATGAGCCGTCCGGATGATTGACAAAAACGCTGACCGGCAGGTCGTCGCCTTCCTGGCTGTTCATCGGGATCAGTACCTCTTCCACAAAGACCGGCAGGTCGATGACCTTGCCCTTTTCGTCCTCAGCGTCCTTCCAGCTTTCCGGTATCTCTACCTTCTGGATCGCGTTGATACCTTCGTCTACGGCCTTCCAGTTCATCTCGATGATCTGCTGGCCCTTCTTCTTATATGTCTTCTCAATACCTTCTTTCAGATATTTGATGGCGTCTTCTACCGGAATAACCTCCGTCAGCTTGAAGAATGCGGCCTGCATGATCATGTTGATCCTGCTGCCTAATCCGATGGCCTCACTGATCTTCCACGCGTCTATGATATAGAAATTGGCTTCCTTCTTCGCCAGATCCCGCTTCACCTTGGCAGGCAGGTGCTCGCCGATCTCCTCCGGCGTCCAGAGGCAGTTGAGCAGGAAAGTGCCGCCTCTGCACAGATCTTTCAGCATATCATACTGACGCAGGTACGCCTGATTGTGGCAGGCGACAAAGTCCGCCCTGTTGATGCCATAGGTGGATTTGATCGGGTTCTTTCCGAATCGCAGGTGGGAAATGGTCACGCCGCCGGACTTCTTGGAGTCGTAGGCGAAATATCCCTGAGCGTACATGTCTGTCTTATCACCGATGATCTTGATGGCAGTCTTGTTGGCGCCGACCGTACCGTCAGAGCCCAGACCCCAGAATTTGCATTTGATCGTTCCTTCCGGCTCTCTGGAAATGCCTACGGTATAGCCCAGAGAGTGGCCGGTCACGTCGTCCTCGATGCCTACAGTAAAGTGATCCTTCGGATGTTTATGATACAGGTTGTCGAAGACCGCCCGCACCATGCCCGGCGTCATATCCTTGCTGCCGAGGCCGTATCTGCCGCCGTAGACCTCCGGCGCGTACTTTTCCCCGTAGAGCATGGTCTTGATATCCT
This sequence comes from Eubacterium sp., assembly GCA_021769965.1. Classification (GTDB taxonomy): domain Bacteria; phylum Bacillota; class Clostridia; order Peptostreptococcales; family Anaerovoracaceae; genus Senimuribacter. The sequence continues at coordinate 44,580 of JAETRU010000030.1, forward strand.
GATACAGGGGCTCGCCGATGGCGCCCGGCTCTTTGGTCCTGTCCAGAACGGCGATCCTTTCTACGGTCTTCGGAAGAACTTCCATGAAATATTTCTTAACAAAAGGACGGTAAAGCCGCACTTTGATCAGACCGATCTTGTGACCGTCCGCCAGCAGCTTTTCCATAGATTCCTCGATGGTCTCACAGACGGAGCCCATGGCTACGATGACGTTTTCCGCATCCGGCGCGCCTACGTAGTCGAACGGCTTATAGTGACGTCCGGTGACTTCTCCGATCTTATCCATATACTCTACAACGATCTCCGGCAGCTCGTCGTAGAACTTGTTGGATGCTTCTCTTCCCTGGAAGAAGATATCCGGGTTCTGCGCTGTGCCACGGATCATCGGATGCTCCGGATTGAGCGCCCGTTTTCTGAATCTGTCTACCGCGTCCAGATCGATCAGTTTTCTCAGCTCATCGTATTCGATGGTCTCGATCTTCTGGATCTCGTGGGACGTTCTGAAACCGTCAAAGAAGTGAAGAAAAGGCAGACTGCCTTTGATCGCCGCCAGATGCGCGACCGCGCCCAAATCCATGACTTCCTGCACGGAGCTTGAGGCCAGCATAGCGAATCCTGTCTGTCTGGTAGCCATGACGTCAGAGTGATCGCCAAAGATGCACAGGGCATGGCTGGAAACGGATCTTGCCGCCACGTGGAAAACTGCCGGCAGCATTTCTCCGGCTATTTTGTACATGTTGGGGATCATCAGAAGAAGTCCCTGTGAAGATGTATATGTAGTCGTCAGCGCGCCGGACGAAAGGGAACCGTGTACGGTACCTGCCGCGCCTGCTTCGGACTGTAACTCGGCGACTCTGACAGTCTGACCGAAGATATTTTTCTTTCCGTATGCAGCCCATTCATCGACCACCTCGCTCATGGTCGAGGACGGCGTGATCGGATAGATCGCGGCTACGTCTGTAAAAGCGTAGGATACCTGTGCTGCAGCGGTATTGCCGTCCATTGTTTTCATTCTTTTTTTAGCCATAAGATTTTCCTCCCATTCTCTCTTTTCTCGTAACTAAAAATTTGTTTTAATATCAAACATTTTGTTTTATTGTACAAACAATGGTACTACTTTACCCCATTACAGCGTAAATGTCAAGAATGTATCTACAAAAATACAATATACATGAATATGCGTTCTGTATACATCAATTGCACAGCAATAGAAGGGTCACGACCCCCGGCACGCCTAGTACTCCTACGACCAGCGCATTTACAATGTTGACCGGTATCATGACCCCTATATTCATTCCTATGAAATTTATTACAATCAGAAGCACAGCTCCCGCCATACTGTTGGCGATCAGCTTCAGCACCATCTTTAACGGCACGAGCAGGGCACGGCCCAGCAGAAAGATCAGGATCAATGCTCCTCCAAAAGTCAGATATACGCCCATTTCCATTTCCATGACTATCCCTCCTGATAAAAACAGCGTTTTCCGTATGAAGATAAACGCCCCTTGTATAAAATATGCGGATGTGGAATAAAATAGAATCAAACGAAATGAAAAGGATGTGATTTCTTGAAGCTGCATATCAGCCTTCCCGGCAGCGCCAAAATGGAAACGGACGCGGATCAGCTCCGTCAGAATCGTCAATTGCTTTCCTATATAAACAGCGCCCGCTCCGAGATGGAGCAGGCTGCCTGTCTGTTTAATGAACTTACCGATACAGCCGCTGTAGATTACGCATCCTACAGTTTTCTCGCGGCAAAGACAAAATATGAATATCTGATGCGCCAGGCCAAGGAACAGGGGCTCTCACTGTAGCTCCTGCCGCAGGCGCAGCAAAAACCGGGCGGTCTGACGCTGTGAAAGCGCCGGACGGACACCCTTTGATCCTACAGTTCTCTGCGGCCCTCCATGGCCTTCAGCAGTGTGACCTCATCAGCATACTCCAAGTCGCCGCCGACAGGGATCCCGTTGGCTATGCGGCTGACTTTTATGCCGGAGGGTTTGATCAGCCTGGCTATATACATGGCTGTAGCCTCTCCTTCAATGTTGGGATTGGTTGCCAGGATCAGCTCATTGACACCGGGGTTTTCCTGCAGGCGGACGATAAGCTGCTTCAGGTTGATATCTTCAGGGCCGATGCCGTCCATAGGCGAGATCGCGCCGTGAAGTACGTGATACTGACCGTCAAACTCCTTGATGCGCTCCATCGCCATCACGTCCCTCGGGCTCTCTACAACGCAGATAACGTCTTTTCGGCGGCTGTTGTCGCTGCAGATCGCGCAGGGATCCTGATCTGTCAGATTTCCGCAGATTGAGCAGTAGCGCATATTTTCTTTGGCCTCTGTAATGGCGTATGCCAACGCCTGCGCTTCTTTGTCCGGTAATGAAAGAATATGGAAGGCCAGTCTCTGGGCTGTTTTACCGCCGATGCCCGGCAGCTTGGACAGTTCGTTGATCAGCCGTCCTAATGGTCTGGGATACTGTTTCATATTCCGCTTCCTACACCAGTCCCGGAATGTTGAGGCCTCCGGTCAGTTTTCCCATTTCCGCGTTGGAAATGTCGTCTATCTGGCGCATTGCCTCGTTGACAGCGGCTACGACCAGATCCTGCAGCATCTCTACATCATCAGGATCTACCACGTCTTTATCGATACACAGCGCCACGATCTCTTTTTTTCCATTGACTGTAACGCTGACCGCGCCGCCGCCGGAGGTGGTGGTGATCTCTTTTTCTTCAAGCTCTGCCTGCATCTGCTCCATCTGGCGCTGCATTGCCTGCATCTGTTGCAGCTGTTTCTGCATATTTCCCGCGCCTGGCGCCTTTGGCCTTTTACCTGCTCTCATACCTTTTCCCATATCTTTTTTCCTCGCTTTCTATTATATATGTTCAGTTTGGTTTTTATTCTATACGGACCTTTACGCCCAGTTCCTGTCCGACCCGGGCTGCCAGTTCTTCCATCTCCTGATCCGGCGCCGCGATGTCTTCCTGCTGCTCCTCGGAACGGATGAGCATCTTCAGTTTCCTGCCGATGACATGTTCCATCAGCTGGCAGATCTGGTTCTGGTTATCTTTCAGATAGGTATTGACGAAATCCCCGTGGGTAATGACAATAAACTCTGTCTCATTGATTCCCGCCAGGGTCGTCCCTGTCCGTATAAGATTAAAGCTTCCTTTTATATCCTCAGCCTCTTCAAAGACTCTCTGCCAGATCTCATCCAGATCATATGCTGTCTGAGGTCTTCGCTGCGGCGGCGGGCTCTGCGGCGATGGATCTGATGGACCCGGATCTGCCTGCTGCCGGTGATCTGGCTGATTTTCAAAGGCTGGCTGGCTCTGCATACCCTGCCGGCCCTGCATGCCCGGCTGATGCTGATTCTGTAAAGCTGCCGGTTCTGCTGCCCATGGCGGAACAGCCGCGGCGTCTGCCGGAGCAGACGGACTCATGACGGACGCCCTTTGATCGGTCCGGGCCGGTCTGACAGGTACAACTGCCTGTCTCGGAGGGCGCGTCTGACTGTTTGCGGATCCTGCTGCCGCGGGGCGTGTTTCGGACAGTCCAGCAGCGATGGTGACAATGGCCAGCTCCAGCAATATCCTCGGCTGGGTGGAATAGCGGGCATCGCCTATGGTCTTTGACAGGGTGATGATGCCGCTGTTGATCTCATCCAGGGATATCTGGCTGCTCTGGCTGCGGAGTTTTTCTATGTTCTCGGTGGACATGTTGAGCATGTCTTCGGCGTTTTTAATGTATTTTGTGATCAGCAGGCTGCGGTAATGGCTCATCCAGTCTTTCATCAGCTGTTTGACATCTTTACCTTCCTGAAGGGCCTGATCCAGCAGCACCAGCGCTCCCGCCACGTCGTGCAAGGCCACCTTTTCTGTAAGATCGATGAAAAACTCTTCGGACACGGTTCCCAGAAAATCCAGTATGATATCCCGATCCAGCTTTTTATCTCCCGCGGACAGGCACTGATCGAGAATGCTGAGCCCGTCTCTGACGGAACCGTCCGCGTTGGCGGCCAGCAGCCTGAGGGCGCTTTCGGTGATCTCTACGCCTTTTTCTCTGCAGATGCGGCCCATATGCTCGATGAGCACCGGCTCTGGTACCCGTTTGAAATCCAGACGCATGCATCGGGACAGAATGGTCTGAGGCAGCTTCTGCGGATCCGTGGTCGCCAGAATGAACATGACGTTTTCCGGCGGTTCTTCCAGCGTCTTTAAAAGGGCATTGAAGGCGCCGGCAGACAGCATGTGGACCTCATCTATAATGTAGACTTTTTTGCGGCCGACGGCCGGCGGATACTTGACGCTTTCTCTCAGTTCCCGGATATTGTCCACGCCGTTGTTGGAGGCAGCGTCGATCTCGATAACATCCATGAAGGTTCCGTTCTTAATGGCCATGCAGTTGGCGCAATGGCCGCATGGAGGGGTCTGCGGCGAACCGGCAGTCTGCGCAGCCTGCTGACCTTCCGGCTGATCTTCCGGCCGGCCGCCGGATCCGGAAAGCATGGCGTCTGCCTCCAGACAGTTGACTGCCTTTGCCAGGATCCTGGCCGTGGTGGTCTTTCCTGTACCTCTGGTCCCGCAGAAAAGATAAGCGTGACTGACCGTACCAGTCTGTATCTGGTGTTTTAAAATTCTAACGATATGGTCCTGTCCGATGATCTCATCAAAGACCTCCGGTCTCGCAGCCCGGTACAAAGCTGTATACATGTTCTGCCTCCTTGCCTCTGCGGCTTTTCTGCCTCTCTTTGCAAAAATATCTGTCAAATCAGACGTATCCGAATCAGAGAGCTTATCTTATGCGCAATCGCGCAACTGTGCAACTGTGCAATGCCTGTGCAATGCCTGTGCGCGCCACTTTTGGATAAAAAAATCAAACTTACGGCGTGCAGTGCTTCCGACGCGCCGCTTTTGTCCCCGCAAACCGCCGCTTATGGCGCGCATACCCTTTATCTATGCTGCCAAACGCCTGAAAAGACGATTCCGGCAGCCAGGATCAGCCCGATTCCGCATGCGGCCGCCTTTTATGCGCAATATAAATGCGAAATTGATACAAAAAGTGGCGTATCTCAAGTCAGGCGCGCCGTAATGTTACTAAAATCTCCAAAAAGTGGCGCAGTTGATTTCTGCCTGCTGATCTGTCGAGTCTCAAAATCTGCCGCTTCTGTCTGCAAAAAAGAAATTGTCCTTTTATAGCTCCGCAGGCTAGGAGAAGGCTGATCTGCGGCACATAAGAACTTCCGCTTATTGCTGCTTCCTTCCGGACCTGACAAGGTTCACGGCATCCCATTGCGCAGGACCCAAACCAAACCAGGCGAAGCTATAAAAGGACAATTTTCAATTCATCGTACATTCTATTATATTGTTTTTGCGGGGAAATGTCAAATTGTATTTTTGTGAGGGTCGTGTCAAGTTGTTGTGGAGTTTTTTGTTGACAACTCCAATGTATTTTTAACAGAACAAAGTATTCCTTGCCTGCCCCAAGTCGTGGATCAGGGTCTGCGTCCCGCTTGCTC
>JAETRU010000031.1 GCA_021769965.1 Eubacterium sp.
TATTATACCACAAAAACCCTTACAAGTGTTGAATTTGCAAGGGTTTTTTCGTTTTTATGTTAAAAGAAAGAAGCTGCCGCTCCAGTCGATTTTTGGTCAAACTGTGCGACAGCTCCGTTTCTTTCCTGCACCCGATTGAGCAAATTCCCACATATCAGCCTATTTTGCTCAATCCTTCATCGTCAAATTAACATCCAATTGAGCAAATCAGTGACATTTACTCAATTTTGCTCAATGAAACTGAGCATTTTTCATATTTCAAGCTGTTTTTGCTCAATGCAGCCGCAGGTGCTCACAGAAAAATTGAGCAAATTCCCAAGAATCAAGTCATTTTGCTCAATTTCAGCCTATCCAAAGCCTATCACATTGAGCAAATCGACCCGAAATCGCGGATTATGCTCAATCCCCGGTAGATGCACTAACCCCCGGAATAACAAAAAAAGGCCAGAAGCCGGCCGCAGCCCCTGCCAGGAGCGCTGCGGCCGGCGGTCCGGCTCTCATCCATATTTCAGCAATACGTATTCGTTAGCAGCAGTTGCAGAAGATGATGACCAGCAACAGGAAGAAGAACAGTAAGCTGCAATCAACACCATTCTCGCCGCGGTTAAAGAATCCACAATTTGACATAATTTTCACCTGCTTCTTTCATAATTTTACTTTAGAATATGAAAAAACAGGGTGAATGGTTCCACCCTGTCTGCAGATTTTCCAAGTTTCCGCGCCTATCTCTGAATGTCGCCGCCGGAAAGCATATCATCATAAACAGCCCTGCTGCCTCCGATGAACTTCGGCCGTGTCCGGGCGCATACCACATGGGCTTCCCCGATCTGCTTCACTGAGATCCGCACCGGAACAGCTACCTTCTTCAGATGCATGCCGATCAGAGTGTCTCCGATATCCATACCGGCGGCAGCCTGAATCGTTTCCACAGCTGCCGGATGCGCGGCATTCTGGTATACCGTCATCGCAAAAGAGCCTCCTGCGTGAAGCTGCGGTACCACATTGACGATCTCCGTTCCCGGAAGAAGCGCTTCCTTCTCCACGATAACGGCCCGGTTCAAATGCTCACAGCACTGCGCGGCCAGATAGATGCCTCTTTCCGACAGGATCGGATAGACCCCGTCGTATACCGCTTTCGCAGCGTCCAGATCAGAACCCTTTCCGATGTTCGCGCCTTTGATCTCACTGGAAGAGCATCCGATGATAAAGATATCACCTGCCGAAAGCTTTGCTTTTTCCAGAAGCTCCGTTACTGCCGCAGCTGCCTGCGATTTGATTTCTTCATATGTCATTTCTAATCACCCTCTTAGATATAAAATATCAAAATTATACGTTCCAGCTTGCCAGATAAGCCTCCTGCTCAGAAGTCAGACTGTCGATCTCAATACCCCACGCAGCCAGCTTCCGCCTTGCTACCAGATCGTCGATCTCGCCGCTTACGTCAATGACCGCTTTATCCAGCTGCCTGTAATGATCTTTGATGTACATGGCGGAAAGAGCCTGAACCGCAAAACTCATATCCATGATCTCCGCAGGATGCCCGTCGGCAGCGGCGATGTTCACCAGTCTTCCCTCTCCGATCACGTTGACCCATCTGCCGTTTGGCAGCTTGTAGCCCATGATGTTCTTTCTGGTTTCTTTCTTTTCCACGGCAGCCGCTTCCAGCCCCGCCATATCCACTTCACAGTCAAAGTGTCCCGCATTGGTCAGAATCGCCCGATCCTTCATGGTCAGCATGTGATCCACCGTAATGGTCTTGCAGCAGCCTGTAGCCGATACGAAGATATCGCCCAGCGGCGCCGCCTGCGCCATGGTCATAACATCAAAACCGTCCATGCGTGCCTCAATGGCTTTGACCGGGTTGATCTCCGTAACGATGACCTTCGCCCCCAGAGCGGAAGCGCGCATAGCGATACCGCGGGAGCACCAGCCGTAGCCTACGACGACGACTGTCTTTGCGGCCACGATCAGGTTAGTGTTGCGCATGATGCTGTCCCAGACAGACTGACCCGTGCCGTACCGGTTGTCAAAGAGATGTTTGCAGTCCGCGTCGTTGACCGCTACCATCGGGAACTTCAGAATGCCTTCCTTCTCCATAGCTTTCAGGCGGATGACCCCCGTGGTGGTCTCCTCGCAGCCGCCCCATACATCTTCAGCCAGATCCGGCCGCTTGGTGTGCAGCATGCCCACCAGGTCGCCGCCGTCGTCGATGATGATATTCGGTTTATGAGAAAGGCACATTTCGATGTGTCTGTCGTATTCTTCCGCCGTAGCGCCGTGATACGCGTAGACCGACAGTCCGCTGTCCGCCAGAGCCGCCGCCACATCGTCCTGCGTAGACAGAACATTGCTGCCCGTCACAGACATCTGCGCGCCGCCGGCTGCAAGCACCAGACAAAGATACGCGGTCTTGGCCTCCAGATGGACCGAGAGAGAGATCCTGACGCCCTCAAAAGGCCTGCTCGCCCGGAATTCCTCCTCCAGGCCTGCCAGAAGCGGCATGTTGTTTCTGACCCATTCGATCTTCTGATGACCCGACGGGGCCAGAGAAATATCTCTGATTTCATATTTTTCCATGATGTTCATCCTCTTCTTTCATATATTTCATCAAAGGGTGTCCGTCCCGGCGTTCCGGACAATCCGGACGCTTCGGCCGGAAAGACACCGACGCCTTACGATTCGAGTTCAGGCATCTGTGTAAAACGGTCCGTGATATCCACGTGGCCCATCAGGGTCTCCGCCGCTTCGCCGTCCACCGTAAAGGAGACGGAACGCACTTCATCAAAGGATCTGGTCAGGGTCCCGACGATCTGCGCGATGAGCATCCGCTCCTCAGCCTCTGTTCCCGTCAGTCTCCTGCTGGAAAAATCCACGACCACGTCTCCGTCCGCCTCTGTTATATTATTGATTCTGAATTCATTTCTAAAAGCTGTGACCGCTCCCTCTGCTTCCGGTTTCTTTCGCTCACGAAGCAGATTCAGAGCCGCCGTATACAGTTCCGTTCTGCCTGATCCGGACGCTTCCGTTTCCACCTCCATGACGACCTCGCCTTTGCCGGTGTTCAGAAACAGCTGGTTGATGAACACAGCAATGACCCGGTGCTTTGCCGTATATCCCGTCAGCGCCATAAACAGGCTGATGGCCACAAGCAGAAGAAAAACTTTGATAAAGCCATGTCTCATGGTTTTCTCCTATTCTACCGTTACGCTTTTGGCCAGATTTCTCGGTTTGTCGATATCTTCGCCCCGCTCCCGCGCCACATAATACGCGAAGATCTGCAGCGGGATCACCGTCAGAAGCGGCGAGACCTCGTCCGCGCAAGGCGGGATGTAGATGACTTCCGTGCTCTCCTGCTGGATCCTGGTGTTGCCTTCCTTGGCGATAGAGACCACATGAGCCATCCTGGCCTTGACTTCCACGATATTAGAAAACATCTTATCAAACAGGCTGTCCTGCGTCGCCAGAGCGATGACAATGGTTTCCGGTTCCATCAGGGCGATGGTTCCGTGTTTCAGTTCTCCCGCCGCGATGGCGAAGGAATTGATATATGAGACCTCTTTCAGCTTCAGAGATCCCTCATAAGCCACTGCGGAATCCATTCCTCTGCCGATGAAGAAGACCTGATCCCGGTTATACAGATATCTGGCAAGGTTCTCGATCTCACCGGCTTTGTCGATGATAGCCTGGACTTTGTCTGGGATGGCCATCAGCTCGTCTAAGATAAATTTATAGTAGGTTTCGCTGATCGTGCCCCTCAGATCGCCCATATACAATGCGATCAGATACATGCATACCAGCTGTGTGGTGTAGGCCTTGGTAGACGCCACCGCGATCTCCGGGCCTGCCCAGGTGTAGAACACATCATCAGACTCTCTGGCTACAGAGCTGCCTACCACATTGACCACAGACAACACTCTGGCACCCTTCCGTTTGGCTTCCCGCAGCGCGGCCAGTGTATCCAGCGTCTCGCCGGACTGGCTGATGGCGATGAACAGAGTGTTTTCATCGACAAAAGGATCCCGATAACGGAACTCTGACGCCACGTCCACCTCCACCGGTATCCGTGCCATCTTCTCGATGGCGTATTTTCCAACCAGGCCCGCATGGTAAGCTGTTCCGCAGGCCACGATATAGATCTTATTAAATTTCTGAAGATCCTCCAGAGTCAGAGAGATCCCGTCCAGCTTTATCCTGCCTTCCTCAGACAGTCTTCTGGTCAGCGTCTCCCGAATAGCCTTCGGCTGCTCGTAGATCTCCTTCAACATGAAATGCTCAAAACCTTCCTTCTCAGCGTCTTCCATGCTCCAGGTCACCTGCAGCACATCCCGTTTGACAGGATTCTTATCCTGATCCAGGATCTGGATCTGATCAGGCGTACAGATGACCATCTCACCGTTTTCGATGAGATAGATCTTATTCAGATATTTCAGCAGCGCCGGAATATCTGAAGCGATAAAGTTGCATCCCTTGCCAAGACCCGCGATCAGAGGCGCGTCTTTGCGGAAAGCCACGATCCTGCCCGGCTCGTCTTTGGAAATGGCAGCAAACGCATACGCACCCTTCATCCTTTCGACAGCCGCAAGGACTGCGTCTTCCAGGCTCCCTTTGTACAGAACACTGATGAGCTGGGCGATGACCTCAGAGTCCGTTTCGGTTTTAAATCTGATGCCGTGTTCCTCGGAAAGCCATGCTTTCAGCTCCATATAGTTTTCCACGATGCCGTTATGTACGATGGCAATGCTGTCGTTCATATCCGTATGCGGATGGGCGTTGACATTAGACGGCGCGCCGTGAGTAGCCCAGCGGGTATGGCCGATGCCTGTAGTACCCCGCAGATTTTCCCCCGCGATAGCAGCTTCCAGATTGGCGATCTTGCCCTGCTGCTTTCTGACAGTCAGCCTGCCGTCGTTTAAAAGCGCGATGCCAGCCGAATCATACCCTCTGTATTCCAGTTTCTTCAGTCCGTCGATGACAATGTCTCTGGCGTTGTCATGACCGACATATCCTACAATTCCACACATAATATACCCTTTCTGTATCTCGATTTAACGGAACTTTCTGCTGATCAGATCAGCCAGCTCCTGTGCCAGCTGATGTATGCGCTCTATATCAGTGCCTTCGATCATAACGCGGACCAACGGCTCCGTACCTGACGGACGGATCAGAACCCTTCCGCTTCCGGCAGTTTCCTCCTCGATCGCTTTGATGGCAGCCTGTACTTCCGCGTCACTGCTGTAGGCGTTCTTTTTATCAGCGGCAACCTGCGCATTGACCAGGACCTGCGGAAAGATCTCAATTTCCGCGGACAGTTCTGACGGCTTTTTGCCGGAGGCTTTGACCGCTTTGACAAACTGCAGCGATGAGAGCGTGCCGTCGCCTGTAGTAGTATAGTTCAGGAAAATAATATGGCCTGACTGTTCTCCGCCGATGACGCAGCCTGTTTTTCTCATGGACTCCAGCACGTAACGGTCGCCGACAGCGGTGACATCTACCTGCGCGCCCAGAGTCTCCCTGATATACTTATGAAATCCGATATTACTCATTACCGTGGCAGTGACTTTGTTCTCCGCCAGCTGCCCCGCCTCTTTCAGCATCTTCGCACAGATGCAGATGGTCTTGTCACCGTCAATGACCAGTCCTTTCTCGTCTACGACGATCAGCCGGTCCGCGTCGCCGTCATAAGCAAGACCCAGATCCGCTTTTTCTTCTACGACCTTCTGCTGCAGTTTCTCCGGATGCGTCGATCCGATGTGATCGTTGATGTTTACGCCGTCCGGCTGGCAGCCGATCGTGATGACCTCTGCGCCCAGCGCCCGGTAAACAGCCGGCGCAGTCTTGTAAGCCGCTCCGTTGGCGCAGTCCAGGACCACCTTCATGCCGTCCAGGCGGATATCGATGGTCGAAAGCAGGAACTTACAGTAAAGCTCTATCGCGTCATCCTCCGCCTCCAGGCAGCGTCCCAGACGTTCTCCTGTCATATGACTGTTTGTATCGATACCTCTGATGATGATATCTTCGATCTTTTCCTCCAGCTCGTCATCCAGCTTGTAGCCTTCGCTGCCAAAGAACTTGATCCCGTTGTATTCAAACGGATTATGCGACGCGGAGATCACGATGCCCGCATCCGCGTTATAATACTTCACCAGATATGCCACAGCCGGCGTAGGGATCACGCCAACCTTGATCACATTGCCGCCCACTGCCAGAATTCCGGCAGTCAGAGCGTTTTCCAGCATATCGCCGGAAATTCTGGTATCCTTACCGATAACGATGACAGGCCTTTGATTTTCCTTTCTCAGAACAAAAGCCCCCGCTTTTCCCAGGTTAAAAGCCAGTTCCGGCGTCAGTTCCGCATTCGCTATGCCTCTCACGCCGTCTGTCCCAAATAGTCTTCCCATATTTACCTCTATTCTATCATAACTTTCAAGTGATCCGGATTTACATCCAGTGAAACATAATCTCCGCTGCAGATGACCTCAAGGCTGACATTGTGGCTGCCTTCGTCCAGATCCTTCAGATCTGCCGTCAGGCGGAAATTCTCCTCGCTCAGCGCTTCCAGGTCTTCCTTGCGGCCTCTGACCACGATTTCGATCTTAGCCGTCTTTATATCAGCTTTCAGATCCCCGCCAAGCCCGGTCAGCTTTACATCTTCCCCGTTAAAGGTAAAGGTCCTGCTTTCAAGAGGCGTTACCTTGACCTTCAGTACCAGATGATCCGCGGACTTGGAAGATACCTGCACCCCGTCCGGAAGGATCGGCCGCAGCGGGATCTCTGTATCCTCTGTAACATCTGAAAGATTCACTGTTTCTGTAGTCACAGAATCAATACCGGCCAGATCGCTGCTCTTGCCTTTGATGATAATGGTCTTCGGCGCGGAGGAAGTCTTTGGAAGCTGCTCCGCCCGATCGTCGTTTACAGCTACCGTCAGCGGCACAGTCTTTGTTGTTGCCAGCTGCGCGCTGACCTGTACGGATTTCGCAGACAGTTCCACGTTCTCCACAGTCTCGCCGGAACCGTCTACCGGAACCAGCTGGCTGGTCATTGTGGTCAGCTGCTCTTTGACCTTGCCTTCCTCGACTACCGCGTTCACCTTTCTGACCTTTTCCACCAGTGATGACGCGCCGGTAACGACTACGGAGTTCCTGCTCACGTCCACAGTGATCGGTTCTTCCTCATCATCAAAGCTTCCCTGGTAAGCGACCTGGATCTCCACCTCTTTGGATACCCGTTCCTCTGTCACTACGGTCAGCTTATTGATACTTTTATCTTCGATCTCCACATCCTCCGGTACACGGATCTGGATCTTCAGCTGGTTTTCTCCTTTTGCCGCGTCTGCCAGATTCACTGACGCGTAGATCTCTTTGGCTGAAATATGATTGATATCGGCCCGGGAACCCGTCAGTGTAATGTTCATGGTCTCAGCGCTTACGGAAAGAAGGGCCAGACCGTTATCCTCCAGAGTCTGTTCTCCCATAAGCACGATAGGAATGTCCCGAAACGTTTTGCTGTCGGCAGGGTTGGTCTCACCGATAACATATGCCCACAGGCAGATAGCTATGATCAGGGAAAGAACGATATTGAATCTTTTATTTGCCAGCATCTTTCTTCCTCCCCAAATCAAATATTTCCAGAATACGGCTGAATTTGAAAGAATCATCGTCTCTGTCGCTGAGATACAGATTCAGCAGTGTCTTTTCCACAGTCTTCGTGTCCAGAAAACGGGTCAGCTTGCCGTCGATAGCCATGGAAATGATCCCGGTCTCTTCACTGACGATGATGGAAATGGCGTCGGAGTTTTCTGTGATACCGATGCCGGCGCGATGTCTGGTGCCCAGACTCTTGTTCAGATTCTTGTTTCCCGTCAGAGGCAGCACGCATCCGGCCGCAAAGACCTTGTCGCCTCTGATGATGACTGCGCCGTCATGGAGAGGCGCGCCTTCATAGAAGATGTTTCCCAGAAGCTGGGCAGAAATATCCGCGTTGATCTCGGTTCCTGTCTCCGCAATATCAGAAAGAGCCGTTTCACGCTCCAATATGATCAAAGCGCCTGTGCGGGTACTGGAGAAAGAATCCACCGCCTTGACGAACTCGTCGGTGATATTCTTCGCCTTCTCCTTGTCAAGCTGTCCGAACGGCGCTTTTACGATTTTGCTTCTTCCCACATACTCCAATCCCCTTCTCAGTTCCGGCTGGAAAACAACGACCAGCGCCACAACGCCAAGGGTCATGGTCTGCCTCAGGATCCAGTTCAGCGCGTACAGATTCATGATGTCAGACAGGAAAAAAGCCACCACTAAAACCAGCAGGCCTTTTACAAGCTGCTGGGCGCGTGATTCCCTGATGAATCCGAGGATCTTGTACACGATAAAGGACACGATAAGAATGTCCAGCACATCGTTGATTCCGACGCTCGAAATAATGTTGTTAAAGAATGTTTCCATATTTTTTCCCCTTTTACCAGCTATGAAATATTCTACCGTAAAAGCGTCAAAAATTCAAGGGGCTAGCAGCAACTTGAACACAAAAAGAGCTGCCCCGAAGGGCAGCCCGCCATAGACTAATAACTTGTTTCCAGGACGCCGTAATTTCCGTCCTTTCTGATATATACAACATTAACGCTGTCAGTCTCCATATCCAGGAAAACAAAGAAGTTATGCTGCAGCATCTCCATCTCTAAAATGGCCTCTTCCACAGTCATCGGCGTCAGTTCAAACTTCTTGGTCCTGACGACCTTGACCTCTTCGACCTCTTCCTCGAAATCCGGCAGGATCTCAAACTTCAGCGCTTTGTTATCGTTGTAGCGCTTCTGCAGCTTTCCCTTGAACCTCGCCATCTGGCTGGACAGTTTGTCCACCACCTTGTCGATGCCTTCATAGATGTCCTGTGCCACTTCTTCGGCTCTGAAAACTGCACCTTTGGCATTGATCGTCGCTTCGATCTTATCCTTGCCTCTCTCCTGCGATAATACTACATTTACAGTAATGTCATCTGAAAAGTATTTGCCCAGCTTGTCGAACTTTTTCTCCATAGTATCTTCTAAGTGCTGGTAGGTGTTAAAATTCTTGCCTGTAATGTTTACCTTCATTTGATGACCTCCTTAGCTAATCCCTCCGCCCGCAGGCTTCGGGGTATTTCTTTAAGTATAGTATACCATACTTTACAGGAAAAACATACTGAAATCTGTTCTGGATACAGAATAATTTTCTCCAATTACTGCAGACGGCTTTGCAGCTGCCCGGCTGACCTGGTCTTTGCCCCCACACTCGCCTTGACCGGGATTTTCCCGAGGACTTACATCTAAGCTGCGCCATGATCACTGCCGCCCTGCGGATCAGCTTACGTGGATCCTTTTGCCCGCAACTGGCTTGGATTTTCAACCACAGACCCGGACAGCTGCAAAGCCGCCTGTATTTATTCTATTTTGCCGCGAAGGCCAGAAAACATACCTCCGCCGGTCCTGCTTCTGCCAGCGCGCTTCTGCACGCGGCCGCGGTACTCCCTGTCGTATAGAAATCGTCAAAGAGCAGCACCCGTCTGCCTGTGATCTGATCTGCATACCGGCAGTCCAGCGCGAATTTTCCGCGGACGTTTTCTTTTCGCTCCTCCGGCGACAGTCCCCGCATAGGCCGGGTGTCAGAAGTCCGGATCAAAGCGTGTTCCAGGCAGGGCCTGTTCACTTTCTTTCCCAGATACCGTCCGATCAGCGCCGCCTGGTTGAAGCCTCTCTGCCGCTCTTTATCCCTGTGCAGGGGCACCGGAACGATCACGTCAAAATCCACATCGTATTCTTCCTTTGCCAGCGACAGCCGGTCCGCGCAGATATCGGCTATATCACGGGCGATCCAGGTTTTGCCGTTGTATTTTAAAGAAAAGATCAGTGTCCGTTCGTAGATACCGTACTGAACGCAGCGCAGAGTCCGCATGCCGTCAATATTCAGCGGCGCGGAGGCGTCCCAGCGTATATGAGCCATACAGTGGTCGCATAGATCATAGGTCCGCGTCTCATCGATGAGATTGCCGCAGCAGATACAGTACAGCGACGGCGGATAGATCAGATCCATAGCCTTTTCCGCGGCTGAAGATACTGCCTGTAACAAACCTGCCATCAGAAATCCTCCTCTTCATCCTCCAGCAGACTCAGTTCCGCTCCCGCTGCCGCTGCAGGCTCTCCGCCCGCGATCCCGGCATCCATCAAAGCCTGCAGCCTGTATTTCAGACCGGAGTAGCGCATTTTGATCCGGTTATTGTCGATCATGGCGTGCATCCTCCTCTCGCTGCCGACCAGAACTACCACCTGCCTGCCGCGGGTCACCGCTGTGTAAAGCAGGTTTCTGGTGGCAAGCACCGGAGGGAACCATGAGACAGGCATGACCACGATAGGAAACTCGCTGCCCTGACTCTTATGTACTGTGACCGCATAAGCCAGCTCCAGCTCGTCCAGCTGTGAAAAATCATAAGTCACGTATTTATCCTCGTCAAAGATCACAGTCATCTGACCCGCGTCCTTGTCGATCCGTTCCACAAAACCGACGTCGCCGTTGAAAACGCCCTGTCCTTCAGAAAAGTCCCGCCGTTTCTTCCATCCGATCTGATAATTGTTGCGGATCTGCATGACTTTATCATTCTCGCGAAACAGCTTGTCACCATACTTCCGCTCGGCAAGGTCTTCCCGCGGCGGATTCAGCGCCTGCTGCAGCGCCTGATTCAGGGATATGCTGCCCAGGATCCCTTTGCGCACCGGGGTCAGGACCTGAATATCCCGAACCGGCACGATGCCCTGATAATAGGCTGCAAGACGCCTGGTGACCAGTTCCAGGATCAGATCCACCATCTGTTTATCACTGGCCCGCTCCATGAAAAAGAAATCCTTGTCTTTGCTGTTGACATAAGGGTAGTCGCCTTTGTTGATGCGGTGGGCGTTGACCACGATCATGCTTTCCTCCGCCTGACGAAAGATCTCTTTCAGGATCACCGTATGGACATACTCGCTTTCAATGATATCCCGCAGCACGTTTCCCGCTCCTACAGACGGCAGCTGGTCGTAGTCGCCTACCATGATCAGACGCGTGCCGGGCCTGATCGCTTCTGTCAGCCCCTGCATCAGCATCAAATCCACCATGGACGCCTCGTCCACGATGACTACGTCGTAATCGAGAGGATCTTCTTTTGTCTTACCGAAGCGCATGACGTCCTCGCCTTCGGAGTAGTAGTATTCCAGCAGCCGGTGGACCGTGGAAGCATAGTGGCCGCTGGTCTCGGTGATCCGCTTTGCCGCCCGTCCCGTAGGCGCGCAGATCGCCACCTTCAGACCGCATTGCTCAAAGATATTGATGATCGTGTTGATGATGGTGGTCTTTCCTGTTCCCGGACCGCCGGTGATCACAGAGATCCCGCTGGTCAGAGAGCTTTTGACCCCGGCAGCCTGCTGCTCAGAGAGCACGATGCCTGACTGCCGCTGGGTCATGCGGATGGAACTGTCCACATCCACAGAAAGCGATCTCGGCGCCGCGCCCGCAATCGCCGCCAGATTGCGGCAGACCCTCTGCTCCGCCAGATAATACGGATAGAGATAAGCCACTGTCTGCCCGTTTACCTGATCCAGCTGCAGATCTCCTTCAAAAGCCATTTCCACCATATTCTCGTAGACCATCTCACGTGTCACATCCAAAAGCTGGGCGACCCGCTCGCAGAGCTCGTCCTTCGGAATATAGGTGCTGCCGTCAGCCGCGTAAAAGCTCAGACCGTATTTGATCCCGCTTTTTATGCGGAAAGGACTGTCTTTCTCAATGCCCATCTTCTCCGCGATCACGTCCGCTTTCTTAAAGCCGATGCCGTAGACCTCCTCCACCAGCCGGTACGGATTTTCCTGTATCAGTTCTACCGCGTCCTTTCCGTAGACTTTGTAAAGGCGCAGGGCGTACTCCGCTGAAACGCCAAACTGCTGAAAGAACATGGATACTCCGGCAAATTCCCGGTGCGCGGCATAGGATTCTGCGATCTGGGCAGCTTTCTTGGGGCCGATGCCGCTGACAGACTCCAGCCTCTCCGGCTCCTTTTCCAATACATCAAAGGTCTCCTCGCCGAACGCCGCCACGATGACAGACGCCATCTTCGGTCCTATGCCTTTGATGATACCGGAAGCCAGAAACCCTTCGATGCCTGCCCTGCCGGTCGGCAGCACCTCCTCAAACTCTGAAAAAGCGAACTGCTCGCCATAGGTGGGGTGGATCTTAAAAGAGCCCCTCAGCCTGTAGCTGCTTCCTTTGACGCAGGAAGGCAGACAGCCGACCACGGTAAACATCTCCTCCTCCGTCTCCATGACGGCGATGGTATATCCGTTCTCTTCATTGTGAAAGATGATCTCCGTAATGCTGCCTTGTTTTTCCTCCATTTATCTCACCCATCTGACATATCTGGTCTTTGCTGCGAATTTGTTCCGTGAGAATTTCTTTGCCGCCTTCAGCAGCGTATTTCTCTCGTTGTTCTTCGGGTTTTTATGTACCAGAGCCACCACCAGATTCAGCAGTTCCTCTGCCTTTTCCGGCGAATCAGTGATTCCGGCCTGAATGATATCGTTGGCGTCGATGACCAGATCCTCTACGAATACCGGTTCTTTCTGCGCTGTGATAGTCTTCATCCGATAGTTTCTCGATTCGATCTTCACGGCAGGGTGATCGTATACGATGCGCTGCGCCTTCGCCAGATTGTGTACGTATTCGTACCGTTCCAGACCGTGCTCAAACAGATACCGCTTAAACTGCTCGTCGTCGTTCAGGAAATTGACCTTGATGACCTCTGTCATGGCGTCGTCCAGATGCATCTTGCTTTTCGGGTCAAACTGCATCCGTTCGATGGCCGCAAGCCCCTTCTTCTTGGAAAGGGTCGCATACAGCAGTCCCAGACGTCTGAGGCGCACCGGTTTGGTCTTGTCGATACCTTCGCAGAGGATCTTAAAGGAGTTGGTGTCGCTCATGGACATCTTTGCCGCAATATCCTCGCCGAATACCACCGCCATCAGACCGGTCTCAGCCAGCATGGAAAGGCCTTTGCCCGCGTGGTCGCTGACCAGCAGCAGCTCAAGCTCGCCGCGGATAGCGGCAATGTCATAGTCCAGCAGCCTGCGCCAGTTGGCCACAATAGCGTCGTAGATAGACTTCTGCAGGTCAAACCCCAGCTCTGCCGCCAGCCGTACAGCCTCCATCATGCGGATCGGCTCTTCCTGAAACAGTTTTGCCGGTTCTCCGATGACCCGGATCATATGCTTCTTCAGATCCTCGCGGCCATCGTACGGATCGACAAATCCTCTCTCCGGGTTGTCCGCCATGGCGTTGACGGTAAAAGCATTGGAAATCAGAAGATCCTCGATGCTGCCGTCCAGCGGATGGATGTCCAGAACCGATCCTTCGATCACATCAGAATCAAACTCATCTTCTCCTTTAACCTCATAGGTAAAGTCCAGCCGGAGGAACGCCTCGTTATCTTCCTTTGTGGCTTCCCCCTTCGGAAACAGCTCCGCCAGTTTTTCCATAGGCGCGCTGGTATACAGATCCCAGTCGCAGACCTCTTCTCCCCGAAGCACCTCTCTGACACACTCTCCTGCAGCATAGGTTTTAAATCCGGCTTTTTCCAGTGTCCGCATCGCGGCGGATACATCCTTGTCAAGTTTTATCACTTCCTAAATCCTCCATTTTCTATTATTCACCCTTAGGCTTATATACCTTTCGATTATCCAGTGTCCAGATACGGTCGGAAAATTCGCCGGCCGCCACGCCTCTCAGGGCATCCTCCATATCAAACATGCGGGCGTCCAGAATATCCAGATAATGCAGCACCTCTGCCTCCGGAAACATCGGTTTCTTCGGGCTGCCGAACTCCGGCTCATAGTGATGAGACAGTATCATGTGCTCCAGCATCAGCGTCTTCTCTTCTGAAAATCCCAGCTCCCTGCAGGTCCGGTCCAGAAATTTGACGCCCTGCACCAGATGTCCCAGCATCTGTCCTTCAAAGGAATATCCAGGCGAAACGCCGTACTCATTGGACTGGATCTCATTGAGCTTTTCTATATCGTGGAGGATGACCCCCGCGGCGACCAGATCCCGGTTCAAATTCTGATAAACCTCGCAGACCCGCAGGCCCGTCATCAGCATCCGCTTTACGTGATACAAAAGGCCGCCGTACTCGGCATGATGATTTCTGGTGGCTGCCGGATAGTACATCAGTCTGTCTTTATTATCAGAAAGAACTTTGACGCACAGTCTCCGCAGATCCTGATCCTTCATGGCGTCAGCCGTTTTGTAGATGAAATCGTACATATCCTCAGAACGCTCCGGCGCGGTTTTGATATAGTCGGAGATGTCCAGACCGTCTTCCGGATTGCTCACGCGGATCCGCCCGATCCGAAGCTGGGTCTGCCCCTGCCAGTCGGTGACCTGAGCGCGGACCTTGACGATATCGCCTTCTTTGATGGCTGCCAGCACCGGCGTTTCCCGATCCGATATATCCCACTTCTTAGAGTTGACTTCTCCTGTCTTATCTCCCAGAAGCACGTCAAAATACTGTTTCTTATTAGAACCTACCTTGATCCCCGCGCTTTTTACCATAAAAAAGTCTGTTATTTCTGTTTGCGTATGTAAATCCGCAGCATAAAATTGTTTCATATTTACACTCCATTAAAAAAAATCACTATACTGATTATACACCAAAATGGCAAATCCGTATAGTGATTTCGTTGTGAAGTTATTTTCCCTTACTCGGCACGCCTGAGTGCCACAGAGGCTTTGAACAGATCTCCGTCGATGCTGATCGTAAAATCGCCGTTCATCAGATGGGTCAGATCCCTGGCGATAGACAGTCCCAGACCGCTGCCTTCTGTGTTTCTGGACTCGTCGCCCCGCTTGAACCGTTCCATCAGCTCATCGGCGCTGATATTCAGCTGCTCTCTGGACATATTCTTGATCTCAAGGACGATCATACCGCCTCCTCCCGCCAGAATATCCATATACACCCTGCTTCCCGGCAACGCGTACTTGCTCACATTGACCAGCAGGTTCTCTATGACTCTCCACAAAAGCTGTCCGTCGGCCATAACATATACGTCGTCGGCTTTATTGGTGAAAATGATCTCCAGATCACTTGCCGCGAGACGTTCTTCCAGCTCTGCCAGAGACTGGTTGACGATGGAAGTCATCTCGATCTTTTCGATCTCTACCGGAATGGCCCCGCTGGAAGCTTTTGCCGCCTCAAAGAGGTCTTCTGTCAGCTTCTGCAGCCTGCGGGTCTTTTCGTCGATGATAGCCAGGTACTGCGGCGCGTTGACACTGTTGAAGCCTTCGGTCTTCAGCAGATCCACATAGGACAGCATGGAGGTCAGCGGCGTCTTCAGATCGTGAGATACGTTGGATATCAGCTCTGTCTTCAGCCGCTGGTTCTTCAGCTCATTCTGAACAGCGATGGATGTCGCCTCGGATATCTCGTTGATGTCCATTGCCAGACGGTCCAGCTCGCCGTTATCGGTGACCGGTATCTTATAATCCAGATTCCCCGATTTTACCTGTCTGACCCCTTCTTTGATCTCTTTGTATTTCCGTGCGTATTTCGGCACAAAGATGAAGATCAGCACCAGCACCGGTATCAGACCAAACCAGGTCGCCGACAGCAGGCTGACGCCCAGCATGATCAGCAGCAGCTTCCAGAACACATCCTCGCTGGCTTTTACAGATTCATAGATGTAGCAGCCGAAACGGCCGATAATGGTATACCGCCAGAAGCAGCGGGCCTTCAGCTTTTTGATCACCGACAAAAGCAGGCACAGCGTTGCCGCGATGCAGGCGGTCAGCGCCACAGCGACCAGAAAGACTTCCAGCCATCTCGGCGTAAAACTGGACTCGTAGACCATGTACCACTCATTGTATTCTTTTCTCTGGGATTGACTGAGATAGTCCAGCAGCCCTTTAAACCATCCGCTGTTTGTCAGAACGTCCACCACAGCCATGGTAAGCAGCCCGGTGCATACGCCTGTCAAAACGCCGGCGCAGATCTGTACATCGGTGAAGATCCGGTCAAACCAGCTGAGGCTGATCTGTCCGTTCTCGTCTCTGCTTCCTGTCATCCACATAGCCAGTCCAAGGGTGACAAATGACAGTAAAATTACTGCTATCTCAACGATCCAAAGAGTTGATTCGATTTGATTCAGTTCTTTGATCGGTTCATGCCAGCTTCCGTTAACATGATAGGTCAGGGCCAGCATGCATCCTACTACGATCGTGGCCGCGACAGCTGCCACACAGATCATCCCGCTGACAAAGCAGGATGATTTTCTAAAGCTTTTCGATTTTATATCCAATTCCCCACACCACCTTTAAATATCTTGGATTCTTCGGGTTGATCTCTATCTTTTCCCTGATACGCCTGATATGGACCGCCACGGTATTCTCTGGATTATATGCCGGCTCGTTCCAGACGTTCTCATAGATCTGTTCCATGGAGAACACCTTGCCCGCATGCTGGGTCAGCAGCTTCAGGATACCGAACTCGGTGGGCGTGACAGTGACATACTGTCCGTCCACCTTTACGGTCTTCTCTTCGTCATCGACCTCTAATCCCCCTGTCTTGTAAACGCCGCTCTTTTTCTCCATGCTGCCCAGATCCACATAACGTCTCAGCTGGGATTTTACCCGGGCGATGAGTTCCAGCGGATTGAAAGGCTTTGTGATATAATCGTCTGCGCCTACGTTGAGTCCTGTGATCTTGTCGTAATCCTCGGACTTTGCCGAAAGCATGATGATCGGGATATTCTTTTCTTCCCGTATCTTCATCGTCGCCTGCATGCCGTCCATCTTCGGCATCATCACATCCATGATGATCAGGTGGATCTGCTTATCTCTCGCCGTGTTCAGCGCCTCTACCCCGTCAAAGGCCTTGAATACGGTGTACCCCTCGTTTCTCAGATAGATCTCTATAGCTCCCGCGATCTCCTTGTCATCATCGCAAACTAATATATTCATTCTGCCTTGCTCCTTTCCGTTTACAGCTATATCATACCGCTTAAATATTACAAAGCGGCGGTGGTGTTTCTTACGAAATTCTTAATTGATCGGGTGACCACAGACATTGTAACATGTTTCTCAGGATTTCACTACGGGGTCTTCGGGATTTTTTGAATTCATTTTATATTTATTGAAATGTCATGGATTTGGCACGAAAAATATATTGAAATATCATAAAAAACATGCTAAAATCTATTTGAAAAGTCATAAAGGAGATGAAGATTCATATGCTGTATCGCAAAATAGAATCGCTGATCGAATCCCACTTAAAGTCGGATTCACCAAAAGTTCTTCTGATCGACGGAGCCCGTCAGGTCGGCAAAACCTATATTATCCGTCACGTAGGGCAAAAGCTTTTTGAAAATTTTATAGAGATCAACATGGTGGAGGATGAGCTGGGCGACAGGCTCTTTGCTGACACAAAGACGGTAGAGGACTTCTATCTGCAAGTAAGCATGATCGCCGGCAGCAAGATGAAGGAGAAGGAAAACACTTTGATCTTTCTTGACGAGATCCAGGCCTATCCTCACCTTCTCACACTGCTCAAGTTTCTGTCCCGCGACGGCCGTTTCACTTACATCGCCAGCGGTTCTCTCCTCGGCGTTACACTGTCGCAGACTACCTCCATTCCCATGGGCAGTATCCGCAAGGTAAGAATGTTTCCTCTGGACCTTGAAGAATTTCTCTATGCAAACGGAATGAATGAGATCGCCATTACATCGATGCGCAAAAAGTTTGAGAGGTCAGAATCCCTGGAAGAACCCATACACAGCAAGATGATGGACCTGTTCCGTAAATTCCTGCTGGTGGGAGGACTTCCCGATGCCGTCAATTCCTATCTTGAAGAAAAGAACATCCAATCTGTCCGGGCGATCCAAAGCGAGATCCACGATTACTACGCCGCGGACGCATCCAAGTACGACAGGGAAAAGAAGCTGAAGATCCGCAGAGTCTTTGATCTTATCCCGTCCAATATGGAAAACAAAAAGAAGCGCATGGTGGCGCAGCGCATCGAGAACAAACGAGGCAAGACTTTCAACGATTACAGCGACGAGTTTGAATATCTGATCAGCGCGGGGATCGCTTTAAACGTTCAGGCCATTTCAAATCCTGTTTTCCCCCTCATTCAGTCCACTGGAAAGAACCTGCTTAAGCTCTACTTAAACGATGTGGGAATTCTTACGGGTATCCTGTACGGCAACAATATCCGCGCAGTGTTAAACGACGAAAAAAGCATCAACTTAGGCTCTGCCTATGAAACTGCAGTCGCCAGTGAACTGATCGCACACGGTCACAAGCTCTTCTATTACGACAACCGCAGTAAAGGCGAAGTAGACTATCTCATTGACGATTACGACAGTCTCTCTGTTGTTCCCATCGAGGTGAAATCAGGCAAGGATTACGCCGTACACAGCGCTCTCAATACTTTCGTTCACAACGAGGATTATCATATCAAAAAGGCCTTCGTCCTGTCCAATGAGCGGGAAGTCCATACGAAAGGCAGGATCACCTACATGCCGATCTACTACATCATGTTCTTTCAGGCAGATGCAAATAACAAAGAGCTGCACCTCTAAAACACTGGGGCAGTTCTTTGCTGTATCCGTTTTCTTTCCCTGCCGCTCACCAGGTCATCCGGCAAAACTTCGTTTCATCGAGCTGGGCAAGAGTCGCCCTGTCGCCATAAGGATAATACCTGACATTCCGTCTGCCCACAAGGATCTCATCCGGCTCATCCGCGATGTGTTCTTATGGTCCGAAAAAGTGTATTCTTTTCTCCATCGAGTTATTTTTCAATGACACTTAAACAATGTTTTCTCGTTTCCAGAGTATAGCAGTCCTGCCATTCTGTCAATATGAAGTTTTTCGAGGTGCTTCCTGGCGCAAAGTCCTCTACCCAAAACGGCGTAACGCCCACTCCTTTGCCGGACCAGCCTGTACCCAGAGATACATTGGAACTGTATCCCAGATACTGATACCGGCACTGACAGTTGTAGATCCAGCTTCCGAGGCAGTCCGGGTATCTCGGCCTCGGCCCGGTCTTTCCCTCTTTCTCTCCCCAGGAATCTGTATCTGTGGAAAGCCAGAAATCTGCCTGCGGCAAATCGTATTCGATCACGACAAAAGTCCTGTCGCTGGTGTTCCAATCTTTCAGAGTATCCATCCATTGGCAGAACAGCATCAAAGCGATCTCATCTCTATCCTTATTGTAAACGTCAGACTTAGGAATTTGCGCAACGTAAGGATGGTCGATGATCCACGAGAAGTTATCAAATACGCCGTCGCTGAGCACTTCATATTTCCGCTTATCTTTAATCTCTGAATAGGTTCCGTCCTGCTCCCGGTTCAGGGTCAAAACGCATCTGACCGGCGTTGTAACTCCGCTTGCTCCGTTTCTGTTTCCAAAGGCCGCTGTATAGCCTGCCATTGCCTGGGGTGTTTCACCGTTTGCTGTCATCAGGGGAATCGTCCATAGTCCCTCATAGCTCAGCAATCTCCCCGCTTTCACTTCCTCATCCAGCTCTGCCTGCAAAATCGCCCGGGCTTTTGCTGATGTGTCGGAGTCTGCAGTGACTGCACTGATCTCAGATACGATGTCAGTTCTATTCTCCGCCGTCTGTCCGCAGGAACAGAGAAGGAGGGTCATAAGCAGCGACAGAATTATGCAGAAATACAATCGCGCTCTTCTCATTATTGTTCACCTCTCCTTCTGCTCACCAGGTCATCCGGCAAAACTTTGTTTCATCGAGCTGGGCAAGGGCCGCCCTGTCGCCGTAAGGATAATATCTGACATTCCGTCTGCCCACAAGGATCTCATTCGGCTCATCCGCAGAAATGATTTCAAATTCTTTTCCCGGGCGCAGAATATACATATTCCAATTATCATCTATGCACGTAAGCTCGCCTCCATTCATGCTGGCGATCCGGTAAAGAGGCGTCTCAGTTTCTGCCGCATATTCTTTTCCCGTCTTCAGCGAAATGCTTCGCGCCGTCCACTTGTTACCATCTGAGTTCGTGCAGCAGAACAGGTAATCTTTGCAGATTCCATAGTCTGACATCGGGTTCGGCAAATCGTATTCCCTGTAAATTCCCTCTGCATTTCCGATCAGAATCTTTCCGTCAGACAAAAGGGCATAGTCGGTTCCATTGGAGCAGAATTCGGTGTCTGATAGTCTGCGGCCCTTTTCTTCCACTATGATTTCAGGGTTTTGCAGATCGGCCTTTTTGATTCCAAAGCCGTATCCTGATTCTTCGTCAAAGTCCTCATAGAGATAATACACGTCCCCATCTAATATCGTAAATCCCGGCAGCATAGAGAATTGGCTGCTGCAGAGGCCGGAGTCAAGAACCTTACTTCCCTCATCAGAGATATATTTGATATCCCATTGGATGCTCTCATCTATCGACTCCGGCGGCGTATAGATCGCATAGAGAATCCCATCCTCAAAAGGTATGGCGTGGTAGATGTACTTGCCGTCCTCTTTTGGCTCGTACTGTGATTCTGCCTTTTGAGATTGCAGATCATAAACAATAAATTTCTCTGTCTCTGCCCCAAAACTTGGCGCCGACATGCTCGGCGTTTTCTTGTTCACGGCGGCGTATATCTTTGTTTCCGAAGCATAAAACGGTTCCAGCTCTTCGTCCTCGGCCAATTCATATTTCAGATTCAGCACGTCCAGTTCCGGCTCACTGAGTTTTGGTTTACAGCCATAAGCAGTCAGAGTCAGCGCAAACAGCAGCGACAGGACCACCGCCTTTTGATAGCGTTTCATGGTTCTCCTCCCCAATATTATCAAACATCGCAAAAACTGGTTTACCTTATACACCCCTTTTGCTTCTTAATATTTCGCAATAGTCTGCTTTTTTCGTGCACACAGGTAAGCTTACCAATTGAAAAACAAACTTTGTCCGTAAATGTTTTGATCCTCGCTCCCATTATTCACATCTAAACGTGTACATGACAGCATCTTTTCCAAATTGTAATTCAACAGCATACGTTTTTCCTGGTAAGCATATAATATTGCTCTCATTTTCCGAAATGATTGTTCCTTTAGAATAATCGTCAAGTTCTTTGTTAGAAAACTCTTTCACGCAAATCGTATCCGGTTTAAGAGGATATCTGATTTTGATACT
This sequence comes from Eubacterium sp., assembly GCA_021769965.1. GTDB lineage: Bacteria > Bacillota > Clostridia > Peptostreptococcales > Anaerovoracaceae > Senimuribacter. Next base: position 21,180 of record JAETRU010000031.1, read on the forward strand.
AACCTCCGTTTTCCCTGAAATTTCTATTTTTCTGACGGATGCCCCAACGTCTCTATCAACGCGGTTTTCTATAAATTCCACGAATGCAGCTTCATCTGATTGTGATGGATATTTCCAATTACATCCACCAATGCGAAGCCTTTCTTCCGCCAGAGTGTTTGCCGCGTTCATATAGCTGACACTGACCTCTGGTAATTCTCTCTTGGCATCTGCTTTGTCTGCTTTGTCGCAATATGCGCTATAAACACATATTGCGACAAAGATTGCTATTGCAATTACTGCCGCTACTTTGAATTTATAATTAATGTGATTCATACTGCAATTCCACTTCCGGCTCAACCCCTTCTGACAAATCCGTATCTGCCCAAACGCAGGCTGATGATAGGAGCAGACACAGAACCGTCAAAGCTACAACGAATCTTTTCTTCATACACAAAAACCTCCTTTGATTTTGTCTTTCACTATATAAAACAAATCTCAGGAGGATTTTGGGGACAAGAAATATAAAGTTTTTTCAAAAATTTTTTTATTTTACTTTTTTACGACAGATTCCGCTATTTTCATAATTTCGTCCCGGCCTACTCCGCCATCTACTGTCAAAAGATATTCATCCATTTGCCATATAATCAGACCGCCCATTTCGTCATAGAAATACCACGCCTGGTATTCTCCCACTCTGGTCTCTTCACGGACAAAAGTATCGTTATCTATGGAAAAGCTGGCATCCGCCGCATAATCGACACTGAAATGAATATACTGCCCTTTCCCATTATCGTAGTCCACCCACAGAGTGCTGTGATCCCGATCGTAATTGACCATCTCATATCCTTCCGGCACGTAGCCCAGCTGAAAGTCGGGCATATTCCGCACTTCGGGTTCTTCAATGTCAGAAGGGATCAGCTTGGTATGGCCGGGATGCTCCTGAAATACGTAGTTGAACACTTTCAGCCTGACCGCGTCTACGGAAACGGCCATCGTTCCTAAGATCAGGATCAGCACGGCCACCAGGATCAGCGCCCGTTTCATCATGCGCTTACGGCTGATTTTCTTTCTCACCGGCCTGGCATAGAACGGCGGATCCGGCATATGCTCATCCAGCAAGGCGTCAGCATAGGCAACTCTGCTCTCAAACAGCGCCTTGCCGTATGCCGCCAGGATCTCTTCCGCTTTTGTCATAGCATTCTGTTCATCCATTGCCGCGTTCTCCTTCCTTTTCTACAGCCGCCTTCATCTTGCTCTTGGCTCTCTGCAGCCGTTTCTTTACCGCCTCTTCACTGAGACCGACGATCTCCGCTGTTTCTCTCCGGCTGAAGCCCTGACCGTACATCAGCCCCAGAATATCCCGATCCGTATTATCCAGACCAGCCAGGATATCCTCCACTTCCGGGCCAAACCCATACCGATCCCGAAAGGCTTCCATATCAACCGCATCCATAGTCAGCGGACGCTGATTCAGCCAGCCTTCCTCTCTTTCCTGTAGCCGCTCGTTTCGACGTGCCATATTGACAGCTGTATTTTTGACGGCAGCGCAAAGATAGCCTTTCAGCTCATCCGGCGGCAGCTCCGCCCGATCCTGATGCTGTGAGATCAGCTTCCACAGTACCTCCTGCGTCACGTCCTCAGTAAACTGCCAGTCGCTTAAGATCTCATGGGCTATTTTCCGCATCAGAGTCCCGTATTTCTTTTCGATCAATTCTATAACGACATTTCTCGCGTCTTCGCTCATCTAAAAAAACTCCGATTTAAAAAATAATAAGCAAATTTTATTATATGTCCATTATATCATAATCTTTCAAAAAGAAACAAAGTTTTTTCCTTTACACTATATATAACAATCCTCAGACCTGATATGGGGACAAGAATTCAGCAGAAAATGTTTTCTTTTTTCGAATTTTTGTTTTCCACAGAAAACGTTTTAGCGATTTTAGAAAACAAAACCATGTCTGAAGCCAGAAATTCCGGCAATTAAGCTGAAACAAACAGGCAGACAGCGGCAATGTCCCCACATTTGCCGCTGTCTGCCTGCCGAAATCCTGATTCAGTTCTAAATCGTTGCTTATTTTTCAATTATGTTTTCCTGAGAAAACATTTTAGCGTTTTTTGAAAACATCCGCCATCAAACATCTTCCATTCAACATCATCCCAGCAGTCTGGCGCCGATGGGCAGCCAGACTGGCACCACAAAGGTCAGAATGGTCCCGCTGATCAGGGCTACCATGGAAAGCTCAGGTCCGACGAAGCGGCTGACAGGCACCAGCATGGAATCCATGCAGCCCGCAGCGCCAGAGGCGATGGGGCTGCCCTTGCTGATGCGTATCAAAATAGGAAGGAACGCGACGGTCAGCACATCCCGCAGAATGTTGACGATGAAACCGTAGGTTCCGGCTTCGATACCATAATTCTCAGTAAGAAAAGCTCCGGTCAGGCTGTAGTAGCCCATGCCGCTGGCCGAAAGCACCGACCATTCAGACGGCACATGGAGCAGCAGACCCACCGCGAAGCCGCCGATCAGGCAGCCGGTAAAAATTGCCGCAGGCATGAAAAGCACCCGCAGACCTAATCTGCGGATGTAGCCGAAGACCTGTTTATTGGAGGCGAGGCTGACGCCGACGCCGACATAGAGAAAGATCAGACAGACTGTCAGGGCCGTATCCAGCCATTCCAGGCTGCCGCCCCGCAGCCAGAAGTATCCGGCCGCGATCCCCATGGCGATGCATACCGGCATGATGATCACAAGGGGTGACACACCGCCGCGCGCGCCGCCATCCTCTGACGTCTGATCAAAAGCCGCGGCGGACACCCTTTGCTCACGGGCCAGCTGCAGACGGATCTCCTCTAACGGCATGACGGTTTTTTCACAGCACCACACGACGCCCACGCTGCACCAGACGGCAGCCAGGGATATCAGAAAGCACCGCAGGCCGATACTGCCCAGATTTTCCATGACGGTATCGCTGACGCCGATATTGAGACCGATGACTGCCATCAGGGCGAAGAGAGCCAAATTGGTCAGGGCGTCAAAGGCTTTCAGGACGGGCTTTGGAAGCCCGCGCCAGCCTGCGGCGGTTCCCAGAGCCAGGCATATAAATGGTACATAGACGTTCATGATGGTCTCCTTCAGATGAGATCAGCGGTTGACGATGGCCTGCAGCACCTGGTTGGCTACAGGGGCTGCCACGGAACTTCCGTAGCCGCCGTTTTCTATGCAGACGATGAAGGCGTACGGGGCGTCTTCATTTTTGATAAAGCCGGCAAACCATGCGTTCGGCTCGCGGCCGTAAACCTCGGCGGTACCGGACTTGGCGTAGATATCAAGCCCCGGGAAATTTCCTTCGCCGTAGGATACCTGAACGTTGTTCTTCATCATGGCGCGGAGCTTTTTCGCGGTGGAGGCCTGGATCATCCTGTCGGTCTCCTGAGCCGCGGACAGGGCTGAATGGATCAGCCTCGGCTGAACGCTGACGCCGTCACGGGCGATGGCCCCCATGTAAACAAGCATGGAGCACGGATTCAGCTGGTCGTTGTACTGGCCGATACCGGCCCATGCCAGATTCAGCGGCACGTCGTCAGGGAACTCAAACTCGCCTCGGGAGTTGTGGACGCCGTCCATGTCGTAGGCCTTGGTCAGACCCAGTTTTTCCGCGTATTCTTCCATTACAGGGCCGCCGACTTTCTGGGTCAGCTCGCCGAAAGCGCAGTTGCAGGATACAGCCAGCGCCTGCTCAAAGTCTACAGTGCCGTGGGCCGCGGTGCAGGTGATCTTTTCACCGTTGATATAGCTGACGCCGGTACAGGTATAGGTCCAGCTGCTGAGATCATCCACGTTCTCGATGGCCGCCGCGGAGGTGACCAGCTTGAAGATGGAGCCGGGTATCAGATTCGCTGACAGAAATTTGTTGATATACAGTCCGGAGGTATCATCCTCGGATACATCCGGCGGATTTTCCGGATCAAAGTTCGGGGAACTGACCATGCAGACGACCTCGCCCGTTTCATAGTTATACACCCCTACCAGACCGTCTCTGCCGGCCAGTGCCTCGTTGGCGGCCTGACAGACGTCGGAATCGATGGTCAGCGTCAGATCGTTTCCCTTGCCGGTGACGCTGTAGGTGCCGGTCAGCAGATTATAGCCCACCAGACGGCTTTTGAAGGCGCTTTTGGCGGCAGTCGCGATATTGCCGTCCATGTCGCCTACGGCATGGACCGTAGCGCGGCGGATGGCTTCGCTTTCATTGTAGCTGACCTTGCGGTCATCGTTTTTCGCAAGGAGCTTGCCGTTGACGTCGTAGATCGTCCCGATGGCAAGGCGTCCCTCACTGTATATGTGCTGGTTTGCATAGAAGGTGGCCCAATCGCTGCCACGGGTAACAAACCGGTAAGTAAATACGCCGACGCCCAGAAACAGCACTGCCGCCATGGTGAGGCAGATGATGGAACGCTTCTCTAATTTCTTCATAACTCGTCATCCCCTTTCTCCACTTTCAGCCCTTTTTCTGACAGGCTGATGGCAATGCTGGCGTTCTGCCTCGTGTCGGCAGCCTTCAGGAAAGCCAGCAGGCCCCACGAGGCGATCATGCTGGTTCCTCCGTTGGATACAAACGGGAACGTGACGCCGGTCAGCGGGAACAGATCCACAGATCCGAACACGTTGAGGATCGTCTGAAACAGATAGATGGACATGGCGGAGCAGGCCCCTATGGTATAGAAGGTGGAACGTCCTGCCCAGATGGACCGGACCGCGAAGATGGACAGCGTAATGATAGACAGCACTGCCAGCAGGGCTACGATCAGACCCCACTCTTCGATAAGAAGACCGAAGACCAGATCCGTGTCCGAAGCGCCTACCTGATTGAGCCAGCCGTTTCCCGCGCCCACGCCGACCATGCCGCCGCTGGCAGCCGCGGTCATGGTACGTGTCTGCTGATAGCCCAGGCCTTCCGCGTAGTCCCATACGTGTCCCCATACCTCAAAGCGCTCCGCGATGTAGGCTTTGAACTTGAGTATGATCAGCCCCCCGGCAAAGGCGGCTCCCACCAGCAGGATCAGTTTGGTGAAATCTCCGCTTCTGAGGAAGGAGATGACCAGATACGTAACAAAGAAAATGATGGCCGTTCCGAAGTCTCCCATGAGGGCCAGACAGCAGAAGCAGAAGCCGGAAAACAGGGTGAATATGAGGGAGTTTTTCTTTTCAAATAGCTCGTTTAATGTAGCCGCGCCGACCCAGATATAGGCCAGCTTGACGATCTCTGACGGCTGGATGGACAGTCCTCCGATGGACACCCAGTTGGCTGCGCCGTATTTTTCTGTACCGAAGACCAGATTGAACAAAAGCAGCACGGCGGCGCCGATATACATGGCTGTCCGGATCGCCTTTGCCCGTTTCAGATTGCGCAGATAGGCGCACATGAAGATAAAGACCGCCACGCCGATGGCTACGGCAAGGAACTGCTTAAACACTGCCTTCGGATAGCAGGTGGCTGTCACAGCCAGACTCAGTGTCGACAGGAAAAAGGCAATGGTCTCCATCTCAAAGCCTTTCCGCCGCATGGAACGCAGCATGATCACGTAGGCCCACATCAGAACGCAGATTCCGAAGAAAGCCAGCGGAATGGAACTGTTGAACTCTTTCCCCAGACCGATCTTCAGCTGCAGCAGCGTCATAAACTGAAAGACAGTCAGTGCGATCAGGGACGGCCACGGTGACAGAAGAATGGTATCCATCTTCCGCATCTGGATATTGTTGCGCCTCTCCTCCAGACTGATGGGAAACAGGGTGCACTGGGTCATGCCGACAGACAGCTCATCTCCCGGCTTCAGTTCTGCCGTACGGCCTTTTTTGATCTTACGGCCGTTGATATAGGCGCCGTTTTTTGATCCCAGATCCGTATAGGACCATGTTCCCTGATCATCCCGGGTCAGAGTGCCGTGATTGCGGGACACCGCAGGGTCGTCAATACTCAGATCGCAGTTTGACGATCTTCCGATAACGTTCTCCCAGTGGGTGATCGGCAGATTGTCGATAGTCTCCCCCTCGGATGTGCTCAGATGCAGATAGGCCCACACCTCCGACGGGTTTTTTGACCTGAGCAGAGACAGGATTGATTTCAGCAATATAAAAATGGCAAGGAAAATGAACACCCATCTGGCAACAGCCGTATACAAAAGACCGCTGTCATCGGTGATGCGTGCCAGATCTCCGGCTTCTCCGAAGAGACCGCCGAGAAAACTTCCTATGCCATGCAGGATATCCTGTAAGATATTGATTACGTTGTCCATAAATACCCCCTTTTTGACTACTTGCAGGTTCAGTATACCACACTCTCCCTAAATGTAAAAGCCCCCATTGACAGCTAAGACCTGTCCTGTGATATAAGACGCGTCCTCCGACGCCAGAAAGCAGATCGCTTTGGCGGCTTCCCCCGCAGTTCCCAGCCGTCCCATGGGGATCTCCTCTGCCAGCGCTTTCAGTTCCTCTTCGCTGTAGCAGGCGTTCATATCGGTGTCGATGACGCCGGGAGCCGCGGCGTTGACGCGGATCCCTGACGGAGCCAGTTCCTTTGCCAGAGATTTCGCCAGGCCGATGACGGCGGCCTTAGACGCCGAATAGATGCTCTCGCAGGAAGCTCCGGTCTGCCCCCACACGGAGGATACCATCACGATACTTCCCGACCGCCTGCTTATCATCTGCGGCAAAGCTGCCTTTGCCACATGGATCATGCCGCCGAGATTGACATCAAAGACGTCTTTCCACTGATCTTCATCTCCATCCAGAAACAATCCGCTTCTGCTGACGCCGGCGTTGAGAACGAGACAGTCAAAGGCGGGCGCGCCCAGACAGATGCGGGCGTCCTTTACAGCTCTGTCCACAGCTTCTCTGTCGGAAACGTCACAGCGGACAGCGATAGCGCCGGTCTCCGCCGCGATCTCCGCCGCGGCCTTTTCATCCTGCCTGTAAAAAAAGGCTGTTTCCCAGCCTCTGGCTGTAAATTCTCTGACCGAAGCGGCTCCAATACCGCGGGAGCCGCCGGTGATCAAAACAGTTTTCTTCATATTTATATGTCTCCTGTATTTATCAGACCATGTTTTCTTCTGCTTATAGTTATAAAAATACATTGGGCGGAGCCCAATGTATTTTCTCTTTGCTTATATTTCTGGCGCATAGTATTAACTATAATCTTAGAAACTAATTCCGAGATTCTCAGATTATTTTCACCTATATTTTACTATATTTTTGACGATTTGTCAAAGAATTTCGTGAAATAACCAGAGAAAAATTTACCGAAATGGCACAAAAACTTATAAAATAACTAAGTCTTTTTCCTTATTTCTTATTTTTTTTCTAAAGTCGATCTTTATGTGTTTACAAAATCGACTTTTAGTGCTAAAATGTGACCTCAGTGAATGAAAGTTGAGGTATATAGTATGACTAGTTATTATTTTCTGTTAACTGTGGCAGTAATCATTCTGTCTACGAAATTCCTGGGCAGCCTTTCCGAAAAAGTAAACATGCCTCAGGTCGTCGGCGCTTTACTGGCCGGCGTTATTTTAGGGCCTTCCGTCCTTGGTTTCGCGGAAGAGACCGATTTTCTGGCAAAGACAGCCGAGATCGGCGTTATCCTGCTCATGTTTATCGCCGGGCTGGATACCGACATCAATGAAATAAAGAAAAACAGTGTTTCCATGATCGTCATCGCGTCCATGGGCGTGCTGATGCCTCTCATCGGCGGCGGTCTCTGCTACTTCTTCTATTTCCACGTGGATCCGTCCGATTTTGAAGAAGTGCTCCGCGCCGTATTCATGGGCGTCATTCTGACCGCTACATCCGTCAGCATCACCGTGGAAGCTCTGCGGGAAATGGGCAAATTAAACGGACCTGTGGGAAGCGCGATCCTTGGCGCCGCGGTGCTGGACGATATCATCGGCATCATCATCCTGACCATCGTAACCAGCATGAAGGACCCTTCCATCAGTATCATTTCCATCCTGATCAAAATCGGTCTGTATGTCATCTTCATGGCGGTCATCGCTCTGGTCCTGCAGGCGACACGTCCTGCTATCGACGCGCTCAAGGACAAGCGCAGAATCTCTATTTACGTCATGGCGTTCGTTCTGATCATCTCCTTCGTTTCAGAACAGTATTTCGGTATTGCCGATATCACAGGCGCTTACCTGCTGGGACTGTTCCTGTCTACATACGACGTGAAATCTGACATCGCAAGGAAGATGACCGTGCCAAGCTACATGTTCTTCTCGCCGATCTTCTTTGCCAGCATCGGCATCAAAACAGAACTCAACGGCATGACGACCAGCATGTGGATCTTCTCTCTGCTGATCCTGATCATCGCGGTTCTGACCAAGATCATGGGCTGCGGTCTGGGCGCGAAGCTCTGCAAATATTCCAGCCACGAATCTCTGTGCATCGGCATCGGCATGATCTCCAGAGGCGAGGTCGCTCTGATCGTAGCGCAGAAGGGATACAACATGGGACTGCTCAACGGCCACCTTTTCTCACCGGTAGTCCTGGTGGTCATCGTCACGACCATCATAACGCCTGTGCTTTTGAAAAAGGTCATGAAATAAGAGACAGCTGCTTCATTGCCGAACCAATTGCCGAACTTTATGGACCTGGTTCGGCATTTTTGCTGTTTTCTGCCTCATTGCCGAACCAATTGCCGAACCAATTGTCGAACTTTGCGGACCAATTCCCCTATCTCACCGGATGACGGATCACCGTCCGAAGCCGTTCCGGTTTTGTCCGTCTGGGATCGCTCAGGTATATCTCATGATGTCTGCGCTCCTTTGAAAAGTCCAGACTGAATCCCTGCTCTGCCGCGAAGCTGTCCATTCTCTCTATGGTCGCCGGTTCATCGTCGTAAGGTCCGATGTGCATGCACTGAACGCTGAGACCCTCTTCAAAGGCGAAGAACTCTGCCTTTGAGAAGTCGGTCTGCTTCCTGGCCTCGGCCTCCCCGACGGCCCACTGAAAGATTTCCTCTGTCACAAACTCCGGCAGACGGATCATGGAGATCCACTGAAAATCCTCCTTACGGTTGTAATCCACGCCGCAGACCCCATCCTGCCGCCAGAGTCCTTCCAGCGGCGGCACCACATATGGAAAATACCCTTCGATATTCCTGCTGCCTTTATAACTCATCTTAATGGTAAAAGACACGCCGTACAGGATCTGCATGGCCTGCTGATACGCTCCTCCTTCCGCATTGGGATCGCCCTTGCCCCGCACGGCGACAAAATTCATAGCGGGAATCGTGACGATCTCCGGCTTTTTCGGCGGCAGATAGAACTCCTTATATTCCTTCTTATAATCAAACGCCATTTCTTTTTCTCCTCTTCTTTTCCTTTGGCGGCGGCAGGGCAGCTGCTGTCCTGCGGGCAAATTCCGTCAGAAACTCCCTGTCCTCCAGATCCTCCATCAAAAAATACGGCTTTGCGCCTTCATATGGCGGCGCCAGCGCTGTCTCCGGCGCAAACGCTCTGCCCGCCTCCGTCACTTTGATGAACAGCTGATCATCGCAGATCACAGCAAATATCTTGCCGTCGCAGTACACGCCGTATTCTCCGAACATCTTGCGGTATGTGATCTCTCCAGCGCCGGACAGCTGGTCGCAGGCAAACTGTACAAATTCCAAATCAGATGCCATATCATCCCTCCTCATATTTTTCCGCCAGGGCCTGTCCGATCCCGGCAATCTGCCGCCGCAGGCCTTCCGGCTCCAGCAGTTCAGCCCGGTCCCCGAAGGTAAGCAGCCATGTGATCAGATGATCTTTATCTGCAAAACCGAAGGTGAACAAAAGGTTTCCGTCCGGCTCTTCCACAAAGCTGTCCCTGCCGAATTCCTCAATGATCCGCCACAGACAGTCCGGCGTAAACCGAATCTTCGCCTGCAGCCCGGCAGGGAATATCTTTTCCGCCGACAGATCCGGCAGCGGGACCTCCCGCCTCTGAAAACGATCCTCATTTAGCACAAGCCCGCTGAGCCGGTTCAGCTTGAACATGCGGAAATCTTTCCGTTCCCTGCACCAGCCCCAGACATACCAGTTCGCCCACTGGAAGATCAGATAATAGGGTTCGACGACCCTCCCGCTTTCGCCCTTTGGCGAGATATAGTCAAAGGAGACGCTCTGCCTCCCTTCGATAGCGGCCCGCAGCATCTCTATCTTCGGAGCCAGGCTCTCCCTGTACCACGAAGACAGGTCGATGAGCAGATACTCTCCTGCAGCCATCACCTCTGAGGAGCCTGCGGCCAGTTTATCCATCAACTGGGCGTACCGGTTGGTACCGCTGACGCTGTCCAGACTTCGCAGACCTGACAGAATGGACTGCAGCTCTGAAGAGGTCAAAAGGGTTCTGTCGATGCGGTATCCTTCCATGATGGATATGCCCCCATCCCTGCCCTGTCTGGTCGCGACAGGGATCCCGGCTCTGCACAAAGCATCGATATCTCTGTTGATCGTTCTGCGGGATACCTCGAATCTCTCTGCCAGATACGGCGCAGTAACCTGTTCCTGCTGCAGCAGGATCGACAGAATACCGATGAGACGGTCTATCTTCATAGGTTCTCCTTTCTCTTTAAAGCAACAGCTCCGCCAGTATACCATATAAAACACGACAGAAGCATGTCATGTTTGCTGCGGGCTTGGGCAGAATTGGTCGGACTTGGGCTAAATCCGCTATAAACGGTCAAAAAGCCCAACTTTCTGACTGAGGACTTGGGCTAAACACGCTGAGATCCATCAAAAAGCCCAACTTATTGCCCGAAGTCTTGGGCTAAATATACCGTAATCTCTCAAAAAGCCCAAATTCAGGCCCTTAAACTGATGCGAAATCCCTCTAAAGCCTCGGAAATTGGGCTTTTTTCATCAAATATCACGATAAAGCCCAAGTCATAAAAGATAAAATTAGACAATATGTAATGACCTCCAATTTGTAAGTTCGCGGATTTACCTGTATACTATAGATTGGAAAAAAACAAAGGTAACAGGGATTACCGCATACAAATGGAGGTCATCAAATGCTACGGAGACGATGCCGTATTTATATGCGGTTATGAAGCTGGCTGCCTCGGCTTCACCCTATATCATCAGCTTACAAGCCATAACGTGAAATGTGTGATTCTTGCCCCGACTACAATGCCAAAACCAGTCGGCAAGAAAAAAGTGAAAACGGACAAACGTGACGCTGCACTGATCGCCCGGTGTCTTGCCCATCGTGATTACAGCCCGGTTCATATCCCTACGGAGCAGGATGAGCAGGTCAAAGAGTATATCCGAATGCGGCAGGATCACAAGCTCGCACTGAAAAAGGTAAAGCAGCAGATCCTCGCTTTCTGCCTGCGCCACAACTATCGGTATGATGCAGCCAAAAGCCATTGGACACAGGCACACCTGCAGTGGCTCCGGGCATTAAAGCCGGAAGGTATCTATCAGGAAATCCTGACGGAATACCTCTCCACCTATGATCAACTGACGGATAAGCTGGAACGTTTGGATCACCGCATCGAAGAACTGGCAGCACAACCTGAATATCAGGAAAAGGTACAGCACATGTCCTGCTTCCTTGGTATTAAGACGCAGACCGCACTTTCTACTCTGGTAGAAGTCGGCGATTTTAAGCGCTTTGCCAGCGCCCGGCAGTTTGCTTCTTATCTAGGGCTGACCCCAGGGGAGGATTCCAGCGGAGGGGAGAAGAACAGACTTGGGATTACCAAAGCGGGAAACAGCCATATACGAACCTTGCTGATAGAAGCGGCTCAGAGTTATACCCGCGGGCAAATCGGACATAAATCCAAAACATTAAAGTCACGTCAATATGGCAATCCGGCTGATATCATCACCTATGCCGACAAAGCGAATGAACGGCTGAGGCGGAAGTATTACCGCATGGTGCTGAACCAGGGAAAGAAAGCCAATGTTGCTAAAACCGCAGTTGCCAGGGAGCTTGCCTGTTTCATCTGGGGAATGATGACAGGGAACACACAATAACAGTATTAGGAATATCACATTGTCTTGGGAATATCAAGACCAAGCCGCCAAAGGGCGGTGCTGCGCAGTCCTGACATTCCCCTGCCACTGTGATTGTGCGCAATTAAGCGTTGTAAGCAGCATTCTGCCATTTACAACACAGCAGTTATTAAACTGGAGAGTCTTTGAAAGGGCTTTAGTATCTTTCAAGGTTCGAGCTATCTACGAAAAGCCCATGTTGGCACGGGACTTCCTGTGATCCACGCAATTAGACGGTAGAGCTCACGGCGGACCATTGACCTGTAGGTAAGGAGAAATCCGAATCCACGTATATCAGAGTGGCCAATGCCGGGGACTGATATGTCTAAAGCTCTTTCACGGGCTCTCCAGCTAAAATTTAATACGCTTGTGGTAATTTTTTCGGAAAAATTGGGTTTTTCTGCTTCAATTGATCTCAAAAACCCAACAGCACTCTTCGCGGCGGCCTGAATATGAAGAGCGTGTATAAATATATAGAAACTGAGAGAAAACAAAGGAGACCAGTATGAAACAATACGATCAGAATATCGTGCTGACAGGATTCATGGGCACGGGAAAGACGACTGTTGCCAATGCCCTGAAACAGCATTTTCAAATGGAGATCATGGATATGGATCAGATCATTGTAGATCGGGAAGGCATGCCTGTTTCAGAGATCTTTCGGGTTCATGGAGAGCCGTATTTCCGGGATGCAGAGACCAGTCTGCTCATTGAGCTGCAGCAAAAGAAGCATGTGGTCATCTCCTGCGGCGGAGGAACGCCTTTACGGGAAATCAACGTTAAGGAGATGAAGAAAAACGGCAAAGTGGTTTTGCTGACGGCAGAACCGGAAACGATCTTAGAAAGAGTGAAGGACAGCCATGACAGGCCTTTGCTGGAAAACAATAAAAATGTTTCGTACATTACAGAGCTGCTCGCTCAGCGCCGTCCCAAGTATGAAGCCGCTGCGGACATCATCGTTCATACAGACAATAAAAGCGCATCACAGATCTGTGAAGAGATCATGGCAAAAGTATATGAAGAAGAACAATAAAACGGAGGCAATCATATGGATACAAGAATTTCCGGCAAAACCAGACTGCTGGGCGTGATCGGCAAGCCTGTCGGCCATTCGGGATCACCGGTCATGTACAATTTCTGCTTTGATTATTATGGGCTGGATGGCGTGTATCTGGCCTTTGAGTGTGACGAATCCCAGGTGAAGGATACCATTGCGGCCATACGCAGGCTCAATATGCGGGGCGCCAATGTGACCATGCCCTGCAAGCGGGAAGCGGCCCGCAATATGGACAGGCTGTCTCCCGCGGCAAAGTTTATTGGAGCGGTGAACACCATTGTCAATGACAACGGAGTGCTGACCGGACATATCACTGACGGCATGGGCGTGGTGCTGGATCTGGCGGACCACGGACATTCTATCAAGGACAAAGATATCGTGCTGCTGGGCGCGGGAGGCGCGGCCATGGCTATCATGGTGCAGTGCGCGCTGGATGGCGCGAAATCGGTGACCGTCTTTAACCGGGGCAGAGAAGCGCTGGAAAAAGCCCGGTCTGTCGGAGAAAACATGAAAGCTGACGGCGTGGCGTGCAGGATGGAATTTTTCCCTGTGGCTGAAAATGCTTTGATGCACGACCGCATTAGGACTGCGGATATTTTGATCAACGCGACTTCCGCAGGTATGCGTCCTATGGCGGAAGGGGTCTCTCTGATCACAGACATGACTGCCTTCCACGAGGATCTGGTGGTCTACGACGTGATCTATAATCCGCCGGTCACAAAACTGATGCAGGACGCTCTGGACAACGGCTGCAGGCCGGAGAACGTCATCGGCGGCAAAGGTATGCTGCTGTGGCAGGGAGCGGGCGCTTTCAAGCTGTATTCCGGTCTGGATATGCCGGCCCAGGAACTGAAGGCGTTTCTGGCACGGCGGGAGAAAGAAGGAACGGAACCGCTTATGGATATTGCTGAAAACGTGCCGTATTGATGTAATATGATGTGATACATAGAAAGAAGTCGGCTTAAGCTGCTGCCCCGGGAAACTGGCGGCGGCTTTTCTTTTTCAGCGAAATGTGGTAAAATTCCTGTATGTTGTTCTAAAGATAGGAGTGAAATAGATGACATACGATTTTTCAAAGATCATAGACAGGAGCGGTACATACGCTTTGAAGTGGGACGTGGCTGACGGAGAACTGCCCATGTGGGTGGCGGATATGGAATTTCAGGCCGCGCCGGAGATCCGGGCAGCGATCCAAAGGCGGGCAGAACATGGCATTTTCGGCTACACCGTGCCGCCGCAGGCCTGGTATGAAGCATATATAAACTGGTGGAAGGAGAGACATAACTTTGTCATGAAGAGAGAATGGCTGGCCTTCACCACCGGCGTGATCCCGGCGGTATCCACAGCTGTGCGTCAGCTGACACAGCCGGGAGAGGGCGTGGTGGTGCTGTCACCGGTCTACAACCACTTTTACATTTCCGTCGAGGATAACGGCCGCCGCGCGGTGGAGAGTCCTTTGATCTACGAGGACGGCGCGTACCGTATCGACTTTGATGATCTGAAGTCCCGTCTGGCAGACAGAAGCAACAGGCTGCTGGTATTCAGCAATCCTCACAATCCTACGGGAAACCTCTGGGACCGGGAGACGCTTGCCAGAGTGGGGGAACTGTGCGACAGATATGACGTGCCGGTCGTGGCTGACGAGATCCACTGTGATCTGACCGACCCGGGTCTGGGCTACGTGCCGTTCGCGTCGGTGTCTGAGGCCTGCGCACGCCGGAGTATCACCTGCATCGCCCCAACAAAGGCGTTCAATATCGCGGGGCTGCAGACCGCGGCGATCTGCGTGCCCGATCAAAGACTTCGCCGTTTGATGAAAAAAGGTCTCAGTCAGGCTGACGCGGCAATGCCGGGAGCTTTTGCCATTGACGCGGCCATCGCAGCCTTTACAGAGGGCGGACCGTGGCTGGATGCGCTGCGGGAATATCTGGCGGAGAACAAAAGGACAGTCAGAGAATTTCTGCGGGAGCAGCTGCCGCAGGTAAGCGTTTCTGACGCGCCGGCCACTTATCTGATGTGGCTGGATCTCAGCAGAGCAGCCGCAGACGGCAGTGATCTCTGCGGTTTTATCCGCCGGGAGACAGGCCTGTATCTCAGCACCGGCGAGATATTCCGCGGCAACGGCTCTTCCTTTGCGCGGATGAATATTGCCTGCCCGCGGGATATGCTTATGGACGGACTTGCAAGGCTGAAGCGGGGCGTTACGGCCTACGACGGCTGCGGAGGTGACGGCAGATGCGTTCGGTAATGAAGCGGCAGACAGCGCCTTCGCTCAAAGCTGCTGTTTTTGACATGGATGGTCTGATCTTTAATTCAGAGCGGATCGTCCAGCGGACCTGGCAGGACGCAGGAGAGGTCCTGGGGTATCCGGATCTGGGAGAACAGATCTACCATACCATAGGTTTTAACCGTGCCCGCAGAGCAGAGTATTTTAAAAAAGTCTATGGAGAGGATTTTCCTTACGCGCTGTTCGTCGAAAAGGCGGCGGCACGGTTTCAGGAGATCGTGGATACAGAGGGGCTTCCTGTGAAACCCGGTGTCAGAGAACTGATGACCGCCTTGAAGGAAAACGGCATTTCCATCGGTCTGGCAACTTCCGCTTCCGGCGATTACGCAAAGGCGTCACTGGAGGAAGCCGGTCTCTGGCATTTCTTTGACGGATGGATCTTCGGGAACATGGTGACGCGCAGCAAGCCGGACCCTGAGGTGTATATCAAAGCGTGTCAGGCCATAGAGGTTTTACCGGAGTACGCCGTGGCGCTGGAAGACGCGCCTTCCGGCGTGATCTCTGCCAGCGCTGCGGGTCTTCGGGTCATTATGGTGCCGGATCTGGTCGAGCCTGAGCAGGAGATCCGGGCAAAGGCATGGATGGTGAAGCCTTCTCTGACAGATGTACTGGACGAGCTGCGGGAAGAGGGCGTTCTCAAATGACCAAAATCCGGCAGGTGATTGACTCGCGGGACAACAATTGGTACAATAATGAAAGCATAAAAATACGACTTAAAATACAGTAGGAGGAAGACATTAACATGCGTTTATCAGAATTGAAAAAGGGTGAAAGTGCCCGGGTTCTTTCTGTGGGCGGAAGCGGCTCCCTGCGGCAGCATTTTCTGGACATGGGACTGATCCCGGGCAAACCCATTACATATATGAAAGCGGCGCCTATGGGCGATCCTATTGAGTATCGGATCTGGGGCTATGAACTGACACTGCGTCTTGCCGACGCTGAGGAGATCCAGGTAGAAAGGATCGATAACGCGCAGGAGCAGCCTGCCGGTGATGAAGGAATGGCAGTAAAGGATTCGCGCAGAGAGACTCAGAGCGGTCATGGAAAGCATGGCGCGGAACATCCGGGACTGGGCGAAATGGGAAAATTCCATGTGAAGCAGAAAGGCGCCGAACTGGCTGACGACGTTCTGCTGACCTTCGGTCTGGCAGGCAATCAGAACTGCGGCAAGACCACTTTATTCAATCAGCTGACCGGATCCAACCAGCATGTAGGCAATTTTCCGGGCGTGACCGTGGATCGAAAGGACGGGCAGATCCGGAAAAACAAAAATACGCTGGTCACAGATCTGCCGGGCATCTATTCCATGTCTCCGTATACCAGTGAGGAGATCGTGACCAGAGAGTTTTTTCTGGAGGACAGGCCCAAAGGCATTATCAATATCGTAGACGCTACGAATATAGAGCGGAATCTGTATCTGACCCTGCAGCTTATCGAACTGGATATTCCTATGGTGCTGGCTCTGAATATGATGGATGAGGTAAGAGATAATGGCGGAACTATCCATATCAACGAGCTGGAAGCAGCTCTCGGTATTCCGGTCATTCCTATCTCCGCGGCAAAGAATGAAGGTATCGAGGAACTGATAGATCATGCTATGCACGTGGCGAAGTATCAGGAATGTCCGGGAAGACTGGATTTCTGTGACGCGGAGGGAGAGGACGGAGGAGCTGTTCACAGAGCTCTCCATTCCATCATGCATCTCATCGAGGATCACGCCAAGGTAAGCGGCGTACCTGTCCGTTTTGCCGCGAGCAAGCTGATCGAAGGAGATCAGATCATACTGGATAAGCTGAAACTGGATCAGAACGAGCAGGAGCTTTTAGAGCATATCATTCTGCAGCTGGAAAAGGAGAGCGGCATGGACAGAAACGCCGCCCTTGCCAACATGCGGTTTACTTTTATCGATAAAGCCTGCAGCGCGTCGGTAGTGCGGCCCCATGAGAGCAGAGAGCATCGCCGCAGTCAGGAACTGGACCGGGTGCTGACCGGAAAATACACGGCGATCCCAAGCTTTGCCGTTATTATGGCTGTAATATTCTGGCTGACCTTCGGTGTCATAGGCGCCTGGCTGTCAGATCTGATGGAAAGCGCCATCGGCTGGTTTACAGATGTCTGTGACAGCGCGCTTACGTCGGCCGCGGTCAACGACGTGATCCACTCTCTCGTCATCGACGGCGTATTCGCGGGTGTAGGAAGCGTTCTCAGTTTTCTGCCGATCATTGTGACCCTGTTCTTCTTCCTGTCCTTCCTGGAGGACAGCGGGTACATGGCCAGGGTAGCTTTTGTCATGGACAAGATATTGAGAAAGCTGGGGCTTTCCGGCCGGAGCTTCGTGCCGATGATCATAGGTTTCGGCTGCACGGTGCCTGCTATTATGGCCACGAGGACTCTGCCGTCAGAGCGTGACCGGAAGATGACGATTTTACTGACGCCGTTTATGAGCTGTTCGGCGAAGCTGCCGATATACGGGCTTCTTACGGCGGCGTTTTTCCCGAAAAACGGCGCGCTGGTCATGACAGCTATGTATTTTACGGGAATTCTGGTCGGTGTGCTCTTTGCAGTTATACTGGATCGGACTAAGTTCAAAGGAGAGCCGGTGCCTTTTGTTATGGAACTGCCTAACTACCGGTTCCCGGGCCTGAAAAGCGTGGGCCGGCTGATCTGGGACAAGGCCAAGGACTTTATTACCAGAGCGTTTACTGTCATCTTTATCGCGACTATCATCATCTGGTTCCTGCAGACCTTTGATCTGCATCTCAACGTGGTCAGCGATTCTCACAACAGTATGCTGGCTATGATCGGGGGCTGGATCGCGCCGATCTTTGCGCCGCTGGGCTTTGGCGACTGGCGTGTTTCAACGGCTCTGATCACCGGCTTTACCGCAAAGGAAAGCGTGGTCAGCACGATGACGGTTCTCATGGGCGGAAGCACGCAGCTTCTTACGACGCTGTTCACGCCGTTTACAGCTATCGTATTTCTGGTATTCACTCTGCTGTATACGCCGTGCGTGGCGGCTATCTCGGCAGTAAAGCGGGAGCTTGGCGGTAAATGGGCTGTCGCTGTAGTGTTCCTGCAGTGCTTTGTAGCCTGGGTCGTGGCCTTTGCTGTGTATCTGGCGGGAACCGCGATGGGCTTTTAAGGATTTAATTCAGGAGGATCTGACGTATATGAATAAGGAAAAGAAGTTGTCTTGCGTTGACTGCGGCGTTTGCAGCTGCGGCGGCGAAGACGGGAAATATCCTGATTTCTGTCTGACGGCCAATATGGACGAAGAGACCAAGGCGGAGATCATGGCATTCTATGAGGATGAGACGAACCGGAAGATCATGCAGACCGCCGCTGGGATAGAGGTAGACGGCTACTGCGTGTGGCCGCGGATTCAGGAAACGGTTGAGTTTGCCAGACGGATGGGATTTCATAAGATCGGTATAGCCACCTGTGTGGGACTGATCAGAGAGAGCCGGACCATAGCAAAGATCTTCAGAAGTCACGGTTTTGAGGTGTACGGCATCGGCTGTAAGGTCGGCGCGGTAGCAAAGACCGATGTCGGCATTGACGAAGCCTGCTGCCGGGTGGGATGCAATATGTGCAATCCCATCATGCAGGCAGAGCTTCTGAACCGGGAAGGCACAGAGATGAATATCGTAGTGGGCCTGTGCGTGGGTCATGACAGCCTGTTTTATAAATATTCCAAAGCGGTGACCACTACTTTGATCGCAAAGGACAGGGTGACCGGCCACAATCCGGCAGCGGCCATCTACAATCTGGATTCCTACTACGAGAGGCTGCTGGGAGATAAGTAAAAACCAAATCAGGATGAATACACACCAAAAGGCCCCGTCTTGCAGGCGGGGCCTTTTGGCTGCGATATTGATTAAGAAAGAACGTTCAAAAGAAATTATTCGTGTAACCCTATCTCCTTTTGACAGACTCAGTATAGCAATTTCATGTGACAGTTTTGTAAAGAAATCTTATCACTACAGTGGACTTTTTCATCATGAAATCATCATTTCCCGGAGAAGTATGTTATAATGTTTCCTACAATAAAACGGCGTTGCCGCAGGGAAGGAAACATTGAAGCATGCCGCCTGTATCATGATTTCAGCGGAAGCGGCACGTTATAATGTTTCCTGCAATAAAA
>JAETRU010000032.1 GCA_021769965.1 Eubacterium sp.
TATTATACCACAAAAACCCTTACAAGTGTTGAATTTGCAAGGGTTTTTTCGTTTCTATGTTAAAAGAAAGAAGCTGCCGCTCCAGTCGATTTTTGGTCAAACTGTGCGACAGCTCCAATCTCAATCTTTCGATCTGACTTCTCACGAGTCTAAGTATATCAGATTTTCTGCAGAGAATCAATCATGAGTATGATCTTCATTCGCTCCATTTAAACTATGTAAACTCATTGGTAAAGGAGGAATCACATATATGCTAGACCCAATTATCGTCGGACAGGTCATTCAAAGAGTCCGAGAAGAGAAGCAGCTCTCCCAGGAGGTCGTCAGTGGATTTTTGACGGAGTCACCATCCGCGGCGTATGTGAATCCTATGCCGTTGATGCCATCTGTGGCGAAGATATCCGCCTTGCGGACGGCACCACACTCCACAGTGAAATGCTGTCTCATCTTTTTTCCAAGGCGGAGGAAATCGTATTTACTGCTACCACAGTCCTCGGCTATGACGAACTGGCGGAAAAAGAGACCGACAGCCTGAAACAGCTTTTTTATGACGGCTGGGGATCCGCCGTTGCAGAATGCGGTCACACATGGCTTCGCAATCAAATAAAGACAAAACTCGCAGGCACCGGAGTCTGTGTCACTTTCCCATGGTGTCCCGGTCAGCATGAGGTGGATATCAGACTGCAGAAAGAACTTTTTGCCCTCTTAAAGCCGGAAGACATCGGCATTACTCTGTCGTCAAGTTTTATGATGCATCCACAAAAGTCAGTCAGCAGTTTTATCGGCATCTGCCATGACGTAGAGATGGAAACTCTCCGCGCCTGCGATTTCTGCGGTCTGAGGGAAACTTGCCCGACAGCTTATGCATAAAGAGAAGAATTAAGGAAACTGCTGGTTTGCTTTACAAAAAAGAAAATCTTCTACGAATCTGCACGGGCAGATTTGAGTGCACATGCAAAAAGCGCTGTCACTTTAACGATTCTTGTTAAATGCGGCAACGCCAAACAGCCGAAACAGTTTAAATCTATTTCAACCCGAAATATTCCACAATATATCGAAACAGCTCGTAGGTTCCGCTAAAAACAAGCGGATTCTTCATTATGATTTTTGTTTTCTGTTCCATCTTTTTTCTCCTACGCTTCTACTATTTTACTCTTCTAAACCCTGAATCAGACGAATAATCATGTTGGCCTGATGGGCCGCGCAGATCATGACCTGCGGAGCCATGAGGCTGACGTCCTTTCCGATCTCGGAGACGCCGTCGCCGCACAGATAATAGCATCCGATTATACGACGGGCACTGATATCGTTACTTTCCCCATAACTACTGCTTCTACAATGTCTTAGATTCCCTACTGTATTCCCATGAATGACAGGAGCACTCTCATAATGATCAGAGAAATCACCGAGTCAAAAATAGGGACGCAGAGCAGGAGACCATGCCATTTCTTGTTTGTATCAGATACCAGCACAATTCTGGCATAGTGTCCGACCAGTGTTCCCATCAGAATGCATGACGGGAGAACCATCAGCGCCTGTCCCATAGTGAGCACGCCGGTTTGATATAACGCAGCCGCGGTTGCGCACCCGGACGCTTTGGCGAAGAAGGCAGAAATGAAAACTGTAATCGCTTCTCCCGGAAGACCGAACAATCCCATAACCGGTTCCAGCAGCGTGCCGAGCAGCGTCATCAGTCCTGATTCTGTCAGAATATACACGAGAACGTATCCCAGAATCATCGTCGGGATAATATTTCTCGTACCAACTTCAAATCCTTTGTAGAATCCTTTCAACAGCACATCCAGTAAAGGCTGCTTATCCTTCTTGGCTTTTTCTTTTTTCTCCGGCTGTAATGCCTGTACGTTCTGCTCTGCCATATCACTGAACCTCCTTCTTTGTTTTCTTTGCTCTCATTCTAAATAACAGTCTGACCAGGTTCGCTCCCACCAATTTGCAGACGAAAATCACGACTATAAATATTCCTGCCGAAATCGGACTGAACAACAGAATCGGCGCTGCTGCAAAAATTGTGTTATTGATACAGGCAGACCCTGCGTATTGATATGAGACGAATATGGTTCTCTCATCATCTGTCATGCTTCCGTTTTCGGCAAGTTCCCGTGTCAGAACAGCCGCAACATCAGATCCTGTAAAGCTGCTGACAAATGCAATCCCTGCCGATCCCGGAATGCCCAGAATAAGTCTCAGAATCGGTCGAAAAACGATTTCTGCAGCCTTAAATGCCCCGAGTTTCTCACAGACTGCGACCAGACCCATGAACAGCATCACAGCAGGCAGAATATCCACAGCGATCATAAATCCGCCCTTTGCTCCGGTTCCTCCCTGGCCTATGAAATTAGATCCCGTTTCCCCGATCAGTCCATAGTTACCGCTCAGGTTGGCGAAATCCAGAATCTTCAGTGCCCCTTCGCTGCTTTTAAAAATTCCGGATACCAGCAGGATCAATACAATCAATGAGATCCAGGCTACTACTCCAATTTTTTCCTTTTGTTTATCCTTTTCCACTTTTCCTTCCTCCATTCGTCACCATAATTTACTATAAATCGCACACTGCGCAAGCAATCAATTTACTTCTTTCAAAAATGGATTCAATCTCAGCATATTCTTTGTCCGTATGGTTTCCTGTGCCCTTGCAGCCTGTTCCGCAAAGTGTCGGCACACCCTGCACAACCGGAATGGAGGAATCAGATACGCCCTTTGCTGTTTCCATGACGATCTGTCCATAACCACAATCCAGTGCTGTTTTCTCAAGCTTCTGATACAGTGCCCTGTTTCCTTCCGTATTTTCCATAGGATCCATGCAGGCTTCAACATGATAAGACGCATCTGTCCCGCCTAAATGTCTGCGGGATACGGCTGACTCTATCGTTTCAAAAACCTCGTTCCTTATCGCAATATCCGGGAATCTGGCTGCGATGCCGATTTTACAGCTGCCAGGTATGGTGTTGATCCCTGAACCGCCTTCAATTGTGCCACAGTTGATCAGCTTTCCCCTAGTGATGTCATTTCCTGCTTCCAGTTCCTGTATAATATGTGTCGCTTCCAGTATCGCACTCCTTCCGATACCGGCTCCATGACCGGAGTGAGCAGGGATTCCTGTTACTTCGACTGTCACGATGGCAGCGCCCCAGTGTCCCACTACAAATCCTTCGTTGAGCATGGCGGTTTCAAAATTATATGCCGCACAGCCTCCCTTTACTGCTTCTTCCATCTTTGCCTTGGCGTCAGAGTTCCGGTGCAGTGTTTCTTCATCTCCCGCAAAAACAAATTTGACAGGTTTTTCCGTATAGCCAGCCGCTTTCAGTGCTTTGACTGCATACAGAGCGATCACAAGCCCGGCCTTCATGTCCAGGACGCCCGGGCCATACGCTTTTCCGTCTTCCATGCGGAACGGACGCTCTTTCGCTGTTCCGGGAGGGAAAACCGTATCCATGTGACCGATGAAAAGCACCGGCTTTTCATCGCTGTCTGCGTTCCATTCCCCGATCAGCATATTTCCCGCACGTTCCATTGGTATGATGCGCGTTTTAATTTGCTCTGCCTCCATTTCTCTGCTGAGAATATGAGCCACTTCATTGACCCCCTCCGGTTGCTCCGGTCCGCTCTCCGTATTGACCAGCTCTTCCCACAGAGCAAGTATGTTCTCTCTGTTCATATCAATATAATCATGAATTGCTGTATAAATTTCCTTCACAATGTACTCCTCTCTGCGTTTTCAACGCTTACTGACAATCTGCTTCCTATGAGAACACGTCATCGATGATCTATACCTTTATTCTACCTGTAATTCTCTCCTGCAGGAAATCTTAAATAATTATGACAAATATATATGCTGCGGAATATAACGGCCTCAAATGTTTCGGGGTAAATATTCTGAAACCGCTTGACGAATCGGCCTCTTGACGATAAAATTTATTTAGATAAGTTAGCATGTATATTTTGATATTCGGAGGGATTCTCCTATGCAATTACAACAGCTCCATTATTTTTTGACAATTGCAGACTGCGGAAGCATCAATAAAGCTTCTACCAAGCTTCTCATCAGTCAGCCCAACCTGAGCAAAGCGATTAAAGATCTGGAGAAAGAACTGCAAGTTCAGGTTTTTATCCGCAAGAGTTCCGGTGTTTTTCTGACGGAAGAAGGGCGCCAGCTATACGAATATGCGCAGACGATCTTCAAGCAGGTTCGCCTGATCAACAATATCCACATCGAACAAAAAAGGGATTCTGTTACGATTGCCACCTACCCGGTATTATCTGTAAGCCGTGTAATGCGTACCTTCAACGATCAGTACAATCCGCAGAATCTTATCTCTTTGAAGGTTCTGGAATGCCGCATCGCTCAGGTACTCAACCATGTAGAAACAGGGACAGCAGATATAGGGTTTCTGTATTTTAACACGCTTCAGAAGAAAAATTTTATACAATTATTAAATGCAAAAAAGCTCTCTTGGAATTACATCTGTGAGGATCGCGGATACGCCCTGATGGGACCTCAGCACCCGCTGTATTCCAGGGAACAGGTCACTTTACAGGAATTATCCCAATATCCGCTGATCCGCTACCCGGATGACTTCTTTTCTGATATGACGGCTCACCAGCAGATTGATGATACGTCGCTCATGGATCTGCCCTCACACTTTACCGACAGCAGCATGCTTACGCTGGATCTTCTGCGCAATTCCAACGTTTACAGGCTGGGTATCGGTCTGACAAAGGAAGATTACCTGCAATATGGAATCCGGACGATCCCTATCGTCAACAACGATATCCGGATAACGATCGGGTGGATTCGACGCAATAACTATGTTTTAAGTGATGCGACGACACATCTGACGGAGATTCTTGCATCGCTTCACTAGGAGTAAATTAAAAAGTCGCCAATCTTAAGAGAAATGTCCTTAAGATTGGCGACTCCTTATCTCGTTTCATTCTATTCTATATACTGCAAATTAAAGTTCTCCACAATATATCGAAGCAGTTCGTAGGTTCTGCCCACTGACGCGATCTCCAGCCGCTCCTTTGGCGTATGCACGTCGCAGGTCCTGCAGCCCATACCGATCACATCCAGGGATCTGCCTTTCTGCGCCATCTTATCGATAAATACGGCGCCCTCCACCGACGCGTGCGGCCGGAAAAAGCCTGGCGTTTCCCCGCGAACGGTCTCCCAGCAGGCGGTCACATACTGTTTCAGCGGAGATTCCTCCCGGTATTCCCAGGCAGGCTCACGCTGCTGCCGCACATGCTGAAAACCTGATGCTGCCGCAGCTTCCTCAAACGCCTTTTCCAGATCATCGTGCAGCGCTTCCGCATTGCTGCGTATGCTTCCTTCCACGATGAGCATTCCTTTCTCTTCCCGCAAAATGCTTACGCAGGCTGAACTTTCTGCCATCTGGCTGTCCTGCATGGTATGCGCTCCATACGGGAACGCGCCAAGCAATGTCAAAAGACTTTCGATATCTTCACGCGAAATACAGGTCTCATCTTCCCGCAGCTCCCGCTCTTCTATCAAAAGCTGCAGCCCCGGATCCGTCTGGGCATACGCCTGCCGCAGCTCTTTGGCGATTTCATCAAAGGCATTTTCAAAAGCGCCCGCATGTTCTTTGCCGCAGCACATAGAAACCTTCGCCACAGGAGGTATTACATTGATCAGCGTCCCCGCTTCCGCGGATACGACACAGATATCCTCAGCAAAATGCTTTTGCAGCTGCTCAATGACGCGCCCTAAAAGAAGAATCCCGTTGCCGCGGTTTTCCGCAATGGCGTAGGCACTGTGTCCGCCGGACAGCCCTTTGATCGTCAGGCTGTAACCCTGCCACTGTCTCCCCGCGTCCAGTACTTTCCTTGTAAGCTTCCGTTGGAACCGGTGTATGCTGATTCCGGCGCAGGACACCATCAGAATATCATCTCGCGAACAGTCCAGGCCGATCAATGCATCTCCGTCGATCAAATCTTTGTCCATGGCTTTGCGCCCTGAAAGACAATCTCTTCTCCTGTGGTGAAGAGAAACTGCATAGCGGGATGCCGCAGCGTCTTGTCTTCCATAATGGCAAGGGCCAGCGCCATGCCGATACCGTCATCCGCGCCCAGTGTGGTTCCTTTTGCCTTCACAAAACCGTCCTCCATGTACAGCTTGATGGGATCTGTCAGAAAATCATGGGCGCTGCCCGCTTCTTTTTCGCAGACCATGTCCATATGGGCCTGCAGAATCAGCTTGCCGCAATTTTCCATGCCGGGACTGGCCGGAACATTGACTGCTGCATTTCCCGCCTCATCAGAGACGGCTTCGTAATCCAGTCCGGCAGCAAAGTCCGCAACATACCGGCCAATGGCCGCTTCATTGCCGCTGCCCCTCGGAATCCGGCTGATCTCCTCAAAGATGCGAAAGACATTCTGCGGCTGCAGCGCTTCAAGTACGTATTTCATCTGTTTTCCTCCAGCTAATCTTCTTCGTGAACCGGAATGGTCAAACTAGACGGATACTCCGCGCCCATATAAATCGTCTGGTTCGCCTTCTTTGTCACAGCCTGCGCAGCCCACGGCCCTGCAAAATTGGAGTGGACCGCGTACTGCGGAAAATCAGAAGAAGAAATATCCACGCGGATTCGGCTTTCTTTCTTCAGAAGCCAGTCTATATCCCACATATCCAGCGCTGCCTCGCGTACCTCTCCCGGCACATAGGTTGTTCCTTCGGCAGAGCGCAAGGTGGTAATGGTGGAGCGGATGTTGTAAGCCTTTCCCTCTTCATTCACCTCCATGATCTTCGCTGTAAAGGCTGTATCCTCCGCGTCGGAAGAAACGAACAGTTTCACTTTCATCTGTCCCAGAATGTGGATGTCTTTTTCGAAAGGCTCCGAGATAAAGCTTACCACGTCATCTCTCCAGTCCGGTTCCGGCTGCAGCAGGCTTCCCACCTCTGTCATAGTGTGGAGCATACTTTCTGCGCCGTGGGAAGGTACCGGGTTTTCCGGATCGTAAACAAACCCAGTGGTTCCAGTCTTCGGAGCCCGTGTCAGCTGGCGGCATCCGTCTTCATCAGCCGGCGCGAAGTACAGCTTTGTCGTCCTTTGTTCCTTTACCGGCCAGCACTCCCAGGTATTCCATTTGTCAGCGCCGATCTCATAGGTGTGGATCGCCGCTTCCGGCTTTTCCTCTCTCTTCAGAGTTGCTTCAAACCACTGCACCATGGATCTTGTCATGTTAGTCATGGCGTTTGATGTCTGCTTATCCTGCAGGCAGAGCTGCATCAAATGGTTCCAGCTGCCGATCTCCAATGTGGTATGGGCCTTAGTCTCTTCCGGCAGTCTGTCATAGGAAAACAGCGCGCTTCCCAGATGATGATCGTACCAGCTGTCGCTGATGTACAGCGGGATACGGATATCCTTTGGGATCTCACTGAGCTTCTTCCAGATACCCTGCTGCCAGAAGTCGCATGTTCTGTACGGATTGCTCAGCCAGTCCTGATACCATGGCAGCCTTTTGCCCCAGAGTTTTTCATCTACCTCGTTGTGCGGACGGTACTGACAGGACTCCATATAGTCGGCTGTCACCGGAAATCCCGCGTTATCCATAGCCCAGGAGGTCAGGATATCATGCCGCATCAGTCCATCTTTATATGCGGAAGTATAGCGATCCACGCCGTAATTGCTCAGATACATGGACTTCACCTGCTCTGGCACCGCATCTGCGACGATCCAGCCTACCAGCGCAAGATAGGAGGATCCGTAGATCCCGATATTTCCAGACCACGGCTGCGCTGTGATCCAGTCCAGCGTATCCAGACCGTCTTCCCTTTCGCTTACGATCGGTTCCCAATCGCCTTCCGATTTTCCGGTTCCTCTGCAGTGCTGACAGATATACGCGTAGCCCCGCTTCGCCATTTCTTCGCCTGTCGGTTTGTTGATAAAGTCCATCTCAGCATAGCAGCTTCTTTGCAGGATCACAGGGAATGGTCCTTCCCCTTCCGGCAGATAGCAGTAGGCGTACAGTTTAACGCCATCCCGCATCGGCACCATCTTCTCTTCATAGATCGGCGTTTCGCAGGTAATATCTACCCAGGTGGTCAGATAGCTCATCCGGATTCCCTCTAGAAATTGTTTCATTTGATCTTCCATCATTTCACCTCTATTCTTAATATACGAAAACTATATCTCAATCTCCAGCATCAGCCCGCTGAGAGATTTTCCATGCCTGTCCAGCGCCAGAGACCTGGTAACACCGCCGCCAAGGGTCCCCTGAATGACAAAGTTTAACGCGCCCAGGCTTTCGACCTCGTAGCGTTTGACACTGGTTGCTCCAAGCGGCGCGAACCGGGCCATGACCACCTCTTCCGTCAGGCGCTCTGCCAGATAAGGATAGTCCTCCCGGCGATAAGCGATGACAGATATGGTGGACAGGTTTCCCTTATCCCCTGTTCGTGAATGCGCGATCGTTCTAAGCTTCATGGCATGTCCCTCCTTTCCAGGTGATCTGTGGCTGAATGTCTGATTCCGAGATCAGGACAGAGGCGACAGATACGATCTTTTCGACCGTTCCGCGGGCGCCGCCTCCGCCTGCGGGACCGTTTACATACAACGCCTCTACTTCCTTGGAAATCACTGCCGCGTCTTCTTCTTTATCTGAACGGGCAGCGACGCGGAGTCTCACCTCGCCCAAGGCGGTTTCGTCCACCGGCAGCGACGCTTTCCCATAAAGACTGTTGATACCGATGAAATCCGTTCTCAGCTCCCGGTACTCTATGCCCAGCATTTCCAAACGTTTACGAATGATCTCTTCTGCCAGTCTGGCTCTTGCCGCGCATCCGGCGCCGCCATAGCTGATCTCGCCTGTTCCGATATATCCGTCTTCATAACCTACGCTGACCTTCAGCTGCCCGGTCTTTTTTCTCCCTCCGGCATTCTGTACCAGCACTCTTCCATCTGTCTGCATCGCGGCTGTAATATGGGAGAAATCCGCGATAACATCCGGCGTAAAGTAATTGGAAGGATCCTGAATTTCATACAGCAGCTGCTCCTTGACCGTATCCTCACTCAGCAGTCCTCCGGTATCCGGAAGCTTCTCGATCCACATGTTTCCGGTCTCATCAAAAGTCAGGATCGGGAAAGGCACGTTCCAAAGCTCCGGCACATCTTTCAGTCCCGGATCGGCAAAATAACCGCCGGTGACCTGTGCGGCGCATTCCAACAGATGTCCCGCTACGATAGTCTTTCCCAGAAACGCGTCATCACTGTAATCCTTCTCAAATTCATACATCAAAGGGCCGGTCGCCAGCGCCGGATCCGCCACGCGGCCTGTCACCACGATATCCGCTCCCTGTTTCAGCGCTTCGGTGATCTGTCTGGCGCCGATATACGCATTGGCAGAAATAATTTTATCCTTAATAGTGCCAAGGGGTTCTCCCGTCTCCATGATGGGATTATCATAGTATTTACTGATGACGTCCACAACATCGTCGCCTGTTACCGCCGCGATCTTCAGATGTCCCAGTCCTGCTTCTTCCGCCATCTGTCTGATCTTCTCCGCGGCCCCGACGGGGTTTGCCGCGCCCATATTGGTTATTATCTTTACCGGATGTTCCTTTAACAAAGGCAGCACCCTCTCCATCCGGTAAGTCATCAGCGGATTGTATCCTTTGCCGGGATCCTCCTTTTTTTCCTTCTGCGCCAGCGCTATGGTTCTTTCTGCAAGACACTCGAACATGATATAGTCCACATTACCGCGCCTGATATTATCTAAAGCCGGTTCTATACGGTCTCCGCCATAACCGGCGCCTGCCGCTATGCGAATCTGTTTCATTTCAATGCTCCTTCTTTCAAGATTTGCTTGTATTATACCGCAAAGCTGATCATAACTAAAATAAATAGTATCAATTGTATCCATAAATTCAATTTATGCCTTGCCCCAAAGAAAAACCGCCTGCGTCCCAAAGGACAGAACAAGCGGTTCGTAATTATGTTTATTCTATTCGTTCGTTTCGTCAGTTAAGAATTCCAGGAATCTCCGGCACAGCAGGGTGAGCTGATCTTCTTTATGATAGATGATCATAATTTTCCTCTCCGGAATCTGTCTTTCAGTTTTTACTTCAAAGACTGTTCCCTTTTCTATCGGCTCCTGCGCAAACATGGTCGGTATGATCCCTACAGCCAGATTCTGTTCCACAAAATACAGCACAGTGCTGCTGGTTCGAACGCTGTAATCCGGATCCAGCAGGATTCCGTCCTCTTCAAACCAGCGGTCAATATGCCCTCTGGCGCTGGTTCCCTTTTCCACGGTGACCAGAGGCAGACTGCTGAGTTCCTCCAGAGTCAGTACTCTGCCTTCCAGATATGAGAACTTGCTCCCGGCGATAAAAATATCATGGAAAGCCTGCAGCGGCTTCATTTTAAAGTTCTCCTGCTCAGGCACCGGAGATACAGCGAACGCGATATCCGCATCGCCGGCTCTCAGCATGCGCAGGGTCTCGTCCGTAGAGCTTCCCGCGATATTGATCCGCACCTGCGGATAGAGTTCCTTGAAGTGCTCTATTTTGGGCAGGAGATAATTATAGATGGCAGTCTCCGTAGCTGCGATATTCAGTGTTCCTATCTCAAAATCCGCAAGTCTGCGCAGGGTCTTTTCCCCTGTCATCAGCGAAGAAAAGGCGCTGCTCACATATTGATAAAAGACTTCGCCTTCTTTGGTCAGCCTGACGCCTTTGGGCGTGCGAATAAAGAGTTTGATCTGAAACTGCTTTTCCAGCATCTGAATGGAATGACTGACTGCAGGCTGGGTCAGATACAGGGCGCTTGCCGCCTTCGTCACACTTCCCAGCTGCGCCGTAAAATAAAATGCCCGGATGTACTCCAGATTATAGTCTAGCATATCTTCTCCTTTTCAAGGAATACTGTCCTCAGTATAGCATAAAATCTGCCTTCTATCATTTAAGCTTTCAGCTTATAGATACGATTTCGATTACCACCCTCTGTCACAATAATTCCTTCATCGATCAATTCTTTAAGCAGCTGCTTTACTCGCGTACTCTTAACTCCCAGCAGTTCTGCAATATCAGTATTTTTCGCTGAAATATGGTCTGTAAGATATGATATGATCTCATTTTTCTGCCGCACGGATTTTATCGTCACTTTTTTATCGTCACTTTTTATCGTCACTTTTTTATCGTCACTTTTTTTAAAAGGCAGTGACAGTATAATGCGATCCGGCTCAAATAATTCAGTAATCACCGGCTCCATCCATCCTTGTTCGCGCCAGACGCGGAAGATATTTGGAATACCGCTTCCCGCACGCTCGCCGATATCGATCATGTTGAACAGCTTTAACATGGTTCCATTACGAGGATCTGAGATCCCGCCGCTTTTGGCCGCATCGATTTCGATACGAAAACTACCCGGGTTGGCCATAGTAATAACATCCTGCCTTTTAACGATAACCAGCCCCTGTCTGCCATAATAATCGGCATTGACAAGGCAATTTGCCAGAGCCTCACGGAATGCCTGATGGACAGCGGTATCATCTACTCTGCTGCCGCCATCCATCTTGAAAGGGACCTTGATATCCTGAATCAGCTTATTATATACACGGAAATAGAAATCGTATACATTACCACTCCAATCGCCCGAGGAAGAGATGATCCGATCAGTCCAGCGCATATCAACATCGTATTGTTCCTGATAGTCAAGAAAATACGCATTAAATTCACGCACAATATCATACTCATTGCCGAACATAAGAAGT
Source organism: Eubacterium sp. (assembly GCA_021769965.1). Taxonomy (GTDB): domain Bacteria; phylum Bacillota; class Clostridia; order Peptostreptococcales; family Anaerovoracaceae; genus Senimuribacter. The sequence goes on from JAETRU010000032.1 coordinate 11,752, forward strand.
CCTGCAGAAGTAGGATGCTTTTTTCCATCGGATCCAATCCCGATAGCTCCCACCTTCAGCAGGAAGTCTTCATCCTCCAAGGCCTCCCATACATGGCCAGGACGAGAGAGACGCATCCTCTGACGATAGCTGCGAATGCTCTCTCTGTTAAATACGCTCATATCCATTTCATTCAGCACAATCATGTCCTGGGTTTTCACAGATGCATCGCGCACCATGGCCTGGTATTCTTCTTTTGTGCAGCGATAATCCCCCTCACCGTTACGGCGATATGTGCAAAGCGGATTACCGTCCACATAAACCGGCCTATAGGACCGTTCAGCGCGTGGAACATTGATGACCACGATGCGATCACCATGCACCTCCTGAACAAATACATCCTTGGCAGACAATACGTTCACGCTGGTCTTATTGGGATTATTGACGATATCCCAAATTTCCTTGATGAGTTTGTCAGGGTCATGCAGATCTACTGTGTGCAAAGACTTGTCTGCCCGTTCCTCTACACCGAGCAGAATAATACCGCCATGAGTATTGGCAAAAGCCGAGTAGGTTTCCCAAATGCTCTTGGGCAGACCGCCGAGAGCTTTCTTGGCTTCAATGCGGTTGCTCTCTCTGTAGTGCTCTATTCTGGAAAAATCAATCATATTCTTCCTCCTTCACGATCTCCAAGGTGTATTATTTTTAAGTATAGCACAAAACCCTTCCGCTGTCCTGCAAAAGTCCCGCAACTGCAGATCAACCTTTTCCTGAGACATATCTGCGGGTGTACGGACAGACCGCAAAGCATCTGCCGCAGAAATCCAGCCTTTCTCCTGTATTTTTCTCCATGATATCGTACATGGTCTGTTCGCAGCGGTGATGATCCACCAGCCGGTCTCTTGCGATCCCCGGCGTCCAGAGATTTCCCTGTATCGCGTGGGCCGGGCACTTGTCCACACAGCGATGGCAGCCTCCGCACCGGCTTTCCATTATCGGCTCATCCAGCGGCAGCGGCGCGTCTGTCACAATAGAACAAAGGCGTACAGCCCCTCCGAACTCCGGGGTGACCAGAAGGCAGTTCCTGCCGATCCAGCCAAGACCGGCTCTGGCCGCCACCGTCTTATGCGGAAGCTTAGTTATATTATTCTGGTCAGGCTTCGCATAATCAAAATCCTGCGCTACCGCGGCAAATCCCAGAGATTTCAAATACTCCGCGCCGGCGTGCGCCGCCTCCACCAGTCTGTCGTTATACTCTCTGTATACCCGCACATATTCCATATCCGGTGCTTCTATCAGCTTTTTCGCGATCTCAGGCGGAAAATTCATCACAAAGGCTATGCCTGTACTCATTTCCGCTCCCTCTGACGGTGGAAGCGAAGAAGCAGGAATATCCTTTAAATCGGCAACTCCGCAGCGGGCCGCGCCCTTCTCTTCCAAAATATGAAATAATTCTTTTTTCATTTCCTGCGCTTCCATAATATTCCTCCTTTTTCCATTTCAGTATTAAACGGCAAAAAGGTCAGAAAACCTGACCTTTTTGTCCTAACGCAGTCTATTTGATATAGTCTTTCTCCACATACGGGCTTGTCGCTGTCTTCAGCATTCCCCCGTATCCAAGTTCGAACTCTACGATATCGCCCACTTTGTATTCTTTGTCTGTGTGGGTCACATCCAAAATAATGTGGTCGGAGCTGCCGCCCATGATCTCTATCTGCGGATCGCAAGGCGTCATGCTGCCAAGGTCAGTATCCTGTTTGCCGATGCCGATGATGGCGCGCTTCATGATTCCTCTGTCCTCGTAATAAGGCTTTTCGCCAAAAGCGTCTACGCCCACTTCACCGATCGGCAGAGACGGTTTTTCCTTCAGCTCGATGATCTGTGCCTGCAGAATCAGACCGTCGCTGACAGTGCCCGGAAGCTTGGTTTCATAAGCTGTATCATTACCCAGCAGGAAGGATTCACCCAGTCTCAGATTGTTGATGCCCTCAGGCAGTTCCCCTTTGTCTACCAGATAGATAGAACTGGAATTTCCGCCGGAGATCATCTCCAGTTTGATATCAAATTTTTCTTCTATACGTCTGCCGATCGCTACCAGCTGGGACAGGTTGTCGTTCTTCGGAATGATCGCGCCATAGCAGGTCAGGTTCACGCCGATGCCGTACAGATTGATATGTTCCATCTTCAGAATCTCTTCTACCGCTTCATCGATCAGCTCTTCATTCTGGAAGAAAATACCTTCTCTCAAGTCGCCCAGATCGATCATCAGCAGGATATCATGGACTTTTCCTGCCTTTTTCGCCTCTTCATTGAGCAGCCTGATCGTGGAAAGCTCTGAGTTGAAGGATAGATCCACATATTTCACGACTTCAGCGACCTCACAGTGCATCGGAATACGCAGCAGAACGGTTTTCTTTCCATTCTTTCTCGCTGTTTCCGCAAAGCCTGCGATGTTCTTCACTCTGGAATCAGCGATAAAATCCACATTCGGATTTTCCGCAACCATCTTTACCATTTCTTTGTCCGCGCAAAGTCCTTTGGTGACGATCATCAGAGAGCAGCCGCCGCGGTCTTTTGTGATGACCGCACAGGCATTCAAGTTGTCTTCCAGCTTCTTTAAATTTATCTGTAATTTTGGATACATGATTTTCTCCTATTCTACCCGGTTCGGGCAATTTCTTCTGGTGCAGTGCTTACAGTCGTGGGTGCAGTCGCCCATGTACTGTCCGCCGTTTTCCGTCTTCGCGGCCCATTTACCTTTCAGTCCCTGTCCGCTGCGAATGGCGTCCTTTTCGGCGTCTGCGCCGGCAGTCTCAGCAGCTTCAGCAGCTTTGCGGGCCGCTTTGACCTCTTCCTCAGAGGCTCCGCCGATAGCCTCCGGGTTTTTATATTCACTCATATCGTAGCCCATGGCTTCACATTCTTCAATGTGCTTACGATACTCCTCTTCCTTCCTGTCCGCTTCTTCCAGCTCACGGTCAACATCAGCCATAGCCTTGCTCATTACTGTAACGTTTTGTTCTTCCTTTTTCTCCGGGAACTTAAAGTCAAGACTCTTCTCCAGCAGACGGATTGCGCCCGCCCTGTGGCGTTTTGACAGCACGCCTAGTGACGCCATGATATAGTCGTTATCTACCAGGATCTGTGCGTGTTCCGTCGGGAACAGCATCATGCCTGAATCATTGTGCTTGGCGATTTCCTGCATGATCTCTACACGGTGCGGCAGTCTGGTCAGCGCGCCGCCTGTTCCGACGATGTATTTCACCGGCGTCAGGTCCTTGCCCTCTGCTACAGTGCTTCTGCCGGAAGGTCCGTAGATATAGCGGATAATACCCGCATGGCGCTCTACCGCTTTCAGTACGGCTTCCTTGGTCAGCCGCTCTACCAGCTTAAATTCATCCTCTGTCTTTGGAATGGCGACATAGGTCTCCAGTGTTTTATCAAGGTCGATCCCCATCTTTTCGCATTCCTTGCGGAGCTTTTCTTCTCCGATGGACTCGATGACTTTCATGCGGTTTACATAGACTCCCAGGTCGCCTTCTACGGTACGCTTGGCCTTTGGCTCCGGTGAAACCATGATGCGGGCGATTTTGTCGGATTCTGTAGCGACAGAATGAAGGTCTGTAGTCGCGCCGCCCACGTCCAGCACGATCAGATCGCCCAGGCAGTCATACAGCAGCTTGGTACATTCCATTACCGCGCCCGGTGTCGGAATGATCGGGCCGTTTACCATATCGCGCACGTGCTCCATGCCGGGCGCGTTGGTGATATGCTCTTCAAAGGCATCCTGAATCACCTTTCTGCAGGGTTCTACATTGAGGTCATCGATTTTAGGATACACATTCTCTACGTTATATAGCTTCTGCCCGCTCTCTTCATCGAAAATCAGCTTCATTTCTCCCTGATTTTCAATGTTTCCAGCGTAAATGACCGGCGTTTTCAGTCCCAGAGAGCGGATCTTTTCAGCATTGTCAAGTGCCGTATCTCTTTCACCGTAATCCACGCCGCCGGCAATGAGAATCAGGTTCGGATTGATCTCTTTGATCTTGGCCAGATCTGTTCTTCTCAGCTTTCCCGCAGTCACGTAATGAATAATGCCGCCAGCGCCCAGCGCTGCTTCCTTTGCCGCCTTTGCCGTCATATCATAAACCAGACCGTGTACAGTCATCTTCAAACCGCCGGCTGCGGAAGAAGTGGCCAGCATTTCATCGTATTCTAAGCTGTCTATTCCCATCTTCTTACAAAGGTCGTCAATAGCCCCCTGCAGGCCGATGCGCACATCGCCGTCCAGTACAGACGTCGGCGCCTGTCCCTGCGCCCAGAACACCGGATCATCCGTGTCCAGATCTTTAAAAGCATTCACAACTGTAGTTGTGGAGCCGATTTCGGCCACTAATACGTCTACTTTCATTTGTCTGCCTCCTTATCTATTTCCATTAGATTACTCTAAATATTTTACATAAAAATACATTTCCGCAGGCTTGTAGCCTATCGCTTTATAAAAATCCCTGGCATTGGGATTTGTCTCTTCTGACTGAAACTGCAGCCTTTTGCAGCCGATCTCTTCTGCCAGTTTTTCGATGTGTTCCAGGGCTTCCCTGCCATAACCTTTGCCTCTGTATAAAGGCCTGATATACAGATCGTCTAAAATCATCGCCGTGCCTTTGCTCCACACGCTGAAAATCAGCATCAGGTTGGCAAAGCCTGCCGGCTTTCCATCTTCTTCAAAGATGACAAAACGAATCTGTTCAGGACGCTTTTGGCCTTCTTCAAAGATTTTCGCAAAATCTTCCGGAGCGGTCTCCCCTGCGTTATTCCACAAGCCGTCATCCTGAATCTCCTCTGCCATAAATTCAAGATTCATGTCAGTCCAATCGCGCAGATCCTCTGCTCTGCATTCTCTAAAGGTAAACATATTGCGCCTCCTTCAGTATCTCCCGCCTGTTTACAGCAGCTTATTTCTGATTTCGCTTTCTATAATCGGAATGTCGATGGTCCCCTGCTCATTATCATAAGTAACAATGAGATTTTTCCAGTAAATGAAATTCTGCCTCAAAATCACTATATTATCCCCTCTTTTTTGACAAGTGTGACAGATTTATCTTTTTCATCAAATTTGTCAACAAATCCGGGAGAAAACGTTGACAAAACAGACAGATTTCTATTTTTTTGTCCACTTTGTCAACGTTTTGATTTATGCGTGGTCTGCAAAACGGAAAAAATATGTTGCGCAAACACGGACAGACCGGATCATCTCTATCATACATGATTCGCGGACAAATTTCAACCGTTATTTTCCTTTTTTTATAATTATTCCCTCGATCTGGATGAAGTCCAATACCCTGCCAGTCCCTCGCTGCCGCGGAAGCGTCATTTCTCCTAGAAAACAGGGGCGGGCTTTCGCCCGCCCCCTAAATATCCTGATATCTATAGCCTGAACGTAAGCCGATGCTTACAGTTCGCCTCTTCTTCTCTTAGCTTCTTCAGCCAGGAAGGTTGCTACGTCGATACCGTGAGAGTCTCTGCCGAATCCGGCGTCGATACCAGTCTTAACAGCGTCGTCAGGAATTACCTGTGTACCGCCGGCTGCGATGATAACCTTATCTCTGATACCTTTTTCGATAGCCAGATCGTTAATCCTCTTCATATTCTTGTAGTGAATATTATCGTGGGAAATGATGGTGGATGCCAGAATTGCATTCGCGTTCAATTCGATAGCAGCGTCAACCAGTTTTTCTACCGGAACAGAAGTGCCCAGATAGTTTACTTTGACTCCCCACTTTTCGATACCGCCGTGCTTGATGTTGATGATCTCACGAAGACCTACAGAGTGCTCGTCTTCACCAACAGTACCGCATACGACTACCATCGGATGATTTTCAAACTCATCGTACAGAGTTGCGTCATCTAAGTGATGTGGTTCAGGCGGAATCTCCAATGTAGTAGGGTCTACATCAAAGTCAACCTTGCCCTTCATCTCGATTCTGGTACCTTCTGCCTCCTGCATTACTTCCTTACTGATTACTACAGGCTCTACAAGTCCCAGTTTTTTACCGATCTCCAGTGCTGCAGCTTCTGCAGTTCTGGTGTTTGCAGGGATCATCATAGTCATCATGACCACGCCGTCTCCGCACCATTCCATTTCAGGCTTGATCGCTTCGCCGTCCAGGTATTTTTCTACCTTTTCCAGTCTGCGGTCTACGCAGTCCTCTTCATCCAGCTCATCGATGAATACGATCTTGCTTCTGTCTTCAAAAGTACAGCCGCCGATCAGCGCGGACGGATTCTCAGGATCTCCGCCGTACTGCTCTACGTTATTGTATCCATAGTGCGCAGTTACAGGAGCCATGTAGTCTTCTTCTCTTTCGAAGATGTAGCCGTAGCCTACGCCGCCTTCCGGATTTCTCGCGATACCGTCGCCGTTTCTTTCCGGATATTTTGCGGAGTCAACGAAGAAGCCTTCTTTTACAGCCTGGAAGTAACCGCCGACTTCGATGATCTCTTCCATGAACAGAACAGCTCTTTCTTTCAGTTCACGAGCCATTTCACGGAGCGGACCGTCTTTCTTCAGCTCAACCATTTCCATCAGGCCGTCCATTGCCAGCAGTGCCTGCTTAGCGTTGTCAACAGCTTCCATGTTGTAGATGTGCCAAGGCACGTTTCTTCCTTCGTCCGGTGTGATCGTGGACTGGATGTCAGCGCTGGTCAGCTTGGAGATGACCATGTTCATTACATGTGTTACAGTTGCTTCTCTTGCGGAGGAGCAGATATATTTTGTATTCTGCTGTGCTCTCATCTTGTATCTGCCGCAGAAGTCACGAAGTGCTACTGCATACGGCAGGTCGTAGTACATGCAAGGTGCCGGTGTTGCTGTCGGAGGTACAGTGGACAGCGCGATGTTTTCCGGTTTGATGCCTACTTTTTCTGAGAACAGGGAGTTGATCGCGTGCTGCACGATCAGCTCAGGCATTACCTTCCACGCTTCTCTTGCGGTAGCGTTTGCGTTGTGCGCGCCGTCGATCTGCAGAATGCCTGCCCATGCCAGAACTTTCTTGGATTCGCAAGCGTCTACGAAAGAACGGACACAGTTGATATCTCTGTAAAGTACGTTGTACTGAGGGTCCTGGTGCGCGCCGTTGATGCCTTCTTCCGCGAACATAACAGCAACGTCAGGTCCTGCTACGCCGGAAACGTAGGAATGATAGTTGATCGGACGGCCAACTTCATCTTCGATGATGTCCAGAGCTTTTCTCTGTGCTCTGACCTGCTTACGAGTTACAGGAATACCACCGATACCCTGCGGAGTACCTTCCATCAGACCGTCGATATGGGACTGACCCATGTGACGGATAACCATGATATGGTCAGCGCCGTGCCATGCAGCCATTCTCATTCTTCTGATGTCATCCTCAAAACGGCCGGAAGCGATCTCTGTTGTGATAACAGGCAGCGGCTGCGGGTCGATATCCTCAAAGTACTTTGCAGGAGGAAGTCCTACGCCGTTCTTCAAAGGCTCGCTGCAGTCATGATACTCAAAAGGTCCCATTTTCAGGCCAGGAGCAGGTTTTCTCCAGGTCCATCCTTTTCTTCTCGGTTCATACTTGTCGAGGTCTTTTAAGATGTTTCTAACATCTAATTTCTCATTTGGTTTCAAAATCATATCTGCCATCTTTATTTACCCTCCTTGAACAGTGCTACTGCATCGTCCCAGTATTCGCCAGCAGCCAGCTTTTCACTGGCTTCTCTGATGGAGATGCCTTTGTCTTTAGAAATCTTGTAAACTACATGGCCGGTTCCGTGGCCCATGAGGCCTCTGTCCATGCATCCTTCTACGATTTTCTGCGTATCCAGGGAGGAAACGCCCATTCTCAGTAGAACGGCTCTTTCAACGGAAGGCGTTGTATTTTTTCTTCCCAGTTCGAGAAGAGGGTCAACGACCTGGGCAGTCAGCTCCCAGAATCTGTTGTAAAGTTCTTCGTCAGAAAGATTTGCGATATGCTGTCTTCTCTGTTCGAAATCGTCTGCTCTTTTCATTCTTTTATCTCCTTAATATATTTTAGAGTCCTAAAGTCTTCTTCACGAATTCTGCATCCGTCTTTGTTTCTTCTGCAAGGAATGCGATATCAGCATCACTAGGATTGGTAACGCCGGCCTTCTTGCATGCCTTTTTGATCAAAGACTGTCTGAAGTGGTTGATGTCAGCCTCTTCATGTTTGATCAGGCCAGGGTTTGCAGGCAGGATCAGATTTTCGCCCGGCTTGTCCTCTTTGTTAGGATCACCGAATCTGATGTCGATACCGTTTTCTCTCGCGAATGCCATCTGCGGCTGAATGTGCTTGCCGGCGCCAGTGTATTCTGTTTCACTGATAACCAGTACAGCGTCTTCAGGCAGTTCCTGTGCCAGAGAGAATGCCGCGGCCAGAGCAGTATTTCCGGCAGGGCCTCTTTCCATACCTTCCAGATTTGCCAGAGCTTCTGTGATATACATAACGTCGCCCTGTTTAACAGTGACATAACGGTCCATATAGCGCAGAGGTCTTGCAGCGCTGCGGGGAACGTCGGAGTGGTCCGGATCTGTTGCGTAAGGAACGCCGAATCCAGTGTGTCCTGTTGTGCAGGATTTTTTGTTGAACTGTGTATCGGATGCCATGTGCAGTCCGGTCAGGTCGATGGATGCAGCGACCATTTCGGTGTCAACAGCGCCCGCTTTTAACAGACCTCTTGCTGTACCTGTCATCATGCCGCCGCCTGCGTTGGTGCAGACTACCATATCCGGATCTTTGCCGACCAGTTCACGGCACTGCATAGCGATTTCGTAGCCCAGTGTTTCAACTCCGGCAATACCGAATGGAGAATACAGGGAAGCGTTGAAGTAACCGGTGTCTTCCAGTACGGACAGGAAGGTGTAGAACAGCTCCGGTCCTACAGTCAGCTGGATAACTTCTGCGCCGTAAGCTTCGCACTTTCTCGCTTTTTCAACGATCTCAGGCTGGCCTATGCCTCTGGAATCGTAGCATTCCTGAACGATGATGCATTTCAGACCCTGCATAGCTGCCTGAGATGCGACGGCTGCGCCGTAGTTGCCGGAAGTAGCTGCGATAACGCCTTTGTAGCCCAGCTTCTTCGCGTGAGCGACTGCGCATGCGGCTCTTCTCGCTTTGAAAGAACCGGAAGCGTTTGCAGCCTCATCCTTGGCAAAGATCCTTGCGCCGTAGCCCGGCTTCGCGTATTTTCTTGCCAGCGCGGTCAGGTTGCGCAGTTCGATCAGCGGGGTGTTTCCTACCGCTGTTCTGCTCTGGATCTTTGCTACTTCTTCCAGTGTATATCCGGTTGACTTCATCAGCGCTTCATAGTCAAACGCAACGGAACCGGATTCAAATTCCTCATAATCCAGACCCAGCGCTTTTCTCTGGATCTCGTTGGATCTTCCCATTACGGAATCATAATCTTTTGCTAATGCCATTAGTTGTCACCTCCAAACATGATTTCTCTCAGCTGCTTGTCGATCTCAATGATCTCAGGGACAAATTTGCCATAGCTGTGTGTATAATACGGGCCGGCTTCGATCAGTGTACCCTTTTCCAGACGGCCGCATGCAGTTTTTACAGTAACTACATCGCCGATTTCTGCATCTTCCTGCAGTTCTCCCTTTGTCCACATTTCCAGATCACATTTCTGGGTGTCTTCAGGGATCTTTGCGGTTCTTTCCTCTGCCTTCAGAACAACAGAGTGGATGCGAACCCATTCTCCTTTTTTAACCATTCGTATCATCTCCTACATTATTTCTAATCAATAGCAAACTATTTTACCAGTTTGCAGTCCTCTTCGATCATGTTTCTCATATCGCCCATGATTGCGTGAGGAACCGGAATGTCGATCATAGTCTTCAGACCAGGTCTTGCGTTGATTACGTGTGGAATGCAGTTCATGATCATAGCCATAGTTCCGATACCGCCTTCGATCTCCGGAGTGTTAGCCATGTTTACAGGCGGGATACCTTTGATCTCTACGTAGTCACCAGTGTGAACGCCAACCTGTTCAGGTTCGATCTGCTGCGGGTGATCCATTTCGATCTTAACTTCGCCGTCAACAGTACCCCAGCCCTTCATTGCAACGCCGGCAACCTGACCTGCTGCTGCAAAGCCGTAAGGAGACTTTCTGTCTACGTCAGTTACGATCGGTTCCATATCCTGTTCGAATTTTTCCAGCTTCCAGCCCAGTGCGTCACAGATCATGCCGACAGATTCAGCAAAACCTACGTGACCAGCCATAGTGCCGTCTGCTTTTCTCTTGTTGAAGTCTTCTACTTCTACGCCGATTCCCTGTTCTTCCATTACAGCAGGACCAAACGGGGATAAGCTGTTTACTCTTCTGGAAACGATGTGGTCAACGGATTCGCATGCGCCTGTCCACAGGATTACCAGTAAGTCCATGATCAGACCAGGGTTGATGCCGGTGCCCAGTACAGTTACGCCGTTCTTCTTTGCGATCTCGTCCAGTTTCTTAGCCAGTTCTGGTTCCTGAGCCTGCGGATAAGCCATTTCTTCTGCGGAAGTGATAACGTTGATGCCTCTTTCCATAACGAAAACTAATTTGTCATATACATCTTTTGTGAAAGAGTTTGTGCAGACTACTACGATATCCGCTGAACCCGGTTTGATAACATCTTCAGGAGTTCCTACGATAACGTCTTCTCTGTCACCTCTTTCGATGCCAGGAACTACATCATATAAGCTCTTGCCGATCTTAGCGCCGATATCGATCGCGCCGACAATGTCAACACCCTGTTTCTTTACTAACATTTTGCCGATTCCGCCGCCCATAGCGCCGAGTCCCCAAAGGATAACCTTTACATTTTTCATTTGCTTTTCTCTCCTTTTTCACTTAATGAATTAGCGTTAACTAATAAATAGTTTAAATTACTGCGGGATGTCCCGCTATGCTTATATATAAAGCAACAACCGTGCCAAACGTTTTCATGTATACATGATACAAAAACGCCCACAAAAAACCAAAAAAATAGTTGTTTTTTGCAGTTATTCTGTGCAAAAACCACTAAATCTTGTTCTACCAAGGATGGATTTTTTTCAATTTGAAACTGATCTGCCACAGATTCGGCAGCCAATGTGCAAAATTTTGGGCATTTTATATGCAAATATTTTTGCATCAAATCATCATTTCTCAACCCTTGATCCCGTATTTTTTTAACTTATGCTGCAGCGTCTGCCGTTTGATATGCAGAGCCTCCGCGGTCCTTGAAATATTCCCGCCTTCAGAGATCATGACCTCTCTGATGATCTCTTTTTCAAGATTGTCCAGATATACGTCCAGCGGTCCTTTCCGGTCCCATTTTTCTACATCGGCGCCGATCGCGTCCACCTGCATCGGCATCTGCAGCAGCTTCTCCGTCAGAACGTGCTCTTTGTCTGCCATAGCCACTGACTGCATGATAATATTCTCCAGCTCGCGGACATTGCCTGGATAATCGTAATCACAAAGCCTCTGCAGCGCATGCTCTGATACCATCCAGACTTCTTTTCCAAAACGTTCGTTATGCTTTTCCAAAAGCTTTTCCGTCAATACCGGAATATCCGCAAGACGGCTGCGCAGCGGCGGAATCGATATATTTACCACATTGAGACGGTAATAAAGGTCCTTTCGCAGCTTTCCTTCTTCTATAAGTTTTTCCGGCGGCTCGTTTACAGTAGCGATAATTCTCACATCAATAGGAATATCCCGGCTTCCGCCGACTCTTCTGATATAGTCCTCCTGCAGCACGCGGAGCAGTTTGCTCTGCAAGTCATACGGCATGGAGTTGATCTCATCCAGCAGGAGGGTCCCGCCATTGGCCTGTTCAAAGAGCCCGGCTCTGTCCATCGCTCCGGTAAATCCGCCCTTTGTCGTGCCAAACAAAATCCCTTCCAGCAGAGATTCCGGCAATGCCGCGCAGTTCTGCGCCAGAAACGGATTCTGCCGGCGCGCGCTGGCATAGTGAATACTCTGGGCAATGAGTTCTTTTCCTGTTCCTGTTTCCCCGTAGATAAATACCGACGCGTCATTGCCCGCGGCACGCTTTGCCCGGTCTATGACCGCAGTGAACAGAGGGCTGTCTCCGATAATATCGTCAAAGGTATACCTCTTCAGCTTCGGCTTTACTTCTTTGGGCTTGTTTTCTTTTTCCCGCAGCTGCAGAATCGTATCACTCATAGAACGAATATTGGTCACATCCCTTGCGACTTCAATGGCCGCGATGGTTTTTCCCTCATGGATTACAGGCACTGTGCTGTTGATCGTAGCGATCTCTTTCCCATATAAGTTCGTGTAAGACTGCTGCTTGTGGCGGATCTCCACATTCTTCTTCAGCGCCTGATACATAGTGCTTTCTTCCAGTTTTACGCCGGGAAACGCCTTCGCAAAAGGCTTGCCGATGACATCATCAACGCGGATCTGCTCCATGTCCGCCATAACCTGATTATAAAACATGCCCACGCCGTCTGTATCTACCACATAGACGCCCATATCCACAAGATTAATCAGTGCTTCCAGTATCTTCTTATATTCTTCTGCTGTCACTTTTCACACCTCCCGCTTCGCTTTCTTCTATTTTACACGATTTTCCGGCAAAGTGCAAATTATTTTGCACCTGACAGAAGCGTTTTTTTCTTATGCCTGCCCCATCCGTTTTTACCTTTTGGTAACCGTTTTTTCGATACGTTTCTTGCTATTTCGACTGTTTTGTTGTATATTGGTAATTGACGATTTATTCAAGGGAGGCACATTATGAGAATCAGAAAAACATCTGACGCACTGGAGGAAAAAGATATAGAAATGATCGCAAGGGTCTCTGACGCCCTGGCCCATCCGGTCCGGCTCAAGCTGTTCCGGCATATCATGCAGTGCAACAAATCTATGGAAACGGTTTGCAACAAAGATCTGGTCATGGCGTTTAATTATGCACAGGCGACTATCTCCCAGCACATGAAAAAGCTTGTCGAATCCGGTCTTATCGAGGTGAAAAAGAAAGATAAGTTTTCTTATTATTATGCCAATTTGGGAATTTTGATGCAGTATATTGACATTACCAAAAAATACTCTATAATATAAGGAAATCGCCCGCAGGGGGCAAAGAGGTTTAGGGAGGCATCCATATCATGTTGCGAAAAACCGGGCTTAGCCCTGTGCAGATCCTTGCCGTTGGATTTGCGCTAATTATTGTAATGGGCGGCTTTCTGCTTTCACTGCCGTTATGCAGTAAAAACGGAGAAAGCATTCCCTTTATCAATGGTCTGTTCACAGCAACTTCCGCAACTTGCGTAACGGGACTTACCATTTACGACATCTTCTCACAGTTCAATTTTCTCGGGCAGTGCATCATTCTTCTGCTCATTCAGATCGGCGGTCTCGGTTTTATGGGGATCGCTATGATTTTTTCCTTTATATCAGGCAGCAGGATCGGCATCTTTCAGCGGTCCATTCTCATGGAATCCGTTGGAACGCCCCATATGGGCGGTGTCGTCAGGCTCATCCGCCGGATGCTTCTGGGCTCTCTGCTCTTTGAAAGCGCAGGTGCCGTCATCATAGCTGTCAGGTTCATCCCGCGGATCGGAGCGGCGCAGGGTATCTGGTACGGAATCTTTCACTCTGTATCTGCCTTTTGCAACGCGGGTTTTGATCTGATGGGACGATGGGAGCCGCTAAGCTCTCTGACCGGCTTTCAGGACGACTACCTCCTGCAGATCACCGTCATGATACTGATCGTCTCAGGAGGCATCGGCTTCATCGTCTGGAATGACATCATCGATCATCGTTTCCATTTAAGAAAATATACGCTCCATTCCAAAATCATGCTCATATTTACAGCTCTTCTGATCATTGCCGGCACAGCTGCGTTCCTGCTCATAGAGGGCGGCCGCGCTTTCAGCCATATGGATACCGGTGAAAAAATACTGGCTTCTTTCTTTGCGTCCGTTTCACCGAGAACCGCAGGGTTCAACACAGTAAACTACACAGATATGTCTGCTGCCGGCCGGTTTCTTACTATGCTGCTCATGTTCATCGGGGCAGGCCCGGGTTCTACCGGCGGAGGCGTCAAAGTAACGACCTTTGTGACACTTCTGCTCTCTATCTACTCTTCCGCGCGGCACTACCGGGATCTGAATATCTTCCGCCGCAGGCTGGAGGACGACGCATCGAAAAAAGCCTTTTCCACGATCGCCCTGTTTTCTCTGTCTGCTCTCGTCTGCAGCTTCTTCCTGATGCTGGACGATCCGGCACTGACTGCGGAAAGCTGCCTGTTCGAATCTCTGTCCGCCATCGGAACCGTCGGACTGACCATGGGTATCACACCGGAGCTCGGGGACTTCTCCAAACTCTGCCTCATGATTCTGATGTATGGAGGCAGACTGGGAAGCGTCACTCTCGCCATGGCCATCGTGCGCAGGAAGATCATACCGAAGATCCGTTATCCTCAGGAAAAGATCACTCTGGGTTGACCGGCATCAGAATAAAGCAATCATAAAGGGGGAAAATAAAAATGAGATCTGCACTGATCATCGGCCTGGGCCGTTTCGGACGCCATCTGGCCGCAAACCTGTCGAACCTCGGCAACGAGGTAATGGTCATCGACAAAGATGAAGACGCCGTCAACAAGCTGGCGCCTTTGGTCACAGCCGCCCAGATCGGCGACTGCACCGATGAGATCGTTCTGAAAGAACTGGGCGTGTCTAACTTTGATATCTGCTTCGTCTGCATCAGTCATGATCTGGAAGCATCCATGATCATCACCATGACCCTGAAGGATCTGGGCGCGAGAAAGGTCATCACTAAAGTAAATCAGGATATTCACGTCAAGTTCCTGCTGCAGAACGGCGCAGACAACGTCATCTACCCGGAACGGGATATGGCGATCCGTACCGCCATGAAATACAGCGCCCAGCGGGCCTTTGACTACATCGAACTCAGCGAGCACTACGGTCTGTTCGAGATCGAACCGCCGGACAGCTGGATCGGACGCAGCCTGACAGACGTCAATGTCCGCCAGAACTACCACGTCAACATTATCGCCTATAAATATCACGATCTCATCATGCCTCTGGAAAGCGGCGAATACTATTTCTCCCCGGACCAGCACCTCATCGTGGCAGGGGATATGAAGAGCTTCAATCAGCTGATACAAAAAGATCTGTAGCTCATTCCGTTTCCATTTGAGACAGTTTTTCACGGAGCGCGTCTCTGTCTGTGATACGCAGACGGGTCCGCTCCTTTTCGATCCATCCCTCGCCGGCAAACTGGCCTATAACTCTGGATAGATGCCGATAACTGCATCCCAGGTACTGGGACAGATCCGTCAGTCTCAGCCGTATCCAGCCGCCCGGCAGTACGCCCTGCTCCGCCTCTGCCTCCAGCAGATACGCGGCCAGCCGGTTTTCCAGAGGGTAGCTCTGGGTCGCCGCCAGCTTATCCACGCTGCGCAGCATTTTTTCCGCCAGAAAACGGCTCAGATTCTGCAAAAAAACCGTATCTGACAACATCAGTTCCCGGCAGCTGTCAAAAGGCAGCGCAATGCACACAGAATCCTTCACCGCCTGAATATCCTGGGACTGGCTCCGGATGCCCAGAAGCTCCAGCTCGCCCAGAACGCTGACAGCCTCAAAATACTGCGCCAGGGTAATGCTTCCGTCCTGATGTATCATATACAGTTTTACCCTGCCGTCCACGAGAAAATACAGGCATCGCGGCGTTTTTCTCTCTTCGCACACGTACTCCCCTCTTCGGAAAACATGGACCTCCATTTTCCCAGCAAGGGCAGCGGCCGTCGCCGCGGAAAAGTATTCACTTACAGAGTATTTTTTTAAACATGCCGCCCGCCTCTCTGCGTCTTTGATCTTCATGTTGTGCCTCCTTCGCTGTAGAATCATCCTGCCGCAAAAAACTGTCCGGATAAACCTGAAGTTACTCCTTATATTATGCCATATGTCCTATTTTTTCGCAACCGGCTCTGCTATACTAAAGCCATCTGAAAAACATGCCAGATATGAAGTGATTTTATAAATCAGGAGCCGCGGAGATCTGCCAGGCTCTGCAAAAACTGAGTTTAAATAAAGAGAGGTAAAAAAATGAACAAATATTTATCCATCGCTCCGGAGATCCAGGAAGCACTGGCGGCCAGAAAACCAGTCGTCGCTTTAGAATCCACTATTCTGTCCCATGGTATGCCTTATCCTGAGAATCTGGAATTTGCCCACAAGGTAGAGAAGATCGTCCGGGAAGAAGGCGCGATCCCTGCAACCACCGCCATCATCGACGGCAAACTGTGCATCGGACTGACATCAGACCAGCTGGAGATCATGTGCAAAGCCGAGAACGTAGGAAAAGTCAGCCGCCGTGATGTCGCCACCTATGTCGCCACCGGCATGGCAGGCGCTACTACTGTAGCCACCACCATGATGCTGGCTGAACTGGCAGGCATCCGTTTCTTTGCTACCGGCGGCATCGGCGGCGTCCACAGAGGCGCGGAGACCACGATGGACATTTCCGCTGATCTGCAGGAACTGGCAAATACCCGCGTAGCCGTTATCTGTGCCGGGGCAAAGAGCCTGCTCGACATCGGCCTGACTCTGGAATATCTGGAGACCATGGGCGTTCCCGTCATCGGCCTTCAGACTGATGACTTCCCTGCGTTTTACTGCCGGAAGAGCGGTTTCGGCGTAGACTTCAATGCGCCGGACGAAGCGACAGTCGCAAAGATCATGAAGACCAAATGGGATCTGGGCCTGAAAGGCGGCGCCGTTATCGCTAATCCGATCCCGGCCGAATATGAGCTGAACTTTGATGAGATCAACGCTGTCATTGAGCGGGCTATCGAATCTGCTAAAAAAGACGGTATCCGCGGCAAAGACACCACACCTTATCTGCTGGCACACATCAAAGATTATACCGGCGGGGACTCTCTGGCAGCCAACCTGCAGCTGGCATATCACAACGCCAGAAGAGCCGCTAAGATCGCAGTGGAATATACGAAGCTGTAAGGAATCAAAAAACAGCCCGGGCGCGCCATGACCCGGACTGTTTTTTTAATTTTCCTCTCAATATATCATATACAGAACTTCCCGTCACGGAAAATCTCTGCCTCACTGCCGTCTTCGCAAGTCACAGTGCATGCCAGATCTTTTGTGCCGAACATAAAGTCCACGTGGAGCGCTGAAATATTCAGGCCTTTCTTCTCCAGTGCCTCCATGCTCCGGTCTTCGCCCAGAATCATGTCCGAATAACCTGCTCCCAGTGCCAGATGGCAGGAAGCGTTCTCGTCAAAGAGGGTATTGTAGAACAGGATTCCCATCTGGTTGATCGGAGAATCAAACGGGACCAGCGCGATTTCGCCCAGGTAGCGCGCGCTTTCATCCTCAAAAATTCCGGTCAGCACTTCTTCTCCTACCTCCGCGCTGTATTCAATAACCCTGCCGTCTTTAAAGACAAGACGCATGCCGTCAATAATGTTGCCCGCATGGACAAAAGGCATAGAGCTGTAAACAACGCCGTTTACCTTATATTTATGCGGCGTGGAAAGAATCTCTTCCGTCGGAATATTCGGCGCGAACAGTTCTCCGTCCGGTTCCGGACAATGGCAGATACCGCCTACAAAGACCGTATCGTCGCACAGTTCCATGGTAAGATCCGTGCCCAGACTGTTGCGAAGATGCAGACCGCGGACTTTCAGCCCATTGATTTTTTTCACGTTTTCAAGCATTTCATCGATGTGTTTATCCCAGCCTGCGATGCCGCTGTCCTCCGTCACGTAACAGCATTTGAGGATCGCTTCCCATAACGCGTCCACTGCCTCTTCTTTTGTCTTGTCCGGGAAAACTTTCATCGCCCATTCTTCTCCCGGGATCGCAGAAGCGCTCCACTTTACACGGTTATCTTTTTTCAGGAATCCCAGATCCTTCAAAGTCGCCGATGTGGCGTTCTTCCAAGTCGCGAGTCTTACATCCTCTACATCACGCAGCCCGTCCGGCGCGTCGTTGTTCAGACGTAGAAAACACGCGTCTTTCTCGGCATAAGACGTTCTCGCTTCGACCCACCAGTCCGGCACTTCGGACAGGGTCTCCATTTTCGCATGCTCCAGGCGGATCTTGGTCAGCTGCTGATCCGTAAAGTGAATGACCACATCCTTCGCGCCCAGTTCATATGCCTTTCTCGTTAAGATCCGCAGAAACTCAATGGCAGTTACAGATGTTTCCTCCACCACCAGGATCTGTCCCGCGCGAAGGCCTACTCCCCTCTTCAAAATCAGCTCTGCATAATTTTCTAATAATCGTTCTTTATTCTGCATCTAATCTACGCACTCCTTCTGGTTCATAATACAAGCGCTATAATGGCCCTCAGATATCTCAGCCAGTTTATAGCTCTCATTTTTACAAGCCTCACAAGCATATTTGCATCTTGGATAAAACCTGCAGTACTCTGCCGGATTGATTGGAGATGTGACTTCTCCGCGCAGAAGCTCCGGCTCTGCGTCTTTTTTCGTAATATCGATTTCCGGAATCGCCGACAGCAGCGCCTGGGTATAAGGATGCTTCGGGTTTCTGAAGAGTTCTTCTGTCTCTGCCAGCTCTACGCACTGACCCAGATACATGACCGCAATTTCCGTAGAAATATGTTTTACCACGCTCATGTCGTGGGTAATGAACATGTAAGCAAGTTCCCGCTCCTCCTGCAGATCCATCATCAGGTTCAGGATCTGCGCCTGAATCGATACGTCCAGCGCCGATACCGGCTCGTCGCAGACGATAAATTCCGGGTCTGTTGCCAGAGCTCTCGCGATACCGATCCTCTGTCTTCTTCCGCCGTCCAGCTCATGAGGATAAGCGTTGATCAGACGAGGCGCAAGGCCTACAACGTCCATCAGTTCTTTCACTCTGCGGTGCATCTCCGCTTTCGTCTTGAACATCTTGCCCACTTCCATCGGCTCGCGGATGATCTCCGATACAGAAAGTCTCGGATTCAGAGATGCGTACGGGTCCTGGAAGATCAGCTGCATTTTCTTTCTCAGCTGTTTCATCTTCGCCTTATTGAAATCTGTGATCTTCTCTCCGTCAAAGTAGATCTCACCGTCAGTCGGCTCAACCAGACGAAGTACGGTCCTTCCCAGCGTCGTCTTTCCGCAGCCGGATTCTCCTACCACGCCGAGGGTATGTCCCTTTTCGATGGAAAAGCTCACATCATCCACTGCGTGAAGCAGACCGGAAGGAGTTTTGAAATATTTCTTTAAATGCTTTACCTCAATCTTCGGTGTGTTACTCATGGCTTTCCACCTCCTCGAACAAATGGCATCTGATGGTGTGTTCACCATTTATGGTGACTGCGTTCGGCACCTGTGTTTTGCACTTCTCTGTGCACTTCGGGCATCTCGGATGAAATACGCAGCCGGTCGGCAGCTCCATCGGATCCGGCATGAGGCCGTCAATCGGAGAAAGCCTTCTAGTCTGTTTCTTCATGTCCGGAATAGACCCGAACAGTCCGACAGTGTACGGATGGTGCGCCTCGCTCAGGAATATCTCCTCAGCGGTGCCGGATTCCACGATAGTTCCCGCGTACATCACCGCAACTTTATCGCAGTTCTGTGATACGATACCCAGATCATGGGTGATGAGAATCATGGAAGTGCCCAGATTTTTCTTCAGCTGACGCATCATGTGCAGTACCTGTGCCTGAATGGTGACATCAAGGGCAGTAGTTGGCTCATCGGCAATAAGCAGCTCCGGTTCCAAAGACAGGGCGATTGCGATTACTACACGCTGCTTCATACCACCGGAAAACTGATGCGGATACTCTCT
>JAETRU010000069.1 GCA_021769965.1 Eubacterium sp.
AAAAAAGGGGCTCCGAAACGGAGCCGAAAATATAAAAAGATGTGTTCGATCGGAAAAATTACCGGGACAGTCTGCCGATTGACTCATAATGACGGAATTAAACGACTGTCCCTATTGTAGTCCTGTCCATAATCAATGCCTGATGACGGAGGTGATTCAGAAGGATATGCCTCCGTTGACAGTTCCCTGGGACTTCCATCCTATAATCTCCACTCCGTCCATTCTGATCCCGTCCGAAGAAATCTCAAGCCGCACCGTCAGCATTTTGCCTCCTTCAAGCTGACTGAGCGCCTGACCGTCCCCGGTGGTGTCCGGAAGAGTGAACGTCTTTTTCATACCCTGGAAAGAGACCTCTACAGTGACATCGTCTTTCTGCTGCGGAATCAGCATATATGACACGGAATTCCCCTTCTTTTCCATGTATCTTGCCGGACGGGCAGCAGAGCCTGATTCAACTTCGCCCTTGCGCAGATCCACCGTGCATGAGGACATCGCATTGACGGATGTGGCTACCTGCGAAAGATCGGAATCGGAATAAGTGCCGTCAGACACATATTCTATGGCAAGCCTGTGGAAAGCATGAGAGAATTTCAGCTCCACCGCCGACGCCTGGTACGCCACCGGAACAGCCTTGGCAAGCAGAAGATCCGTCTCGCCGTCTGCCGGCATGTCAAAACGGAAACTGCCGTCTGAAACGGCATCCTGATCAGGATAACATCCTGAAAAATACACCGTACCGGAATTATCCGGAAGCTCCAAATCCGACCAGAAAAGTTCCGTTTCTCCCACCGTATAGATCTCGCTTATATCATCAAAGCCCTCTCCTGAAACCGTAAGCCGGAACATGTCTCCGCTTACGAAATTTCCGGAGCCGTCCTGTCCGAGCTGAGGCGACTTCACAATGGGGCCTACGGCAGTCCTTATGTCGATTTTTCCCGTCACTTCATCGCTGCCGCCGTCCCCGCCGGGAAGGACGGATCTGTCGCATGAGACGGCCGCCGGCAGAATCGCCGCAGCATATAGAAAAAATTTATAACTCTTCATAATCATCATAATATCTATGTCAAATAAAATGTCTGCAATCCTGCCGGGCACTGCCCGACATCATTTTTCAGCTTCAGTCGTCTGTGCGCACTTCCGGAAAGGCGTTCCGCCATACGTCACGCATAAGATCCATCGTAGTCACTCCGACTATCGCATACGATGTACCCTCCCCGATCAATATCTTGAATCCGCTGCCCTCATTGTAGGTGATCTTCTTGCGGATCAGGCGATGCCTCTGGAACGGAGTGCTGCTGCCTGTGACCTGAAAATTATAATAGTCGTTGTTGTCGACATAATATACGGCCGAGATATATCCTTCATCATCGAATTCGACACCATAGAGAGCCATGACATGCGTCAGTCCGTGTGAGCGTATGAATCCGAGTCCGCGGTCATTCTCAAGGGCGTCTTTTATGAGCTCGTTGAACGTTTCCTTGCTGAAGCCCCCGAAAGAGTCGGCTATCTTCATTCCCTTGAAAACCTCCGTAAAATAGCCTCCGAAGGCATCGTCGTCGAAAGTGTCGTTTAGACCCAATCCGGGAGTGTGGTTGATGAACCAGTTGATGCCGTCCCTCGCATCCCCTCCGCGGTTACGGCTTGCCTCCCTGAAGAAATTGAATATCTCGCTTTTTTCAGTGCCAGAAAATTCAGATGAAGGGCGCGGATATTTCGGGCACACATCTCCATATTTACGGTCATACGCGGCAATATAGTCGCTGTTGATGTTCATCCACCAGTGGAGCATGCATGCCGAAGCGGCCGCCCAGCACATGTTGCTGTCATGATAGCCGGGACGGGAGTTGCTTTCGTCCGGATTGTCCTTGTCGCAGTCATACCAGCGGAAGCCCTCCTGCCAGTTCAGATAGGCTGTTTCAGGATCGCTGTCAAACTTGAACCATACTCCTGAAGGGAAGTTCCACGGATAAAATTTATCCGTATCTGTCAGCACTTTCACGGTCTCCTCATTGTAGTCAGGAGTTTCCGGCGTCTTGACTCCATATACCCAGCATATTTTCCCAGCATAGTCGGGATCAGGCTCCGGCTCCGGCTCTTCCCCGGGGCCGACGCCGCCCTGATTCAGACTCAGGTTCAGCACAGTCTCCTTTCCGCTCTCCAGAAAATCCCTGCCGCCGATTTCCGACGGCGCCTTGAAGGTCGAGGTCTTGCCGCCCGCAGTTATTTCCACCCATCCGTCGGAATAAGGGCCCAGACTGCCCGGGAAAAGTATTGCGGAAAACTTGCCCTGACTCCCTTCCGCTTTTCTGGCATCTATTCTCACCTTTTCACCGGACGGATCATTCAGACTTCCGCTATAGATTGAAAGCGACCCCTCGGTCTTATTGAGGACCTTTACTGAAAGGTCTTCGGGCAATGTACCGTCAGAGCCCGTAATGTTTATGACAAGCCTGTGCATGGCATGCCTGAAAGGGAATTCTATCCTGTTGCCTGAAAGCGAGCCAAGACAATGTCGAGATGGCTCCACAGAAGATCCGATTCCATGTAGCCGTCCCCGCTCTGGTCGGTCTGCACCTTATGGCGGTGCACGTTTGACCCGATGCCTTCAGCCTCCGATACAGGATAATATGCGGAAAGCCTGGCCGTGCCGGATCCCAGGTCGCTCTTCTTCAGCGCCGGAGTCCACCTGCCGTTCTCAAGAGTGAGAATGACATGCCTGGAAGGACTGCCGTATATATACAACCCGACCTTGTCCCCTTCCGTAAAAGTTCCGCTCCCGTCTTCATCCACATCCGCCTTCACTGATGGCATATCCTGCGTATCATCAACAAAACCGTTTTTGGTGAATGCCAGTTCAATGAATCCGTCATCCTGTACGGAAACAGGCTCCTCCGTCTTCATGCAGGCCGGAAAGAAAAGAAGAAAAGCAGCGGCTGCAAACGCACGCATTGCGGAAGCCGCATTACCACACATAAACATTGTCATATAATTGGTCATAAGACTGCAAATTTACAGATTTTCGCAGAAAAATGCAAAAAATCAACGCGGCAGAGTCAACGAGCAAGTGCAACACGAGACAAAATTATAACAAAAGTCTAAAGAACTCGTCCTTGGGGGTAGAAAAGTTCAACTTTTCCCTGGGCCTTCGGTTTATCTTCAGCTGGACGGAATGGATGAACTCGTCGCTGAGTTCCCGGAAGTCAGTCCCTTTGGGGATATACTGCCTTATCAGCTTGTTCATATTCTCTATCCCGCCTTTTTGCCACGAGGCATAACTGTCGGCAAAGTATACCGGTGCCTTGAGGGCTTCCGATATTTTCTTATGCGAGCGGAACTCGAAGCCATTGTCAGTGGTTATCGTCAGCACATTCTTCCTGTACGGGTATAGAAGCCTGATGACCGCATCGGCAACTTTCTCGTGGTTCTTCCCGCAGGGCAGTCTTTCCATTATCAGGTAGTTCCTGCTCCTTTCACATGGCAAGGACGAAGTTGACCGAAATCCTGTACATCTTCTTTGGCATCCACACGGCGAATGCAGTACAGCTCGTCCGGCGGGAAGTCAACGAAATTGCCCAGGCTGCCTGATGTTCGA
>JAETRU010000033.1 GCA_021769965.1 Eubacterium sp.
GTTATCTTTCACCGGATCTGTATGAAAAATCATACGCGGACCAAACCCGTCAGAATATTGCATGAATATCAGCAGAATTTTTCAAAAAAAGTGTCCGAAATCTTGACAGAGCACCAGTTTTTTGGGATATTCTTTGTCAGTGTGATGCTTGCCATGGTAATCGGAATGCCCGACACGCTGGATTATTATAAAGAACATACAAAAGATATGATGTTTGCGGACTATCAGTATGTGCTGAAAGCATATGAGGACGAGGATTCAAAGCCTATTATGACAACAACAGATCATGCGGAAATTTTTGGTTTAAAATCACTGCAAAAGAAAAGCGGTGAAATTGATGAGGAGATTTCCGTGTACGGCATTGCAGAGGACAGTGGTTATGTAAAAATCGACGGCCTGGAAGATTTAGGCGAAGATGAAGTCTATATTTCAAATTCTTTTGCGGAAAAGTACGCTATATCGAAAGGTGATGCGCTTGTTCTTGAAGAAAAATATGAGAATACGAAATATGAATTTAAAGTAGCTGGATTTTATGATAAGTCTTTGAATATTTCCGTATTCATGCCCCTTGAACAGTTTCTGACAGTTTTTGGGCTGGAAAAAGATGAATTTACGGGATTTTTGTCTAATCAGGAAATTACGGATTTGTCAGAGGATGATATAGCGACGGTAATTACTGAGAGAGATATCACTAAAATGTGTGATCAGCTGGATCATTCTATGGGCGCATACATGCAGTATTTCCAGGTACTTTGCGTCCTCTTGTCAGCAATATTGATTTACCTGCTTACAAAGATTATTATTGAGAAAAACGAAAATGCTATTTCCATGATTAAAATTCTTGGCTATGAAAATGGCGAGATAGCGAAATTATATCTTCTTTCAACCACCATTGTTTTATTAGCCTCTGATGCTGTCAGCGTTTTTCTGGGAAGTCTTGTAATGGGAGAAGCCTGGAAAGCAATTATGTCGGAATACAGCGGATGGTATACATTTACTATGAATCCGTGGGGATACGCGAAAATGTTCCTGTTTATTCTGATTGGATATTTAATCGGTTTAGGTTTCGATTTTAGAAGGATTCAAAAAATCCCGCTGGATAAAGCTTTGAAAAACGCAGAATGATATTTCCGCTGAGGTATATTTTTCATATACTGACAAATACTATGCCTAAAAATGAAAGAGAAGGAAGGTCAGTATATGAGCAATAACATGGATTTGGGTTATGAAATGTTCTGTTATCAGTGTGAACAGACAGCCAACGGAAAAGGATGCACGAAGCTGGGGGTTTGCGGAAAAACACCGGAAATTGCAAATCTGCAGGATCTATTGATTTTTCAGATTAAAGGAATCAGCTGCTACGGAAAAGCGCTGGCAGAGAATGGACAGCATATCGATAAAGGCGTGATAAGTTTTATTGAAAATGTTCTTTTTACAACGCTTACTAATGTCAATTTCGATGCGGATAAGCACGTGGAATTACTGAAAAAGTCACAGGAGATTAAAGAAACCTTAAGAGAAATGGCAGGGGAGATTAAAAATCATACGGCTCACGCATCTTATAATCTTCCGGAAACCAAATCGGAGATGTTAAAGGATGCGCCTTTGGCGGGAATCATGTATGATAAATCCTTGGATCCGGATATTCGCTCTTTGAGACAGACGATTTTATATGGCCTGAAGGGCATTAGTGCATATGGACATCAGGCGAGAGAGCTGGGTTATTACAGCGATCAGGTAGATGACTTTTATATTCAGGCCTTGGAGTCACTCACCGATGACAGCCTTACAGTAGAAGAACTGATTCGGATGACCATGCGGACCGGAGAAATGGCAATTGCAGTTATGAAAACACTGGATGAAGCAAATACCGAGGTTTATGGAAATCCGGCACCGCACAAGGTTAATATTCATATGAAGAAGGGACCTTTTATTATTGTTTCAGGTCATGATCTTAAGGACTTGGAAATGCTTTTGGAGCAGACAAAGGGGAAAGGTGTCAATATTTATACCCATGGTGAAATGCTGCCATGCCATGGATATGAAGGACTGAAAAAATATCCGCATCTTGTAGGGAATTTCGGAGGAGCATGGCAGGATCAGCAAAAACAGTTCGACAATCTTCCGGGATGTATTCTGATGACGACCAACTGTCTGATGAGACCGAGAGAGAGTTATAAAGACCGAATCTACAGCACCAATGTGGTCGGCTGGGAAGGTATAAAGCATATTGGCAGAAAAGAAAACGGGGAGAAGGATTTCAGTGAAATCATTCAACAGGCCATTGAACTGGGCGGCTATCCGGAGGATCAGACGCCGCAGGAGATATTGGTCGGTTTTGGCCATCATGCCGCATTAAGCTATGCAGAAAAAATTGTAGAGGCGGTAAAGACTGGAAAGCTCAGGCATTTCTTCCTCATTGGCGGCTGCGATGGAGCCAGACCCGGACGGAACTATTATACTGAGTTTGCAAAGATGGTTCCCAAGGACTGCATGATTTTAACCCTTGCATGTGGAAAATACAGGTTTAATAAACTGGAATTCGGAGAAGTAGCAGGGCTTCCCAGGCTATTGGATGTAGGGCAGTGCAACGATGTGTATTCCGCAATACGGATTGCGACAGCTCTGGCGGATGCGTTTGACACCGACGTCAATGGACTGCCGCTGTCATTGATTGTATCATGGTATGAACAAAAGGCGGTTGCCGATTTGCTGGCGCTGCTGAGTCTGGGTATTAAAGGCATTTATCTGGGACCAACTCTGCCTGCTTTTTTGAGTCCCAATGTGCTGCAGTATCTGGTCGATACCTTTGACTTGCGCCTGATCAGCAATGCCGAGGATGACATTAAGAACTGCCTGAAACAGAATATTACTGGATAAAAAATTAAAAATAACGATAGCAGAGACGAAAAGGATGCTATCGTTATTTTTTTGATTGATTATCAACTTAGTGGTATAATGGTGGTGTGGAGAGTAAAGCCTTATTAGAACTGGGGAAAAATACAAATTGAGCAATAAAAAGCTGATTAAGACCGGAAGATGGCGCAGGGAATTTGATTTTGATTTCGATACGAGAGTTTTTTCTCAATTACTACGGACAAATTCTTGATTCAACTGACCGGTGGCAGTGTGATTATTATAAATAAAGTCAATGGAAAAGTAATGAGGATTGCTATATCAGATTTGTAGAAATTGATGCTGATACATTAAATAATAAAGAAAAATAAATTTTATCACCCGCTTTATCACCCACTCATGTTATAATAGGTGGGTGATAAACTCATAAAGAAAGGTAAATCAATATGGGAAGATCAGACGAAATAGTAAATGAACTTCGGAAGTATGACTCTGAAAGAGAATAGTTCGAATTTAAAGAAAATTGGTTTAAAGCAGACGAGTTGGGTGAATATATATCAGCTTTATCCAATAGTGCAGCTATTGCGGGAAATAAGTTTGCATACTTTGTCTGGGAAATTAATGATAAAAGCCATGAGATAGTAGGAACGAACTTTAATTGTAATCAGAATGTCAATCATGAACCGTTAAAACATTACCTTGCACGGCAGTTCAGTCCAGATATTAATTTTACATTTGAAGAACTGTTAATAGACGGGAAAAGGGTTGTCCTTTTAACGATCCCTGCAGCAAAAACTGTCCCCACATCCTATGCAAGAGAAAGGTATATCCGTATAGGATCAAGCAAAGAGAATTTAAGAAAATACCCTGAAAAAGAAGCCTTTCTATTTGAAGTACTCAGGCATGGTTTTGCAACAATAGAGAATACTCCGTCAGAATATCAGGAACTTACATTTGAAAAGCTGTTTATTTATTATGGTGCAAAAGGATTAAAGCTGAATCAGGACACCTATAAAAAAAATTTATCTTTTTATACAGAAGACGGGAAATATAATATTCTGGCGCAGCTATTATCTGATAATTCACATATACCAATTAAGGCAATCACATCTGATTGAACGGGACGATCTGCTATAGTTTAAATATGCAGGAGAAATCTCGATGAAGAAATTAAAAAACGGCGTCAATCATAAAAAACAGTGAGGTAACCAGCTATGAAAGGATTCAACAGACAGAATCAGTTATTCTCTCTCTGCGGATTGAACTGCGGACTTTGTCCTATGCGTTTGAATGGGTATTGTCCGGGCTGTGGCGGCGGTCAGGGAAATCAGTCCTGCAAAATAGCCAGATGCAGTATGGAGCGTGGCGGGATAGAATACTGTTTCCAGTGCAGCGAGTACCCTTGTGAAAAATATGAACACATTGATGACTTTGATTCTTTTATTACCCATCAGCATCGGAAGGCTGATTTAGAAAAGGCACAGCTGATTGGCATCAAGGCTTATAATGCAGAGCAGACAGAGAAGAAAATGATTCTGGATAAACTGCTTGCAGATTATAATGACGGACGCAAAAAAACACTCTACTGCGCAGCCGTTAATCTTTTGGATTTAGAAGACCTGAGGAAAGCGTTTCGGCAAATCGAAAGCAGTTCCGATGTAGAGATGCAGTCTCTCAAGGAAAGAAGCGCTTATGCGGCAGGATTGCTCCAAGAGATTGCTTTTCGGAAGAATATCAGCTTAAAACTTCGTAAGCGTAAGAAAACCTGATTACAGCTATGAAAGAGGTACATATTTTGAACGAGTTTGAAAAAGCATATGAAACATTTTTTCCCTTCTGGGAGGAACTGAACGACACAGACAGGAACTTTCTCTGCCGGAACTCATCTCTGGTGCATTTTGAAAAAGCACAGATGGTCCACGATAACAGCGGGTGCGCCGGCTTGTTTATTGTAAAGACCGGCAGGCTCAGGCTGTATATGCTTTCGGAAGACGGAAAGGAAATCACATTATACAGACTGCTGCCCGGTGAGATCTGTATGCTTTCCGCGTCCTGCGTCCTTGAAAGTATCACATTTGATGTGTTTGTAGAGGCGGAAATTCCCAGTGAATGCTACATGATCGCAGCCTCTGCCTTTAGTGAAGTCAGCGCCAGAGTGCCTGCTGCAAGAATTTACGCCCTGGAGACAGCAGTTGGCAGATTTTCAGATGTGATGTGGATTATGCAGCAGGTCGTCTTTATGAGTATGGATAAGCGTCTGGCGCTCTTTCTGCTGGAAGAC
The DNA here is from genome assembly GCA_021769965.1 of Eubacterium sp. Taxonomy (GTDB): domain Bacteria; phylum Bacillota; class Clostridia; order Peptostreptococcales; family Anaerovoracaceae; genus Senimuribacter. The sequence continues at coordinate 5,138 of JAETRU010000033.1, forward strand.
GCCGGCATCAATGAAAACATGACGATTGTCATGACCCATGAGCAGATCGCAAGGCACCTTGGTACTGCCAGAGAAGTGGTATCCAGAATGCTGAAACGGTTTGCGGGAGATGGGATCGTCGAAGTGTCCAGAAAGGGAATCAAAATTCTTGATATGAAAAAACTGCGGAACATTGCTCAGTGACAGGTTCCGTTTTTTTCGGTGACTTTTATCACAGAAAAAAGTCAGAGAAGCTGTTATACTGACAATACATATCAATTAAACGAAGAAGAAGGATATGATGAGAGGAGATATTTCAATGAGATCTAAGAGATATGCGGAGGCTGACCGCGGCAATTGTGTCGCCTGCGGAACCTGTCTGCGGGACTGTCCCAAAGGCGCGGTACATATTGTAAAGGGATGCTATGCGTCTGTTGACAGCGACATCTGCGTAGGCTGCGGTAAATGCGCAAAGGTCTGTCCGACCGGATGTATTTCAGTGATAGAAAGAGGTGAGCAGAGATGAGAAAACCGTGGTATACATGGCTGTGGATCTGGGCTATCGTCTACTTTGCCCTTGGCTTTTTTAACATTTTGTTCGCCTGGCTTGGCATGATCGACTTTCTCGTGCCGCTGATCTTTGCCATTTTTGGAGGGACAAAAGGATTCTGCAACCGCTATTGCGGCAGGGGACAGCTGTATCAGAAGCTGGGCGCTGACTGGAAATGTTCCCGCAACAAACCTACGCCTAAATGGATGTATTCCAAATGGTTTCGTTACGGATTTCTGATCTTTTTCCTGACGATGTTCGGCAATATGCTGTTTCAGACCTATCTGGTGGCTGCCGGTGCAAACTCTCTGAAAGAAGCGATCAAACTTTTCTGGACTTTCAGGGTGCCGTGGGGATGGACCTATACACAGGGTCTTGTTGCCGACTGGATCGCCCAGTACAGCTTCGGATTTTACAGTGTAATGCTGACTTCGCTTCTGCTGGGACTGATCGTCATGGTGCTTTACAAGCCGAGGACATGGTGTACGTTCTGCCCGATGGGCACGATGACGCAGGGGATCTGCCAGCTGAAAAACAGAAGAACACTGGGTTAAATCCATATAATATGACGTAAAAACCCAATTCCACGGCTGAATACTTGGGCTAAACGTTCCGAAATCTATCAAAAACCCAACTCAGTCCAGAATGCTTCGCACTGATCAACGCATGCAGTTGACTTACTTCAGAAGTATGTTGTAAAATATATCATAGCAGCAGGCTGCGAATTTAACAGCAGAAAAGCGGGAGGTAATATTCGATATGTACGAGTTATATCAGGTGGGTGAGAAGAGTTATTATATTGACTGCCCCGCAAAGATCGGGGTATACCTTGCCGGCGATACAGACGTATATCTGATCGACAGCGGCAATGACAAGGACGCGGGGCGAAAAGTACGAAAGTTATTAGATGAAAAGGGATGGAATCTCCTCGGGATTCTGAACACCCATTCTAACGCGGATCATATCGGAGGAAACAGCTATCTGCAGCAGCAGACAGGCTGCAGGATCTTTTCTTCCGGTATTGAAAAATGCTTTACAGAGTATCCGGTTCTGGAGCCGTCCTTTTTGTATGGAGGATATCCATGCAAGGACCTGAGACATAAGTTTTTGATGGCGAAACCCAGCAGGGTCTCTGATTTTTCAGATGAAGCATTTCCAAAGGAAGTTGAGATCATTCCGCTAAAAGGGCACTTCTTTGATATGGCGGGCTTCCGTCTTCCTGATGATACCGTATTTCTTGCCGACTGTCTTTCCAGCCAAGAGACCCTCGACAAATATCAGATCGGGTTTATTTACGACGTGGAGGAATATCTCAATACACTTGAAAGGGTAAAATCCTTGAAAGCTAAGAGATTCGTTCCTGCTCACGCTCCCGCAGCAGAAGATATTACAGAGCTTGCGGATATGAACATTGCGAAAGTGCATGAAATCGCGGAACACATCCTTTCCATATGCAGTGAACCAGTATCCTTCGAGAGCATTTTACAGAGGCTGTTTTCAGACTATGGCCTGGTAATGAACTTTGAACAGTATGTCCTCGTGGGAAGCACCGTTCGATCCTATTTATCGTGGCTGAAGGACAGGGGAGAGCTTTCTGCTGTATTTGAGGATAATATCCTGCTCTGGAAACAAAATCAGGTTACTCCGAAAGCTGAGTCCATGTGAGCAGTACATGTGAGATAATTTTCATTTCGACAATATAGATTGAATTCTGACTTTTTTTATAGTATAATAGAAAAGTCATTGCGATATGGCAATATGAAAAAAGGAGAACACATATGAACAAGAAAGAATCGAAGATACTGGCGCTGGTGCTGATGCTGGCTATGGTACTGTCTGTATCCATGTTTATGACCAGCTGCAACAGTGAACCTTCTACTTTGGAGGAATATGTTGCGCAGGATGATGAATTAAAGGAACAGCTCGACCAGTTTGCGGAATCTCAGGAGGGTATGACGATCGAGATCAAAGAAAACCAGATCATCTATACCTATACTTTCGCACAGCAGCTGGATGAGGACATCGTCGAAGCGTCGCAGGAGCAGATCGAAAGCTCTATGAGCTCTTTCGCGTCCACATTTGAAAATATCGCTTCCTCTTGTGAAGAAGAAACGAAGATCAAAGGCGTTACAGTAAAGGTAAATTACCTGAACAAAGACGGATCTGAGATCTGGAGCAAGGTATTCCCTGAGGAATGATCATCAAAACGCTAAAAACGGCATGCCGGTCGTCCGGACATGCCGTTTTTTCATAGAAGCGGTTTATTTCGTAATTACTTTGCAGATATCTTCTCCCAGCGCGACCGGATCGTCTACGGTCAGTCCGGAGATCAGGACCGCCTGGCTGTAGAGCAGATTTGCGTAGGTTTTGACCATATCTTTGCCTTCATCACCCATAGCGAAGGTATCACGCAGTGTGGTCATGACAGCGTGATCCGGATTGATCTCCAGAATTCTGTCGGCTTTGACCATCTGATCTGTCGGCATAGCGTTCAGTACCTTTTCCATTTCCAGAGAAATGTTTCCTTTGGTGGTCAGGCAGACTGCGGAACCTTTCAGACGAGGGGAGAGCTTGACTTCGGTGACCTTGCCCGAAAGAGACTCTTTGATGTAATCCAGCAGAGCCTTGTTGTCTTCCTCCGCCTTTTTCATAGCCTCTTTCTGTTCGTCTGTTTCTTCACCTGTGATATCCTCGGCAGAAACGGATTTGAATTCTTTCTCCTTGTAGTCGTGCATCATCTGCAGGACGAATTCGTCGATCTCATCGGTCAGGTAGAGGATCTCATAGCCTTTGTCCTTGATGAATTCTGTCTGCGGAAGCATATCGATCTTTTCTACGGATTCTCCGGAAGCGTAGTAGATATATTGCTGATCTTCGCCCATCTTTGCCAGATATTCGTCAAGAGAGATCATCTTCTTTTCCATGGAGGAGTAGAAGAGGACCAGATCTGACAGCACGTCTTTGTGCATGCCGAAATCATCATATATTCCATATTTCAGCTGTCTGCCGAAGTTTTCGAAGAACTTTTCATATCCTTCGCGGTCATTCTTCATGAAGTCAGCCAGCTCTTTCTTTATTTTCTTTTCCAGGTTTTTCGCGATGTTCTTCAGCTGTCTGTCATGCTGCAGCGTTTCACGGGAAATATTCAGAGACAGATCCTGAGAGTCTACCAGACCTTTGACGAAGTTGAAGTAGTCAGGCAGAAGTTCTTTGCATTTGTCCATGATCATAACGCCGCTGGAATAGAGCTGCAGGCCTTTTTCATAATCCTTGGTGTAATAGTCAAAAGGCGTGTGGCCCGGGATGAACAGCAGGGCGGTATAGCTGGATACGCCTTCTACGGAAGTCCGTATCACGCGGGCCGGATCCTGATAGTCGCCGAATTTGCTCTTGTAATAGTCGTTGTAATCCTCCGGTTTTACCTTGCTCTTCTGACGTTTCCAGATCGGTTCCATGGTGTTGAGCGTTTCCAGCTCCATGTAGGTCTCCATCTCAGGCGCCTGACCCTCGGCAGCTTCCGCGTCTTCCTTCGGACGGCTCTTTTCCACCATCATCTGGATCGGGTAGCGGATGTAGTCTGAGTATTTTTTGATCAGGCTGCGAATGGAGTATTCCTCCAGGAAGTGGGAATAATCCTCGCCTTCAGCGTCATCTTTGATATGAAGGACGATCTCGGTACCGTTTGCGTTTTTCTCCGCTGCTTCTACAGTATAGCCGTCAGCACCCTTGGAGACCCAGCGGTTCGCTTCTTCACTTCCGTATGCTCTGGATGTGACGGTGACTTCGTCAGCAACCATGAAAGCGGAGTAGAAGCCGACGCCGAACTGTCCGATGATGTCGATAGGCTTTGCGCCCTTGGATGGTTCGTCTTCTGCGTGATCCTGCTTGAAAGCCAGGCTGCCGCTCTTTGCGATGGTTCCTAAGTTTGCTTCCAGTTCAGACGCGGTCATGCCGATGCCGTTGTCACTGATAGTCAGGGTGCGGGCATCCTTGTCGGCAGTAATGTCGATGTGGAAATCAGACCGTTTGATGCCAGTATCTCCGGACTGCAGGCTCTGATAGTAGAGTTTGTCCAGCGCGTCGCTGGCGTTACTGATCAGTTCCCGCAGGAAGATCTCCTTGTGTGTGTAAATAGAGTTGATCATCAGGTCCAGTAATTTTTTGGACTCTGCTTTAAATTGTTTCTTTGCCATAATCTCGCCTCCGAATGATGTTCTTATAGTATTGTTAGCACTCATAACGATCGAGTGCTAACGCTTTATAATATAATTTACTCCCGTCCGGACAAAAAGTCAATAGGGTTTGACTGGTTTTATCATATTTTCCGATGGGAGATCTTAAAATGATAGATAACGGAGGTAAAACTATGGAGATCAAAATTTATCAGGGCGCTTCGGAGATCGGCGGAACTATAACGGGGATCAGCTGCGGGAAGACGCGGATCCTCATCGACTTCGGCAGACCGCTGACTGGCGATGACCGAAAGGACAGACTGCACATCAAAGATCCCTACGACGCCGTCATATTTACTCATTACCACAGGGATCATACAGATCTGCTGCCATACGCGGCGGAGAAGATCCCGACGTATATGGGAAAGACCGCGAAGGCTTTGTTTCTGGCAGAACAGAGACATAAGGATCCTGACGGGGAGATCATACGGCGCATTGAGAAGATGAAAGAATATGAGGACGGCGTGGCCTTTGATGTGGGAGAGCTCAGGATCACGCCGCTTTTGACGGATCATTCTGCCTTCGACAGTTATATGCTGCTCATCGAAGGCGATGGAAGGAGAGTGCTGCATACCGGCGATTTCCGCCTTCACGGCATCAAAGGGGACCTGGTCCTGCCAGCGCTTCTGCCGCTGGAAAACACGGTGGACGTCATGATCATGGAGGGAACCAATCTGTCTTTTGCTGATCCGGTGACAGTGAGCGAATACCATCTGACTGATGCCGCAGGGCTTCTGATGCAGCGGTTTCCCTATGTATTCGTTCAGTGCGGCGCGATGGATATCGACAGGCTGGCTGCGTTCCATATGGCGTCGCGGGGCAGGCGGTTCTGCTGCGATCCTTATCAGATGTCTGTTTTAGAAACTGTCAGAAAGAGCGGGCAGGCGCGTAAATATCCGGCTTACAGCTTTGACCGGGCAAGAGTCTGGATGACCGGCAGCATTGTTTCCAGCGATGAGATCGAAAAACAGCCGTTCTGCACTGCAGTGCGCGTCGGCAGTGATTTTCGCAGGATCATAGAGCCATATGCCAAAGCTTTGCCGGAGAAGACTCTGTTCATCTATTCCATGTCGGAAGGCTATTTGAGAGGGCATCTGGGCGACGTACAGAAACTGACGAAAGGACTCCGTTACGCGGTGAAAATTCATACTTCCGGCCACGCGTCGGCAGAGGCGCTGCGTTTGGCCGCGGAAACGGTAAGACCGGCGGCGCTTATTCCAGTTCACACGAAGCAGGGAAAGAATTTTGATCTGCAGCTGCCGGACGTCCGCATCCTGCATCTCGCGGACGGTGAAAGCTTTCAGGTGTGACAGTACTTCTCAATCTGCGGTTTTTGTTGTAGAATAGAGGCAGATGAATTTTGGAGGAAAAACGCATGACAAATATTCTGACTAAGACCACCGGCATTGCCATGTATATGACAGCAGGTTATTTGAACGAGGGAGATCTCGCGGTAGACGCCACATGCGGCAACGGCCATGATACCCTGTCTCTGGCACTGGCTGTCGGAAAGAGCGGAAGCGTATTGGCTTTGGATCTGCAGAAGAAGGCGGTGCTGGCAACAGAGGAGCTTCTGACTCTGCACGGCGTTGAAAATGTGATAGTAAAACAGGAGAACTTTGTGAATATAAAGGAGGCAGCCCAGAGGGAATTCCCCGGACGGCAGCCGTCGGCTGTGATCTTCAATCTGGGGTACCTGCCGGGCGGTGATAAGTCGTTTACGACGAAAAAGGAAGATACCCTGGCCGCGGCAAAAGCGGCGCTGGAGCTGGTCCGGCCCGGCGGCATCATAACGCTGGTCCTGTACAGCGGGCACGCGGAAGGGGCAGAAGAAAAGGCGGAGCTTCTTACGATGGCGAGGGAGCTGCCTGCTGACCGGTATCATGCGGTGTATACCAGCCTGCTTAATCAAAAGAAGGATCCGCCTGAGGTTTTGTTTATAACGAAGAAAAAATGAGAGCTACAGCTTTGATCTGAACAGGGTATCGAACAGCTTCACGCCTTCGATGATAATACTGTCATCGAAATCGTAGTTGTCGCTGTGAAGCGGAATGCCGCTGCCGGTCCCCAGGAAGAAGAAGACTCCGGGCATCTGCTGCTCAAAGAAGGAAAAGTCCTCGGCGATCATGACGGGACGGCGCAGCTCCACGTAATTGAGTCCCATGAGCAGGGGTTTGATCCGCTTATAGAGATTCTCGTTGTTGATGACGGCAGGGTGGCTTTTGCTCACGTCCAGAGAGAACCTGACGCCGTATTTATGTTCCAGTTCTTCGCCCAGATGCTTCATAGCGCTGACCAGGTTGTTCCACGTATCCTCGTTAAAGGTGCGCATGGTGCCGTCCAGCCTGCTGTAAGGCGAGATGGCGTTGCGGACAGTGCCGCTTTCCAGTTTGCCGAATTTCAGGATGCAGCGGTCAGGTACGAAGATGGTCTTATATGTATAGATGTCGCTGATAAAGCGGCATGCGGCTTCCAGCGCGTCTTTGCCTTTTTCCGGCTCGCCGCAGTGGGCGCTGACCCCCTCGATGACCACTTCTACGGAAGTGGATTTTGCCATCATGGCTCCGGGACGTGAGGCGATCTCGCCTTTTTCCAGCATAGGCCACAGATGGAGGCCGAAGATGGCTTTGATGTTGTAATGATCAAAGATGTGGGTGCCGCAGATCTTCAACGCGCCGTCGATGGTCTCTTCCGCGGGCTGAAACAGCAGCAGGGCGTTATACGCCGCTTTGCGCCCGTTTTTCTTGTAGTAGTCCAAAACTCTGGCAAAGCCCAATAGACCGGCCATATGACCGTCGTGGCCGCATGCGTGCATACAGCCTTCGTGGGTGGATGCGTATGGAAGTCCCGTCTCTTCCTGAATCGGCAGAGCGTCCATGTCGGCGCGGAAGGCCATGGTTTCTTCGCAGCCGAAATCAAAGTAGGCGATGACGCCGGTCTGCAGGATCCTGTCCACTTTGCAGGACAGGGTAGACAGAACCTGACATACATAGGCGCTGGTTTTATAAACATAGAAACCCAGTTCAGGAATCTGATGGAGATCCCTGCGGTAGGTTATTAAATCCTGGGATAATTTACTAAAATCTAACATTCGTTCTTACCTCGCTTCTATTATATAATATATAGGAGAAATCCCGCTTCGTCAAATACTCTTTTCGATTTTGTCGAAATGTGATAGAATATTTCTTATGAAAAAAAACATCATCAACATCAATCTGAAGACAATAAATCAGAAGCTGCGTCAGGCTCTGCCCGGCAGCGGCCGGCCGGCAGGACGCAGGCCGCGCGGGACGCGCAGAAATAATAAGAAGAGCTCCCGCAAGAGGCGTAAATACCGGGTGGTTTCCCTGCGGGGAAAGCTGATCATCATGGCAGCGGCCCTCTTCATGGTGGCCTGTATTTTTACCGTGATCTATATGGTACTGGGAAACTATGACGGTCTGGGACTCCGCCGCGGCATGCCGGAAAATCCCTATAACATGAGCGCATTTACCAAAGAGGGCGGCAGAGTGTATTATGAGGACGACACCTATACTTCTCTGACCGGTATCGACGTTTCCTATTATCAGAAGGAGATCGACTGGGAAAAGGTAAAAGCAGACGGCGTGGACTTTGCCATGATCCGTCTCGGCTATCGGGGCTCGGAAAGCGGCGAGATCCAGATGGACAGCCGGTTTAAAGAAAACCTGAAAGGAGCCCGCAGGGCCGGTCTAGACGTAGGCGTGTATTTCTTTTCGCAGGCTGTGTCGGCAGAGGAAGCCATAGAGGAGGCCCGCTATGTGATCCGTCATATCCGGGGAAAAGGCGTTCATTATCCGGTCGCCTTTGATATGGAGCCGGTCAATGGCGAGAACGACCGGATCAGCGGTCTGGATCAGACAGAGCGGACCCAGATCGCGGACGCTTTCTGTAAGGTTATTGAGCGAAACGGCTATACGCCAGTGATATATGGAAATCCTCATTGGCTGCAGACACGTCTGGAAATGGGATACCTGACCGGTTACGATACCTGGCTGGCCCATTATACCAGCCAGACAGAATATCCGTATGCGTTCCGCATCTGGCAGTATTCAGACCGGGGCAGAGTCGACGGCATAAAGGGCAGGGTAGATCTGGATATCATGCTCATAGAAAAATAAGATGACAGTAACGCAGGAGGAACGTGCGATGGGAGAATATGAAAGAATCAGCCATGGTTTTACGCCTGTCTGTGATGAAAACAGCCGGATCCTGATCCTGGGGACCCTGCCTTCCGGCAAATCCCGGGAGACAGGCTTTTATTACGGACATCCGCAGAACCGGTTCTGGAAAGTGCTGGCGGCACTCTTTGAGGAAGCTGTTCCTGAGACGATAGAGGAAAAGAAGGCCTTTCTGCTGAGAAACAGGGTCGCGGTATGGGACGTCATAGACAGCTGCGACATCATCGGAGCCTCTGACAGCTCCATCAGAAACGTAGTGCCTGCTGATGTGGCAGGTCTGCTGAAGAAGACAGGCATCAGAAGGGTCTTTGCCAACGGAGCGCTGGCAAAGAAGCTGTACGACAGGTATACCCGCGGCCAGATCGGAGTCGAGGCCATGCAGCTGCCGTCTACCAGTCCGGCCAACGCAAGATTCCGCATGGAGGATCTTCTGGAAAGCTGGAAAATAATCAGAGACGGGGATTGAAAAAAACAGTAAAAAAGTTTACAATAAAAACATTGGTTTTGCAGGAGAAAATTTAAGATAGAGGAAGGTAAGAACTTTGAAATTAGCACAATTATTTAATCAGGAAAAAACGGTATTTTCGTTTGAAGTATTTCCGCCAAAGAGGAACAATCCGATCCAGACCGTTTATGATACACTGGAGGAACTGAAAGATCTGAAACCGGATTTCATCAGTGTCACCTATGGCGCCAGCGGCAGTTTAGCAGATAATTCTACCTGCGAGATCGCTTCCGCTATTAAGCACAAATACGGTATCGAGTCCGCGGCGCATCTGACCTGCGTCAATTCCACCAGAGAAGAGGTGACAGAGGTCCTGCGCAGACTGGAGGAGAACGGCGTAGAGAATATTCTGGCTCTCCGCGGCGATCTGGTACCGGATATGCCGCCGAAAGAAGAGTTCCGTCATGCCGATGAGCTGATCCGTTTTATTAAAGAGAAGAACCAAAATTTCGGCATTTCCGGCGCCTGCTATCCGGAAGGGCATCCGAACAGCAAAACGCAGGTGGAAGATATTTTGAATCTGAAGAAAAAAGTCGATGCCGGCGCGGAGCATCTGATCTCCCAGCTGTTCTTTGATAACAGTATGTTCTATGACTTTCTGGATAAAGCCCGCATCGCAGGCATCAATGTGCCGATCGAAGCAGGTATCATGCCGGTGACCAACAAAAAGCAGATCGAGCGGATGGTATCTCTCTGCGGCGCCAGCCTGCCTGCCAAGTTTACCAAGATGATGTCAAAATATGAGAACAGGCCCGACGCCCTCAGAGACGCGGGTATCGCTTACGCTGTGAACCAGATCGTAGATCTGGTCAGCTGCGGCGTGGACGGCGTACATCTGTATACCATGAACAATCCATATATTGCAAAACGCATCTGTGAAAACGTGCAGAGCTTGTTTTAGGCATGGCCTCTGGACATATAGATATAGTATAAAGGAATAAGAAAAAGATGAACAAATTACTGAGTTTATTTCCCGAAAAAGAATTCATCTTTCTGGACGGGGGCATGGGGACCATGCTGCAGCAGGAGGCCGGAGATATCGGAAAGGTTCCGGAGGTCCTCAACATTACCCATCCCGAAATGATCCAGAAGATACAGAGAGCATATATAGAGGCAGGCAGTGATGTGATCAATACCTGCACCTTTGGCGTAAACCCATATAAAATAGAAGGCTGCGGCTATACAGTGGAAGAACTGATCGGCGCGGCGGTTGCCAATGCGAAGGAAGCAGCCCGGGGAACGAATACAAAAATTTCTCTGGATATCGGGCCGCTGGGGCGTCTCCTTGAGCCAAACGGCACTGTGACCTTTGAGGAGGCTTATGAACTGTTTAAACGGCAGATCCTGGCCGGCAGAGACGCGGATCTGATCACCATAGAGACCATGACAGATCTCTACGAGATGAAAGCGGCGCTGCTGGCGGCTAAGGAAAATTCCGACCTGCCAGTGATCTGTACCATGAGTTTTGAAGCAAACAGAAGGACATTCACCGGTACCGAGGTCAAAGCTATGGCTCTGACCTGCGAGGGACTGGGCGCTGACGCTGTCGGTATGAACTGCTCTCTGGGTCCCGCGGAGTTTTACCCTTTGATGGAGGAGCTCGCACAGTGGACTACGCTGCCTGTCGTTTCCAAGGCCAACGCCGGTCTGCCTGACCCGTCGACAGGAGCCTATAACGTAGGACCGGAGGAATTTGCAGAACTTACAAAAGAACTGATCCCGCTGGGCGTCAGATTGACCGGCGGCTGCTGCGGCACCACGCCGGAATATATCAAAGCCCTCAGGAAAGCCTTTGAAGGAAAGAAGTATTGCAGGCAGCAGCCGGATATTCCTGCCGCCGTCTGCACGCCGGAGCGGACTGTCATCATCGATCAGCCCCGGATCATCGGAGAGAGGATCAATCCGACCGGCAAAAAGAAGCTGAAAGAAGCTCTGAAAACAGGGGATATGGACTACGTGCTGGGGCAGGCTGCCGATCAGGTCAGGGACGGCGCGGAGATTCTGGATGTCAATGCGGGCGTTCCGGGAATTGACGAGAAAAAAGTTATTGTAAACATCGTGAAAGCCCTGCAGGGCATCACCGACGCGCCTCTTCAGATCGATTCCAATGATCCCGAAGTCATCGAAGCAGCGCTGCGCGTTTACAGCGGCAAGGCCATCGTCAATTCCGTCAACGGAGAAGAGAAGTCTCTGTCATCGATCCTGCCTGTCGTAAAGAAATACGGCGCGGCCGTGGTAGGTCTGACCTTAGACGAGGAGGGCATTCCCAAGACTGTAGAAAAGAGGATCGAGATCGCTCACAGGATCCTGGAGCGGGCCATGGCCCTGGGGATTCCGAAGAGAGACGTGTACATCGACTGTTTGACGCTGACCGTTTCCGCAGAACAGGAGAACGCGGCAAATACGCTGAAAGCCATCCGTTATGTGAAGGAAGTCATGGGTCTGAAGACCGTTCTGGGCGTTTCCAATATCTCCTTCGGTCTGCCGAACCGGCCTTTGATCAATCATAATTTCCTGCAGATGGCGCTGACCTGCGGTTTGGATCTGCCTATCATGAACCCGGGCGCGCCGGATATGGTCCGCGCGGTGGACGTGTACCGGCTCATCATGAATCTGGATCCGGGCGCGCGAAACTATATCGCGCAGTACAGTCAGGAACTGGCTGCCAGCGCACCTGCGGCAAAGGGTGTCAGCCAGAGTCAGTCTGCCGGACAGCCTGCGGCTGCCGGGGCGTCTGTTCCGGCTCTCGGTACAGCCCGCGATCAGGAGATCGCCTACGCCGTCATGAACGGTCTGAGCGGAAAATGCCGGGATCTGATCGCCGCGGAGCTGGAAAAGAGAGAACCACTGGATGTGATCAACCACACCCTGATCCCGATCCTGGATGCCGCAGGGCAGGATTTTGAGAGCGGCGCGATCTTTATACCGCAGCTGATGCTGTGCGCATCCACGGCCCAGAGCGCCTTTGAAGTCATCAAGGAAAAAATTCAGGCCGGCGGCGGCCAGCAGGAAAACAGGGGCACTATCGTGGTGGCCACTGTGAAGGGAGATATTCACGATATCGGTAAGAACATCGTCAAGGTGATCCTGGACAATTACGGCTATCATGTTATCGATCTGGGGAAGGACGTGGAACCTCAGGCTGTCGTAGATGCTGTCGTAGAGGGAGACGTGAAGCTGGTAGGATTATCCGCTTTGATGACGACCACGCTGGGAAGCATGGCTGAGACGATCCGGGCTGTCAAGGCAGCCGCGCCGGACTGCCGCATCATGGTAGGCGGCGCTGTCCTGACCAGAGACTACGCCATGGAGATCGGTGCCGATTATTATGTAAAAGACGCGAAAGAATCTGCAGACGCAGCAAAAGAGGTACTATGAGCAGCAATACGAAAAAAGGCGTTTTTTGCGCCACAGCTTCTGCGCTGGTGTTCGGCATTACGCCGGTACTGGCCAGCATAACTTTTGACCTTGGCAGCAATGCCATGACATTGACTTTTTACAGGAACGCGTTGGCCGTTCCTGTTTTACTGGTGATACTTTTAGCGCGCCGGGTGGATCTGCGCATCGGCGGGAGGGAGCTGGCTGTGCTGTCTCTCATCAGCGCGGTATTCAGCGCCAGCACCACATTTCTGGTCTATGAGGCCTATCAGTATATCGGCGTGGGTCTTGCCACGACCCTGCATTTTTTGTATCCCATGTTCACCGTGCTCTTCGGCTGGCTTCTGTTTCATCAGCGGCCGGACCGGTATAAGGCCGCAGCGCTGATCCTGGCAACGGTGGGCGTGGGGCTGGCCTCAGGAAGCAGCGATTCCTTCGCCATAAAGGGTATCCTGCTGGCCCTCATCTCCGCTATGACCTATGCGGGATATCTGCAGGGGATCGAGCACAGTGCCATCGGCAGAATGGACTCGATGAAATCCATGTTTTACATGTGTATCGTCAACGCGCTGGTCATTGCGGCAGTGGATATTCCTGGCGGAGAGATCATCTATGATCTGCCTCCGCTGACCCTGTTTCTGACATTTATTCTGGCGGTGGCCAACTCAGCTTTCGCTTACGTTCTGCTGATCGTCGGCATCAAGCTGATCGGGGCAGGGGACGCGGCGATCTTCAGTATGCTGGAACCTGTTTCCGGGGTGATATTCGGCGTTCTGTTTCTGAACGAAAGTCTGCCTCTGACGAAGCTCATCAGCTGCACTTTGATCCTGGCGGCGGTGGCTATTCCTATTGTACGGGACAGAAACAGAGAAAAGAATAATACATCAGATTAGGAGATAATCAGATCATACTTGATTTTGCCGGATGAGTGTGGCATAATGAAAAGTACAGCTTTATGATAATATTTAGGAGGATAGATATGAGAAGTTTATTACAAGCATGGAACAGGATCAGCCTGGTCAAGCAGATCATCATTGGTCTGATTATCGGCATCATTCTTGCAATGGCTGTTCCGCAGCAGGTCTCCGGCATCACGATTTTCGGAGATCTGTTCGTAGGGGCCCTGAAGGGCGTGGCTCCTGTATTGGTGTTCTTCCTGGTTATGTCTGCGATCTCCAGTCATAAATCCGGTCAGAAGACCAACATGAAATCCATTATCGTTCTGTATCTGATCGGTACATTTCTTGCGGGTACGCTGGCTGTGATCGCCAGCTATATCTTCAAGGTCGATCTGATCCTGGCAGATGGCAGCGGCGATATCGCGCCGCCAAGCGGTATTACAGAGGTTCTGCTGAATCTGGTTTCTAATATTGTTAAGAATCCGGTGGACGCGCTGCTTAACGCCAATTACATCGGTATTCTGACCTGGGCCATTCTCCTTGGTATCGCGCTGCGTCACGCCAACGAAACCACGAAGAATTTCCTCGCGGATATAGCCGAGGCCGTGTCTCAGGTCGTAAGATGGGTCATCAAATTCGCGCCTCTGGGTGTTATGGGACTGGTATTCAACGCCATCGCGACCAGCGGGATCCAGACCCTGTTCAGCTATGGAAAGCTGATCTTTTTGCTGGTGGGAACCATGCTGGCAGACGCGCTGATCATCAATCCGATCATCGTATATGTGAATACAAAGAAGAATCCGTATCCGCTGGTTCTGAAGTGTCTCAAAGACAGCGGTATCACCGCTTTCTTCACCAGAAGCTCCGCGGCCAATATTCCGGTCAATATGAAGCTCTGTGAAGAACTGCAGCTGGATAAGGACACGTATTTTATTTCCATTCCGCTGGGTGCCACGATCAATATGGGCGGAGCCGCGATCACCATATCCATTCTGACACTGGCAGCGACGCATACGCTGGGCATCAGCGTGGATCTTGGAAGCGCCATCATCCTGTGCGTGCTGTCCGCGGTCAGCGCATGCGGCGCGTCCGGCGTTGCCGGCGGCTCTCTGCTTTTGATCCCGCTGGCATGTTCTCTGTTCGGCATTCCGAATGAGATCGCCATGCAGGTAGTCGGCGTAGGTTTTATCGTAGGCGTTATTCAGGATTCCTGCGAGACAGCTCTGAATTCTTCCACTGACGTGCTGTTTACAGCGACCGCGGATATCAGGGCAAAGCTGAAAGCCGGAAAGTAACAGAAGGTTTCGCAAAAAAGGTTTTAAAAAAGAGGATACCCCCGCCTGCGACAGGTGAGGGTATCTTTTTTTACTGGTTCTATGTGATTATTTCTCCTCTTCATGAGGAAGGTTCATCAGATAAGTGATCAGGGTGCCGGTGTAGCGCTCAATGCGCGCTTCATTGACGGACACATTGATGATCTCCGCCTTTGGATTCAGGCTGTGGATGTAGCTGGCATTGGTGGCAGGAACGCAGGTCTTCAGTTCCATATCAGCATCCGCGTACTGGTCAAAGGCTGCTGTGACATTCTGAATGAATTCAGATTCTCCATTGCCAGTGAACTGCTCCTGGCTGTCTGTTTTCTTGAATTTAAAGCTTGCAAGACCGCATATGGTCTCATAATCTCTGTCGATGTCCTTCAGATTGGCCTCTGAAAGACTGTTGGCTACGGCTGAAATGGTGAATCTGTCATCTTTGCAGCGGACAGAACCGATGCTGGTGATAGAAATGAGATTTTCCTCTTCATCTTTATAGTAAACACCGTCGATCAGGGTATAGAGCTCGCTGATAAAGCTGTTCAGGCTTGTCTGGGTCAGAACCTGCTTTGGCAGCTTCACCTCTTCGTAAGTATAGGTCACGTCGGGATGCTCCTCCAGAAAATCTTCGTAGCGATCGTTGAAATTCTCGCAGGCGGTTTCCATCCGGCTTTGAAATTTCTCGACATCGTTTTCGTCGATGACTACTGTAGCTGAGGCGCTTTTCGGATAAAGGCTGCCGCTGGTGCCGCCGCTGACTTTGGCCAGCTGGAAGATCAGAGCGTTGGTTTTAAAATATGCCAGCAGATCGCCCAACTCTTTGATCGGATTCGGATAAGAAGATATTCTGGAATCCGGAATGCCTCCGGGAAGGCCGGTGATCTTGATGCGGAACGCTTTGTCTCCGGTAGTACGGGTGTAGGCTGCCCGTTTTGTAAATTCATAAGAGGAACGTCCGCCTGTTTCTACGGACCACATGTTTTTCTGACCGCCGTTGAGGCAGAAGACCTTCGCGTTGTCCGGAACGTATTTGCTGCTGAGATGCTGCACGCTGCTGAAGTCATGTCCTTCTTCTGCGGTGAAGACCGCGGTAAGCCTGCCGGTCTCTTCATTGTTCTTTATGGCGTAGAGAGCCATGGCCATAGGCTCGATAGCGTTCTGGAAATTTTCGCCGTCGTAAGAGCAGACCAAAACAGTCGGATCCGCTTCTTTGTATGCTTTGCTTGATTTCACTTCCATGATCACATTGCCGTTCTGGTCCGTAGTGCAGGATATACCTTTGGATTTGGCCCAGTTCTGCAGATATTCGCAGACGGCTTCTGTCGATGTGAGCGTGCCGGCAGAGTCCTGTAAATCAGTCATATATGCTACTACCTTTTCGCTGATCTTAGTTGAGAGATCCTCTTCATCCTCTTTGCACGCGGAGAGGGAGAGGGCGCAGGAAAAGGTCAGAGCTGCAATCAGTGCTAATGCAGTCAGTTTCTTCATTGACAATCTCCTTTTGTTAATATTTTGTGAAATTTAGGTTTTTTATAAAAATAATCATTTCTTTTGCATGAAAAATCATATATAATGATACCATAAACGTGAAGAATTTAGTAGCGTTTTCAAGAAACTTCACAGAAATTTAAGATTTGACAGGAGAGAGAAGATGGAATCAAAGAACCTAATTGTCAGGGAGACTGTTTTTGATGACTGCAGGTACTTCGCGGAGTGGGAGGTGCTTCCGGAGGTCACAGAATTCTTCACTATGGATGAGGACCGGGACTATGAGCAGATCGTCACAGAGTTTATCAGATATAAGCTGGATCCGACTAAACTGCAGTTTACCATTACCCTGAAGCCGGAGGACAAGCCGATCGGCAGGATCTATTTGTCCAGAATCAGCAGAGCCGATGATTCCCTAGACATTACGAGGATCTATATTGCGGATATCGAAAACAGGGGCAGAGGACTGGGAGAAGAAGCGCTGCGTCTCGTTTTGGAGTACGCATTCATCAATCTCCATATGGAACGGGTCACCATAGACCATTTTGAAAGGAACAAGATCGCGGCATCCCTGTATGAGAAGGTGGGATTCGCCAACGAAGGCCTGATGAGAAACGCCGGCAAGAAGAACGGCAAGTATGTCAATCTGCAGCTGAAGTCCATGCTGCGGGCAGAATATTATGACAAGCTTCATAGATAAAAGGGCAGAATAAAGGACTAAAAAAAATACAATTTGTTCAGCGCTTTGCAATGACTGGACTGGCCGCCTGCACCGGCCGGTCTTTTTTTATTTTTCCAAGTTTTATATTGACCGGGGGTGGTAATAATAGTATAATTTCTTATGCTAAGTTTTGGACAAATACTATATCTTGTGTTTTTGAGTTAATACAGAGGAGAACTGGAAGTATGGAAAGTATCATGAAGATCATTAAGAGAGATGGCAGAACCGTGGACTTTGATGTGGAGAAGATCACAGAAGCTATCTTCAAAGCTGCGCAGGTTCTGGGCGGAAAAGACAGGGAGATGGCTGCCTATCTGGCAAAGCAGGTGGAGCTGTATCTGCTGGAGGTATGTCATAACAGCACGCCGACGGTAGAGCAGATTCAGGATGCGGTAGAGAAGATCCTGATAGAGGCGGGACATGCCCGCACGGCCAAGGAATATATACTCTACAGAGCGGAACGCACCAGAGTCAGAGACATGAACACCAAGCTGATGCGTGTTTATGAGGATCTGACTTTTAAAGAAGCCAAGGATAATGACGTAAAGAGGGAAAACGCCAATATCGACGGCAATACGGCCATGGGAACCATGCTGAAATACGGTTCTGAAGGCGCCAAGGAATTTTATAAGATGTACGTCATCGACCCTAAATACGCCAAGGCTCACGATAACGGCGATATTCACATTCATGATATGGATTTCTATACACTGACTATGACCTGCTGCCAGATCGATCTGCTCAAGCTGCTGAAGGATGGTTTTTCCACAGGCCACGGCCATCTGAGAGAACCAAACGATATTGAAAGCTACGCGGCTCTTGCCTGTATCGCGATACAGTCGGATCAGAACGACCAGCACGGCGGCCAGTCTGTACCGAACTTTGACTACAGCATGGCGCCCGGCGTCAGAAAGTCTTATAAGAAACTCTATGCTACCAATCTGGGAAAGATGCTGGAAGGCATGTACGGTATTGAAAACGGCATCGACATGGCCAGAGCCGTCTGCAAAGAGATAGAAGAGGAACACGGCGTTTATCCGTGCATGGCATGGGATAACGATTACCGCGAGATCGAAGCAGAAAAGATGAAGGAACTGGTACCGCCTGAAAACCTGAAGGCGGCGCAGGACATCGCTGTCCGCTTTTCTGACAACGAGATCGTAAGAAAGACATATCAGGCCATGGAGGCTCTGATCCATAATCTGAACACCATGCATTCCAGAGCCGGTGCCCAGGTGCCGTTCAGTTCTTTAAACTATGGCACGGATACTTCTCCGGAAGGCCGTCTGGTCATGAAATGCATCATGGAGGCAACAGAGGCAGGTCTTGGAAACGGAGAAACACCGATCTTTCCGATTCAGATCTTCAAGGTAAAGGAAGGAGTCAGCTATAATCCGGAAGATCCTAACTATGATCTGTTCAAGCTGGCATGCAGAGTATCGGCAAAGAGGCTCTTCCCGAACTTTTCTTTCCTGGACGCGCCGTTCAACGCCCAGTATTATAAGCCGGGACATCCTGAAACAGAGTGCGCTTACATGGGCTGCCGCACCCGGGTCATCGGCAATGTATATGATCCTTCCAGAGAGATCGTATACGGCCGCGGCAATCTGTCCTTTACGTCCATTAACCTGCCACGGCTGGCCATCAAAGCCAGAGGGGATATCGACGCTTTCTTTGAGGGACTGGATCATATGATCGATGTGGGTATCGGCCAGCTTAATGAGAGATACAGGATCCAGTGTATGAAGAAGGTAAAGAACTTCCCGTTCCTCATGGGACAGGGTATCTGGCTCGACTCTGAAAAGCTGGACCCTGAGGATACCATAGAGGAGGTGCTGAAGCACGGAACTCTGACCATCGGTTTCATCGGACTGGCTGAGGCGCTGAAGGCACTGATCGGAGAGCATCACGGGGAAAGTGAGCGGGCTGAGACGCTGGGTATTGAGATCGTCGCGTATATGAGAAAGCGCATGGACGAAGAGTCAAAGAAGACCGGACTCAACTGGTCTCTGATCGCGACGCCTGCAGAAGGACTTTCCGGCAGATTTGTCCGCATTGACAGAGAAAAATACGGCGTGATCCCGGGCGTTACGGATCGCGATTATTATACCAACAGCTTCCACGTACCGGTTTACTACAATATCAACGCCTTTGATAAGATCAAAAAAGAAGCGCCGTTCCATGAGCTGACCAACGGAGGACATATCTCCTATATTGAACTGGATGGCGATCCGCTGAAAAATCTGGACTCCTTCGAGAAGGTCGTTCGCTGCATGAAGGAAAGCGGTATCGGTTATGGTTCCATTAACCATCCGGTAGACCGGGATCCTGTCTGCGGCTATACAGGCATTATTGACAATGAGTGTCCGGCCTGCGGCAGAACGGAAGCAGACGGCGGTCCGGCCTTTGAACGGATCCGCAGGATAACCGGTTATCTTGTCGGAACGATGGATCACTGGAATGACGCCAAAACCGCTGAGGAAAAGGACCGGGTCAAACACGGCATCGGTGAAGGTTTTGAGGCGCTGTAATGGATGAAAAAAGTAAGAAAGAGGCTGTCATCCGCATAGCCGGCGTAGTAAGAGAGTCTATTGTCGACGGACCTGGTATCAGGTTCGTCGTCTTTTGCCAGGGCTGTCCGCATCACTGCCCGCAGTGCCACAATGCGGTGACCCACGATTTCACGGGAGGCTATGACTGCTCTGTAGATAAGATATTGGAAGCTGTAGACGCGGATCCGCTGCTGGACGGCGTGACCTTCAGCGGGGGAGAACCGGCCTGTCAGCCGGAGGGTTTCCTGGCGCTTGCAGAAGGAGTAAAGGACCGCGGCCTGAACATCGTGATGTATTCAGGCTATACCTATGAAGAACTGCTTCTGATGGCTGAAGAAGACGCAGCGCTTCATGATCTCCTTCAGCTTGCGGACGTACTGATAGACGGCCGCTATGAAAATGATCAGCGGGATCTGACGCTGCTTTTCAGGGGAAGCAGAAACCAGCGGCCTATTGATCTTGCGCGGACCCGTCAGGAAGGAAGGATCGTGCTGGCAGAAAAATTTTGCTAAAAAGCTTTTTTTTTCGGGAAATTTGTGATATACTTTCCATGAATATGCATGAACTATTCGCTTGCAGTGTGGGTTTATGCACAAAATTTAATATGAGGGGGACGATTTTATGTACAAGAAAAAGATGCTGCCTGTTACATTGGCACTGTCATTTCTGATGCTTCTGAGTTCCTGCGGCCAGTCGGCTTCGGAAGGCGCTTCAGAAGGCGTGATGATCGATGACATTCCCTATGTAGGACAGGTACAAGTAGAATTTGATGACGAAACGAAGATCGAGGATGAGCCTGCAATACTGGCCCAGTCGCCTTCTGTTCCGAACAGTGTTCTGAAACCGCTTGCTTCCGGCACCGAGGTGAAGGAAAATGAAAAAGCGGTCATTGACTATTCCAATATTGCAGACGGCTATGTGATGGCGAAATTCACAGCGTCTACGAAAAAGAAGCTGAAGGCGCAGGTGACCGGTCCAACTACGACCTATACTTATAATCTCGATCAGGGCAAATGGGCTACATTCCCATTGTCAGACGGAAACGGCAATTATAAGGTGTCTGTATACGAGAATGTTTCGGGCAATAAGTATTCCACAGTGCTTTCCGTAAGCTTCAAAGTAAAACTGACAGATCAGTTCGCGCCTTTCCTGCGGCCGAATCAGTATGTGAATTATGAAAACGCGCCTAAGACCATCAAAAAGGCAGCAGGGCTGGTTTCCAAAAAAGATAATGAGCTGACAAAGGTAAAGAAGATCTACAATTACGTAGTAAAGAATCTGAAGTATGATACTCAGAAGGCGAAAACGGTGCAGTCAGGATATCTGCCTGATCTGGACAAGGTGCTCGCTAAGAAAAAAGGGATCTGCTTTGATTATGCCGCGCTGATGACCGGTATGCTGCGCAGCCAGGGCGTTCCGTGCAAACTGGTAGTCGGCTACGCGGGTTCTGCTTATCATGCGTGGATCAGTGTGTGGAGCGAGGATACCGGCTGGATAGACGGCGCGATATATTTTGACGGGACCTCATGGCAGCGTATGGATCCAACCTTTGTTTCATCAGCAAAGAACAGCGCTTCCATTAAAAAGTTTGTCGGTGACGGAAGCAATTATTCGCCGAAATATCTCTATTAGGAAGTGAGAACGAAGAGCGGCATGAAAAAAATACTTTCGAACGAAATGATCTCCTCATTGATGCTGGAAATTTCAATGCTTCTTCATGCGGGGATTCCTGTTGGAGACGCTTTGGCTCTTCTCTCTGAGGAAAACGATTATAAAGAAATTTTGCGGGGTATGCCGCAGAAAGCGGACGATGGCATGTCATTGTCCGCTTGTTTGCGTGAAAGCGGACAATTCCCGGCTTATGTCTGCGGTTTGATCGATGTCGGAGAACATGCCGGACGCACAGAGGAAGCCCTCAAGGCGCTGTCAGGTTACTATGAGCGCCGTGTACGTCTAAATCAGAGGATCAAAAGCGCATTCCTGTATCCGGCTATTATGCTGGTCCTGATGCTGATCGTTATCGGCGTGCTTTTGATTAAAGTGCTACCTATCTTTGACGACGTCTACGCTTCTCTCGGCGGACAGCTGACCGGACTTGGAGGCGGGCTGCTAATGCTGGGGCACTGGCTGGACAGAGTTATGCCGGCGTTATGGATACTGCTGGCTGCCGCGGTGATCTTCATCGCGGTCTTCGGGACTGTCGGAGCTTTTCGGGACAGTGTTTTAGCGTTATGGAGAAATCATTACGGCGATAAAGGGATCTTCGGGAAAATCAATACGTCCAGATTGATCCAGGCCTTTGCCATGGGCATTTCCAGTGGAATGCAGATCGAAGAATCGCTGGATCTGGCAGCAGATCTTCTCATAGATATACCGGCGGCCAGACAGCGCTGTCTGAATTGCCGCGCTTTGCTGGATGAGGGGCAGACTCTAGGTATGGCTATGAAAAACAGCGGTCTTCTTCCGGCAGGCTCCTGCAGACTGATGGAACTGGGACAGCGCAGCGGCGCTGTGGATGTAACTGTTGAAAAGATCGCTGAGGATCTGGCTGACCAGAGTGAATTTGCCATAGAAGAACTGGTCGGCCGTATTGAACCGGCTCTGGTTCTGATCTGCTCGCTTCTGGTCGGTCTGATCCTGCTGTCTGTTATGCTGCCGCTGATGCACATTATGGCGGCTATCGGGTAAAGTATTATGAAGAAAAAACATTCCGCCTGGGGCGGTCTTTTACGAGGATTATTGCTGCCGGTAATCGTGATCGCGGTATTGATTTTTTCTGCCACGGCTTTTAACAGTTTGGATGAGGGCAGAGGGCAGGAAAGCCTGGAGCAGCTGCAGGAAGCGATCCGGCGCAGCTGCGTGGCTTGTTATGCGGCAGAAGGAGCGTATCCTCCTAGTTTGGAATATATTCAGAAATACTACGGCGTTCAAATTGATGAGGCGAAATATACCGTGCATTATATGGTGATCGCCGATAATTTAATGCCGGATATCACGGTATTGGAGAATAACCCATGAAAATCCAGAGAAAACGTTTAGAGGGCTTGACTGCCCTTTTACTATTCGGCGTCTTTGCGGTGTGTGTATTGATCGTGCTGCTTTCGGGCGCCGACGCATATAAAAATCTGACAGAAAAAGACCGGATATCCTATGACAACAGGGTCTGCGGACAGTATATCGCGACACAGGTGCGTCAATACGATCATCTGGACAGTCTTTCTGTAGTTTCTTTTGGGGAAGGAGATGCGGTTTCTCTGTCCCGGGAGATCGACGGGGAGCTTTATACTACGATCATTTACAGACATGGCGGGTATCTGATGGAGTTGTTCTGCTCTGCCTATTCGCAGATGTCGCCGGAGGATGGAGAAAAGATCATGCCTCTGCAGGATCTGAAATTTGCCTTTGACGGACGTATGCTTAGAGTCGAATATAAAGGCGCATGGGAGGACAGGCCGACCGCAATGCTCCTGTCGCCGCGAAGCGGGGAGGAGGCATCGTATGAGAAGTAAAGCTCCTTTGATGATGATGGAGCAGATCATCATGCTGCTGGTATTTGCCCTTGCTGCTGTATTATGCCTTCAGGCATTTGTATTATCACAGGATATATCACAGCAGAGTATATCCCGTGACAGAGCGGTCATCGAAGCGCAGAACGCGGCAGAAGCGATGAAAAGCGGCCGCGAAGATACATATTTTGAAGAGATGAAAGCGCGTATTGATGATAACGGAGGCGTCATTGCCTATGACGCGGACTGGAATCCTGTGGATCCCTCAGATGAGAGCGCTTCATTTTTGCTGACTTTGTCTTATACGGACAACGGGCAGGATTACCTTTGTACAGCAGATATTGCTGTCAGTACATCGGACGGAGAGGAACTGTTTGAACTGAAAGCTGCCCGGCAGGAGCAGGAGGTGGAAGATCGTGAATAAAAGAAACGGAGAGAGTTTTTCACCGCCGGCAGTAGGGGGGGTGTCACTGCTGGTCATTTTTGCTGTTCTCTGCCTTACTGTGTTTTCTCTGCTGAGCCTTACCACGGTTCGGGCTGACAGCAGGCTCAGTGAAACGTCCGCGAAGGCGGTCTCTGATTATTATGCGGCAGATCTTAAGGCGCAGACGATTCTTGCCCAGCTTCGCAGCGGTGAAATGCCGGACGGCGTAAAGGTAAAGGGTAACCGATATACGTATACGTGTCCCATATCAGAGAACCAGGAACTTTCTGTCGTATTGCGGCTGGACGGAGATCACTTTTCCATTCTGCGCTGGCAGGAGATATCGAACAGAAATGTAGAAATAGACGAGCATCTTCCGGTTTGGGAAGGACAATAACAGATGAATCAAAGACGGAGGGTACACTATGAAAGACTTGCTGTATTATCTGAAAAAAGCAGTGGATGATCACGCCTCGGATCTCTTTATCGTAGCCGGAGGTCCTGTTCGTATGAAGCTGGACAAAAGCCTGCAGCCTATTGATAAGGATGAGAGTGTTATGCCCGGTGATACGGAACGGCTTATAACGGAAATTTATGAACGTGCGGGACGCTCCATGGATCATTTTCTGAAACACGGGGACGACGATTTTTCTTTTTCAGCGGCAGGACTGGCGCGTTTTCGCGTGAATACCTATCGGCAGCGCGGCTCTATGGCTGCAGTCATACGTATCGTGGCTTTCGGGATCCCTGACTGGCAGGAGCTTGGCATTCCACAGCAGGTCATGGATCTGTCAGAGGCGGATCACGGCATGATCCTGGTTACAGGTACGGCGGGAAGCGGAAAATCGACGACGCAGGCCTGCATCATCGATCGTATCAATAAGAACAGAGAATGCCATATTATTACCATGGAAAATCCCATTGAGTATCTGCACCGCAATAACCGCAGCATCGTCAGCCAGAGAGAGATCGCCATTGATACAGAAGACTATATATCAGCGCTGCGCGCCTGTCTGCGCCAGGCGCCTGATGTAATACTGCTGGGAGAAATGAGAGATCACGATACGATCTGTACGGCAATGACCGCGGCAGAAACAGGCCATCTGGTCATTGCGACCCTTCATACGAAGGGGACCGTGAACGCTATCGACAGGATCGTGGATTCTTTTCCAAGTGAACAGCAGGAACAGATCAGAACACAGCTCAGCATGGTGCTTCGCACCGTTGTTTCCCAGCAGCTGCTGCCGGGAGAGGACGGCAGTCTGATACCGGCCTTTGAGATCATGCATATGAATAACGCCATTAAAAGTTTGATCCGGGATAATAAAAGCCATCAGATCAATAATGCCATTACTGCCGGCAGCGGCGAAGGCATGATTTCAATGGATCAGTCGATTTTAAATCTGTATCAGGCGGGGAAGATCTCCCGGGATGCCGCTCTGGTTTACTGCGATAATCAGGAGCAGATGAAGAGACGTCTGGTATAGGTCCGGGGCAGCTGCCTGCTTTTAATGCAGCTTTTTCCTATGCCAGGGTCTGGCGTTACGATTCACAGCAGGCAGGCTGCGCGCCATATTTCACAGAAAAAACATTTCATACGGCGCCCTTTACCGGGTACGCGCCACTTTTTTGATAAATAACACATCAATATGGCGTTTCACTCCCTGCTGTACAGGTACTTTCTGATTGAACGCTTTGCATGAGGACAAAAAACAGTAAGAAACGGCACATCTTCGTCTTTGCGCGCCGTACAGCTGTAAAATAATGCGAAAATGTGGCGCGTATCAAAGTGAACTGCTACCCGTCAAGTAGACAATTGAAAAAATAAATTTTTTGGCCAGTCGGAAGTGTTCTCCGACTGGTATTTTTTATGCTGCCTGCAGATATGACAGATGTTTTTCCA
>JAETRU010000070.1 GCA_021769965.1 Eubacterium sp.
CCCTATGCAAAGCAGAAGACTATGCAAAGAATGTACTGTTTTTCCTTATAAATAAAAGATTCTCTCAGGTTTTACTTTGCATAGTATTCTACTCATGGAAGTTACAATCCCGACAGCCACTCCATCAGGTCACTGTTTTCGCTCCAGTCCGGCAGATTGGAATCTACCAGATCCGGATATGCGTTCTCTAGGGCTTTCCGCTTCAGTTCCGTATCGGCCCTTGCGTAGATTTCTGTGGTCCTGATATCGCTGTGGCCCAGAAAATCCCGGATATAAATCAGGTTTACGCCTGCCTGCAGCAGATGGACCGCCTTGGAATGGCGCAGCATATGGCACTTTACCTTTTCTGGTACTTTGTCAGAGATTTCGTGTGCCATGGCGGCGTACTTGTTGATGACATAGGCAACCCCTTCCTTCGTCAGCCGGTTGTGCTGTTTGTTCGTAAAAAGCGGGTAACTGGCCTTATGTGTCAGATCCAGCCTGTTCTCATAGATATACGTTTCCACGAGAGCAGCCGTATTCTTCATGACAGGAACCCGCCGCGTTTTGTTACCCTTTCCGGTAAGGACCAGCACAGGATTGTTTCCCGGAACAAAATCCCTGACAGAAAGATCGATAATCTCCTGGACCCTTGCGCCGCTGTCATACATCAGGCTCATCAGGGCAAGGTCCCGCCGTCCATGGGCTGTATATTTATCCGGCTGCTCCAGCAGTATCCTGATCCCTTCCGGGGACAAGTGTTCCACTACTGCCTGACGTTTCTTCTTTACCGAGATGGCCAGCACTTTCTGGTAGTGGTACAGGGATTCCGGCGATTCCGACTGGGCATACCGAAAAAAGGAATGGATCGCTGTCAGCCGCAGGTTCCTCGTGGAAACTGAACTTTTCCGTTCTGTTTCCAGCCAGTTTAAAAACCGCCCGACCAGATCGGAAGAAAGCTTCTTCATGGTAATCTTTTCCGCAGGGAGGGATTCCTCTTTTTCACAGAAAAGAAGGAGAAGCTTAAAGGTATCCCTGTAAGATTTTATTGTATTCCTGCTGACGTTCTTCTGGACAGGAAGGTAATCGGACAGGAAAGCCGTAAGGTGCATGGAGAAATCAGTCGGCTTCACGGGCAGTAACCTCCATTTCCGGAATGATGTCCTGATAGCACTTTTCCAGTTTCACCCGGATATCAGGAAAAACATCTGCCGTCCACCTGAGGTAATACGCTGTTTCATGGAAGGTCTGGTGTCCCAGGTAAGTGTGCATCATGGGGATTAGTACCATGAGGTCCCGGTCCTGTTGTGCCCACTGCTTCAGACGGTAAATGCAGTAGGCGTGCCGGAAATCGTGGACTCTTGGGCCGTCCCCGGTAT
This sequence comes from Eubacterium sp., assembly GCA_021769965.1. GTDB lineage: Bacteria > Bacillota > Clostridia > Peptostreptococcales > Anaerovoracaceae > Senimuribacter. The sequence continues at coordinate 1,359 of JAETRU010000070.1, forward strand.
GGGGAATGCCGGCCTTCCAGAGAAAGCGCCTGAAGTTTTTATAGATATTCCCCAGTGTCATCGGCTTTCCACCGAAGCCTGGGAAAAAATATCCTTCAGGCTCTGGAAAAGGATGGATCTCTCCGGCATACCTGCGCAGCCTCAAGGCCATGGATTCCGGCATGGGGACCAGACGGCTGTTATGGTTCTTTGAATCACGGACCGTCAGTATCCCCTGGTGCAGATCAACGTCCCGTACCCTGAGCAGCCGGGCTTCCGAACACCGCAGCCCGCAGGAAAGGAGCAGCCGGAAAAACTCTGGCATCACCAGATGCCTGTATGGGACTTCCGGGCACTGGCGGCACTTATCTGTTTCCGCAAAGAAACGCCTGAGTTCATCCGGGGTATAAATGTGCGGCACATACTGCCGACCAACGGGATAATAGTTCTTTGGCAGTATCCACGCGCTGGTTCCGATGCTGTCCAGGTACTTTGAAAACTGGCGCACCACCGAAGCCCGTGAACAATGGTTTGCGGCTGACTCATGCATTGTCCTGGAGCACCAGCCAGTCACGGCCTCCCTGGAGAGGGCCTCCGCATCCGGATATTTTTCCGCAAGGTAGCTGTCAAAACGCTTCAGTATGCCAGGTTCTGTGCTGTATTTGTATCCGACAGACCGTTTGAGGGAGATGAAGCTTTCCATCTGTTTCCGGAAAGGGCCTGTAAAAGTGGGTTCAGCCAAGACGGATCACCTCCTCAAAGTCCAGGGGGCATTCCGCCAGCCGTTCCATATCCACCTTGAGATACACGGCGGTGGAATTCGTGTCCAGGTGTCCAATGATATCGGAGATGACCGGGAGAGGGGTGTCCTTCTCCAGAAGCACACTTGCCATGGTATGGCGGAGGCTGTGCATCCCCCGGTGTTTACCGCGCATGGGGATATGGGCTTTTACCATATATGTCCTGATCAGCTGGTCCAGATGGTCCCCTTCCGCAAAGGGAAGGAATGGAGCCATATGGCGGACAAAGATACGGCTGCTGTCAACCTTCGGCCTTCCGTATTTCAGGTAATCGATCACTGCCCAGCCCACATCCGGGACAAGCGGCAGTTCCACGGGCTGTCCTGTTTTGGACTGGGTAAAGCAGATTTTTTTCTCCGTCCAGTTGAAGTTTTCAAAGCACAGGTTTTTGATATCTGTGCAGCGCAGCCCCAGACGGCACGCAATCAGGATGATGGCATAGTCACGTCTGCCTTTCGGGCTTCCCCGGTCGATGGCCCCGACCAACTGTTTCAGTTCTTCATGGGTCCAGACCGAAGGGATGGCAGTCTGCTTCCTGGCTTTCACCATGGGCATCTTTGCCGCAAGGTCATCGGACATGATACCTTCCTGGTACAGGAAACGGCAAAAGGCACGCAGGGAACAGATATGCTGCTCCACTGTTTTGTAGGAAAAACCTGCCAGTGTCCGGATATACGCATTGACCGTATCTAAAGTGACTGCTGTGAAATCATTCATCCCCTGTGCGGCCAGATAATCCATCAGATAGGAAGACTGTTTCACATAATGCTCCGTAGTTACCTGGGAATAGCCCTTTTTCTCACAGGAACTCTGAAAACGGCTGCGGATATCCACAAAAAACGGGGTTGTCAGTATTTCCTTATGCTTGAGATAACGCCGCAGCACCGCATGATGGAGTTGGAAATCCCCTACCATGCGGATCACACGAATCTCCTGTGTCTCTGCCTGGGGCAGTGTCCTTGAGAAATCTTCCTGTGTGACCCCGAAGAACTCTTTGAGGAAATCCATGCCAAGCTGTTCCGTGTAATAGCATTCACCCCGGTCTTCCGCATAGGCCATCAACTGGTTCCAGCGCCGGCGGTAAAAGGTCATGCTCCCTTTTGTATAGCCAAGCCGGAGCAGTTCCTGTTCCAATCCTGAGATCAGGTCTGGTAAGTATGTTTTGTCCATAAAGGCACCTCCGATATGATATTTTCGAGAATCGCTCTCTTAAATATCTTCGGAGACTATGCAAAGCAGCACAAGAAAAAATGGCTTGGAATAGGACTTTCCTGGATTTACTTTGCATAGTTACTTTCTTTGCATAGGGCGGA
>JAETRU010000034.1 GCA_021769965.1 Eubacterium sp.
TCCGGTGCCTTGTCGATCTGGTCGAATTCTACCTTTTCGCCAAGTCCGTATCTCTGATACAGGGTTGTTGTGATCGCTGCAGTCAGAGTTGTCTTACCATGGTCTACGTGACCGATGGTTCCGATATTGATATGCGGTTTGGTTCTTTCAAACTTCTGTTTTGCCATTTTTATTTTCCTCCAAAGTTTAGATCGGCCCGGCCGCCGGACAGCGGCCGCAGCGGATCATAAAAGGTTATTATTGTTGTTTATTTATTGCCGATTTTTTCAACCAGGCTGTCAGGTAATTTCTCAAAGTGGTCCATCTGCATAACGTATGTTCCACGGCCCTGAGTCTTGGAACGCAGGTCTGTCGCGTAGCCGAACATCTCGGACAGAGGTACCATACCTCTTACTGCAACAGCGCCGTTGTTCATGTCAGAACCTTCGATTCTGCCTCTTCTGGAGGAGATATCGCCGATTACGTCACCCATATATTCTTCCGGAACAGTAACTTCAACTTTGAAGATCGGCTCCAGCAGAACCGGTTTTGCTTTCTTGGCAGCTTCTCTGAACGCCATGGAAGCAGCAACCTTGAAGGCCATTTCGGAAGAGTCGACTTCGTGGTAAGAACCGTCGTACAGTTCTACGCCTACGTCTACGACCTGATATCCAGCGATCGGACCGTTTTCCATAGCTTCTTTGATACCGTCTTCGATCTTAGGGATGAATTCCTTAGGAATAGCACCGCCGACGATGGAGTTGACGAACTCGAAGCCTGCACCCGGCTCTCTCGGATAAACTTTGATCTTTACATGACCATACTGGCCGTGACCACCGGACTGCTTTGCGTACTTGTGATCCACATCCGCAGTCGTGGTGATGGTTTCTTTGTAGGAAACCTGCGGCTTACCTACGTTAGCTTCTACCTTGAACTCACGGAGCAGTCTGTCTACGATGATCTCCAGGTGAAGCTCACCCATACCCGCGATGATAGTCTGTCCGGTCTCCTCATTGGTATAAGTCTTGAAAGTAGGGTCCTCTTCTGCCAGCTTAGCCAGAGCGATACCCATCTTTTCCTGACCTGCCTTGGTCTTCGGCTCGATAGCGATCTCGATTACAGGATCCGGGAATTCCATGGATTCCAGAATGATCTCATTCTTTTCATCGCAAAGGGTGTCACCGGTAGTTGTATCCTTCAGGCCTACTGCCGCGGCGATATCGCCGGAGTATACCTTGGTGATCTCTTCTCTCTTGTTGGCGTGCATCTGCAGGATTCTGCCGATTCTGCCCTTCTTGCCCTTTGTTGAGTTATAGACATAAGAGCCGGAATCCAGGGTACCGGAGTACACTCTGAAGAATGCCAGCTTACCGACGAACGGGTCAGCCATGATCTTGAATGCCAGAGCTGAGAACGGTTCGTTATCGTCAGCATGTCTTACATCTTCCTCGCCGGTATCCGGGTTGATACCTTTGATCGGCGGGATGTCGATCGGGGACGGCATATAGTCGATGACTGCATCCAGCATCATCTGTACGCCTTTGTTTCTGTATGCGCTTCCGCAAAGCATAGGTACCATCTCGCAGGCGATCGTCTGCTTTCTGATCGTATCCTTAATTTCTTTTATAGTCAGTTCCTCGCCCTCTAAGAACTTCATCATCAGCTCTTCGTCGCACTCAGCAACGGATTCGATCAGCTTTTCTCTCCATTCTGTTGCGAGGTCCATCATATCTTCAGGAATATCGGTAATATCAAATTCCTTACCGAGGTCATCCTTATAAATCTCTGCTTTCATCTCTACCAGGTCGATAATTCCTACGAATGTATCTTCCGCACCGATAGGCAGCTGGATAGGAACCGCGTTTGCTTTCAGTCTGTCTTTGACCATATCAACGACTCTGAAGTAGTTGGCTCCCAGAATATCCATCTTATTGACGAAGATCATTCTAGGTACGCCGTACTTCTCAGCCTGTCTCCAAACAGTTTCTGACTGCGGTTCAACTCCGCCTTTTGCACAGAGCACAGTTACAGCTCCGTCCAGAACTCTCAGGGAACGCTCTACTTCTACTGTAAAGTCAACGTGTCCCGGAGTATCGATAATGTTGATCCTGTGATTCTTCCATTGTGCGGTGGTTGCAGCAGAGGTAATTGTAATACCACGTTCCTGCTCCTGTTCCATCCAGTCCATGGTGGCTGCGCCGTCATGGGTTTCGCCGATCTTATGGGTTCTACCGGTATAGAAAAGGATACGTTCAGTGGTAGTGGTCTTTCCGGCGTCGATATGCGCCATGATACCAATATTTCTTGTTTTCTCAAGTGAAAACTGTCTACCAGCCATATTACATTTCCTCCAATTATTCTACAAATACTGAAGAAACTCCGATTACCATCTGAAGTGCGCAAATGCCTTGTTGGCCTCTGCCATCTTATGAGTATCTTCTTTCTTCTTAACAGATGCGCCTGTGTTATTCGCTGCATCCATCAGTTCTTTTGCCAGTCTTTCAGACATAGTCTTCTCACCTCTGAGTCTGGTGTACTTTGTCAGCCATCTCAGACCCAGAGTCTGTCTTCTCTCTGGTCTTACTTCAATAGGAACCTGGTAGTTCGCACCACCGATTCTTCTTGCTTTTACTTCTAAAACAGGCATGATATTGTTCATTGCCTTCTCGAATACTTCCAAAGGTTCTTCGCCAGTTTTTTCTTTGATCTCATCAAAAGCAGTGTAAACGATATTCTGCGCTACACCCTTCTTTCCGTCCAGCATGATGCTGTTGATCAGCTTTGCTACAACAACACTGCCGTAAACTGGATCTGGAAGTACTTCACGCTTTGGTGTGTTACCTTTTCTTGGCACTTCTCTTCCCTCCTCGCTTGATAATTTCACCTGTGAATGTGTTGCCGCATACGCCGCACTCGCTCACGTACCTCAAGTACGCTGCGCTCGCGCTCCTCTGCGTGCCTTGTCTCAGGCGAAATTACCTGCACAATTGCTTCAACTGATTTTGTAATTGCACATCTCTCTTCACCCCGCATTCGGCATACGGGATTACTCTGGGTCGTCCGGCAATCAAATAGACGCCCAGTCTTGGCCGGGGGTACTCGGCGCGCTGTAAAGCCGCCGCAAGCGCTCTCAATACAATCGCTTTCAGCCAGTGCCAGAAAAAACACACGGCTTTAGTATATATATCAAGGGCTCTTTTCATTCCCGATTCATTCTAATTTGCTTGAAAAAATAGACTATTTTTTCTTAGGTCTCTTTGCGCCGTACTTGGAGCGGGCCTGACCTCTGTTGTTAACACCTGCAGTATCCAGGGTTCCTCTGATGATGTGATATCTTACACCTGGCAGGTCCTTAACTCTTCCGCCTCTGATGAGTACAACGCTGTGTTCCTGCAGATTGTGTCCGATACCAGGAATATATGCTGTAACTTCGATACCATTGGTCAGACGTACTCTGGCAACCTTTCTAAGAGCGGAGTTCGGCTTCTTAGGTGTTACTGTCTTAACTGAAGTGCATACGCCTCTTTTCTGCGGTGAGTTTGTGTTGGTTGCGACTCTTCTCAGAGAGTTCATTCCCTTACCGAGAGCAGGAGCTGTGGACTTCTTAACAGAACTGGTTCTGCCCTGACGTACTAATTGATTAATAGTAGGCATTGGTTTCTCCTTTCATTTTGATTTATTCTCACAGTCAAATTGACCCTAAAGAAAAATTTAGGGCCAAATCAACTCGAAACTTTATCTAGTTTATCACATTTTCGGCCTGAACGCAAGCAAAATTATCTTAAAAACCGTTGAAAATTCTTCACTCGTTACCATTCACAGTCAATGGCAGTTTTCTGCTCTGCAGTCGCCATGTAAAACTTGCTGCCGTGCAGAATGATCCATCTTTTCTGCGGAGAATTCTTGTATTGTATCTATTGTATCGACTGCACGCCATTTTTTGCGAAAAAAATGCCTTATACGGCGCCTGCTATCAGATTCACGCCACATTTATGATCCATAACGCTGCTATACGGCGCGTGGCACTCTGCTGTACAGATATTTTCGGTCTGTATGCTCCAATATGACTGTAAAGAAACAGTAAAAGCAAGCTGATCTCCGTCTTTGCGCGCCGTATAGCCGTAAAATACTGTGAAAATGCGGCGCGTGACAGGCAGACCGCGCCGTATGAGCGTAAAAATGCGAAAAAAGCGGCGGCGCAGATTGACTGTGAATAGTAACCTTCACTCCTCGTTTCTACGAATCAGCGCCATCAAGCCGCATCCCAGATATGCGGATAAGGCAATCAAAACACCCTCATCATATATCCGGTCTTACAGGCAGAAGTAAAGAAAGAATACGACAGCCAGCGCCACAACAGGCAGATTCAGTTCGTTTTTTCTGCCCGCGGCGATCTTGCAGATCAGATGAAAGATAAATCCCGCAGCGATACCTGTCGTAATCGAGTATGTCAAAGGCATCGCCACTATAGTGATGAATGCCGGAATCGCGTCATCCAGACGGCTGAAGTCTACTTTTTTCACTTCCATCAGCAGATACATTCCCACTATGATCAGAGCCGGCGCAGTCACAGCGCTTGTCATCACACCTGTCAGCGGTGAAAATACCACAGCCAGCAGGAAACACAGTGCAGTTGTTAAGGCCGTCAGTCCGGTCTTTCCTCCCGCCGCGATACCGGAAACAGATTCTGCATAACATGTAACCGTAGATGTCCCAAATAAAGATCCCATCACAGAACCTGCCGCGTCAGCGATCAGAACCGGTCCGCTTCCCGGCATATTTCCCTTATCATCGGTCATACCGGCTCTGGAGCTGGTGCCGATCAAAAATCCAAGGGTATCGAACATATCGACCATCGTCAGTGATATAATGAGCGCGACAAGTGACAGAATGCCGGATAATCCGGGTTTTCCCAGAATCAGGCCGGAAAAATCAAGCTTGAAAGCCACGCCTGCTATAGCTCCCGGAAATTCCGCGACATGATCAGGCATCATGGTCTGCCCTGCCACTAAGCTGAGAATGATCGTGATCGCCATACCGATGATCAGACTTCCGTTTATATTCAGTACAACCAGAACCGCCGTGATCGCAAGTCCCGCCAGTGCGATCAGAACTGCCTGGGAGCTGATATCTCCAAGAGCAGGAAATCCGCTGCTCAAGGATACGATACCTGTATCCAGAAGTCCGATGGTCGCGATAAACAGACCCACACCGGCGCTTATGGCATATTTCAGATTTGCCGGTACCGCGTGGATGATCTTGTCCCGCAAAGGCGATATAACGATCAGTAAAAACAGAATTCCGGAAATGAAAGTGAGTGCCAGCGCCTGCTGCCATGAATATCCGTACATGCCGCATAAGGTATACGCAAAAAAGGCGTTCATGCCCATGCCCGGCGCCATCGCAAAAGGCTTATTACTCAAAAAAGCGCACAGCAGGGTGCCTGCCGCGGCAGAAAGACAAGTAGCTACCATGACGCCGCCGGAATCCATGCCTGTGGGTGACAGGAATACCGGGTTCAAAAAGATGATATACGCCATAGCAAAAAAGGTTGTCAGACCGGCTCTGAGCTCCTGTCTGACAGTAGTGTGGTTTTCTTCCAGTTTAAATAGTTTTTTCATTAGTGCCCTCCATACAAAAAAATAACGCATACGGCAGAGATACTTTCGCATCATATCTCTCCAATGCGTTTAGCTGCTCACCAGCTGGTGTTCTGACTCCAGTATCATCGTCTGTCTTCGCCTTCCCGGTTTCCCAGTGACATCATGAAGAAGACTCCTCTGTTACAGCGTTGGCGGCGTACAGGAATTGCACCTGTTTTCCTTTAAACCCTTGCGGGTACTGGCAAGCTTTTTCAATTTTCACGTATTATTATACACAATCTGCGCAAAAAAGCAAGTCTTTCCGTCCCTCAAATACGGAAAACGCAGCGAAAACAGAAAATCCAGCCAAAGCCGGACGATTACCGGCTGATTCTACCTAAGCCCCAGCTCCGCCAGACGTCTGTAATACGTCGAACGGCTGAGTCCCAGCACTGCCGCAGCCTTTTCTTTACCTTCTGCCGAGTTCCCGTAAATGCTGAAAGCCTGCTCGATATAATACGCCTCAACATCCTTCAGAGGTCTCAGCTGTACCTGATGGTCGCCCACGAAGCCTACGAAAAAGCCCTCGCGCATGATATCGGAACAGTACTTGATTTCTAAAGGCGGCTGTCTTTTGCTTATTCCCGGCTATTCCACTGTCTGTCTAAAACTGTCTCCAGCACTGTTCTTTAAAAAATTGTTTTATTTCATCTTCTCGTATTCCCTCATAATAGGAAACCAGCAGTCCTTTAAACTCTTCTACTTTCGATTCAGGTACAACAAGAAGTCCTTCTCCCTTCTGGATCATATAATGGTTCGCAAAAATAATCAATGCGCGCTTGTTTCCATCAATGAAAATCTGTGTTTTCATGCAGTAAAGGCAAAGTTCTATCGCTTTATCTATGGAATCCATCTCCATATCCATAATCGCTGCAATAGCCTCTTTAACATCTGCCTCAACGGGCAGTGGCGGTACATAAGTGGTTCCTCCGATTGTTACCGGAACACTGCGGGCACTTCCTCCATTAAAATAAAAGCCTTCATTTACCATTCCCGCAATTCTTGCAAGCAAATAATAATCCGTTTTGGACTTCACAACATCTTTATCCAGAATGAATTCCCACGCATGTTTAAGATTTAATATTTTCTGTACATCCTGGGCTTTCACTCCGTTGACAATTCCATTCTCTAAGATAGCGTCTGTCTGTGGAAATGTAGTAGAGATCCCTTCCAAAACAGCCTGGTCATATATCAGCGACTTAACATTTGCCCGCGCAAAATCTATATTCAGCATCACTCGAGGTGATAACTCTTCTTCGCTGTATTCAAGTTCAGAAAGCGCCCTGTCAATTTGACGCAGTTCCCTTTTCAGTGTCCTAAGTTCCTGTGCCTGACGGGACAGATAATCGTACTGTGTATCACTGTATACATCGAGATAGGTAGATTTATTCTTTCCGCCGACTCTCTTTCTTGCGTAAATGTATTTTTCTCCATTGATTTCCTTTACTTCAATGCTTCCGTCAAAGGGAATCAATTTGACTCTCGCCGTTTTTTCTGCCTTTTGTGTAAGCAGCTCCTGAATTTTTCCATAATCGTTCATTTTCATACCTCTCATAGGGTGCATTTATAATTATAATTATACTAAAATGCACCCTATAGTCAATACCTCTCCAATTTTATAATAACCACATCCCCCAGGAAAATCCGCATACACCGCATACAACGGTACTGTCTCTGCGGTATGCGCCGCCGCCTTATTCCCACCTGCACCAGTTCTCATTTCTCACAGGTCTTATCACGTACCCGGCCGCGTCAAACGCGGCAGAACCCGCTTTGCTGTCTGCTTTGCCGTCCAGCAGGTCTCGCGCGGTCTGAAGCTCTATTCCGCTCATATCATATTCCAGATCCACGATATTGCTTTTCAGCCTGCCCCTGTAGATGAGGCCACTTTTATCTAACACGGCGCATGCAAGCGCCGCATTTCGGAAACTAAACGATGTACCGCCTGCCGGGGCGCCAACCAGAAGGCTTTGAACCAAAGCCACTTTGCCGTCTTTTTCTGCAACCGCCAGTCCTGTGTCTATGCCGCATTTATATCTGGCATAAGAATGTTCTTTCGAGACCATCTCTGTATCAAAGAAGGCTCTGTCCAGATCATCCCCGGCCTTTCCACACCAAAGTATCTGATACGGATCGCTGTCCTCTCCGGTTCTGGTAAGCACCGCAACATAGCCTTCATGATTTGTCACCGCCAATGTTCCGTCATCGCCCCAGGTATAGGTCATTTTTTCCGATGCCGGAAACAGCTCCGAAGGCCCCTTTGATGTCCATGTATCCGCGTCGACCATGTCCACGAAATAAGCACCGTCTTTTACTGAGAAAACAGCCAGATACCTGTGATCGCCCGACAAGCTCATTTCCACATATTCAGCCGTCTTATCCAAAGGATAGACCATGGCAAGTTCATCGCTCAAAGGCTTCGGATCAGGCACCAGGACACTTTTTTTGCCCTTCCTTATCTTTGCGGTAGACGTTACTTCAATGGGCAGTTCATACACGCCATAGCCATCCTCGATTTGCGAGACATCTACAGGCGCTCCCTTCGCGGTTCGGTTGTTAACAATGAAAAGCATTCTGTTCTTCAGATCGTATTCAGAGGCCGATCGGCCCACATAAGAATCATCCCGCATATCGCCGGCTTCATATGACAGACCTCCGGAAAGGTCCGGGTGGATCCACTTTCTGCTGTCCATGACAGTTTCCTCCTGAATAACGATGACAGGATCAAACTCATAGAGATCTTCCTCCTCGCCCAGAGGTTTTTCTACCTCCGTTTCATAGCCCGGAGAGATCCCTGCGTCATGATCTTCTGCTTTGGAAATCTTGTATTCCTGGTACTCATTTTCTATGACCGGTATCCTGAACATTTTGTTCAGGGCTGTATACAGGTCCACATCGCCGTCGTAGGCTGCCCCGCCGTTCGCGGAAATCCTGCCGTTCTCTTCGTAGACCTTCAGCCCGGTCAGAGCGTCATCTGAACTGTATGATCTGGTACCAAATTGAAAGGCAAAGCTTACTGGATAGTAATCCAGATAATCTCCGAGCCGGATCTTTCCTTTTTCCTCCGATCCGGTCTTCAGGACCTTCTGCTGGATTTCATCGTAAAAGGCGTGGATCTCCTTTTGCTGCAGGCCCTCTAAACGGTCATACTTCAGCTGCGTAACATAAGGCACAGCGGACCATCCTGTGAAACGGATGTCATCGTACACCGGAACATCCGATTTTTTTGCCATTTCGCCTCTTGTAAAGGAGGACTCTGTCCTATCCGTGCTGTAATCAAAGCTGCTGATCCAATGAAGATCATCGGCCGAGTCGGCTCTGAAGCCCACCGTAAGTCCGGCCGCCGCCTCTTTGTTTCCCGCTGCTGTTTCTTCCGTCAGCGTCACCTCACCGATCTGGCGGTCCACAAAGCTCCAGCTGTAAATGATCAGTCCCACCGAGAAAACTGCCGCCGCCGCAAATATTATAATTGATTTTTTCTTCATGACTGCGTCTCTCCTTTTGCTCTCCGCGGCTCTCCTGCCCGCTATTTCATCTGGCCGACAGCCTTTCTGATGCGGTCCGCTCTGTAATCATACTTTTCCTTTACGATCTCTATCAAAGATTTGCCTGTGGCCTCTATGTCGGCCACGGAAAGATCGTCTATGATCTCACCCTGCCTTATGAGGACCGCTCTGTCAACATAATTGGCGATCTCCTCGATCAGATGGGTGGAGATGACCACCGTCTCACCCTCATTGATAACGCTTACCAGCACTTCGTAAAAGTCTTCCCTGTTAAACACGTCATTGCCGGCAAAAGGCTCATCCATGAATACGTATTCCGCGCCCTGACTGATGGCCAGCACCACCTCAAACTGATTCTGCATTCCCAGACTGAATTCGCTGATCTTCTTCTTCGCCGGCAGTTCAAAGAATTCCATCAAAGCGTCATATCTTTTCTCGTTGAACATCGGAAAATGCATCTTGTAGAACCACTTGTGGTCATCGGCCGTAATAGACGGAAAGAATGAATGATCGCCGGTCGCAAAGGACAGCCTGGATACATTGTTCTGATCTATCTTTTTTCCGTCCAGCGTGATCTCACCGTCGAAGGTCAGAAATCCCATGATACACTTCATCAGTGTGGTTTTGCCGGCTCCATTGGCGCCAAAGAGACCGATGATCTGCCCCTTCGGGATCTGGATAGTGCAGTTTGAAAGCGCCGTCTTTTCCTTATATTTCTTAGATACGTTTTTTACTTCGATCATTTTTCCCTCCTAAAATGGCAGCAAATGTGACAGATAATCAGGATAAAGCGCAATTTTCGGCGTTGCCAGAATATACATGCACAGATCCAGCGCGGTGTGCGCCGCCATGATCAAGGCTATGAGCAATGCCTGTATAACAGGCGCCACCCAGATCGTCCTCGAATACTCTTTCCTGTCAGGCAGCCTTTTCATAACATATACGCTCCTGGTCTTCTTATTGTAATATTCATAATTTCGATATGTCTGAAGACAGGCGACCATTAACATGCCAAAAATATATCCGTAATATGCATGTTCCTGAAGGTCACAGAAATACGGCATTTTCACGCCGGCGGCTAAGGTCACCCCTTTGACGCTCTCCTTTATGATATCGATGTTTATTTTGTATCTGAATGTGAAGATCGAATGCTCAACAATGCCTATAGCAATACCGGCCCCAAACAGGCTGTTGGCCCTTTCCAGATTGATTCCAAGAGGCATATACCGCCGTCTCTGCCAAAGCAGATCGAGCCGCCTGACACCTTTTCTTGATACTCTGCCGTATCGCCGCAGCTGGGACGTCTCAACAGACGAAGAATCGTCGATCTCGACGGAACGATTGGCTTCGGGGGCGTAACTGCTTTCATCAAATTCGAAACCGTCCACATCCATGACGCCTGCGTACTGGTTGGCCTTAAAGGGATCTCCTTTTGGGTGCTTCTCTCTGGAGATCACATCTCCAAAGGATACGACAGTATAGACTGTGAGCAGGACTATGACAATAAATATGAACGTATTATCCAGAGTGTCCAGCCAGACAAGGGCCATGGAAACGACGACCAGTATCACGCCTGCCGACATTCTCCCGTTATGCCAGCTCAGATAACATGACTTGGCGCATTCGGCCGCCAGCGCCGCCGCAGAAATGATATTAAAGATCATCAAAACCGGGTCGGCCATAGGGATCAGAACATGTCCAATGTCCGTTCTCAAAAGACCCAGCGCCAGCTTTGTGTCAATCCCGGCAGTTCCTGCCATGATCAGAGCTGTTTTTCCAATCGCATATAAAGAAGCTATCGCTGCGCTCCAAAAGATAAGGATTATGATCAGATAATAAATAAAGATCGTTATATAAGATGAGATCGGTGACAGACGCAGCCTTCTTATGGTGTATCCTGTGGTTGCATGGGCAGCTTTCATGGATCGTCTTCCGCTTAACGCGCCTGCCACAGATATCAGCCCTATCAGATTCGCAGCAGCAAACAGCAAAACGGCCCATGGGCCGCCGAAAGCGCGTTCCATAAGCATATATGGACCAGCCTTATATGGGTTTCCGATTTTCAGGAAGAATATCGCCAGGAAAGATAATGGAATTGCGCCTGCCGCGAGCAAAGTTTTCTTGCAGCTGGCCCTGTTATACAAGAAAACTAAAGAAAAATATTTGTTCAATCAGAGCACCTCCCTATTTCCGGCAGTGTGGTTCAGGTCATGTCAGTCAGATAATTGCTGCACATGTTACAGATCTTCTGATAGATTATTTTTATATCAGGGAAAGTATAATACGCATAGCTTCTCTGATCATAATATACCCCCTTATAAAGAGTGACAAGTCCCTCCAGTTTTATGTAGACGTTTCTCCCGGACTCCGCCGGTAAAAGATAAAGTTCTCCCATTTCTTCTGCCTTCGGCATCTCTCTGCGAAGGACATTTTGGAGCTGGAACTTCAGCTGCTCTCCCTGCGGATCATCCAAAGATATTATCTTCACGCTTTTATCTTCCATGACCACGCGGACCTCACTGAACTCCAGATCACCTTCCTGAAAGTTTACCGGTAAGTGACGGACATGCTGCGTGTATCCTGCCGCGAAAATAAAAGCCAGAAGCCCAGCAACGAGGATACCGATCCAGATCCGTTCCCGTTTCTGCGTTTCATGAATATAGGTATGAATCCCCGTCATCGCTGCCTTGTCAGCATCTTCGACCGTCAGGATCACCGCGTCATCAGGAATACTTTTCATCTTATCAGGAGACCGCCGCTCCCCGTCCAGCAGTTCGCTGACCGACACATCAAGCGCTTCCGCCAGAGGTTTCAGCATGGACACATCGGGGAAACTCCTGCCCCGTTCCCATTTGGATACGGCCCTGTCAGTCACGCCCAGCCTGTCTGCCAGCGCTGCCTGCGTCAGACCCTTTTCCTTTCGAAGTTCCTGTATGAGTTTTCCGGTCTTCTCGTATTCCATGATGCTCCCCTTTCACTGTATTCTATCATTTTTCTGAAAATTGAGCAACCAACCGTCAGTTGAGTTGGCTGAAATCCAGCAGTTCCAACGCCCAGAATATATAGGCGATTCATGCAAAGTCCATATCATGATTCTACCATCTTTACCGTGATTTTTAAATACCTTACTCAAACGGATATTGCGCCCCACTGCCGAAATTAAGTTTTTGCGCCCTTGAATCGCGGGTTTGACCTAATCTGCTCTCATCCCCACTGCCGAAATTAAGTTTTTGCGCCCTTGAATCGCGGGTTTGACCTAATCCGCTCTCATCCCCACCGCTGAAATTAAGTTTTTGCTCCCTTGAATCGCGAGTTTGACCTAATCCGCTCTCATCCCCGCCGCTGAAATTAAGTTTTTGAGCCCTTGAATCGCGGGTTTGACCTAATTCCCGGAATCTTTTAACAGGATCGAAGCTGAAAAACGGCCGGCCTGACGCTTTCCGTCAGACCGGCCGTTTTCAGCTAACTTCATTCAGTTCTTCTTATTCAAATTCAACGATCTCAGGCGTATCCTCTGCCGGAACTACGTCGTCAAACGCTGTGGATTCCATTTCCTGGATCTCCTCTGCGGTATCAGGCTCTGCCTCCTCCAGCTCTTCAGCTTCAGCCCGGGCAGCTTCCTCCTGATATCTCTCATACTCGCGCATGAATTCTTCATTCACGCCATAATCCAGAGAGATGTTCTTATACCGCTTCATGCCGGTACCGGCCGGGATCAGCTTACCGATGATGACGTTTTCTTTGAGTCCCATCAGCTTATCATTCTTGCCTTTGATAGCCGCGTCAGTAAGAACACGCGTGGTCTCCTGGAAAGATGCAGCGGACAGGAATGAATTCGTCGCCAGAGATGCCTTTGTGATACCCAGCAGCATCTGCTTCGCCTTTGCAGGTTCTCCCTCGCGGGCAATAGCAGCCTCGTTGGCTTCCTGTATCTCAAATTTGCTGTAAAGTCCGCCAGGCAGCAGGTCGGTATCGCCTGCGTCCTCGATCTTGAACTTGGACAGCATCTGGCTTACAATAACCTCGACGTGCTTGTCGTTGATATCTACACCCTGATTCTTATATACCCTCTGAACTTCTTTCAGCAGGTACTGGTAAACGCCTTCTACACCGTTCAGTCTCAGGATATCGTGCGGGTTAAGCGGACCAGCTGTGATGTTGCCGCCTGCCAGGATATAGTCATCCTTCTTGACCGCAAGTCTGGCGCCGTAAGGTACCACATAAACCTTGTCTTCGCCGCTTTCGCCTCTGACGGTAACTTCTGTCTTATTGTCAGTTCTCGGCTGAATGTCGATGACTCTGCCGTTCTCTTCGCAGATCTCAGCAAGACCTTTCGGCTTTCTTGCCTCAAACAGTTCCTCAACTCTCGGAAGACCGTGGGTGATATCAGAACCCGCGACACCGCCGGTATGGAAGGTTCTCATGGTCAGCTGTGTACCAGGCTCACCGATGGACTGCGCGGCGGTAATACCGACTGCTTCGCCGATGTTGACCTCTTCTCCGGTCGCCAGGTTTCTGCCGTAACATTTCGCGCATATTCCTGTTCTGGAATGGCAGGTCATGACGGAACGGATAGCTACGGACTCGATGCCGCAGTTTACCACTTCCATAGCCTGATCATCGCTGATCTCCTCGCCCTGCTCTACGATCACCTCTCCGGTCTGCGGATTGACGATGTCGAGGAGAGCGGTTCTGCCCGCGATACGCTGATTCAGCGGCTCGATGACCTCTTTGCCATCGGTGAAAGCTCTTACCTCAACGCCCTCGTCGGTGCCGCAGTCGAACTCTCTTACGATGACGTTATGGGATACGTCTACCAGACGTCTGGTCAGATATCCGGAGTCAGCTGTACGCAGCGCTGTATCGGCCAGACCCTTACGGGCGCCGTTGGATGAAATGAAGTATTCCAAAATGGAAAGACCTTCACGGAAGTTCGCTTTGATCGGGATCTCTACTGTCTTACCGGTCGCGTTTGCCATCAGACCACGCATGCCTCCGACCTGTCTGATCTGGTTCTTACTGCCTCGAGCACCGGAAGTAGCCATGATGTTCAGGTTGTTCTGCGGTTCCAGTGAATCCATCAGCGCGTCCGCGACATCATCTGTGGTCTTGTTCCAGATCTCGATGATCTTGTCATATCTTTCAGAATTGGAGATCAGACCCATTCTGTAAGCTTTTTCGTATTTATCGACTTCCTTCTGGGAGTCAGCAACGATATCCCACTTATTATCAGGGATCTTCATGTCATCGATACCGATGGTGATCGCTGCCTTTGTGGAATACTTGTATCCCATATCTTTGATATAGTCCAGCATGATGACCGTGCCGGTATTTCCGTGTGCCTTATAGCACTTGTCGATGATCACGCCCAGCTTCTTCTTATCGCAGAGGAAGTCTACTTCCAGAGAATACGGATCAGAGGTTCTGTCTACAAAGCCAAGATCCTGCGGGATCTGCTGGTTGTAGATGAACCGGCCTACGGTGGATTCTACCAGGTGGCCTCTCTGGTCGTTCTCATCCTTGTACATTCTCACTCTGACTTTCGCGTGAATGTCGATCACATCATCCTGATATGCCATGAGCATCTCGTCCAGATCAGTGAAGACTTTGCCGTCGCCTCTCTCAGGAACTCTCTCATAGCCCTCGGCTCTGTGGGCGTCGGATGCTTTCTTGTCATTAAACTCATCCTTATCGTAAGAGATCTTCTCCTTGCCGTCGACGATCTCCACCTTCTTGCAGGTTCCAGGATAAGTCAGATAGTACGCGCCGAGGATCATATCCTGGGTCGGCGTAGTGATCGGGGAACCGTCTTTTGGCGCCAGAATGTTGTTGACAGACAGCATCAGGAATCTTGCTTCTGCCTGTGCTTCCACGGACAGCGGCAGATGAACCGCCATCTGGTCTCCGTCAAAGTCAGCGTTAAAAGCAGTACAAACCAGCGGATGCAGCTTGATAGCCTTACCCTCTACCAGTACCGGCTCAAATGCCTGAATACCCAGTCTGTGCAGCGTCGGCGCACGGTTGAGCATAACAGGATGCTCTTTGATAACGCCTTCCAGTACGTCCCAGACTTCCGGACGGACCTTTTCTACCATTCTCTTGGCATTTTTGATGTTGTGGGCGTAGCCCTGCTCTACCAGCTCTTTCATGATGAAAGGCTTGAACAGTTCCAGCGCCATTTTCTTCGGCAGGCCGCACTGATAGAATTTCAGTTCCGGTCCTACGACGATTACAGAACGGCCGGAGTAGTCTACACGCTTACCCAGCAGGTTCTGTCTGAATCTGCCCTGCTTGCCCTTCAGCATATCGGACAGAGACTTCAGCGGTCTGGAGCCCGGACCTGTTACAGGTCTGCCCCTTCTGCCGTTATCGATCAAAGAGTCTACTGCTTCCTGCAGCATTCTCTTTTCGTTTCTCACGATGATGTCAGGCGCGCCCAGTTCCAGCAGTCTGTTGAGACGGTTGTTTCTGTTGATGACACGTCTGTACAGATCGTTCAGGTCGGAGGTGGCAAATCTGCCGCCGTCCAGCTGTACCATCGGACGCAGGTCAGGCGGAATGACCGGAATGACTTCCAGTACCATCCACTCAGGACGGTTTCCGGAAATTCTCAGCGCTTCCACAACTTCCAGACGTCTGACGATCCTGATCTTTTTCTGGCCGCTGGCTCCCTTCAGCTTTTCGCGAAGGTCTGCGGACAGTTCCTCCAGATCGATCTGTGCCAACAGTTCTCTCACTGCCTCGGCGCCCATGGCAGCCTTAAAACTGCTGCCCCACTTGTCTTTCGCTTCCCGGTACTGCATTTCCGTCAGGATCTCTTTGTAACCCAGATCGCTGTCACCGGGATCGGTGACGATATATGCCGCGAAATACAGGACCTTTTCCAGATTTCTCGGCGTGATATCAAGGATCAGTCCCATTCTGGATGGGATACCCTTGAAATACCAGATATGTGAAACAGGGGCTGCCAGCTTGATGTGGCCCATACGCTCACGTCTTACCTTGGCCTTTGTTACCTCAACGCCGCAGCGGTCGCAGACGATGCCCTTATATCTGATCCTCTTGTACTTTCCGCAGTGACATTCCCAGTCTTTGGTAGGTCCGAAAATCCTCTCGCAGTAAAGTCCATCTTTTTCCGGCTTCAGCGTTCTGTAGTTGATCGTCTCCGGCTTTGTTACTTCGCCGTGGGACCACTCCAGAATCTTTTCGGTAGAAGCCAGCTTGATCTGTAACGATTCGAAATTGTTCAATTCGAAGTTGTTCGTGGTTCTATTTACATTCTCAGTCAAAGATTTTCTCCCCTTTCTTATAATAACTCATCATCTGCAAAGTTACTCGGCATCATATTGTCATCGTCAGGGGTCTCTTCGGTAAATCCCTCTGCAAATAATTTTTCTTCGCTTTCCTCCAGCTCCGTGTCGACTTCCATGATTCCGTCGATGCCGGAGACATCGTCGTATTCGGAAACCTCTTTGATCTGGATCTCTTCGTTATTCTCAGTCAGCACTCTGACATCCAGCGCGAGGGACTGCATCTCTTTGATCAGTACCTTGAAGGATTCCGGAATGCCCGGCTCAGGAATATTCTCGCCTTTGACGATCGCTTCGTAGGTCTGTACTCTTCCCACGATATCGTCAGACTTGACGGTCAGGATCTCCTGCAGGGTATATGCCGCGCCGTACGCTTCCAGCGCCCATACTTCCATCTCACCAAAACGCTGTCCGCCGAACTGCGCTTTACCGCCCAGAGGCTGCTGTGTAACGAGGGAGTATGGTCCTGTACTTCTGGCGTGGATCTTGTCGTCTACCAGATGGTGGAGCTTGAGCATATACATGTAACCGACGGTTACAGGATTATCAAACCACTCGCCGGTACGTCCGTCTCTCAAACGCAGCTTTCCTGTTTCTGAGAAACCGCAGTCGACCAGCAGTTCACGAATATCTTTTTCCGTAGCGCCGTCGAATACCGGGGTAGCGATATACCAGTTCTTTGTCTTCGCAGCCAGACCCAGATGGACTTCCAGCACCTGTCCGACGTTCATACGGGAAGGTACGCCCAACGGGTTCAGCATGACCTGAAGCGGCTCGCCATCTTCTTTGAAAGGCATATCCTCTTCCGGCAGGATCCGGGAGATAACGCCCTTATTTCCATGACGTCCGGCCATCTTATCGCCGACGTTGATCTTTCTCTTTGTTGCGATATAGCATCTGACCAGCTTGTTGACGCCCGGCGGCAGCTCGTCGCCGTTCTCTCTGGAGAAGATGCGGACTTCCACTACGATACCGGTCTCGCCGTGAGGCACGCGCAGAGACGTATCTCTGACCTCTCTGGCCTTTTCACCAAAGATAGCCCTGAGCAGACGCTCCTCGGCGCTCAGGTCATTCTCGCCCTTCGGCGTGACCTTGCCCACCAGAATATCAGTAGCCTCTACCTCGGCGCCGACGCGGATGATACCCTCTTCGTCCAGATCTTTCAGCGCTTCGTCGCCTACGTTCGGGATGTCGCGGGTGATCTCTTCCGGTCCCAGCTTGGTATCTCTGGCTTCTGCCTCATACTCTACGATGTGCAGAGACGTCAGCACGTCGTCCATGAGCAGTCTTTCGTTGAGGATGATAGCATCCTCGTAATTGTAACCTTCCCATGTCATGAAACCGATCAGAAGGTTTTTGCCCAGCGCGATCTCGCCCAGATCTGTGGACGGTCCATCAGCGATAACCTCGCCGGCTTCCACATGCTCGCCATGGCTGACGATCGGACGCTGGTTAATGCAGGTTCCCTGATTGGAACGTTTGAATTTCAGTAATTTATATTCATCCAGACCGTTGTCTTCGTCTCTTCTGATGGCAATTCTCTCAGCATCAACGAACTCAATAGTACCGGAATTCTTTGCCAGGATCACAACGCCGGAATCTCTTGCAGCTTTGTATTCCATACCTGTTCCGACAAACGGCGCTTCCGCTACCAGCAGAGGCACTGCCTGACGCTGCATGTTGGAACCCATCAAAGCACGGTTGGCGTCGTCGTTTTCCAGGAACGGGATCATTGCTGTCGCAACGGATACTACCTGCTTCGGCGATACGTCCATCATGTCTACCACTTCTCTGGCAAACATGGCGATCTCACCGCCTACGCCTCTGGCAGCAACCTTGGCGTTGACAAAATGGCCTTCCTCATCCAGAGGCTCGTTGGCCTGAGCGATGATCAGAAGCTCTTCTTCGTCTGCTGTAATATACCGGATCTCGTCTGTAACGATGCCGGTCTCTTTATCTACCACTCTGTACGGCGTCTCGATGAATCCGTAGTCGTTGACGATTCCATAGGTGGTCAGGGAACCGATCAGACCGATATTCGGACCTTCTGGGGTCTCGATCGGACACATACGGCCATAGTGGGAATGGTGTACGTCACGCACTTCGAATCCGGCTCTCTCTCTGGAAAGACCGCCAGGTCCCAGCGCGGATAATCTTCTCTTATGTGTCAGCTCGGCCAGCGGATTATTCTGGTCCATGAACTGAGACAGCTGGGAGCTTCCGAAGAACTCCTTGATCGCCGCGGTAACAGGTCTGATGTTCATCAGAGCCTGCGGCGTAGTCACCTCGATATCCTGAATGGTCATTCTCTCTTTGACCACTCTTTCCATTCTGGCAAGACCGATACGGAACTGGTTCTGCAGCAGTTCTCCTACAGTACGCAGACGTCTGTTGCCAAGATGGTCGATATCGTCAGTATTTCCGATACCGTAGTTCAGGTTCAGGATATAGCTGACGGACGCGATAATATCCGCCATGATGATATGCTTCGGAGACAGATCGTTTCTTCTGGCAACCAGCATTTCTCTCAGCTGATCCTCATCGCCGCCGCACTGCTCCAGGATCTCCATGAGCACAGGATAATACACCTTGTCTGCCACCTTCATGCCGGTCAGATCAAAGTCTACATAATTGGCCAGCTTGACAAACTGGCTGCCGATCACTTTCGTTGTACGGCTTTCGTCATCTTTGGCATAGGCCATAACAAATTCTACGCCTGCGTCCTCGATCTGCATAGCCAGAGACCTGCTGATCTTCTGTCCCGCCTCTGCCAGAATCTCTCCTGTATTCGGATCAATAACATCCTCTGCGGCAATGACCTCAGCCAGCCGGTTGGCAAGACCCAGCTTTTTATTATACTTGTATCTGCCTACCTTTGCCAGGTCGTAACGCTTGGCATCAAAAAACAACGAATTAAGCAGAGACTTTGCACTGTCCACAGTAGGCGGCTCGCCTGGTCTCAGCTTCTTATATATTTCCTTCAGACCGCTTTCGTAGTCGTTGGTGGTATCTTTTTCTAACGTCTTCAGCAATCTGCTGTCTTCGCCGAAGATATCTATGATCTCTTTGTCAGAAGAGATTCCCAGAGCGCGCAGCAGTGTAGTAAGCGGCTGCTTTCTGGTACGGTCAACTCTGACAGAGATAATTTCATTGGAGTCAGTCTCATATTCCAGCCATGCCCCACGATTCGGAATGATCTGCGTGGAATAGAGCTTTTTGTTGGATTTATCAGTCTCTACGCTGTAATAAGGTCCCGGAGAACGAACAAGCTGCGTTACGATAACACGTTCCGCGCCGTTGTAGATGAAAGTTCCCTTCTCTGTCATCAGAGGGAAATCTCCCATAAATACCTCTTGCTCTTTTACTTCGCCTGTTTCCTTGTTTACAAGTCGTACTCTGACTTTCAGTGGAGCTGCGTATGTTACATCTCTCTCCTTGCACTCCTCCTGCTCATACTTCGGAGGATCGTTCAGGGAGTAATCAATGAATTCTAAAATAAGATTATCTGCATAATCTCTTATCGGGGAGATGTCGTCAAAGACTTCCCGCAGACCTTCTTTGATGAACCAGTCATAAGAACTCGTCTGAATGTCAATCAAGTTAGGCATAGTGCCGACTTCATTGATTTTAGAGAAAGTCATACGTTCTTTTCTACCTACTTTAATAGGTTTTGGCATGTTTATCACTCCTTATATTCAACAGTTTACATTTGCGTGGCAGTCTATTATGATACCACGAACAAGTCAACTTGTCAAGTAATTTTGGAAATATTTTGGTTTTCCTCAATGTCAATATATTTTCCAAATTTTTTTATGTGTTTTTGGTGAAATTTTCCTTTACTCTCTCCGATTCTATTTTGGTCCGATATTTCCAAAATATGCACAAAAGCTCTTCCATATACTATATCCTATAAAAGGTGCCTCTCACGTAAATATAAGGAAGCGTTCTTTCTTCTCGAAAGAACGCTTCTCTGGAACAATTATGAGAGCCTTATCTCACTTCTGCCTTACGAAAGGCTTCTATAAAATTCGCAATGTAATCTGCTACTTTCGTGAGCATTTCCACGCCCCATTGCTGCGTAGCTTCTTTTGGATCATCTGGACCAATCCAGCCATTAGACGTGTACTTTGTAACATCTCGAGGCACAGGAATGCCAATGCCGCCAAATTCTATTCTGTCAAATCCCATGGTTGGAAAATCTGCACCCAAATCATCAATCAGTTCCTGCCCACGCATATGGTCAAAATACACCAGATTCGGATTGATTGCCAGCATTGCCGCTGTTTCCTCTCCACCACCGTGGCCGCCTGCCCACGCAGCATTGAGCTGGCCTGCCATAATCCACCAGTTCAACTGCACACCAAGCGCCCCTTTGCGGCTTAATTCAATGCACACGCGATTTAAAGTCGGGATATTGCCGCCATGACCGTTGAGGAACAAAATTTTCTTTGCTCCATGCGCTAGCAATCCATCGGTAATACGTGTCAGCAGCTGATACATACAGTCTTCGCCCAAGGACACAGTGCCCGAGAAACTAGTCATATCCTCACATACACCATAAGGGATTCCCGGTGCAGCAGCTATTTCAACCCGTTCCTCTATCATAGACAGTAATTTTTCCGGAATCATAGTGTCAACTCCCAGTACATTGTGGCTGCCATGGCTTTCCAAACATCCAATCGTCAAAATCACCATGTCATTTTTCTGAAAGTAAGACTCCGTTTGCCAATATGTCATTTCCGCAAGTCTCATTATTCTGTTACCTCAACATTACGCAAGCGATGGTATCCATTAGGATCCGGCGCAAAGCCGCTTACTTTCTTTGAAGCGCCCACATTGACACTCTCATAGTACAGCGGTGCATACGGTGACAAGTCTCCCAGCAATTCTTCCAGCTGATCATAATACTCTTGTCTTTTTTCCGGTTCAGCAGTTTCTCTTGCTGCAATGACCAACTTATCTACATCTTTATTTTTCAGGAAAGCATCGTTTCCAGGATAACCTGTCTGTGTAGAGTGCAGCAGTGAATAATAAGTATAGTCAGCATCACCTGTTACGCATACCCAACCTGCAAATGAAAGTTCATGTGAGCCAGTGCCCAGCTCGTCAAGCCATGTACCAAATTCCTTTGTTTGAATGCTTACTTCAATACCAATCTCCTTCAGCTGGCTCTGAATAACCTGACATATTTCATTTTTTACAGAATCATCTGTTACTGACAGAGTACAGGAGAATCCATCGGGATAGCCTGCATCAGCCATCAGTTCTTTCGCCTTCTCGATATTATGTTCATACTTCTGAATCTTTGCGGAGAAACCAAAGGTACTTGGCGGAATAACAGAATCTGCAGGCTCTCCCGCACCATACAGCATGGTTTCTACGATAGCTTCCTTGTCAATGGCATATCTGATTGCCTGTCTGACTCTCTCGTCAGCAAACTTCTCGTTGGTTTCGTTAATAGTCAGATAGGAAACACTCTGAGAAGGACCTTTGAACATCTGCAGGTTCTCATCTTCTTCTACACGCTTAGAATCATTAGCGGAAACGTTGTAAGCCAGATCAGCCTCACCAGTTTCAATCGCAATAACTCTCTGAGAGGCTTCCGGCACTACTTTCATAACCAGGTTCTGTGTCTTCGGTGCTCCCTGGAAGTAGTCAGAATTTGCCTCCAATTTGGCGTACTCGCCCTGTTTCCATTCTACGAACTTGTACGCGCCGGTGCCAATCGGGTTCAGCGCAAATGCATCCTCATCTGCCTCTACTGCATGCTGCGGCACGATAGCGGTAAAAGGTACAGTCAGTGCAGATAGCAACGGAGAATACGGTTCCTTCGTCTTCACGATTACAGTATAGTCATCCTTTTTCTCAACTTCACTGATTGCGTCTACAACATAGGAAACATAGTTGGATTCTCTGGCTCTATTCAGAGAAAATACTACATCGTCTGCCGTCATAGCCTCACCATCGTGAAACTTCACATCCTGGCGCAGCTTGAATTCATAAGTTCTCTCATCCAGCTGTTCAAAGCTCTCTGCAAGCAGAGGCGCCGGTTCGTTGTTCTCGTCCATAGTTAACAGTGTGTCAAAAATCTGACTTGTTACAGTAACCGCCGGTGTTTCTTTGCCTACATGTGGATCCAGAGATGTGACGTCTGCAGCTTGTACCCAGGTCAAGGTGTCTTTCGCTGCACCGCCGGACTCTTCGCCGCCACCGCCGCAGGCCGCTGCTGTCAGCGCAAGACATAGCACCAGCACTAAGGTTAATACTTTTTTCATTTTAAACTTCCTCCTTCAGATTATTTATTTCGTGAACGCGTACACAGGCAGTAAAATGACCGGGTTCGCTTTCCACCAAAGGGATGTCCTGACCAAAGCAGGCTTCTGTCGCATAATTGCACCTTCCCGCAAAGCGGCAGCCAGGTTTCGGTTCAATCGGTGAACTGATTTCACCTTTCAAAATAATTCTTTCCATCTGTATGTCTGGATCCGGAACCGGAATCGCAGACAGAAGGGCCTTAGTATATGGATGTAGCGGTTTTGAGAAGAGCTGCTTCACATCGCAGTATTCCACCACCGTTCCTAAATACATTACCATGATTTTATCTGCTAAATGTTTGACAACAGATAAATCATGTGTGATAAACATATACGTCAAACCCATATCACGCTGCAAATCCTGCATCAAATTCAGAATCTGTGCCTGGATAGAAACATCCAAAGCCGAAACAGGCTCATCACAAACGATAAATTGCGGATTCAGTGACAAAGCTCTGGCAATACCGATACGCTGCCTTCTTCCGCCATCCAGTTCGTGTGGATAAGAATTAACAAAACGCTGCGCCAGACCTACCAAATCCATCATTTCGCGAACCTTTTGCTCCAAGGCTGCTTTGTCATTCTTTTTAATCACACCCTGAATCGTCAAAGGTAATGCAATCGACTGACTTACCGTCATACGAGGATTTAAAGAGGAGAATGGGTCCTGAAAAATCAGCTGCATGTCCTTCTTCAGTTCCTTCATCTCATTCTTGTTGTACTTTAGAATATTTTTTCCGTGAAACAGCACTTCTCCCGATGTTGGCTCATGTAAACGCAAAACCGCTCTGCCAAGAGTGGATTTTCCACAGCCTGACTCTCCAACAACTCCCAGCGTCTCTCCTTTTGCAATATCAAAAGTCACATCATCTACTGCATGAAGCTGCCCGGCTGGCGTTGCAAAATACTTCTTCAGGTGCTTGACTTCAAGTAATTTTTCTTTACTCATCTCATCACGCTCCTTTCCATGCGTCTTTTTCTGCGCCAAAGCGATGACAGCAAACACTGTGTCCCGGCGTTAATTCCACAGACTCCGGTGTCTTACAAGCACATACGTCTTTAGCATATTTACATCTTGGATGGAATCTGCAGCCCTCTGGTAAATTAGCTGGATCTGGCATCAGTCCTTCAATCGGCTGCAGCCGGTCTGTGTCCTCATTCAGCTTCGGAATCGAATCAAACAACCCTTCCGTATAAGGATGCACCCCGTTTTTAAACACATCGCGCAATGTTCCCTGTTCTACAATCTCTCCAGCATACATGATTGCTACATATTCACAGTTTTGCGCTACTACTCCTAAATCGTGTGTGATAAGAAGCATGGATGTGCCTAGCTTACTTCTCAAATTCTTAATCAGATCCAGTACCTGCGCCTGTATCGTCACATCCAGTGCTGTAGTGGGTTCATCTGCTACCAGTAAATTCGGATTGCATGCCAGTGCTATGGCAATCACAACCCTTTGTTTCATTCCGCCAGAAAACTGATGCGGATATTCCTCTGCACGACTAGGATCAATACCAACCAGCGCTAACATTTCCCGCATTTTTTGATCCGCCTCTTCAGCAGATACTTTTTCATGTACAGCAATTACCTCTGAAATCTGTTTCCCCACAGTCATGACAGGATTCAACGCTGTCATCGGATCCTGAAAGATCATAGAAATTTCGTTTCCTCTAATCTTATACATATCCTCTTCACTAATCTCAGTAAGATTTTTCCCGTGATACAGAATTTCTCCGCCCACAATCCGACCCGGCGGCCACTGTATCAGCCGCAGAATAGCTTTCGCCAACGTTGTCTTTCCTGCGCCAGTCTCTCCAACAAGTCCAACTGCAGCTCCCTGCGGTATATTCAGATTGACAGAATTAACTGCTCTTATGATGCCATCCTCGGTTTCATACCGTACAATCAAATCTTTGATTTCTAAAATATTATCCATAAACTTTTCTTCCTTACGTTAATTCTTCAGTTTCGGATCCAATGCGTCGCGCAGACCGTCTCCAATGATATTCAAAGCCAAAATTGTGACCAAAATCACCAGCCCTGGAAATACTGTGATATGCCATGCGTCTCTGATATAACCCCTGGCATTGGTAAGCATTGCACCCCACTCAGGAAGTGGCGGCTGAATGCCTAGCCCTAAGAATGATAAGCCTGCAATAGACAGAATCGCACCAGCAATCGCCATAGTCACCTCAACAATCAATGGCGCCATAGCATTAGGCAAAATTTGCTGGAAGATGATCTTTCTGTCCGATGCGCCCACTGCCTTTGCTGCTTCAATAAATTCTCTTTCTCGAATTGTCATTACAGATGCTCTCGTAATGCGGGCAAATTCTGGTACATATCCAATCGCGATAGATATCAATACGTTGACTAATCCCGGTCCCAATGCTGCTACGATAGCAATTGCCAGCAGCATATAAGGCAGAGAAAGCACAACGTCCATCAGACGCATGATTACATTATCCACACGTCCTCCATAATAGCCTGCTACCGCACCGATAACAATTCCTACGATACCAGCTGCAAGAACTGCAGCAATACTCATAAATAAAGAGTATCTGGTTCCCCATAAAATACGCAGAAGGATATCTCGTCCGAACTCATCCAGCCCCAGGATATGTGAACTGCTTGGCGGTTCAAACCGCTGCGTCAGGTTTTGACTGATTACCAGTGTATCGTAGATGGAGTCGTTGGTGACCCAGTCAATCACTAAAGTGATAATTCCAATTAACGCCAGACATAGAAGAAAAATCAAACTGATAACGGCCATCTTGTTCTTCTTGAATCGTCTCCAGGCATCCGCCCACAAAGTTCTGGCTTTTACTGTGCCGCTATTGTTTTGCAAAACGTTTTCCAAGTCTTTTTCCTCCTCCCACGCTCTTGTATTGTGCTTTAATTCTTGGATCAACAAATGCGTACAGAATGTCCACCAGCAAATTGACCACAGAATACATCAGCGCCAGGAACATTGCAGATCCTAATACCATAGGCATGTCCTTGGCTTTGATAGATTCTACCATGAATCGTCCCAGTCCCGGCCACGAGAAGATGGTTTCTGTCAGTGCTGCACCGCCAAGCAGCATACCAAACTGCAGTCCAATCACTGTTACGATTGGAATCAGTGCATTTTTGAACATATGATTTTTCGTAATATATCCTTCCTTCAGACCTTTAGATCGCGCCGTATCTATGTAATCCTGCCGCATGGATTCCAGCATGCTGGAACGTGTCATACGCATAATGCTGGCTGCACAGCCTGTCCCAAGAGTCAGCGCCGGGAGAATTAAACTCGGCAGCAGCGCCATCCCTTCTCCCATACCTGATGCCGGAAGCCAGCCCAAGCTCAGTGAGAAAAACATAACCAACAGAAGACCCAGCCAAAAGTTCGGCATGGCTACACCGATTAATCCTAATACAGTAGCGATATTATCTACCCACGTATATTGCTTTTTCGCTGATAAAATGCCAATTGGAACACCTATCAGAATCGCTACAAGAATACCGGCAATAGATAGAATCACCGTATTGGGAAAGTACCCCAGTACCTGCGGCAATACTTCCAGCTGGCTCTTCCAAGAAGTCCCAAAATCGCCTTTTAGTGCGTCAGTCATATAATCGAAATAACGCACAAACAGATTATGGTCCAGCCCTAACTCTTCTCGCATCGCCTGAACTGCTGACTCAGATGCCTGCTGTCCCAGTATCATACGAGTCGGATCACCTGGAGAAACAGCCAGGATGAAAAATACCAGAAATGATACACCGATTAATACCGGTATCATCATCAGTAATCGTTTCAAGACATATTTGTACACGTTTTATTCCTCCTCCTTATATAAAGGAATTTGCTCAAAAGTTCCTTTAACCAGAAGCTTTTTATTCTGCATCATCAATCTGCCTTTCGCCATAACAGTATCGATCTGTAAGTCCTCATCTAAAAGCACCAAATCTGCATCACTCTCCGGATGTAAACAACCCTTTCTCGGATAAAGTTCCAAGGCTTTAGCTACATTGCTCGTAATCAGCTGAATTGCTTCCTCCATCGGTACTTTGAAATCGACAACCAAATTTCGAATAATTTCATACAACGGTTCCATACCGCCGATCATTACATCTACTACTGCGTCCTTTGCCTCATTCCATACTGGAATACTTCCTCCGGCATCAGAGCTGACAGTCAGTCTTTCGATTCCCATTTCCTGCACGACCTCATAGAGTTCGTCTGTTTTAGATGGCTCAGTCGTAAAATCTGCCCAGCCTCCCATTGCCATAAATCGCTTTGCTGCCTCGGTGTGACAGTCCATATGCGTTGGACGAAAATGTTTGATTGGAATCTGCTGCTCATCGCATATTTCTATAATGTCATCCAGCGTTCTGCCGATTCCGCCTACGTGAAGGTGCAGCACGCCTGGTTTTCCCGACACCAAAGAAGCCATACGTATATCCGATGTCAGCCGCGTCAGCTCTTCCTTTGTCGGTCGAGATGCCCGGTGATCCGATATCGCCAATTTACATCCTAGAATTTCATCGATATAGACAATATCCTTTGCTACCGATCCGGTTACAGTTACAGGCGGATAGATATAAGCCCCTGTCAAGCAGTAAGCGCTAATTCCCTCTTGCTTTAATGACTTTGTTTTTGCCAGCAAGTTTTCCACGCTGCGCGTAAAGCTATCGGTTCCCAGCAGTCCCACTACAGTAGTAACCCCTGCTTTGATAATAGATGACAGCGGAAGTTCCGGTATACGCGATTGAAATCCGCCTTCCCCGCCGCCGCCAGTCACGTGAACATGCTGGTCAATGAATCCCGGAACTGCTGTTTTACCCGTACCGTCAATCTCCTTAATACCAGGAATTGCAGGCTGCAAGTCCTTGCCTACAGCTACAATCTGCTCCCCCGAAATCAAAAGATTGCAAGTGCCTCTCAGCATAGGATCATACAGTGTTACATTTTTAATTAGATACATGTACAAACCTCCTTCAAGTTATAATTATTTTATTCATTTCCTTTGTCATTGAAGTAGTATTCATTGTCAAAGGCTGGAATCGTTGATGTCTTGAAAAAGTCTTCAATCAACTTCACTTTACTGTTGTAGGCTTCAAATACCTGCTTATTCTGCAAGATATACAACGAAGCGATAATGTCAGCCATAGCCGCCATAGATGCAATAGAATTATGAAAAATCATACTGTCAGAGCTGCACAGCAATGTGTGCCTTGCGTTGCGTACGATTGGAGAGGACAGCTTATCTGTCATTGCAAGCACCACTGCATTCTCCCTTCTCAAATAATCTGAAATCGCCACTGTCTGTGCTGAATAAAACGGAAGTGTAATCAGTATGAATACATCATTTTCGTCAAATCTGGTCAACGCATCCAAGACTTCTGCATAGTCAGCAACATTCACAAGCCGCGTCAGCGCACCCGTATCCCGCAGTTTATGCTGAAGACTTCCAGCGATGGTCAGCGATGCTGCATGACCGCAAATATAAATATTCTCTGCCTGACTCAAGGCATCTACAAATTCAAAAAGAGCATTGACATCTACGCCATCCATCGTTGCCTGCATCAACTGCAATTGGCTTTGCTGTAAACCAGTCAGGGTTACCTCGTCCGCAGCGTAACGTTTAGAAGAGGTTTCCAGCTTATTATTCCATCGCATTCTATCCTGCAAGTAGCCATGCATTGCCTTCTTCAGT
Source organism: Eubacterium sp. (assembly GCA_021769965.1). Taxonomy (GTDB): domain Bacteria; phylum Bacillota; class Clostridia; order Peptostreptococcales; family Anaerovoracaceae; genus Senimuribacter. The sequence continues at coordinate 28,458 of JAETRU010000034.1, forward strand.
CCTGAAAAAGTTTCCGCTTTCGTCTTCTTGCAAAAATTCAAAATCGTAGTCTCCGTAACTCCGATTTCGTCGGATAGCTTTTTCAGTGGTAAAAAACAGACCGCATCTGGATTATCTAAAATGTATTTCGCTATTCTTTTCTGCGTTCTGGTTAAGTCCGGCATCAAATCTTGTATTTCTTTCAATATATCCATAAGCCATTTCTCTCTTTCCTTCATACTGTGTATCCCTAAAGATCCATCAGCAGAGGTGTTTCTTCTATAAACTCTGCTTTTAGCCCCCGCTCTTCAAAGAATCTGCAGACTGACTTCAATGCAAATTTTTCTGTGGAATAATGTCCTGCCGCCAAAATACTGACACCTTGCTGCCTTGCCGCTTCATGAGATGGTGCAAACCAATCGGCTTCCTTTGTGCCTACGCCGGTAACAAAAAGACGCACACCTGCTTTTCTCAGTTTTTCATAGATGTCCGCTCCCTCACAGCCGCCAGCAACTAACGCGATCTTTCCATCCTGCAAGTTTTCTTCGCCATATTGATACAAGCGGCATTTATGCTCCACCACTAATTCTGTCTTGTCAAGAACCTGCTGTACAGTCTGAAAAGGTCCTGTACAAATCACGCCCATCATAGCGCCGCCCTCTTCAAAAAAACTTGAGTAAGGTGTCAATTCCATTTCTCCTGCCAAAGCAATACCCGGTGCATACGGTCCTAGCTGATCCAAAGGCAAGTGCATGCTATAGTGGCTAATGCGGTTTTCCTTCATATAGTGCTTATCCCTATCTGAAAAATATACCGGCGGCTCACTTTCAGGATGCTGTGCACCCGGATGATGTGTAAACAGCAGGCAGTCATGCGCTCCCTGTCGGCGGAGTTTTCCTAATACTTCCTCGCTTGAAAAAGTCGCAGTATAAACTTTGTCGATTACCTGCGCATTACTCAGCAGCAGCCCATTGGGCGCTAAATCGGTATACCGGCCCGGCTGAAAAAATTCGTCAAGCATTCGGCAAATGTCCTTTTCGTGAATATTAACAGTATTTTCTGAAATCATAGCATAAACTCCATTTACTACATTTTTTAATGTAATTACTTTATTTGCATTTTACTACCCCCCTCCCATGATTGTCAAGAGTAAATTCAAAAAATATGTAATTTTTCTGATTACGCAGATGTCAAGGTTTTCTTAAAAAATATTTTATTGTATGTAAAAATGGATTTAAATTCATTAAAATTTCATTTAAAAAATTGAATTTATATACAAGAATTTAAAAAAATAATTCATAACATGTAAAATGATAACTAACTTTACTTCAAGAGATTTTATAGATTCCATAAAACTGTACACTAAATAGAAGTCACATTTTAAGCCACTTCAAACACGCTCTGCTTATCCTCTTATCATA
>JAETRU010000071.1 GCA_021769965.1 Eubacterium sp.
TGTGGGTTATGGCAAGTTAAATATTATGTAAAGTTTATACTCATTGTTCCCTTAAACACGGCAGTTCCCTCTTGATTTACTTTCCATAATTCCGAATGATTTATAGGTAAAATAAATCATATACGGAGGTAACTACACTATGGAAGCACTTAATCTTCAGGCTCTTGTGTCCGAAACAGCGCAGGCTCTTATGGCGGCCGATGCTTCGGATTATTATCAACGCGTATTTAAAACGCTCGGAAAACAGATGCTGCTCTATGCCCGCATTCATGAAACAGATGTGTTCAGTATGGATTTCGGCCTGCAGTTCCTTGAGGATCATTACCATATGTCAGAGAAGGTTGCAGCAAAAAAATGGCCGATTATCTACAGTCGGTGCATCAACTTCCTCTCTGATTATCAAAGAACCGGTCATATAGTCCTTTGTTTCGGAGTGACGAAAAAAGCCTATACGATTCCGGAAGGATTCCAGGAAAGCACGGACGAATACCTGGATTACCGCAAAAAGATCAGCATCAGCGATAAAACAAACCAGCTGTCCCTTCTTTATCTGGAACGCTTTTTTGCTTTTCTGGATGGGGAAGGGATTCATTCACCTGACTGCATCACGATCCAGAACATCCACCGCTTCCTTGAGTACATTGGATCAATGGAAAAATCCTCTATCTGTGCCAGCATGCGCGCTGTACGGTACTACCTTAAATACTGTTACGAAAACAGCTACATGGAAAATGAACTGTTTTCAAAGATCCCGAATGTCCACTATAACCGCCAGAGCCGCCTGCCGTCATCTTACACGTCAGACGAGGTAAGCACACTTCTTAAATCGGTGGATCTGGGAAATCCGTGCGGCAGGCGTGATTATGCCATTATCCTTCTGATTGCGAGACTTGGACTCCGAAGCAGCGACGTAGCAGGGCTTAGGATGTCAGATATCGACTGGGAGAAAGAAAGACTGCGCATCATCCAGAAGAAAACGGGAAATCCTCTTGAACTTCCACTACTTGAAGATGTCGGCGAGGCCATCATCTGTTACTTAAAAACCGCGAGACCTCAGACCACCTCGGACCATGTTTTTATCAGGCAGAAGCCGCCATATACTGGATTCCAGGCCGGATGTGTAGGTGCGTTGGTCTGCAGATACCTTCAAAGATCCGGCATTCCTACTGCGGGGCGCAAGCATGGTTCCCATGTCCTGCGCCACAGCCTGGCAAGCCGCCTTCTGGAACATGAAGTGCCCCTTCCGGTGATTTCGGAAATCCTTGGGCATACCAGCACGGAAACCACAATGACCTATCTCCGTATTAGCATCGCGGAATTAAAAAAATGTGCATTGGAGGTGACTGTGTAATGTCCAGAAACCGAAAAGCCCCTGAAATGACAGGCATTTTTGCCGAAGCAGCCAATGACTTTGTGAACTACAAGAGAAGCCTGGGATTCAAGTATGAAGGGGAGCCAAAGTGTCTTGCCCGCTTCTGCCGGTTTGCCACCGAGTCCGGAGCCAACGAAATTGAAATAACCCGCAGCCTGGCGGAGGCATTCACGGCGCCAAGGGAAAACGAGGCTGCCAAAAGCCGTTCCCACAGGCTGACCTGTGTGCGCCAGTTTGCGCTGTATCTCGACAGTCTTGGGTATGACGCATATATCCTTTCGGAGCATAAAGGCCTTGGACACAGTTCTTTTGTTCCCTATATCTTCACACATGATGAAATCAAAGCAGTCATCAGGGCTGCGGATGAAACAGAACCCCAGACCGTTGCCCGGGATATGCACCGTTCGCTTCCGGTTATCTTCCGCATTCTTTATGGGTGCGGGCTGCGCGTGTCAGAAGTTCTGAAACTTCAGTACAGGGACGTGGATCTTGATGGCGGTATTCTGACCATCAGGGAGGCAAAAACGGACAGGGACCGTCTGATACCGCTGTCTGATTCCGTAAAAGCCGCCTGCGTTTCTTATGCCGAAAATACTTGGTGGGAAAAGGATACGGAATTCTTTTTTCCTGCTCCTGACAGGACGATGATCAGCCCGATGACTGTCTACCAGCGTTTCCGCAGATACCTGATGGCAGCTGGCATTTCACACGGCGGCAAAGGTATGGGACCAAGGCTTCATGATATCCGGCATACATTCGCAGTTCATGTCCTCCAGAAATGGGTGGCTGAAGGAGCTGACCTGGCGGCAATGATGCCAATCCTTTCAACCTATATGGGCCATCAGGGCATCCGTTCAACTGCCCGTTACCTGCGCCTTACCGCCGAGGTGTACCCGGATTTGTTAAGAAAAGCGGAAACTTACAGCTCCTATGTCATTCCGGAGGTGGAACATGAAAGAAACTGATTTTGCACGGTATCTGACGCAGTTTCTGGCTGTTTATCTTCCAGGGCAGAGAGGCATGAAACGTAATTCCCAGATTTCCTACCGGGATGCATTCTCCCTTGTACTGGAATACAGCCGGGACTGCGAAAAGATTCCCCCTGATAAGCTGTGTATTTCCCACGTTGACCGGGACTTCGTCCTCCGTTTTCTGGCATGGCTGGAAGAATCCCGGCATTGCAAAGCGGCGACAAGAAACCAAAGGCTGGCCGCTATCCACTCTTTTTTCAGTTTTCTGATCGTTGAAGCCCCGCAGTACATTGAACAGGCGCAGAAAGTTCTGGCTATTCCGATGAAAAAGACAGAACGGCCTCCGCTGATGTATCTTCCCCTGGACGCTGTCAAAGGTCTCTTAGAGCAGCCGGACAGGAAAACTGCGCACGGCAGAAGGGACGCTGTTCTGATGTCGCTGCTTTACGACACAGGAGCAAGAGTACAGGAACTGATTGACCTGAAAATCGGTGATATATCGTTAAATGAAACCGTAACAGTAACATTAACCGGAAAAGGCGGAAAAAGCCGTATCGTCCCGGTGATGAAGCCCACGGGGGAACTGTTGAAACAGTACATTAAAAATGCAGGCTTGAATGCACCAGTGTACAATGCGAATTATTTATTTACCAACCGCAGCAACAAACCGCTTACAAGAGCCGGCGTAACGGACATCCTCAAAAAATATGCCAGAAGCGCACAGTCCAATGGAGTCGCTGATATCTCTGATGAGATTACTCCCCACTGGCTCCGCCACAGCAAAGCGATGCACCTGCTTCAGGCAGGAGTAAACCTGGTATACATCCGTGATCTTTTAGGGCATGCAGATATTTCAACAACCGAGATTTATGCCCGGGCTGATGAAAAGATGAAGCGCAAGGCATTGATGGAAGCCTACGACAGTCCGGCCAACGAAGAACTTCCGTCATGGAAGAAGGATAAAGATCTTCTCGACTGGCTCAAATCCCTGTAGCAGGTATGGTTGATTATGGAAAGTAAAATGCGGCTCATTTGTCCGAAATACAGCATCGAATGAGCCGTACTTTTCATAATAGCTTACTTGCCATAACC
>JAETRU010000004.1 GCA_021769965.1 Eubacterium sp.
AGCAAGCGGGACGCAGACCCTGATCCACGACTTGGGGCAGGCAAGGAATACTTTGTTCTGTTAAAAATACATTGGAGTTGTCAACAAAAAACTCCACAACAACTTGACACGACCTTCAGCGTCAAAGTTCTACCGCTTTCATCTGATCTATGGTATAATGAAAGCAGCCTTTGACCGCAGCCGCTGTTCTACAGATCAGGGGAACGGCTGCCATAGGATCAACAGGTCATCATAATCAGGGTATTTCAACAGACAAAACGAGGGGAGAGAGAAAAAAATGAATATCGTCATACCGAATTTACCAAATCAAACCGATCAAACTAACCAGATCGATCAAACGATCCAAACAAACCAGCCAAATCCGGCCGATCAGCCTGAAGCGAATATTTTCTATAATAACACCTATACCGTAGTTTCCACGGCAGCCTATCTCATCGGCGTGCCAGAACGGATCTTTCAGAGCGAGTTTGAATCGCCGCGTCAGGAAGTCTTTGACCGGCTGGAAAAAGAAAAAAGCGCCCGCATCATACGCAACCTCTGCATTCTGCGGACGTCTATCGAACGAAATTTTAAAAACATCAATGATAAAATGCAGTTTGAATACAAGGGGCTCCTGTCCCTTCCGGAATACATACCGCAGGACGCGCTGACGCAGCTGTCTCAGGATGGCATCAATATCATAAAGTCCAATTATAAGCTCGTCTACTATATTATTGATATCAACCGGCTGATCATGGACCGGATCAACAACTGCAAAGATTTTTTTCCTGTCTGGCTCAACTGGCAGTACCTGCGGGACATCTTTATCATGCCTGACGGTCTTACAGAAGAAGGCACCAGACGTGCCGCCGATCTGTACTATATGAACAAAAATCTCTATCCGTACCGCATGTACATCAACTGGCCTCCTTCAGAACAGGGGAATATCCTGTACAACGACAAAAAATTTGTCACCCTGCTCTACCAGTGGAACCACGACAGCTTCGAAGATCTGAGCAAAGTTTCCGACGCAAGCTTCCGGACTAAGAGCAATATCTACAGATTTCTCGACGAAAGCGAGAATGCCGTAGTCGTAGTCGATTGTGAAAATTCCGATCCATATAAGCTCTGCGCTGTCCTGAATCATCTGGATCAGGAAATGCTGGAGAAGATCACCCGTATCATCCTCTTTGATGATGTGCACACCACCGACGCATGGGCCATACTGCAGCAATATGTCAGCGTACCCATCGAACACAATGTCATCGAGCGCATCAAACAGAACAAATCTCTGGTGGATATCCGGCTTACTGCCGATGCCTGCAAAGAATTCTATCAGAACAAAGCGGATTCCTTCATCATCGTATCCAGCGACTCCGACTATTGGGGCCTGATCTCTGCCCTGCCCGACGCCAGCTTTCTGGTCATGATCGAGCGCGAAAAGTGCGGACCGGACATGAAGTCAGCCCTGGCCGCCTCCGGCATCTTTTACTGCTTTATCGATGATTTTTATTCCGGCGACAGCCAGGAGATCGTCATCGACGCCCTGGTGCGTGAGACCCGGAAATATCTGGATTTTACCGTCAGGCTCAACGTCAACGACCTGATGGATCATGTCCTGGCAGCCACCCGGGCAAATCTGACCGACGCCGAAAAGAAAGCCTTCTTTGATAAATATATCAAACCCATGCATCTGCATATCGACGATAACGGCGATGTGAAGATCGAGCTGAACCCGTGGAAATAAAAGACTCTTTATTGCTCCGCAGCTGCTGTCTCCGCCAGCAGCTGCCGCTCTTCTTCGGTCAGCTTCATGGTTTCTGCCAGCATATCCAGTACTTCCTGATCCAACACAAAACCAGGCTCGGTACACAGCCTGGTAAAGTCGTCCTTTTTGATACCGGTCCGGCTGAAAGTGATCTCTCCTGAAGCGATCTTTCTATCATAGATCCTAAAAAAGGCCTGTTTAAAGTTCATACGTTTCCTCCCTAAGTGATTCTTTTTCAAAGATCTTCCGGATCCTCGCCAGATCGATCTTTTTCTGATCCCCTTTCAGGCTCAGCACCAGATTATCCGCCGTAAAGATCTCCCGGGCCATCTGTGAAAGCCTTTCCGACGTAACAGACAGATAAGACCTTACGCTTTCCTCTATGCCGGACTCTCCGCCGTTCATAATATGCCCCTCATAGGCTCTCTGCCAGTTGAAGTTCTCGTTGTCGTCATAGATCATAAAGGCGTTGTCGGTATATTCCGGCAGCACCAGAGAAAGCCGGCTCTCCATATCTGCCTCCAGATCCGCAAGGCCGTTGCTTACGACTTCTATAGACGCGTACAGATCTCTGGCGGCCACCTCATAGGCAAAGTATATCCGCCCGATGTTGTTATATTTCTCCAGAGTACTGGTATAGCTGTAGATCATGCCCCGCTTTTCGGAAAGTTCCTGATGCATCAGGGAGTTCTCACCTGAAAAGAGCACGTCATACAGAAGGGCAAGCTCTGCTCCGGTATACCGTTCGGTCACCAGATCATAGGAGAACTGCACCATGGTATACGGACTGTTTTTCACACCGATCAAAAGGTCTCGCGCGCCGAAACCCTCCGGCACCGGGGCGCAGTTGTCCCGGCGGACACCCTTTGACAGAGGCCCCAGGGCGGAGATCCTCCCGGCCAGTCCTGACAGGTCCGACTCCGTGACGCACCCGGTCACATAGAAAAACAGATTCTCCGGGCAGAAGCTGCGGTGATGATATTCGGACAGTTTTCTCCGGCTGAAGGTACTGACGCTGCCCTTTGTTCCCAGAATGGTGTTGCGCAGCGGCGTGTCTTTCCAGCAGAGGGTTCCGGCAAAGTAATCCAGTGTCTTGAAATCCCCGGCTTCGCGTATCTCTGCCTTGACCCGCTGCTGTTCGGTTTTGATCTCTCCCGCAGGCAGGGTCAGGGGCTCAAAGGCTTTCAGCAGGATCTCCGCGGCTTCGTCGAAATGCTGCGGCGCGCCGATGATGTACAGCTGCAGGAATTCTTTATACGTAGCCCCGTTGAAGTAGAGGCCCAGCTGATCCAGTCTCAGGTACAGCTGTCCGTCCATGCGGCAGTTGATATTGCGGAACAGCACATGTTCCAGAAAATGAGTGATCCCGTTTTCTTCATCGGACTCGTACAGGGCTCCCGCCCGCACGTACAGAGACAGGCAGAAACTGTGGGTATGCCTGTTGGGATAAGTAAAAATTTCTATTTGATTTGCAGTTATCGTCTTATTTTCCATTCCGCCTGGCTTCATATTACAGGATCGCCTCGTCCAAAATCACGGTAAACGGTCCATCGTTTAACAGCGATACTTTCATTTCAGCGCCGAACTCTCCTGTCTCCACCACAGGGACCGCTTTGCGGCACTCCTCTACAATATAGTCGTAAAGGGCCTCGGCCTGATCCGGAGCTCCTGCATCTACAAAGCTCGGCCTGTTGCCTTTTTTACAGTTGGCGTACAGGGTGAACTGGGAGATCAAAAGCAGCTGCCCGTCTACATCCTTCAAAGACAGATTGGTCTTCCCGTTTTCATCCTCAAAGATCCGAAGTCCCAGCAGTTTCTTAATGTACTTGTCCGCGATCTCCTTTGTATCCTCTTTCCCCACGCCGATCAGAACCAGAAAGCCCTGATTGATCTTTCCTTTCACTGCTCCGTCAATCGTCACCGAAGCTTCCGTAACTCTCTGAATTACAAATTTCATATGGTTTCATTCCTCCGAATGTATTTTTTTCATCTATACCAGTATAGCGGCAAACCGGTGGGCGGTCAAGGATATATCGCATCCCTGATTCAGCATCTGACCTGTTCTGGAGTTGTCCTGTTTCTTTACTTTTTCTTGTTTCAGACGAACTTCTCTCCAAATCGATCGCTGAAATGCCCTCCACAGCTGGAATTTACAGCTTCTGCAAAGGGAGTAGTTGTACCAGAATTTCTAAAAAGCCTTTTTTAAGATAACTCGCCTGTAGAAACACAGCCGATTCAACTCAGCCATGAAAGGACAGGGAGCCATTTGCCGCATTCCTGTCCTTCCATTTTTGTTATTTGGTGCTCTGGTTTCCGACCTAACTCTATTTCCGGTCAAATTCCGGGTTAAACGCGTAGAAATTCCTGGAGTCCAGATCGTCCTGCACGATTCTGAGAGCTTCGCCGAATCTCTGGAAATGCACGATCTCCCGCTGACGCAGGAAGCGGATCGGATCGATGACGTCCGGATCGTCCACCATGCGCAGAATATTGTCATAAGTAGTACGTGCCTTTTGTTCGGCAGCCATGTCTTCTACGAGATCGGTGATGGCATCACCCTTTGATGCGAAGCATAATGCGTCAAACGGGAAACCCGCGGCCGCCTGGGCGTAAACGCCAGATGTATGGTCCACGAAATATTCCTGAAAGCCTGCTTCCTTGATCTGATCCATGGTCATGTTTCTGGTAAGCTGGTGTACGATGGCGGCGACCATCTCAAAATGACCAAGCTCCTCGCTGCCGACGTCCGTAAGCACGCCTGCCACCTTGCGGTATGGCATGGAATACCGCTGGGACAGATATCGCAGAGAAGCGCCGATCTCACCGTCGGGCCCTCCGTACTGGCTTATGATGAACTTTGCCATAGCCGGATTCGGATTTTTGATCTTTACAGGGTATTGTAATGTCTTCTCATAAGTCCACATACTATTCCTCCATTTCCCATGGCCACGGTGTTTCCACCCAGGACCATCCATTTTCTATTTCTGTGCCTGTTGCTCTCAGCGGGCCAAACTGTGCCTCGTAGGCGCTCACTGCTTCCTTGTACTTTTCTCTGGTATCGCCGTAGAAGGTCAGAGCAGTTTCGTTTGCCGGGTGAGTATCGAGGAACAGTTCTGTGTCCTTCAGGGCAAAGGCGTAGATCTGTACCTGTCTTAATGCTTCTTCTCTGGTCATTTTCTCGTCCCTCCCTGATATCCTAAGAATGGAAGATCTAAGTCAGGGAAGATGGTCCCTGCCTGAAATCCCTTCTCGTAATCGTAAGGCTGCTGCCACTTCTGCCAAGGGACATAAGCCATGCCTACGACCATGGGCTGGGACTGCTGAATCTGCGGAGGCCGCGGACTGGCTTCAATATCTGGCTCCTGCGGCTTTGACGGTTCCTGCGGCATCGATGGCTGCGGCGGTCTTGACGGCTGCTGCATTTGCGGAGGCATCGGTGGTTTCGGCGGCTTTGGTCCCTGCGGCGGTTTCGGCCTCTCCGGCCGGTCAGCAGGATTGGCACACATGAACGGGTCAAATTCACCCAGAACGATCGGCATGCCGATATAAGGCTCTCTTCTGCTATTCAAAATAAAACCCCTTTCACAGTAAGATACTCTATACTATGAAAGAGGCTTTTATTTTGTGACTATATCTTTCTACTTTTCCTTCCCCCTGCTGTCGGGTTCCCCGGCACGGTCCAGCACCTTCAGTATCTCCTTGCAGGCAAGCATCTGCCCGTAGCTGGAGACTGCCAGCCGCAGTGCCTGCTCTGTCAGCCGGACCTCATCGGCTTCCGGATCGATCATCTCAGCGATCTCACCGAAGGTACTGTCCAGTGTTTCCCCGTAGTTCCGGTAAAAATCCTCGATATCCCGGTGCTGCATCTGATTCTTCAGCAGGATCCCCGTTTCGCTGACGCTGAGCACCTGCTTCAGAAGGCAGATCGCCGTCAGATAACCGATGTGCTCCCTGCTGTACCGCTTGCCTTTAGCTCTCGGAAGCAGGCCGCTCTTGATGTAGTTGTTGATCATGGCGGAGGTCAGATTCTCGTCACCTTCCGGCGCCAGTCCGATGTGCTGGCGGCCCATATAGCTGATCACCTGATCCATATACAGATCGATGTCCGGGATCTGTTCCCAGTCTTCCGGTCTGCCGGAAATCAGCCTGTCCCGCAGCGTCTCCATCTGCTGTCTGCGCAAAACCGCCCGGTCTTCCGTCATGGTTCCGCCTGCCGGCGCTGCTGTCTGTTCTGTTTTGTCCATGGTTTATATCCTCATATCTCTTTCTTATCAAATCAATTTCAGTCCTGTGACAAAAAATATTATAAACCTTATCTATATTTTTTGCAACAGCATATTGACATTTCCGCATCCATGAAATATAATATTGAATATCATATCTAGCAATATAAAAAACCCGGCCGGTCGGCGTTTATTTCCGATCAGCCGGGTCAGTGCCCAGATCTTTCAGGGACTTGAATTGATACCCTTCTTCTTTCCATTTGGTTATCAGTTCCTGAAGGATCTGGGCATTTGTTTTAGAAGTAGAATGTAGCAATATGACCGCCCCGTTATGGGTCCGCGGCAGCAGCTTTGACAGCGCTTCCTCTCTGGACGGCTGCTGATCCACATACCAGTCCACATATGCCAGACTCCAAAAAGCAGTCTGATACCCCAGCTTCTGCGCTGTCTCCAGATTGGTAAAGCTGAACTTTCCCTGAGGCGGCCGGTAGAACTTCTGCATCTTCTTGCCCGTTGCTTCCTTATACAGGTCCTCCACCTGCTTCAGCTGCTGACGAAAACTGCCCTCGTCCTCGATGGCCGACATATCGGGATGATCCATGGTGTGATTGCCGACGATGTGGCCTTCCGCCGCCATCCTTTTGATCAGCTCCGGATTCTGCCTGATATACGTGCCGACCACGAAAAACGCCGCCGGTACCTTCTCTTTCTTCAGAACGTCCAGGATCTCCGGCGTATAGCCGTTTTCATAGCCCGCGTCAAAGGTAAGATAGAGCACCTTTTCCTTTTCATCGCCGCAGTAATACGCGTCGTATTCAGCCAGTTCCTCCGGCGAAGCGTTGCCTGCAGGCCGCTGTCCCTCCTGCTGGAACGACAGCCCCCAGTTGGTCACCTGAGTACCCGACGCGGCTGAAACGCCCGCAGCTCCGTTCTCTCCCGTCTTCTCCTGTCCCATATGGCCCGGCTGGACCACTCTATAGCCCGCTGCCAGACCCACCGCAAGGACTGCGGCCAAAACGCCAGTCCCTGCCCTTTTCAGTTTTTTCTTATTCAAACTCATAAACATGGTAAAGTATATGCGCCCCTGCCATGTTCTATTCCGTCATATTGTTTATCCCGGCGGCTCATCACAGCCGAACCGTAAACCGCGTCCCGAACTCCGGTCTTGATAAGATCTCGATCTCGCCTTTGTGAGCGTCCACGATCCACTTGGCAATGGACAGCCCCAGTCCCGTACCCCCGATCCGGCTGTTTCTGGCAGCATCAGACCGGTAGAAACGCTCGAATACGTGAACCACCTCAGACTCAGCCATACCGATACCCTCATCCTGAATGATGTAGGCCGGACGCCCCTTTGACCGGAGAGCCGCAAGACGTATGGTATCGCCGGGCCTGGAATACTTTGACGCGTTCTGCACCAGGATCCGCAGAGACTGCTTGACCATGGCAGGATCGCCGTAAGCCATCAGAGGCTCGCTGCCCTCAAAGACGTATTGGTGGCTGTCGTCGATCATCATGGACTCCTCCCATACATCCCGGACCATCTCCGTCAGATCAAAGTCCGCAAACTCCAGGGTATTTCGGCCGCTGTCTCCCCGTGCCAGAAACAGCAGCTGCTCGATAAGGCTCTTCATGTGCTCCGACTCATTTTTGATGGCCTCTATAGCCTCGCTGAGGATCTGAGGATCTTCCTTCCCCCAGCGGTCCAGCATATTGACGTACCCCTGGATCACAGAGATCGGCGTCCGCAGCTCATGGGAAGCGTCAGAAACAAACCGCTCCTGCTGCATCCTGCTTTCCCGCATCCGGTCCAGCATGTTGTTGATAGCGATCTCTAGGCTCTGCAGATCCTGATCGCCGGTGGTCACATGAGCGTCAGGATTGTCCGGATCCAGTCTGCGGATAGCGGCTTCCATATTCTGAACCTTGCCGCTGTCAAAAGGCTGGCAGGCCAGCTGTTCCGCCCGCAGCGCCATATCCGCGATAGGCCGCATCATCTGCCGGACCCTGCCCGCGCCAAAGAGGCCGGAGATCAAAATCACGGCCTCTGCGATCAAAAGCACGATGGCAGGTATTTTCAGCAGCGCAAACAGATCCCTGAAATAGTATCCGTACTGGGTGCCGTTTTCTGTCTCAATGACGTACCGCAGGGTCTCAAAGGGCGTTCCTGTAAAATACCTGTCCACGACTTCCGTTCCCTGAGGAACGACGCCTTCTCCATACAGAAAAAAGGTGACGGCCGCCCCAATGACCAGCACCAGATCGATCAGAAGAAGATCCCCAAACTGCCGCAGCCAGAACTCCATGTTGATCCGCCGCGCGATAGAAGTCATCCTGTTTGTATCTTTTCGTTTTTCCATCCTCCGGCCCTCGTCTAGTCCTCTTTGATGGCGTAGCCGACGCCCCGGACCGTAGTGATGAACCGGATGCCGAACCGCTCGTCGATCTTGGACCGGATATACCTGACGTAGACGTCGATGACGTTGCTCTCGCCCATATAGTCATACCCGCACACCGCCCGCAGCAGCTGCTCCCGGTTCATGACGATGTTCTTGTTTTCCATCAGCGTCCTGACCAGCTCATACTCCCGGTGGTTCAGCTCTATGCTCTCTCCGTCAAAGGTCACCTCATGGCGGTCGATGTCCATAGTCACGCCTTTGACGCAGAGCCTGCGGGTCTCCTTTGTTCCCCGGTCCTTCTTCCGGAGAATGACCCTGATCCGCGCCAGCAGCTCCTCGATGGCAAAAGGCTTGGTGATATAGTCGTCCGCCCCGGCGTCCAGCCCCGACACCTTGTCCATGACCGCGTCCCGGGCCGTCAGCATGATCACCGGCACGTCGCTCTCCCGCCGCAGCCTGCGCAGCACCTCCAGTCCGCTGAGCTCCGGCAGCATGATATCAAGCAGCACCAGATCCGGTCCGCCGGACAGTGCCAGCTCAAGCCCCGTCCGGCCGTTATACACCTTCTCCACGTCATAGCCCTCGTGCCGCAGCTCCAGCTCTATGAACCTGGCGATCTTTTCCTCATCCTCTATGAGCAGAATTTTCATCCCTCGTCATCCTTTCTCTCATCCGCAGGTGTTCTTCCGTCAAAGGGTGTCCGTCCGGCTACTGCCTGCTGAATTCCTGTTTCACATTTTCGGCTGCTTCAGCCGCCTTGTCACATGCCATGTTCACGTCTACGGCTCTGGTGATCTCACCTTTGAAGGCATACCGGAAGCCGAAGAATAACCCTATTACCAGCAGCGGTACGATGATCCAGAAGGCAAAGAGCAGCAGCACTACCAGCAGCAGCACCGGCACCGTGATGATCTCCTCATATCCTTTGCTGACGATGAAAAAGTTTTCACAGCCCTTGCGGATCATCATGCCGCACCACTGTACGAACTTCTTCATGGTGCCCTCTTTCGGTCTTTTCTCATACACTCTCGCCGCTTCCTGGATATCCCTGCAGCTGTCCTCCGGCTTTGTGGAGTAGGTCTGCTGCGCCGGACCTTTGATCTTGCCCTGGTTCTCCAGCAGCACGATGGCGTCCAGAATATCGCCGCCCGCCTCTTCCAGTGCAGTCTTAGCGTCCTCGTAGGATACGCCTGTCTTTTCTCTTATCTTCTCAACCTTTTCTAAAAGTTCCATTGTCTTCTTCCTTTCTTTCTTCCCTTTTTCCCTTCTGCAAGCAATAATATACTCCGCCCATATTAAGGAAAAAGGGAAGAAAGATTAAAATTAAATTAAAAACTCAGGCTCGAAAACCAGTTATCTATGTAATCCGCCCGCTTATTATGATGTTTCAGATAGTAGGCGTGCTCCCACAGGTCCAGCGCGATCAGCGGGAAAAAACAGCTGGCCAGCGGATTGTCCTGATTGGCTGTGGTCACGATCTGCAGCTGCCCGTTCCTGTCTAATACCAGCCATGTATATCCTGATCCGAAGACAGTACCGACAGCATTTTTAAACTCCTCACGGAACCCCGAAAAGCCGCCGAAGCGCTGTTCCATCAGGCTCAAAAGCTCTCCGCTTGGAAGATTCGTTTCTCCTGCAGGCGCCAGGCGGCTGAAATACAGAATGTGATTATACACGCCTCCCGCGTTGTTGCGCACGGCGTCCCGGATCTCCCACGGCAGCCTGTCATTTCCGATGATCAGCTGATCCAGCGTCCAGTTCTGCAGATCCGGATACCCGCTTATGAGGTCATTGAGATTATCTACATAGGTCTGCAGATGGGCGTCATGATGCAGCCGCATGGTCTCTTCGTCGATCAGCGGCTCCAGGGCATCGTAGGCATAAGGAAGCGGCGGATTGATAAAGGGATAACGTTGATTCAGATTTTCTTCCATATCTGTCCTCCAAAAACAAGATTTCTCCCTTTATTATATGCGGCGGCCTGCTTCCGCGTGCCTGCTGTTTTTCTCAAACCTGCTGATTTTACTCTGCTGTATCTCCCGCCAGCAGATCCCGTATGATCTCCCCGCCGATCAGAAGCCCCGCCACCGGCGGCACATAGCTGATACTGCCTGGAGTGCGGTTTCCGGTCTTTACCGGCTCTTCTTTGGAAAACAGGACCTTGACGCCTCCAACGCCCCGGTCACGCAGGGCTTTTCTGACCGCCTTCGCCAGAGGGCAGACGCTGGTCTTACTGATATCTGCGATCTCAAAGCGGGACGGATCCAGCTTGTTGCCTGTACCCATGGATGAGATCACCGGCGTTTGCGCCTCCCTGCACCGGCATATGATGTCGATCTTCGCCGCGACCGTATCGATGGCGTCAGCCACATAGTCATACGCCGCGAAATCAAACTGCCCGGCACACGGATCATCCGGCAGATAGAAACAATTGAATACCTCCACCTGGCAGTCAGGGTTTACCGACAGGATCCTCTCTTTCATGACCTCGGTCTTCCGCCTTCCGATGGTATCATAGGTGGCGATGATCTGCCTGTTGATGTTGCTCTCCGACACCAGATCATCATCCACGACGGCGATGTGTCCCACGCCGGCTCTGGCAAGCGCCTCGCAGATATATCCTCCAACGCCGCCGACGCCAAAGACAAGCACCCTGGCCGTCTTCAGTTTTCTGAGCCCCTCCTCGCCGATCAGAAGGGCTGTTCTCTCATGTCTTTCTCCATTGCTCATCTTCTCAAATCTCCGATCACTGCATAGATAACGTCGCTGCTGTAACCCTTTGACGCCAGCCTGCGGGCAGCCCGTGCCAGAATTTTTTCCGGGATCTGCGTACCCTCCGTAACACCGGCCGCGCGAAGGACCTTTTCTGCTTCCTCCTTTGCTCTCTGCCGCTCATCCGGTTCGCCTTCCTCCCGGCAGTGCTCTTCGTAGGCAGCCTCGATCAAAGAGGCATCCACTCCTTTTTCCCGAAGCTCCGCGAAAACGCGGCGTTTCCCCTTTCCTCTGGCAAAGGCGTAACGAAAATATTCCCTGCAGTACCGGCTGTCGTCCAGATAGCCGTACTCCTGAAACCGCTCCACCAGATCGTCCACATCCTCCTGTGCAAAGCCTTTTCTTCCCAGACACTGTTTCAGTTCCCGGACAGTCCTGCTTCTTGTGGACAGGTGGCGCAGAGCCGCGTCACTGAGGGAAACCGTGGTTTTCTTTCCATTGTCTTGTCTCATGCCAGCACCCGCCACTGGATCTGGGCCTTTTCCACGGTGCACGCCGCGCATTTGATATCATCGGCAATTTCCAGATCCGTAAAATAGTAAGTCCTTCCCTGCCAGCTGATCTCCGGCAGCAGATCCAAGTCTTTACTCACCATGGAAGGCATCTGTGAAAAAACGCCCTGTCCGGTGCACTTGCAGAAAGCCTCCCGGCGGACCCACAGCTGATAGAAGCCGTCGATGCCCCAGATCCGGACATAGTGCTGCTCATCCTCATCAAACTGCCGGCCAGCGATCTCCTCATAGCGGCAGTCCTTCATCTGCTGCAGATCTATGCCGCACGGCCGGTCCGCAAACATGCACAGCCACAGCAGGCCGCTGTGGCTTAGAGAAAATTCCAGCTCCGCATCGGCAAAATACGGTTTGCCCTTCTCTTCCCTCAGAATCTCCGCATGGAGAAAATCATCCTCCATGCCTGTCTCTGCGCCGTGTCTGGCGGCAGCCGCCCGAATCAGCGGCCAGCCTGCCTCTCCTTTTTCAAAAGGTCCGTCATATAGATAAACTGCGTACATAATTTGCCTCACTTTCCTCTATCAGATCCTATATCGGTATACTGAAAAGGACGCCGTCCGGCGTCCTTTATTTTTTATTTCTTTTTCTGGTTGGCCAGTCTTTCCAGAACCCGCTGGTATCCATCGGCCCCATAAACCAGACACTTATTGATCCGGCTGATCGTCGCAGTGGAAGCCTTGGTGATCGCCTCGATCTCACTGTAGGTCTTCTTCTTTGACAGCAGCTTGGCCACCTGCAGCCTCTGGGCGATGGCGTGGATCTCATTGATGGTACAGATATCTTCAAAGAACCGATAGCAGTCCTCTCTGTCTTTCAATGTTAGTACCGCATCGAAGAGTTCATCGATATCGTCTCTTTTAAACTTAGAATCATATGCCATTTTGCAGACTCCTTTCCCGGCTTTATCGCTTTACACGGTTAGTATATCACTTTTACGCGCTAAAGTCAAAGAAAACCCGCTACTTTTTTCCCAGGATTTCCAAAGCCTTCGCCAGCTGCCGGTCCGTCTTGTCTTTTTCGCTCAGTTTCACCTCGTAATCCGGCTTGACGCCTACGCCGTGTATCTTGTGGTCTTTCGGTGAAAAATACTGCTGGATCGTCAGCTTGACTGCGGAGCCGTCCTTAAACTGGATCGTTCCCTGAATGATGCCTTTGCCATAGGTCGTGGTCCCCACCAGCTTGCCGCCTTTGTTGTCTTTGATGGCCGCGGCCACGATCTCGGAAGTGCTGGCGCTGTAGCCGTCGACCAGGACCACATATTTCAGTCCGGTACAGGCCTCGTCAGAATTATAGTACTTCGTCTTCCCCGCTTTGTCTTCTGTATGCGTAATGGTGCATTCCGGAAGAAGCATGTCGGCGATCTCAACGCCGGCATCCACCAGGCCGCCTCCATTGCCGCGCAGATCCAGGACCAGACCTTTGACGCCTCTGGTCTCAAATTCATCCAGTTCCCGTTTAAACTGTTCTGCTGTTCCACTTTCGAAAGCGGAGATCCGGATATATCCATACTGCTTGTCGATCGTCTCGGCATAGACCGACGGCTCTTCTACCTGAGCGCGGACCAGCTCCGCCTCTCTGGTCTTACTGCCTCTCCGGTAGGTCACTTTCACTGAGGTGCCCTCTTTACCCCGCAGATGCATGGCCATCTGGTCCGCGTCGTCGTAAGCCTTTCCGTCCACCTTCAGAAGCACATCTCCGGCTTTTATACCCGCGCTGTCTGCCGGACCGCCGCTCATGATCTTACTGATGACAAAATCTCCGGATTTTTCCTGGGAAAAGACCACTCCCACGCCGGTGAACACGCCCTGGATATAGTTCTGCCATTCCGCGTAGTCCTCTTTGCTCATATACTCGGAATATTTATCATCCAGAGACTCCATCAGCGCCTTATAAACTGCGTCCATCTGTTTGTCCTGATCCACATCCCAGAGGAACTGGTCTTCGACGGCCCTCTGCAGAGTATAAAGCTTGCCGTACCGCGTGCCGATATCGCTTAAAGTATTGTAGTCCTCCCTGCTGATCAGGGCCATGCCCGTCGCCTGGCTTACGACAAAGAACCCGGCTGTGGCTGCCAGCAGCGTAGCGATAACGACGCCGGCTATAAGCAGGATGAACCTGCGTTTTTTCATTTTAATCATAATATCACCTTATCTTTCGGCACCGGATACGGTAAACTGCAGATATGTCCTGCCGTTCCATGTCTGGCTTCCCAGTGTGCCGATCATGCTGACCGGCCTGCCTGCCTGCAGTATATCATCATATGTGCCCGCGTCCTTAAATATGACGCAGGCCAGTTCACGGCCGTCATCCAGAATACCGGTAAACTTGGTATACTGCCCCTGGTTTCCGATCCTGCGCATGGACTGGGGCCGGAGCTGTATCCTGACCAGCGGCTGGGGATTGGCACAGCCGAAAGGTTCCAGCATCTGCAGCTGCTCGGCAAGTTCCAGTTTCACGTCCCCCGCATCGAGATCCAGATCAGCCTGCAGACGCCGGTCAAATAAATTCGGATCTTCCGCCAGCATCCGGGCCATGGACTCATTCAGATTCTGTCTGAGCAAAGGCAGATTCTCTTTCTTCATCGTAAAGCCGCAGGCCGCGCTGTGACCGCCGAACCGCTCAAAGAGCTGACGGTTTTCTGCAAGCAGTTCATAGATGTTGACGCCGTCTATGCTCCTTCCCGTTCCCTTCAGACAGTCGCCGGCGGTAGGCGTAACAATGACAGCAGGCCTGTTATATGTTTCCTTTACCTTTCCCGCCACAATGCCGGTAATGCCTTCATGGGCGTCGGGCAGGTCAATGACGTAAAAGAGATCCTCCTTATACCGGTCTTCCACCAGTTTTCTGCACTGGTCAAAGGTCTCTTCCTGTAGATTTTTCCGCTGCCGGTTGCAGCTGACCAGCTTTTCCACGCCGGCCTCCACATAGGCCTGATCTCTGGCCATCATCAGCCTGGCCGCAGTGCGCGCGCTTTCCATTCTTCCGGAAGCGTTGAGATGAGGCACGATAACATAAGAAATATTCTCGGAGCAGATCTCGCCCTGTTTCAGACTGACTCCTTCGATCAGTCCGCGAAGGCCCGGTCTCTGGCTCACGTTGACAGCCCTGATACCGTACTTGGCAAGCGTTCTGTTTTCATCCACCAGCGGGACGATATCTCCTATGGTGCCGATACCTACCAGATCCAGAGTCCTGTTTACCACCCTTTTATCAAGACCTGTTTCCGCCGCGACAGCCTGCGCCAGCTTAAAAGCTACGCCGACGCCTGCCAGATCCTTGAATGGATAGGGGCAGCCCGACTGCTTGGGATTGATGATCAGACAGTCTGCCTGCTGGTCTTTGATGGTATGATGGTCAGTGACCAGGATCTTCAGGCCGATCTCCTTCGCGTGCTCAACTTCCGCGCAGGATACGCTGCCGCAGTCCACTGTGACTACCAGATCCACTCCAGCCCCTTTGATCTTGTCCAGCGCCTCGCAGTTGAGGCCGTATCCCTCGTCAAAGCGGGACGGGATGTAATAGGACAGATTACCGGTCAGCTGGGAGAGGACCTCCATCAGTACCGAAGTGGATGTGATGCCGTCCGCGTCATAATCTCCGTAAATGCAGATCTTCTCATCCTCTTCAATGGATGACAGTATTAAATCCACCCCTGCTTCCATATTGAGAAGCAGGAATGGATCATAAGTCTTCTGCGGCCGGGCGGAAAGGAATTCTTCGATCTCCTCCTCTGTGCGCAGGCCCCGTTTATGTAATAACTCGATCAGTCTCGGTTGTAAATTCATACCTGGTTGTAAATTCATAGTTCACCCTGTCTAAAAATACTGCATCGGATCCACATACTGTCCGTTGATTCGAACCTCAAAATGGAGGTGTGGCCCTGTAGAAACACCGGTAGAACCTGAGCTGGCAATGACCTGTCCCCGGCTGACATTTTGTCCCACACTGACATTAAGGCTGCTGTTATGGCCGTACAATGTGCTGATCCCGCTGCCGTGATCGATGACTACTGCGTAGCCATAACCTCCGTACCAGCTGGCCACAATGACCGTGCCGTCTGCAGCCGCATAAACAGGAGATCCCATGCCGACGCCGATATCCACGCCGGTATGTCCGGTATATACGCCGGTGACCGGATGGATCCGGAAGCCGAACGGAGAGGTAATATAGGTAGACGTAGTCGGCCACATGAACTGACCGCCTTTATAAACCTTCTGCGGGTTCTGCATGGCTGCGATCTCATCACTGATCGCTTCCGCCTCCGCGTTGAGTTCATCCAGTTTGGCCTGCAGGGCCTCTTTGTCCGCCTGCAGCGCTGTCTGCTTTTCCTCCGCTTCAGCCTTCTGCTGATTCAGGGATTCCTTTTCCACCTTCAGTGCCGCCTTCTTCTGTTCCAGCTCGTCGTGCTGTTTTTCCAGTGTCCGTAAGGTTTTTTCATCTCCTCTGTAGATCCGCTGGATCAGTTCCAGATTCGTCAGAAACTCCGAAACGCTGTTTGACCCGAGCAGCACGTCCAGATACCCTACGGAACCGTTCTTGTACATGTTCCGAAGCCGTTGGTTCAGTCCTTCCTGCTGCTTTTCGATATCCCGAATGGTCTGTTCAATATCCGCCTGGGCAGCGTCGATCTCATTCTGCTTCTGATCCATTGATTTTTCCAGTTTGTCGACTTCGGCCTGCTGCTCTTTGATGCTGGAGGTCAGGGCCGCCATATCATCTTTTACGTCGCTCTTCTGCTTGTTGATCTGATCCAGCTCCTGCTGCTTATCCGCCTTGTTGTCCGCATAAGCCAGAGAATAGGTTCCCAGACAGCATACCATGGTAAAGATCAAAAAACAGATCAGTGATTTTTTCTTCATGATTTCATATCCCTCCTGTTGCTATGCGTCTAAGAAACGGCGCATGGAAATGATACTGCCGCAGGCGCCAATGCTGACACCCATAGCAAGAAATATACAGATCAGGTTTCCGGACAGATATCCTGCAGGAACCAGCGGCGATGACAGAATAGTCATCACCTGCGTGCCGATCAGGCTCACCACTCTGCTGTAGAGCAGATACGTGATACCTGCTGAGACCAGCGACGCAAAGATGCCGATGATGATGCCCTCCACCAGAAACGGACCTCGTATGAACCAGTTGGTCGCTCCGATATATTTCATGATGGAGATCTCTCTGGCTCTGGCAAAAACGGTCAGCTTGATGGTGTTGGAAACGACTACTACAGAGACTACCACCAGAAATGCCATGATCACCAGCGCTGCCAGCTGCAGAAAGTTGGTCACCTTAGTCAGCTTTTCCACAGTTTCTTTGTAATATTTGATATCTTCGACTCCGTCAAAACCAGAGACGTATTTCGTTACCTCTCCCGCGCTTTCCAGCGATTCCACTGTGATCAGCACGGAATTCGGCAGCGGATTCTCTCCCAGAGAGTCCAGCAGATATCCGCTTTCGCCCCAGCGTTTTTTCAGGATCTTCAGTGCGTCTTCCTTACTCCTGTACTCTACCAGCTTCACGTGTTTATGGCTTTCCACCTGGTCCATGATCTGCTGGGCTTCTTCCTCAGTGGTGGAATCCTCCAGAAAGATCTCGATCTGGTCATAGTCTGATTTTACCATTTCAGTAAACAGATTGATATTGACTGTTATGACAAAAAACAGTCCCAGAATCAGCATCATAGCCGTAATGGCGAAAACTGACGCAAGACTCATGCCTTTATTTCGTCCGATCTGGGTGAAGGCCTGTCTGATGTTATATCCTATCCTGCTCATGCTCTGCGGCCTCCTCTGTCTTATTTTCCTCCCGGTTCGGGTTTTGCATCTGTCTACTGCTTCCCGCCGCCTTCCTGATCTCCGCGGCGCTGATGCTGATCGTATCAGTCATTTTTACAGCGTTCGCGGCTTCCGGCTCAGATCCTGCCGGTTCTCTGACCGGCGCTTCGTCCGGCTCTTCGATCAGCTCTTCAGCAGAATCTTCGCTCAGTTTTTCGGCAGGCTCGCAGCCTTCGCTCTGCCGTTCCGCGTCTTCCGGGGCTTCCGGTTCCAGTTTTCTCTGCAGCAGATCAGCCGGCGGTTCTTTTGCCATAACGGCTTCTTCATTCTCCTGATCAGGCTCCGGTTCAAATACGCTTTCTATTACGCTTTCTATCGCACCTGATTCTTCAAATCCATACTGCCCGAATTCATCCCTGACGATATGCCCGTCCTCGATGGCGACGACCCGCTTCTGCATTCGATCCACGATATCCTTGGCATGGGTCACCATAACTACAGTCGTTCCGGTCATGTTGATCTGATTCAGCAGATCCATGATCTCCGCGGCCGTATCCGGATCCAGATTTCCTGTCGGCTCATCGGCAATGAGGACTGTTGGATTGTTGATGATCGCTCTGGCGATAGCAACTCTCTGCTGCTCTCCTGCCGACAGTTCGTTGGGATACTTGTCTGCTTCATTGCTGATACCCACCAGACTGAGGACCTGCGGCACCTTTTTCCGGATCTGCCGTTTGCTCTTATGCAGGATCTCCATAGCAAAGGCTACATTCTCATAGACCGTCTTCTTCGGCAGCAGCCGGAAATCCTGAAATACGATACCGATCCTGCGCCGCAGCTCCGGCACCTCGCGGTTGCTCATGGTGGTGACCTCTCTGCCCGCCACCTTGATGCTTCCGCTGTCAGCGTCGATCTCCTTCAGGATCAATTTGATAAAAGTAGATTTTCCCGCGCCGCTGGGGCCTACGAGAAAAACAAAATCGCCTTTATTGATATGAATGCTGGCATTCTCAAGACCTACATTGGTATTGTAATGCTTCGTCACATTTTCAAATGTTATCATTCTTATTCCCCTTTTACAGCTTTCGTTTTTCTTCTGCACATACACATTAATCATACCATAATTCGACTTTTTTTTAAATAGGTAAAGACCATTTAAAAGCCCAGTTTACGTGAAACTTTCGTGAAAATTTCCAGTAAATCCTTTCTAATTTCAGGATTTTGCCAGTGAAAACGGCAGGCGTATTCATCAGCGTAGATCAGGGCAGGATCAAAGCCGGGCATCCACAAAATATCTCGTGTCTTCAAAAATCCGGCTGTCTGGCGGCGGCTGACGCCGCTGTTAGTCCTGTTGCACAGCCAGAGCACCGGCAGCCCCGACAGTTCCAGCTTTTTCAGCGTCTGAAACCGCTGCACCCCCGCCATCAGTCTGGACGGCAGAGGATCGCATACGGCTATGACCGCGTCCATCCCGGTCAGAAGCGGCTCCCAGTCCGGTCCCGTATCCAGATCAAAGACGCAGATCTCTCCTCTGGCGCTGGCAAGGAGCCGTTCCCGCTGCCGCCCGTCCAGACGTATCCCAGCATCCCGATCCTCCGGCGCCGGCAGAATCCACCTGATATCCTGCTCCAGATTTTCCAGACCGCGCACAGGCGCATTACCTGCGATCAGTTCATAAAACCGTATAAATCTGCGATTTGCAAAACGCTGATCCATGGCTGCCGCGTCGTAAAGCAGCGCCCTGCCCGGCTCCGGATGAAGGCACTGGCAAAAAGTCAGATAATTCCCCTTTGATTGAAAGTAAAAGGCCAGAGACGATGCAACAAAAGTTGTTCCAACGCTCCGGCCAAGTCCTGTAACGCCGATATTCCATTGTTCCACAGGTTTCCGTTCCTCTTCCTGCGGCTGAAGTCCCTTATATTCTCTGAAAAAAATCCTCTTCAAAGCGACGCACCTCCCTTGCCTGACGGCTCTGCTATGCTATGCTAACAGTTTACCATTTTTGTGCAGGGTATGCAATCCTTATTTTCCTTTTTTATACTTTTATTTGTTTATTCTGTGCTTCTGCAGCCGGTCAGACTGACGGCCGTTTCCAAAATTGCCGAATCGGTTTCTATGGAAACCAAAAACGCCGAATTTGAAACAGCTCAGTGCGTTCAACCACCCTTCCGCCTTTTTTCGGCAGCAGATTCATCAGAATTCGTCCGTATACAAGATCGAATAGCATTTCAAGTGCTCTTATGTTCTGTTTAAACAACATTTTATGTGATTTCGTTTCTAAAACGATCAAATCGGTTTCTATAGAAACCAAAAACGCTAAAACTGAAACCGGTATTGCCGATATTGCCAGTCCTGCCATCCTTACCCGCTATTTAGCAAAATCCGACTTCAGCTGGATGCTGTCCGGAAGCCCGGTCAGATCCGTCTTCACCAGATCATAAGGATAGCAGATCACCTGGGCCAGATTTTCCGCATCAGCGGGATCTGCAAAAGTTGCGGAAACATTGAGTATACTTCTGTCATCCTTGCTTTCCAGTGTGATCTCCTCTATTTTTACATCATACCCGGCCGTAGGCTTCTCGCCTCTCGTAACCATGACATAGACCGTATCATCCACCTTAAACGCCAGGGCCCGCTCCAGATCCCGATAGGACGGCAGTATCTCCGCTTCGATCTCACGAGGCACGGCCTTTTCCGACACACGCTCAAACTTTACCTTTGTTTCACCTGCGTTGATGCCGAATGCCAGGATCAGCCCTGCCAGCACCACTGCCGCTATGGCAATGGCAATAATCTCCTTCTTCATAAGACGTCTCCTCTCTCTGCGACTGTTTAACCTTATGAGACAAGAAGGCCGAATATGCGTAAAGGACGGGAAAAACCCGTCCTTATCCATTTAATCTGTCATTTTATATTCAACTGATGCCAGTCTTTTAGTACACTTCGCGGACCGCTTTGACGATATCTGCCGCGGTCATGCCGTACTTCTCCTTCAGTTCGTCCGGTTTACCGGATTCGCCGTATGTATCATGCTGACCGACCATTTCCATTCTCACAGGGCACTTTCTGCACAGAACCTCTGCCACTGCGCTTCCCAGTCCGCCGATGATGGAGTGCTCTTCCGCCGTAACGATGCGGCCTGTTTCCTTTGCGGCCTGAAGGATGATGTCCTCGTCCAGAGGTTTGATGGTGTGCATGTCGATGACACGTACATCGACACCTTCCTCAGCCAGCTGCGACGCTGCCATCATGGCCTCGGCGACCATAATGCCTGTGGCGATGACCGTCACATCTCTGCCCGGACGAAGAACGTTGCCTTTGCCCAGCCTGATGTCCGCAGTCTCATCATAGAATACAGGCACCGCAGCTCTGCCCAGTCTCACATAAGCCGGACCGTCAAAATCCACTACCTGCTTCAGAAGCAGCCTTGCGCTGACGCCGTCAGAAGGGTTGACCACAGTCATGCCCGGAATCGTCCGCATCAGAGCCAGATCCTCAAAGGTCTGATGGCTCGCGCCGTCCTCGCCTACCGTAATGCCTGCGTGAGTAGCGCAGACCTTTACGTTTGCTCCGGTATATCCGATAGAATTTCTTATGATCTCAAAAGCTCTTCCGGATGCGAACATGGCAAAGGTCGACGCGCAGACTACCTTGCCGGATAACGCCAGACCCGCTGCCGTTCCGTACAGATTCTGCTCCGCGATACCCATGTTGAAAAATCTCTCCGGATAGGTCCTGCTGAATTCGTTTGTCATAGTAGACTTGGAAAGGTCAGCGTCCATGACGACCAGATTCGGGTTTTCTGCGCCGATCTCTACCAGCGTTTTGCCGTATGCGGCTCTTGTTGCCATTTTCTCTGCCATTACCATGTACCTCCCAGTTCTTCTACTGCCAGTCTGGCCTCCTCTTCATTCGGCGCCTTGCCGTGCCATCCGGCCTGATCTTCCATAAACGACACGCCTCTGCCCTTATGTGTTCTGGCAATAATGGCTGTCGGCCGTCCCTTGCAGGCTCTGGCCTTGTCAAAGGCGTCAAAGATCTCTTCAAAATCATGTCCGTCGATAACGGTCACATTCCAGCCAAAGGCCGCAAATTTCTCATCTACAGGCTTTACAGTCATAACGTCATCGTTTTTTCCGTCGATCTGCAGACCGTTGAAATCCACGATAGCAGTCAGATTGTCCAGCTTATAGTGGGCCGCAGACATAGCCGCCTCCCAGACCAGACCTTCCTGCAGCTCGCCGTCTCCCAGCAAAGTATAGATACGGCCCGGATTGCCGTCCATTTTATTTGCCAGAGCCATGCCGACGCTGACGGAGATACCCTGGCCCAGAGAACCTGTAGACATTTCAATGCCGGGAACTTTGTGCATATTCGGATGACCCTGAAAACGGCTGCCCAGCTTGCGCAGGCTCATCATATCCTCTGCCGGAAAGTATCCTCTTTCCGCCAGAGCGGCATACTGCACCGGACCGGCGTGGCCCTTTGACAGGATAAACTTGTCACGGTCGGCCTTCTTCGGGTCAGACGGATCGATATTCATTTCTTTAAAGTACAGAGCGGTGACGATATCCGCTGCGGAAAGGCTGCCGCCCGGATGACCGGAACCGGCACTATGTATAGCGCGGATGACGTCGATCCTGACCTTTGCGGCCAGTTCTTCATAAGCTTTTATATCCATTTTATCCTCCATATATTTTCACAGGAAGACCGGTACTGCCGGCCTTCCCTGATGATCAAAACTAAAAGGAACGGTGCTTCGGATCTGTAATGCCCAGACTGACGCTGAGCGCCTGATCCACACCCGGCATCTGCGCCTGGCTGAGGCAGCCGATGTGTTCCTTTAATCTTTTCTTATCGATGGTGCGCAGCTGTTCCAGCAGCACCACCGAATTTTTGCTGAGTCCGCCGTCGGCGGCTTCCAATTTCACATGGGTTGGCAATTCTGCCTTTGTCTGAGATGTAATGGCAGCCACGATAATCGTCGGGCTGTATCGGTTTCCTACGTCGTTTTGTACTACAAGCACTGGTCTGACTCCCCCTTGTTCAGAGCCGACAACGGGACTTAAATCAGCAAAATAAAGGTCTCCCTTCTTTACTATCAAGTCCAACACTCCTTATAAAAGTTCTTTTATGGCAAAAGGCGTGTATTCTGCTATATCACTGGCTGTTAAGCCGTGCTCTCCCGTTTTTTCCGCTGCCAGATCTCCTGACAGTCCGTGTACAAATACCCCTGCCCTGGCCGCGTCAAAAGCGCTGAGGCCCTGACCTGCCAGAGACGTGATGATGCCAGTCAGCACATCACCGCTGCCGGCTGTCGCCATGCCGGGGTTACCTGTAGTATTAATATATGCCTTCCCGTTCGGATCGGCAACCAGAGTGCCTGCACCTTTTATTACAGCGATGCAGCCATAAGCTTTTATCAATGCTTCCGCTATGGCCTCCTTCGCCGGCTGTCCGTCTTCCCCTGACGGCCAGCTGCCAGAAAGCAGCCGCTTTGCCTCGCCCAGATGGGGCGTCATGATCACCCTGGCCCGTGTCTGTCTCATCAGCGCCTGCAGCCGGCTGTCGCCTGCTACAGTGTTGAGCCCGTCCGCATCGATGACCAGAGTTTTCCCATACGTCCGGAGCACCTGCTCCAGAATCTTCTTTGTCCGTCTACCAACTCCCATTCCCGGGCCTATCGCCACTGCATCGTAAGCGGACAGGTCCTTATTCAGCTTGTCCCACGTGATACAGGTGGCTTCCGGAACCGAAATCTGCAGAACAGGGAAGATCTTTTTCGATGTGCAGACCTTCACCAGACCGCTGCCGCATTTGATCGCCGCCCTGGCCGCGAAGACAGCGGCGCCCGCCATCTCCTTTGAGCCTGCCAGGATCAGGACCCTGCCGCAGTCACCTTTATGTATCTCTCTGGAACGTGTTCTGATTACAGTATGGGCAAAAGTCCGATCAGTTAAACCTGTTATATCCATTTATTTTTTCACCTTATCAAAAATCAGTGTGATCTCTTCATCCTCTTCCGGATCGGTATAGGTCAGCAGCAGCTTGGTCTCCGACTTCAGCTGATATCCCAGTACCTGATCCGTCTTCATCGTATCCCACGGCGCCGGCGGGTCAAAATCCGCCTTGTTCACACCGGCAAGCTGCACCACGCCATCCTCAGGAAACAGAAACTTTCCCTCTATGCCCGGGTTTCCCTCTTCTGCGTCGTACATTTCAAAAGAGCCGTCTGACGAGATCTTCAGACGAAGATACCCCACATAGATGTCCGGTATACCCAGAGGATTGTCCTCGCACTCCCACGCGCCTGCTATAAGTTCCAGTGTCTGAGCGCGTACCTCCGGATCCTCTGACGGATATTCCGACTCCTGCGTTTCTCCGCATCTGCAGAGCATCGCCAGCAAAAGGCAGAGCAGACAGATACATATGCCGCTGTGAATTTTTTTCATGGTACACCCCTTTTCTCTTTTTCAACAGATCACAGTCCCAGAAATACCATCGCCATGGCGAAGTAGATAGACAGGGCGACCATGTCCGACACAGAGGAAATGGCCGGATTGGCGATCAGCGCCGGGTCCAGATTCATCTTCTTGACCAGAAGCGGCACCATGCTGCCGAGCACTTTGCCGATGATGACGATAAACAGCATGGCTGCGCATACCGTCAATGCGATGATCGGTTCCTGCCTGTCCAGCAGGCATACTCTGGCAAAATTGAAAGCACTGAGAATGACGCCGATCAAAGCGCCGATGCGTATCTCCTTCCAGAGGATCTTAAACACGTCGGAGGTATCCACCTCGTCTGTGGCAAGACCGCGGATGATCAGAGTGGCTGCCTGAGATCCGGTATTGCCGCCGGTTCCCATCAGCATCGGCATATAGGATACCAGACAGATGATCTGAGACAGGCGGCCCTCAAAGCTGCTGACGATCATACCGGTAAAGATATACGCGACCATCAGGATCAAAAGCCACGGCAGCCTGTTCAGAGCGTGCTGCCAGACAGATTTGTCCAGATACCCTTTGTCCGAGTTTTCAAAGTCGATGACGCCGTTCATTCTCTCGATATCCTCGGTAGCCTCTTCTTCCATGACATCCAGAATATCGTCGACGGTGATGATTCCTACCAGCCGGTGTTCATTATCCACCACGGGCAGAGCCAGAAATCCATACTTTTTGAAATCCTCGGAGACCTCTTCCTGGTCCTCATACACATTTTCCCAGACGTAATCTGTACGCATGATATCCATGATCCTGATCTCATCGTCTGTGATGACCAGCGTGCTCAGGGAAACGATGCCGATCAGCTTCCGTCCGCTGTCTTTCACGTAGCAGGTATAGATGGTCTCCGCATCCATGCCTACTTCTTTGATATATTCCATAGCCTGTCCGACAGTCCAGTCCTTCTGCAGGCTGATATAGTCAGGCGTCATCAGACTGCCCGCGCAGGTGTCCGGATAATTGAGGAAGGTATTGATCAGCTTCCTCTCGTTCTTAGGCGTTTTCTCCAGAATTTTGTCGACCACATTGGCCGGCAGTTCTTCCAGAATATCGATCTTATCGTCGAAGTCCATCTCCTGAACGATAAAATTGATTTCCTTATCTGTAATGCCGTTTACGATCTCTACCTGATCGTCAGAAGGCAGTTCAGAGAACACCTCTACAGAGATGTCTTTCGGCAGCAGGCGGAACAGAATGATGGTCATCTCGATTTCCATTTCCTCGGTGACCTCTTCCAGCAGCTCCGCGATATCTACCGCATTATATTTCAATAATTCATCCCGGGCAAGGAAGTAGCGTTTTTCTTCCAGCAGCTCCAGGATCTTTTCCAGCGATTCATCCATCAGGATGCCGGTATCGATAACTTTGTTATCCATTGGTATTTACCCCGCTTTCTTTGGTATTTCCCCGTCTGGCGCAAAATACCCTCTCGCGGGGTCCTCCCCCGGCGGGATCTATCTGCTGCATGAAGACAGGGATGTTTTCTGCCCCGGCTGCGGTTTGACAGATCCCGGAGAGGTAAGACGCTCCGTCTTCCGGATCTCAGCGCTGATCAGTTCTGCCGCGGCCATGGTTCTTATGTGATATTTGCTTTGTTTAGAGGCAGGCCCGTTATCCATGTCTTCACATCCTTTCGAATACAATTTGCTCTAACGCTTTATTATACATCATATAAACGTTAATTTGCAACCTCTTCGCCGGGAAAATCGCAAAAATTAACAGATTGCGCCAGGATCGCGGCTGCTGCTTTCTTTTTCGCTGAATTTTTCCTGTGCTTTAGCAATGTACATTGTAAAATCCTTGAAATTTCAGTCAATTTTATAGTGAGAAAACAGTTGACTATTATTTGTCAAAGTGTTATATTGAATGTAACGGCGACAATATTTACAAATTCTAAAACTAAATTTTTAAATGAGAGAAAAGAGGAGATCAAAATGGCAAATTTAGTTGAGCAGTACATTGAGATTGCGAAGAAAAGAAATCCTGGCGAACCAGAATTTATTCAGACTGTAGAAGAAGTATTGACTTCTATCGAACCTGTTCTGGAAGCACATCCTGAATATGTAGAAGCAGGTCTGATCGAAAGACTGATCGAGCCTGAAAGAGGAATCAGCTTCAGAGTACCTTGGGTTGATGATGAAGGTAAAGTTCAGGTCAACAGAGGTTACAGATACGAATTCAACAGCGCAATCGGGCCTTACAAAGGCGGTCTGCGTTTTGCTGCTAACGTATATCCTGGAATCATCAAGTTCCTCGGATTTGAACAGATCTTCAAGAACAGCTTAACCGGTCTTCCAATCGGCGGCGGCAAAGGCGGCGCTGACTTTGATCCTACCGGTAAATCCGATGCAGAAGTCATGAGATTCTGCCAGTCCTTTATGACTGAATTATACAGACATATCGGACCTCACACTGACGTTCCTGCTGGTGACATGGGCGTTGGCGCAAGAGAAATCGGTTACCTGTTCGGACAGTACAAGAGACTGACTAACAGATATGAAGGCGTTCTGACTGGTAAGGGCCTTGCTTACGGCGGATTAGCAGGAAGAACAGAAGCTACTGGTTACGGTATCGTATTCTTTGCAAGAGAAATGCTGAAACACTGCGGCGAAGAGCTGGCAGGAAAGACTGTTGCAGTATCTGGTTTCGGTAACGTATCTTGGGGTACTGTTCAGAAGCTGAACGAATTAGGCGCTAAAGTTATCACTATCTCCGGACCAGACGGATACATCTACGATCCAGACGGCGTTACCGGCGAAAAGGTTGATTACATGTTAGAGCTGAGAGCTTCCGGTAAGAACATCTGCTCACCTTACGCAGAAAAATTCCCAGGCGCTACATTCTATGCTGGTAAGAAGCCTTGGGAAGTTAAGGCTGACCTGTACATCCCTTGCGCAACTCAGAACGAAATCCACATCGAAGATGCTAAGACTATGGTTGCTAACGGCTGTAAGTTCCTCTGCGAAGGTGCTAACATGCCTACCACTAACGAAGCTATCGAATACCTGCAGAAGAACGGCGTTATCGTTGGACCTTCCAAGGCTGCAAACGCTGGCGGCGTAGCTTGCTCCTGCATCGAAATGGGACAGAACGCAGGTCACACTGTATTCTCACCTGCACAGGTTTACGAACAGCTTGAAACTATCATGGTTAACATTCACAAGAATGCAGCTGCTGCATGCGAAAAATATGGTCTGGGCTATGACCTGATCAAGGGCGCTAACATCGCTGGTTTCGAAAAGGTTGCAGAAGCTATGATGGCTCAGGGTATTGTATAATAGGATTTAGTCGTATAAACAATATTCCAAGCAAAAATTTGAGGACTGCGAAACGCAGTCCTCTTTTTTATGGTGAAAGCCTTCGCTTAGCTATTGCAATCACCGCCTTTATTTGATATAATAGGACTTAAGAAAAGGGAAGCCGATGAAAACGACTGACCGTGGGTTAAAGAATAACCGCCGTAGTCGCTAACTGGAGGCGGTTATTTTTTATTTCCTCTAATCATTTCTATTACTGTAATCATCATTAAGACGATTACTAGAATTTCATAAGCTGAAATATTATCACCTCCCCATTTGTACAATTCGGATTTTTCACCGTATATGTAGCAATAACGGAAAGGTCAACCGCTTTACAGCTGCTCCCTGTTCTGTTGTCCTTGTCCCTTGGGACATTTTCATATTAACATACTGCGAGCATCATATCAACGTGTTTTTGTTTTTGTGCCGCCTGCAGCTTTTAAAGCTTTTTCATAGCCGGAGCAGATAAAATCAGTCAGCACTTCTCTTCCAAAGTCCACGCTTCCCACCGGAATTCTTTCATCTGCCGCGTGAATCAGCGCGGTAAAATCAAGTTCCCCGGGCAGATCCATCGGTGTGAATCCATAAGTCTGAATCCCCAGTCCAGACAAAAATCTTCCGTCAGTAACGCCGGTCACGACAAGGGGTACGGGAACAGCTTCACAATCCTTTCGTTTCAATGCCGCAAAGAGTTCCTCCATCAACGTCATATCTATATCGTCGCTT
This sequence comes from Eubacterium sp., assembly GCA_021769965.1. Lineage (GTDB taxonomy): Bacteria > Bacillota > Clostridia > Peptostreptococcales > Anaerovoracaceae > Senimuribacter. Next base: position 27,950 of record JAETRU010000004.1, read on the forward strand.
CCCTTATCATATTCTATCACTTCAATTTCGTATGTATTGCCAATGACGGAACGTACATCTGCAAGGGCTTCCTCCATGGTACAGCCGGGAACCAGTCTCAAATCGCACTGACAGCTTACCTCCGCAGGAATTACATTGATTGCCGTTCCGCCCTCAATCATCGTCACATTGATATTGTTGTGCAGAATCGGTTTGAAAATTTCCAGCTGATCTCCAGCCATTTTCAAAATCCTGTCTGTAAGCGCCGGTCTCAAAAGCAGCCGCAGTACAATCCCCTGCGCACCGCCAAGCGCAGACGCAATCGCTTCTACCATATATCTCGCTGCAGGAGTGATTCTAACCGGCAGACTTCTCTCCGACAGCTTTACCGCAGCACTGCAAAGACGCTCCATGGCTGTATCTCTGTGTGCAAAAGAACCATGACCGCCCTCGCCTCTTGCAGTGATCTTCAAATGCGCGAACTGCTTTTCCGCAACCATAACCGGATACAGCTTTTTCCCCGAGAGCTGCAGGGAAAATCCTCCGATTTCACCCAGCGCATATCGAATACCTGCAAAAATCTGCGGATGCTGCGCGGTCAAGTAGGCTGCGCCCCACTCTCCGGTTCCTTCTTCATCACTTAAAACCAGCAGTTTCAGGTCAAAGGGAAGGCAGACCTTTTCTCGTTTCAGCTGCACTATAGTCATAATGAACATAGCAAGTTCGCCCTTCATGTCCAGCGCGCCCCGTCCCCATATAAAACCATCTGCCGCTTCTCCGCCAAAAGGTTCTTTAGACCATGTCTGCCCGGCCGTCGATACTACATCGATATGACCATACATCAAAAGCGGCGGCAGCTTTGGATTCTGACTTCTCAGCGTCGCCATCATATTAGGCCGCTGTGGATCCTTTGCAAAGATCTCCGTTTCGATTCCTTCGCCTTCCAGAAGTTCCCGAAGGTAGTCAACTGCCGGTTTTTCCGGCATAACGCCGGTCGTCGTGTCAAACTGAATCAGCTTCTGTAAAAGTCTGTCTCCGTCTGACAGATTCATGCTTTCTTTCATCTCTTTGCTCAAAATCTAATTCCTCCAAAAACTATCATGATTTCAGCCACGTCTGCTGTGATGATACGCTGATCTGGCAAAAGCAGAATTCTACTTCAATGAAAAATGGAATGTCAGACCTTTGCTCTATAACCCAGCTCCTTCCTCTTCACCCAGAACCGCACAGCATACAACGTCAGCATCACGCACCAGGACAAGCCTTCCGCATAAGCGATGACCATATTATCCCAGAGTCCGACCAGCGTATAGGACATGATGATCCGGGAGATCAATGCTATGATGCCGATGATGCTGGAATACGCCACGTCGCCGATCCCCTCCAGCGCGCCCCGCACAGCCATGCAGAGTCCATAGACCGGATAGAAGCAGCCGAATCTGCGGAAAAACTCGCCGCCGATAGCGCTGGCCGCAGCGCCTACGCCAAACATGGCAACCATGTATTCTCCGGCAAACACGACAAAGAGCGTCAGAACCACAGATACCACCGTCACCAGCATCGTTCCCACCTTGAAAAAGCGGAAGATCCTTGGCTTATCACCGGCGCCGTCGGACTGAGCCGCCATAGTTGAGACGGCGGATCCCACATTGACTACCGGAAGCAGCGCAACAGTATCCACACGATAAGCTGTCGTGATCGCCGCAACAGTCTGTGTTCCGAAGCCGTTCATGAAATTCTGCAGCACCATATTTCCAAGGGCATTGACACTGCTTTGGATCATCGGCGGAATGCCCAGTCTGCATCCGGCCTTTATTACACTTCTGTCAATCATATCCGCGCCGAAGCGGAACCTGAGAATCCGGTGCCGCTTCACTGTATAACAGATAGTAAACAGTACCATGAGAATCTGAGAAGCAGAAGTTGCAATCGCCGCGCCGGTCACGCCCCAGCCCGCCAGAGCGACAAGGAGAATATCCAGTACAATATTGACCGCCGAGGAAAACAGAATTGCCCAGAAAGGCGCCTTGCTGTCCCCGATTGCCCGCAGCGCAGCAAAATACACATTATAAACAGCCAGAAAAGGCATCCCGATAAAACTCAGCTGCAAATAGATCTTTGACAGTTCGAAGATATCCTCCGGCGTATGTAAAAGCCATAGAATCGGCTGCGCCAGAAAACATCCGGCCGCGGAAAGCGCCAAAAAACAACCGCCGACGATCACCACAAACGTGGACAGGATCCGTTTCAGGATCTCTTTCTGCCCGGCTCCGAAATTTCTTGCGAACAGAATCCCGAGTCCTGCCGTAAAGCCTGTCATCACCATGACAAAGAAGCCGATCACCGTACCGGTTGCGCCGATTGCCGCCAGCGCCAGTTCTCCTTCCACATTTCCTACAATAAAAGCGTCCGCCCAGCTGTAGAGCTGCTGCAGAATCCCGCTCAGGATAAGAGGCAGGCTGAATCTCACTAAAATCAGCAGAGTATTTTCCTGCTTTTTTATCTCCGTCTGACCCATTGCTCCTTCTTTTCCTTTCTAACTTTCCTTTCTGATCTGATCCTTTCCCAATCAGTCCGCCATAAACCGCTTCAGTTTTTCCGACAGACCTTCTGTCACATAATACCCTTCCAGATACGCCTTCTTCAGCTTTTTCCTGTCCTTCTCTATCCGGCCGATACCGAGATCCCCCATAGGCGCGATAACAAAGGCACGGCCCGCCGCCTCTTCCCGGCGGATCAGTTCCAGCGTCTCATTGTAGACCCGATGCCGATTCTGAAGAGCGCGGACCAGGCCCGGATATTTGCCGTACTTCAGCTTTACGATAGGAACCACTCTGCTGGCGGTCTTGGTATAGTCTCTCGGTCTTGTCAGAACGATCACATTTTTCTCATTTCCCTGTCTGATCATCTGTGCCAGCGGAATGGAATCCGCAATGCCGCCGTCCATATAAAGACCGCCGTCTATCTCTACCATATTGGCAAAAAACGGGAGCGACGCCGAAGCCCGCACCCACTCTATATCTTTGAACATATCGGAGATCACTGGATATTCAGCTTCCCCCGTCCCGCAGTTGGTCACAACAGCCTGAAATTTCACGCCGCTCTTCCGAAAAGCCTCATTATCGATAGGATACAGCTTTTCCGGTATCCTGTGATACAAAAACTCCGCGCCGAACAGATCTCCTGTTTTGCGAAGGCTGTAAAAGCTGCAGTAATCCCGGTCATCCAGATAATCTACGCTGGTCGCGAAAGCCCGTCCCCGCTGTCCTGAAACAAAGCTGCACCCGTGGCAGGCTCCTGCCGATACTCCTATCACATTGCTGAAGGACAAGCCCTCATCCAGCAGATAATCCAGCACGCCGGCGGCAAAGATGCCCCGCATGCCGCCGCCTTCTAAGATCAATCCCGTTCCCATAACAGCTGCCTCCTACATCCTGATTGATTTTCCCATACCCAGCAGGTACAGATACGCTTCCTTCACAGGAAGCCCTGCAGCCTGCGTTAACGCTTCCTTATAGATCACGATCTGTTCTTGATACGCGCCGCGCAGTCTTTCCGCTTCCTCTTCAAAGCTTTTCTCTCTGTCGATCCAATTGGTCTTATAATCCAGCAAAACCACTTCTCCGTCTTCTTCAAAGAAGCAGTCTATGATTCCCTGCACGATCACCGTCTCGCCTTCCTTTTTCTGCAGCAGGTTAAAATGCCGCTCCCGCTGCAGTCTGCCGTCCGCGAAGGCTGACGCGCACCGCAGGCCCAGCTCCGATGAGAAAAAGTCTGCGATCCGAGAAAGGCGAACGGCTTTGATCTCCTTTTCCGTAAAGATGCCTGCCTGCACCATTGCCTCTGCGGCCTCCTTCAAATAAGCCTCTCCTTCTTCCGCGGCTCTGGCAAAGTCGATCCGCTCCATGATACCGTGGTAAACGGTTCCCCGCTCCGCCGCCGTCAAAGCTCTTTCACCCTGCCGGAATTTAGGTACCGCCAGCGTGATCTCTCTTACCGGCTGATCTGCCTGATCATCCGTCTGCCGGCCTTCCCAGTTCAGCTCCGTGACAGAATACTTGGATTTCAAAGTCCTGGCCTTCTCGTGAGGATACACGAAATTCAGCCTCCGCAGGATCTCCCGCTCCTTCGCCGCGTCCGGCTCCCCGTCATAGATATCCCAGTCCATAGGATTTCCATAGCGGCCTCTGCGCTCCGCCCCCGCAGGCGAAAGCTGATTGGGATCTACCATCTGAAAATCCGAGACCTCCCCGATCATATCCAGATAGCAGCTGTCTCCCGTCAGGCCCGTATCTCTGTTCTCCCTGAATTTTTCTCCATCTCTGACGCATCCCGTCAGAAACAGAAAATCTTTCGCGCGGGTCAGCGCCACATAGAGGATCCGGACCTCCTCCTGATATTCCTCACGGTGGATCTGCCTGCCGATGAGCCGCTGCAGCAGCGTCTGCTTGTACCAGTGGCCCTCAAAATCCGCCAGAGTCATCCCCAGTCCCAGGTCTTTGTGCAGGGTGACGCCCCGCCCCATCCTGGTATAGTTGAGTCTTCTGCCCAGGCCGCTGACGATGACCATAGGAAATTCCAGTCCCTTGCTCTTGTGAATGGTCATGATCCGCACCAGATCGTCGTTTTCGCCTACCAGCTTCACCTGTCCCATAGGAACCTTCCGCTGCTTGACCGCGTCGATATAGCGGACGAAGCTGTAAAGCGACCCCTGCCTGCTCTCGCTGTAGGCCTCGGCCTTGTCCACCAGCGCCCGCAGATTGGCCTGACGCTGACTGCCGCCGGGCTGAGTCCCCATCTGCAGGTAATATCCCGTCTCCAGTAATAACGACCAGATGAATTTGCCCAGAGGCTGTGATGCCGCCATCTCCTTCCACCTGCGCAGATCCGCCAGCGCTTTTGCGCATTTTTCCGCCAGAGAACTGTCCGCAGCGTCGTCAAGAGCCGCAGTCTCAGGCGTCTTGATACCGCCGGACGGATGCCCCTTTGACAGAGAGGCGTACTGGAGAAAAGCCCCGGCGTAAGACCCTTCCCGGAAGGCCGCCCTGACCCGGCCCAGCTCCTCGGCGGAAAACCCGAAGATCTCCGAGTGAAGCACGCTGATCAGGGGCACGTCCTGCATCTTATTGTCTATTACCGATAGGAGATTCATGAACACCTCTATCTCCATAGTGTCAAAATACCCATCACTGTCGTCGACAAAGCTTTCTATGCCGCTTTCCCGCAGGGCGTTTGCGAAAATGTCCGCGTAGTTTTTCACGCCCCGCATGAGCACTACGATATCGGAGAGACGCAGGGGCCGTTCGCACCCCGTCTTATGATCAAAGAATGTCCGTCCCACGTTTTCATGTATCAGGCGGCAGACCTCCAGAGCCTCTATCTCTGCGCTCCTGAGGGCTGCCAGCTCTTCGTCGCCGGCGTCAACACCGGCCATGTCCACCACCCGGAGCGCCGGGGTAAACAGATGCGGACCGGCATACTCCACGCCGGCATACAGCATGGCCTGCTCGTCGTAGCCCTCCATCAGATCGCTGAAGATCAGATTGATCTCATCAATGATCGTTTTCTTGCTCCGGAAATTTTTGTTCAGATCGATCTTCACAGAAGTGTTATGATCCGCGCCGTAAGCCTCATACTTGCGGCGGAATATCTCCGGCTCCGCCAGCCGGAATTTATAGATGCTCTGCTTGATATCGCCTACCATGAACAGGTTGTCTTCCCTTTTGACGCGGGAAATGATCTCTTCCTGCAGGATATTGGTATCCTGATATTCATCGATGAAGATATATTCAAATTTATTTCTGTAATATGCGGCTGCTTCGCTGTCTTCCAGGATCTCCAGACAGAAATGCTCGATGTCGTTAAAATCCACCAGGCGGCGTTCAGCTTTGGCATCTGCGAAGATCCGGTCGAAATCCAGCAGCAGAGCGCGCAGAGTTTCCGCTTTAGGCGCTGTCTGATTCAGTTCTCGGATCTGATCCTCAAGATCTTCGCTGAAGCACAGGGTCTTCAGTTCCTTCGCGGCAGCCGACGCCCGGTCCCGCAGCGCTTTGACCAGAGGCTTCACCTGCTCATAATCTTCTTTTTCATCTTTTTTTGCTGCCAGTCTGACGCCGGGCAGACTGCAGACCAGCTGCCGGGTGTTTTCAAAGTCCCTGCGGGCCGCCGCCTCTGCCATAGCCGTATAATGCGGCAGTTCTTCTGTCTGCAGCTTCTCCGCAAGGCGCTGCAGACCGGCGCTAGCCAGAGCGTCCGCCGCCTTTTCTTCCTGATCAGCTGCTTCTGTCAGGGACGCGTTCACGTATTCCCACAGCTGATCCATCAGATAAGAATCAGCAAACGCTTCCGGAGAAAGCTTCAGATCTTCGATCTTCTCATCCAGCCACCTCCACGGATACGGCAGCGACTGAAGAACACTGTAGGCGCTGTCCAGAAGCTCCCGGATCTGGTACATGTTCCTCTCATCACTGTACCATCCCAGAAAATCATAGAACTCCTCACTTCCCTCGGCAAAGGCTGACTCGAGGAGCAGGTCCATGGCATCTTCTTTCAGAATCGTTCTCTGCGCGTCGTCGCAGATAGAAAACGACGGCTCAATATCCGCTGTATAGAAAAATCTGCGGATCACATCCAGCGCAAAAGCATGAAAGGTGCTGATATTTGCCCGCGGCAAAAGATTCAGCTGCTGCCGCAGCTTTTCGCTGTTTTCCGGATCCGCCTCGATCTCCTTATATAAGGCGGCGCGGATCTTCTCCTTCATCTCCGCAGCCGCGGCATTGGTAAAGGTGACGATGAGCATCCTGTCGATAGGTACCCCGTCCTCTATGATCAGTTTTTTGATACGTTCTACAAGGACCGCCGTCTTACCGGATCCGGCGGCGGCCGCCACCAGAATATTCGCGTTTCGCCGGTCGATGGCTTCCTGCTGTTCTCTTGTCCAGTTCATTTATTTACCTCGATTTTCTTCTCTGCCTTTCATTATATCAAAATCTCTGTTATAATGAAAGCAGAAAGGATCTCAAAACCCCGGTGAGTGCAAAATTGACCGAAGAGGCCTGAGTTGGGCGAAAGTCCTGGATTCTGACCAAAAAACCCAACTTTTCTCTGAGATGTTGGGCTAAATACAGTGAAATCTACCCAAAAGCCCAATTTCACAGCTCCGAGCGGCCTTCAAATCCGCGATAGTTGGGCTTTTTGTTGTAAATCTCTGAGAAAAGCCCAATGTGCAGGAGGAAAAGTTGGGTTTTTTGCTGCAATTCCTTGAGAAAGACCCAACCTGTGGAAGCAAGACCTGGGCTTTTCACCATCAAATGCGCCAAAAAGCCCAACCCTGCCCTGCCCTGTACCACCCCTCAGTAAAGACGAAGATCCTTACATCAAATCACAAACAGGAGATGAACCATGATGAACATAAAAAAAAGACCGACTATGCTGATGATACTTGACGGATTCGGGCTCAATGACCGGAAGTCCGGCAATGCCGTAGCTCAGGCCCGTACGCCGAATCTGGACCGTATCTTTGATAAATACCCGCACACCCGCCTGTCTGCCTGCGGACTGGCCGTAGGTCTGCCGGAAGGACAGATGGGAAACTCTGAGGTAGGCCATCTGAACATCGGCGCCGGCAGAGTCGTCTATCAGGAACTGACCCGGATCACAAAATCCATTGAAGACGGCGGCTTTTTCGAGAATCAGGCTCTGTGCGCCGCCATGGATCATGCTCTCTCAAAAGGCTCCGCCCTGCATCTGCTGGGCCTTGTCTCTGACGGAGGCGTCCACAGCCACATCAGCCACCTGTTTGCCCTTCTGGATATGGCAAAGAAAAAAGGCTTATCCAGGATCTACGTCCACTGCTTCCTCGACGGCCGGGACGTGCCGCCCCGCTGCGCGGGCGAATATATTGAAGCTCTGCAGGCTCATATGGATCAGCTGGGCGTCGGCGAGATCGCCACGGTTTCCGGACGGTATTACGCTATGGACAGGGATAAACGCTGGGAGAGATTAGAAACAGCCTATGACTGCATGACCCTGGGACAGGGTTTCAAGGCTGCCACCGGCTGCGCCGCCGTAGACGCCGCGTATGAACGGGATGAGAGCGACGAGTTTGTAAAGCCGACATCTGTAGGCGAAGGAACAGTCTCTGACGGAGACGCTTTGATCATGTTCAATTTCCGTCCCGACCGGGCCAGAGAGATCACACGTGCCTTTGCAGACCCCGGCTTTGACGGCTTTGTCAGGAAGAAATGCCCGAAAGACATCAAATACATCTGCATGACACAGTATGACGCGTCAATGCCCAACGTGGAGGTCGCCTTCCCGCCGCAGAAGCTGGAAGACACCTTTGGCGACTACATCGCATCTCTGGGGCTGAAGCAGCTTCGCATCGCGGAGACTGAGAAATACGCCCACGTGACGTTCTTCTTCAACGGCGGCGTAGAGACGCCTTCCGACGGCGAAGACCGCATTCTGGTGCCTTCTCCTAAGGTGGCCACCTATGACCTGCAGCCGGAGATGAGCGCGCCGGAGGTGACGGACCGGGTCTTAGCGCAGATCGAAGCTGAGAAATACGACTGTATCATCCTTAACTTCGCCAATGCGGATATGGTAGGACATACGGGAGTCTTTGACGCGGCGGTCAAGGCCGTCGAGACCCTGGACGCCTGCGTACCGAAGATCGTTGAAGCTGTTCTGGCAAAAGGCGGCCAGATCCTTCTGACGGCAGACCACGGCAACGCGGACTGCATGGTGGACGAAGAAGGGAATGTGGTCACGGCCCACTCCCTGAACCAGGTGCCGCTGGTACATATCGCGGACAGCCCGGCGGAGCTTGCAGACGGCGGACGGCTCTGCGACATCGCGCCGACCATGCTGACTCTGATGGGACTGCCGGTTCCGGAAAAAATGACAGGACAAAACCTGGCAAAATAGGCTGCGGTTTCGCGCAGAGAGCATCTGACATATATGCCAAAAAGCCATCGGCTCACGCTGTCCGTGCGCTGATGGCTTTTTCTGTGTCATATTTTCTGTGTCATAACAGCAGGTCCTTCCTCTGCCGGATCGATCTCCATCGGCGCGTATTTGCCGATGATCTTTTCTGCCGCTTTCATGCCGTCACAGGCGGCGCTCATGATGCCTCCGGCGTAACCTGTTCCTTCTCCTGCCGGATAGAACCCGCCGAAGGTTCCTTCCATCTGCTCGTTGCGGGCAAATCGCACCGGCGATGAACTTCTAGTCTCCACCGCCGTCATCACAGCCTCAGGATCGTCAAAACCGGCAAGCTTTTTTCCCAGCATCGGCATGGCTTCACGCATGGCTTCTGCCGCGAAAGCCGGCAGAGACTCGATCACTGGCCGCGCGGAAGGCTTTCCGTCACGGAACTCTCCCCAGGTAGTCTTCGGTGCCCTGTATGTACCGCCGCCGTTTTCAAAGGCCAGCCGCTCGTATTTTTCCTGAAATTCCACGCCTGCCAGAGGATGAGGCGAACCGAAATCCTCGCATCGCACGTCCACCAGCAGGCCGCTGTTGGCTGTGCCGCTGTTTCTGGCCCGGTTGCTCATGCCGTTGGTGACCACGCCGCCCTCCTGTGATGACGCCACCACGACCTCGCCGCCGGGACACATGCAGAAGGTATACACGCCTCTGCCGTCCGCGCAGTGATACGACAGCTTATAATCAGCCGGCGGAAGCAGCTTCGCCTGCGCTGCCGCGCCGTACTGCGCCCGGTCGATCAAAGCCTGGGGGTGCTCGATGCGCACGCCGATAGAAAAAGGCTTCTGCTGCATCTTTACGCCCCGTTCCAGCAGATACCGGAAAGTATCCCGGGCGCTGTGGCCTATGGCGAGCACAACGTTTTCCGTCGGTATCTCCTCCCGGATGCCGCCGGATTCCACGACAACAGATTTTACACACTTTTTCTTCGTATTGACTTCCACGAACCGGGTATCAAAACGGATCTCTCCGCCGCAGCGTAAGATCTCCTTCCGTATGTTTTTCACCACAGTCCGCAAAACATCCGTGCCGATATGAGGTTTCTGCTTGTACAGAATATCCTCGTCAGCGCCGGCCCGCACGAATTCCTCCAGCACACGGCGGATGCGCCGGTCTTTGATGCCGGTAGTCAGCTTGCCGTCAGAAAATGTCCCTGCTCCTCCTTCGCCGAACTGGACGTTAGACTCAGGATTCAGAATACCTTCCTTCCAGAACCGCTCCACATCGCGGACTCGGTCCTCTATGCAGCCGCCTCTCTCGATGATCAGAGGCTGATAACCCCGCCTCGCCAAAAGCAGTCCGCAGAACATGCCGCATGGCCCGAACCCGATGATCACAGGCCGGTGCTTCAGTGTTTCACTGCCGCTTGATACTTCCGTGTATGACATATCCGGAGCCTCCGTAAGGCCGAGCCGGGTATTCACCGGCAGACGTACATAGTCCTTGGGCCGCTGCCGCGTCACAGCGCAGAAATCCACCGTATAGACCAGCTTGATATCCTTCTTGTCACGAGCGTCGATGGACTCCCTGACGATTTCCATATCCGTCAGGATCAGATCCCGGTTGCCCAGTTTTTTCAGGATCTTCTTCGCCAGATCGTTTTGGGTAGCGCCGGGATCCATCTTTATCTGATTCATTCTATATCGTTTATTCATTTTGCCATCTCCCTTCCGGCCCGCATGCCGGTCTCCCACGCATGCTGCAGATTATATCCGCCGCACGGTCCGTCATAGTCCAGAACCTCTCCCGCGAAGTAAAGGCCTTCGATCAGACGGGACTGACAGGTTTCGGCATCCACCTCGTCCAGCGGGACGCCGCCTTTGGTGACCTGAGCAAAGTCCCAGCCCCGCACAGCCGCAGGTGACAGCGGAAAATCCTTCAAAAGCTTCGCGGTCGTCTTCACATCGCCCTTTGACGATTCCAGGATCATCGCGCCGACAGGCCCCCGCACCAGATATCGCAGAAGTTTTTCTCCGTCAAGACCCGCCAGCTGGCGCCGGATCAGCAGCTGCTCCAGTTCCTCCTCGTCCATATCAGGGAAGAAATCCAGTCCGATCCGGTAATCGTCAAAACCGTTCTCAAGGCTTTTTCCTTCCGGGATCAAAAGATATCTGGAAAGATCAAACACGCAGATGCCTGAGATGCCGGTCTTGGTAAACTGTATCTCCCCCGTCTCACGGAAAATCTCTTTGTCCTGAAAATACAGCGCCGCCGCGCCCTTTGCCCGGATACCTGCCAGTTTCTCCACATTTTCTTTTACATCTGCCGCCGTCAGGACCGGGATCAGTTTTTTCACCCGGTGCCCCAGACTGCGGGCAAAACGAAAACCGTCGCCGGTGCTTCCAAAAGAAGGACCCGCTTTTCCCCCGCAGGCGATGAGAAGTTTTTCCGCCTCGATCTCTCCATTGGCGAGATGAATGCGGAAACCCCTGTCTTTCTTCTCCACAGAAATGACCTCTGCGCAGGTATCCGCTCTCACCGACAGCTGCTGCAGCCGTGCTGTCAGCGCTCCCTGTACCGCCCCTGCTTCCTCTGTATAGGGGTAGACGCGCCCGGCGGGATCGGTTCTGGTCACAAGACCCAGCCGTTCAAAGAAGTCCAGCGTTTCACCGCAGCCCGGGCAGGCTCTGTTGGACAGATTACACTTGCCGTTGCCCGTAGCCAGGATCTTCCTGCCAAGCCGGTTTTTCTTTTCCAGAATCAGAACGTCCAGCGCAGGATCAGCCTCTTTCGCGCAGATAGCGGCTGTCATGCCTGCCGCCCCGCCGCCGATGATACAAATATCAGTCATATTTACCCTCTCTCTTTAAAAAAAGGGATTTCCCCTCTGGAGAAATCCCGCGTACTTTCTATGCTTCCCTGTCTTCCTCAGATACAGCCTCCTCACCGATAGGCTGGCTGATAATTTCATGGAATTCCATAGCTTCCTCTGCGACCCGCACAGCAGCGCTTCTGGCCTTTCTGGCCTTTTTGATAGCCCTCTTTGCTTCCTTATGCGCCTCCTGTGCCGCAGCCTCCGCATCGGCGATCTTCTCATCCTTGGTTTTGATCAGGTCCGGCTTGCTGTAGGTGATATCCGCGCCGATCTTAATGGTATTGGCTCCCTGGATCGCAAAGATAATGCCCAGCATCATCAATACGGACAGTCCCAGCAGTCTGGAATTGAAAAAGGTATAAATACCTGCTATCAGGTTCAGTCCGCTGACGCAGACCATCCAGTAAAAATCCACGTCTTTCTCCTGGGTACCGTGTTCCTGGGTCACCACGACAAATCCTCTGATACCGGATATCATGCACCATAAACCGAATACTACCGGCACCGCGATATCCGCCGCCAGCTGACCCGTCAGGACCACCACACCCAGCACAAAGGTAGTCAGACCCTCGATGAGGATCCAGTGCCGGTTTTCCTCATCCTGCATAGTCCGCTTATACGCGAAGCATTCCACCATGCCGACGAGAACCAAAACAACTCCTATAGGAAAGGCGAGTGAAAGAAAAGTCAGCCCGGCATTTGCCACTGAGAACACACCCAGTATGGTAAGCAGTATGCCCGCTATGATCGTTATTATTCTCACTTTCTCTACCTCCAGTTTTTTCTGTATGTCGTAAATATCTCTTTATTATACTGAACGCGGCTTTAAATGTCAAGAAACGGCCGGAACCACGGTCAGACGGGCTCTGCCTCCAAGTTCCTTCTGCAGTCTTCCCAGAAAGCTGCCTTCGCTTTCCACCTCACCGGACTCACCGACGACTACCTGATTGATCCTGTTCTTATCCACCAGCTGGATCAGAGTGGACATAACGTCGGCAGAGCGCTCCACAGTCAGCTCCGCGCCTGCTTCTTTGGCCTTTTCATAGAGAAACTCCAGTGCTTCTCCCTCCTTATCATGTCCCAGAAAGCTGAAATTTTCCGGCGCCACATGAATAACATAGAGCTTGTCATCCGCGTTTTCCTTCATTCCGCTGCCATAATCGATCAGCCGCTGACATGTCTTCTGTCCCGTTACGCACACCATGATGCGATTCATGTTCCCACACCCCTTTTAGATAGATTTGCTATATCAGTATAGCACAAAAAACCTCCGGAAATGTGATTGTTATTTGATACTTTCCAAAGATGTGATAAAATATTCCTATGGACAGAGTAATTTTACATTGTGATATGAATAATTTTTACGCTTCGGTAGAACTTTTAGAGCGGCCTGACCTGGCCGGCCTTCCCGTGGCGGTCTGCGGCGACCCGGAGGGACGCCACGGCATCATTCTGGCAAAGAATCAGCTGGCAAAGGCGGCCGGAGTCGTCACCGCGGAGACCGTCTGGCAGGCGAAGAAAAAATGTCCGGGTCTGCAGTTTGTGCGCCCGCACCACGACAAATACAAAGAATTCAGCAGGCGGATCAACCAGATCTACCAGCAGTACACCGATATGGTAGAGCCTTTCAGCATTGACGAATCCTGGCTGGACGTAACCGCGAGCCGGCGTCTCTTCGGCAGCGGCAGGCAGATCGGAGACACCATCAGAGAGAGGATCAAAAGCGAGCTGGGTCTGACCCTTTCCGTCGGAGTGTCCTATAACAAGATCTTCGCCAAGATGGGCAGCGAATACAAAAAACCGGACGCTACCACGGAGATCACCCGTGAAAACTACAGAGCCCTTCTCTGGGACAAGCCTGTGGGCGAGATGTTCTTTGTGGGATGGGCCACAGCGGAAAAACTGTCATCCCTCGGCATCTCCACCATAGGGGATCTGGCCCTCGCAGATCCGGCCGCGCTGAAAGCTTTGCTGGGCAAGCAGGGCCCTTTGCTGCATCAATACGCCAACGGCCTGGACGACAGCCCCGTGGCTCTGTATAACCAGCGGGAGAAGATCAAATCCGTCGGCAACGGTATCACCTTCCGGCGTAATCTTGCAGGACGCGACGATATCCTCACCGCCGTTACCAGCCTGTCGGACACAGTGGCCAGCCGCCTGCGCAAATACCAGCTGAAAGCCTGGGGCGTCAAAGTAGACATCAAAGATCCCGGCTTTAAGACCATCTCGCGGCAGAAGCAGCTGCCGGGCGCCACTCACCTCGCTTCAGATATCATCCGGGCCAGCATGGAGCTGATCGAAAATTCCTGGCGGATCAGCGATCCGATCCGGCTTCTGACCATCACCGCCATCAATCTCACCGACGAAACAGAAGCCGAGCAGCTTTCCCTCTTCGATACGGATACGGAAAGCCGGGAAAAAGGCGAATCCATTGAGCGGACCATGGACGATATCAGAAAAAAATTCGGCGACAGCGCCGTCACCTTCGGCAGCGTGCTGGACAATGATCTGGGGATCGACCTGTAATTATATCACCTTGCAGGTCCAGTCCTCGATATTCCAGACGTCAGTGACGATATCCTGATAAAACTCCGGCTCATGGCTGACCAGGATCACGGTTCCCTTAAAGTCCCTGACGGCTTCTTTCAGCACGTCTTTGGCGACAGGATCCAGATGATTGGTCGGCTCGTCTAAGACCAGCAGGTTCATCGGCCTCTGCATCAGCTTGCAGAGACGGAACTTGGCGTTTTCGCCGCCGGACAGGACCCGCACCTGACTTTCAATGTGCTCGTTGGTCAGACCGCACTTTGCCAGAGCCCGGCGGACCTCTCCATTATCCAGGGCCGGAAATTCGTCCCAGAAATCCTGCAGAGCGATCTTGTCGCTGGCATCCGCCTCCTGCTCAAAGTAGGCAGGCTCCGCGTAATAATCCAGCTTCACGCTGCCGTCAAAGGCCGGAATGATTCCCAGCATGGTCTTCAGCAGAGTGGATTTTCCAAGACCGTTGACGCCTTTGATGGCGATCTTCCTGCCCCGCTCCACGTGGAAGGTCAGCGGTCTGGTCAGCGCTTCGTCATAGCCCAGCACCAGATCCTCCGCTTCGATGACGTATTTTCCCGGCGCGCGGGAATACTCAAAGTGGAAGGCCGGCTTCGGCTTTTCTTTGACCAGTTCGATCTTCTCCATCTTGTCCAGCTTCTTCTGGCGGGATTTCGCCATGTTTGTAGTGGCAATGCGGGCTTTGTTTCTGGCGATGAAATCTTCCAGATCAGCGATCTCCTTCTGCTGTTTTTTATATGCCTGCTCCAGCTGGGCTCTTTTGATATCATACATGTGCATGAAATCATCATAATTACCGGTATAGCGGGTCAGTACGGCATCCTCTACATGATAGATCACGTTGACCACATCGTTTAAAAATGGAATATCATGAGACACTAAGATAAACGCGTTTTCGTAGTTCTGCAAAAATCTGGTCAGCCAGACGATATGATTTTCATCCAGATAGTTGGTCGGCTCGTCCAATATCAGGATCATGGGATTCTGCAGCAGCAGCTTTGTCAGAAGCACCTTTGATCTCTGACCGCCGGAAAGCTCCGACACATCTCTGTCCAGGCCGATATCGCCAAGACCCAGGCCGCCCGCAAATTCCTCGATGCGGGCATCAATAGTATAGAAACCGCTGTGCTCCAGAATATCCTGGATCTCTGCCGCGTCTTCCATGAGACGGCTCATCTCGTCCTCAGATGCTTCTGCCATCTTATCGTAGGCCGCCAGCATTTCCTGCTCCAGATCAAAATAGTCGCTGAACGCTTCCCTGAGCACTTCTCTGATCGTCTTTCCCGCAGTCAGCGTGGTACGCTGATCCAGATAGCCTGTGGTGATATGGTTGCACCAGCTGACCCTGCCCTCGTCAGGCATCAGGTTTCCGGTTATGATATTTAAAAATGTGGTCTTGCCTTCGCCGTTGGCGCCGACCAGGCCCACGTGTTCTCCTTTGTTCAATCGAAAAGAGGCGTCCTCCAGAATCTGCCTTCCGCCAAATCCGTGAGACACCTTTTCCACTGTCAAAACGCTCATTGATACAGCTCCTTTACAAATAAAAGTGTCGCTTTAAAGTTTATCATTTTTCGGGTGGGACTGCAAGTAGATATTGCGCACATAAAGCTGGCAGGCAAAGGCATTGCAGACATTCCAGAGTAAATGCCGGGGATCTGTCGCGTCGTCAGTCTTCTCCATGGCGGTGCCGGCAAAGGCATGGCTCACCGCCTCCTCGATAAGGGTGCAGAACCGGTTGTAAGCCAGCTCCTTTTCGCTGCTGCGCAGAGACAGCCGGATCAGCCGCGCGATCTCCTCAATGGTATAGACCGGCTTCAGAATGGCAATAACAAAGAGAGAGGCCACCGCCGTCCTGTCGTAACGCTTGTTGACAGGAGCAGCGATGAATTTCTGTTTTACATAGTTGTTGATCATGGTCTTTGTCATGACCTTTTTGCCGTCAAAAGTAAGGTAAGGCCCAAGCCATTCGTCCAACAGCGAAAGGACCTGATCCAGATACAGATCGATAGAGGGAAGCTCCTCCCATCTCGGCAGTCTAAAATATTCAAGTCCTCTGGTCCTCGCCATGGTTCGCGCTCTCCTTTCACTTCTGCGGAAATTTCATATATGAAGCATACCACAGGAAAAAGTCATTGTCAACCGTTGACAAAGTGTTATTAATGAGTTAATATAGTTTTAATAACTATGTAAATTTATCGAGGAGAATATAGAAGTGAACAGAGTAAAAGAACTGAAACCCGTATTTGACTCCGTCCTGCATCGGGATTATCGCGCCCTGCTCGACTATGGAGCCGACGTTTACAGAGGAGACGACGCATACATCATCAAACATAAAAAGGGAAAAGACGTGTCTTATGAGCACATCAAATTTGAGGATTTCCGGGATCAGGTCAACGATCTGGGCACTGCCCTGCTGAAAAAAGGCTTCGCTGGCAAAAGGATCGCCATTATCGGAAAAAACCGCTATGAATGGATGCTGGCCCACTACGCTACCCTTTGCGGTCTGGGCGTCAGCGTACCTCTGGACAAAGGTCTTCCTTTCGACGAGCTGGAAAACTCACTGCAGATCAGCCGGGCCGACATGCTGGTCTTTGACAGGGCTCATCTGGATCTGGTCAGAGATCTGCAGGAAAAAAAGACCACGCAGGTCACGGATTTTATCTCCATGGATCCGCTGGAAGGCTTTGACGACATCAGAGCTTTGATGGAAGAGGGACGGTCTGCGCTGGCGGACGGTTATGACGATTATCTGCACCTGCCGATCGATCCGAACGCCATGTCCATCCTGCTCTTTACCTCCGGCACCACATCCCGGGCCAAGGCGGTGCAGCTGTCGCAGTACAACATCCTGTCCAATGTCTACGCTATGCTGAAGGTGCAGGATATCCGCCACGGCGATATCAACATGGCGTTCCTGCCTTACCACCATACCTTCGGTTCTACCGGTCAGGCTGTCATGCTGGCGGCCGGCGTCACTACCACCTACTGCGACGGTCTGAAATATCTGCAGAAAAACATTGTGGAATACAAAGTATCCCTGTTCGTCTGCGTGCCTCTGCTCATCGAATCTATCTACAAGAAGATCATGCAGACGGTGAAAAAACAGGGACTGGAAAAGAAGGTGGCTTTCGGTCTGAAGGTATCGAAAGCACTGCTGAAGGTCGGCATTGACGTGCGCCGCAAACTGTTTAAGGAAATTCTGGATCAGCTTGGGGGCAATCTGCGCTATGTCATCAGCGGCGCTTCTGCCATCGATCCGGAAGCTCTGCAGGGATTCCTTGATTTCGGCATCACCGCCGTGCAGGGCTATGGCATGACTGAGGCTTCTCCGGTACTTGCAGGCGAGAACACCTGGGAGCACAAGCTGGGCTCCATCGGAAAGGCCATGCCTGGCATAGAACTGGCTGTCGACGAGCCGAATGAAGAAGGTATCGGCGAGCTGATCGCCCGCGGTCCTAACATTATGAGCGGCTATTATGAAAACGAAGAGGAAACTGCCAAAGTACTGGCTGACGGCTGGCTTCACACGGGAGATCTGGCTTATCTTGATGAAGATGGCTATATTTTCATCTGCGGCCGCAAGAAAAACGTCATTGTCCTGAAAAACGGCAAAAATGTCTATCCGGAAGAGCTTGAGATACTGATCAGCAACCTGCCTTACGTAGAGGAAAACATGGTCTTCGGTCAGCCTAAGCACAATGACGGCGATGAGAAGGATCTGGCCCTCTGTGCCAAGATCGTCTACAAACCGGACTACATGAAAGATATCTACGGCACCAGCGATCCGGCCGAGATCGAACGGATCATCAGAAAAGACATCGACGCCATCAACGAGGATCTGCCGGTCTACAAACATATGCTCCGCATCATCGTCACCGACGATCCGATGATCAAAACCACTACGGGCAAAGTTAAACGATATGAAGAGACGAAGAAGCTGTAGGCTGCCCGCCGCCTAGTACCTTTCTATCTGAATATACAGCCTGTCTTTCCGGGACCGCCCGCCGATTTCAGCAAGACGGGCTTTTCCTTTTCCGCGCAGGGTGATCTGATTCCCCTCGCTGACCGGCGCGTCAGTCTTTGTCACCTCCACATGGTTAACAAAGACAATGCCGCCTTTGACGGCCTCAGCCGCCTTGCCCCGCGACAGGCCGAAAGCTGAAGCCACGATATTGTCAAGGCGCAGTGACGCTACCGTGTCCGTAATGATCTTCCGCTCCGTTTCCGGCACGATCAGCTCCGTCACCGGGACCTGCTCCAGCGACAAATTCGTCCGCCCCGCCTTACAGTAATTCATGAGAATAAAGTCGGCGATATCCGCAAGAACGATAATATCCGCCCCATCGGGACGAACCAGAATGTCCCCCAGCAGATCTCTTTTGATCCCCAGACCTACCAGAGAGCCCAGATAATCCCGATGAGTCAGTACCCTGCTGCCTGCAGGAGCCGCCGCCCGTATCACAGTCAGCGGATCGTCGTCTTCCACAAAAGCGTAGTCCGGCAGATTGATCAAAATGACCCGCTCCGCGTCATCGTAGCCGCCGTAAAACCGCACCCGGCAAGACGGCAGTCTCCCTTCTGATGCCGCAGTCTGTTCCGCCGCCCTGTCAAAGACGGGTACATGATTCTTTCTGCAGTATATTCTTGCCATGGACTGCTGATGGCTGTCAAGAAATCCCGTACTGGTAACGATATATTTATTTTCACACTGGGCAATCTTGTCCTCGATCTGACCCAGCAAAAAGTTATCTTCTTTCATATTGTGTCCGCTCCCTTCTCGTTTCAGTATACAGAAAAACTTCAAAGCTTGCAAGATACTTTCCCATGCCTGCTCCACAAAATCCAACCCATAAATCAATATTTTTAACTTTTACATTAAAAAAATTAATTTTAATATTGACTTTTTGAATTTATTGTATTATATTTTTAACAACAAGAGGAGGTAATCACCCTATGAAAAAAATCATCAGCCGCTGCCCGGTCTGCAGTGGAGAACTGAAAGTCACCCGGCTGAAGTGCGGCACCTGCGACACGGTCATCGAAAACGACTTTGCCCTGAGTAAGTTCGACTATCTGTCTGACGAAGACCTCCACTTCACCGAGACCTTTATCAAGTGCCGCGGCAATATCAAAGAGGTGGAGAAAGAACTGGGCATATCCTATCCCACAGTCCGCTCCCGTCTGGACGGCATCATCAAAAAACTGGGATACGAAGACACGTCAAAGCAGGACGAAACAGCACAGCTGCGGGAAGATGTCCTGCGCCGTCTGGAGCAGGGCGAGATCACCGCAAAGGAAGCTCTGGAAATGCTGAAGTAAAAGAATGAGAGGAATGGAAACTATGGAAGAAAAAATGAGGATCTTAAAAATGTTAGAAGACGGAACCATTACAGCCGAAGAGGCTGCTGAACTGATGGACGCTCTGGGCGTAGACGCACAGCCGGAAGCCGAAAACCCGGGACTTCCAACTCTGAAAAGAAACTATGAAAGAAAGATGCTTCACATCCAGGTGGACGGCAATGACAAGGTCAACATCCAGTTCCCCATCAGCGCCATCAGGAAGATCCTGAAGGTCACCGGTAAAATTCCCCTGCCGGAAGAGACCCTGGGAGACTTCGATCTGGATGCCCTGATGGAGGCGATCAGCGAATGCCTGGACGAGGAGATCGTCGGCGACTTTGTCAACGTGACCGCTGTTGACGGAACTTCCGTCCGCATCTATGTTGAATAGGATAGAGTGAACAGCCCATGAAGATCAAAGTCCGCACCACAGACGGAAAGAGGATAACCGTCCCCGTTCCCGTATCCGCCGTCGGCGCCGTCCTGCGGCTGACCCCGGCTTCGGTCTGGCGTACTGCCGCTGAAAACGTACCTGATCCCTACAAACCGCTGGTAAGCAGAAAAATGATCCTGCTGTATTACAAGGCGTGCAAGGAGATCCTACATGATCATCCCGGCCTTGAGCTGGTCCGGGTGGAAGCGGCAGACGGAACCTTCGTTTCCATCAAGCTGTAAGGTCGTTCAAAGAGCGCCCCGCGCCCTCATACTTTCGTCTGATTTTGTTAAATATATGTAAAATCACGGCTGCACCCCTTGCTTTTTTTCCTCCCCGGTGCTATAGTGTGTAACAGAAAAAACACATATCCTTTAAAAGGGAGTAGCTGGCAGTCCGGACACTCATGTCCCAGGCTGCAGTAATATGCGTCAGTACGACCGGCGGCTCTGCAGCCCGGTCCGCAGTTACTTGAAATAGCGAGACTTTTAAGGCAGATTTCTTTTACTGCCTTGAAAGTCTCTTTTTTTTAAACTTTCGGGCATACTAATCACATACGCGGGAGGTATTACATGTTTTACAACAAAGATATTTCGTCTGTCATGGAGGAATTTCATGCATCATATGCCGGCCTGACCCAAAGCCAGGTGGAAAAAAACCGTCAGGAATTCGGTGAGAACAGGCTGCAGGAGAAGAAGAAAAAGAGCACTCTCCAGATCT
Source organism: Eubacterium sp. (assembly GCA_021769965.1). Lineage (GTDB taxonomy): Bacteria > Bacillota > Clostridia > Peptostreptococcales > Anaerovoracaceae > Senimuribacter. Next base: position 48,784 of record JAETRU010000004.1, read on the forward strand.
TCGTGGAGCAGTTCAAGGATCTTCTGGTCATCATCCTTATCATCGCCGCGGCCATTTCCATGGCTACCGGCAACTCTGAGAGCACCGCAGTCATTCTGGCTGTTCTGATTTTAAATGCCATTTTAGGCACAGTCCAGTACATCAAAGCGGAAAAATCCCTGGAAAGCCTGAAAAGTCTGTCTGCCCCGATCGCTAAAATCATCAGAAACGGCGAAAATCTGGAAATCAACGCAGACGAGCTGGTCTGCGGCGACGTGATCCGGCTGGAAGCCGGTGATATCGTGCCCGGCGACGGACGCATTCTGGAAAGCTATTCATTAAAACTCAACGAAAGCTCTCTGACCGGTGAATCCGAGCCAGTGGAAAAGACCGCCGAGACGCTCCACGCGGATAACATCGCTCTGGGCGATCAGATCAACATGGTCTTTTCTGGATCTCTGGTCACTTACGGGCGCGGCCTCGCTGTCATTACCGGCGTGGGGCAGTCCACAGAGCTGGGCAAGATCGCCGATCTGATGAATAACACGGCAGAGCGCAAAACACCGCTGCAGATCACCATGGATAACTTCAGTAAGAAGCTTTCCATCGCCATCATGGCTGTCTGCGTTCTGGTCTTTGCCCTGAGCCTGTACCGCGGCATGGCCTTTGCCGACGCTCTGCTCTTTGCCGTGGCTCTGGCCGTAGCAGCCATTCCGGAGGCTCTTTCCTCCATCATCACCATTTCCCTGGCCATCGGTACCTCCCGCATGGCGGATCAGAACGCCATCATCAAGCAGCTGTCCGCTGTGGAAGGCCTGGGCTGCGTATCCGTCATCTGTTCTGACAAGACCGGTACGCTGACCCAGAACAGAATGACAGTAGAACAGGTGATCTGCGATGACGCTGATCTGGATACACTGCTGCAGGCTTCCATTCTCTGCAACGATACAGTCGTCGCTGACGGGCAGACAAAGGGAGATCCGACGGAGACTGCCCTGGCAGACTACTATACGGCCGTCAAAGGTGATTATACAGCGGCAAAAGAAGCTCTGCCGCGGCTGTCCGAACTTCCTTTTGACTCCGACAGAAAACTGATGACTACCCTCCACTGCATTGACGGCAGCTATACCGCCTACACAAAAGGCGCTCTGGACGTGATCCTGAGCCGGGTAAAGGGACTTTCTGACGACGAGAAAGAAAAGATCCGCCAGACAAACTTTGATCTGTCAGATCAGGGTCTTCGGGTGCTGGCCTTCGCGAGAAAGATCTTGCCGGCGGAAAAAACTTTGACCTTCGACGATGAGAACGATCTGGAATATCTGGGGCTGATCGCGGAGATGGACCCTCCGAGGGAGGAATCAGCACGCGCCGTAGCAGACTGCCGGAGCGCGGGGATCAAAGCGGTCATGATCACAGGCGACCACAAGATCACAGCGTCAGCCATCGCCAGACGCATCGGCATCATGGAGGAAGACGATCTGGCCGTTACCGGCACAGAGCTGGACGCTATGGACGACGCAGAACTGGCGGAAAAACTGCCGCATATCAGCGTTTACGCCCGTGTCAGTCCGGACAACAAGATCCGAATCGTCGACGCGTGGCAGGAACGCGGCAGCATTGTAGCGATGACCGGCGACGGCGTCAACGACGCGCCGGCTCTGAAACAGGCTGACGTCGGAGTCGCCATGGGCATCACCGGTACAGAAGTCGCAAAGGACGCTGCCGCCATGATCCTGACCGATGACAATTTTGCCACCATCATCAAGTCAGTGCTCAACGGCCGCAACATCTACGCCAATATCAAAAATGCCGTCAAGTTCCTGCTGTCCGGCAACGCGGCAGGTATTCTGACCGTCCTGTACGCTTCTCTGATGGCCCTGCCGACGCCGTTTACCGCTGTGCAGCTTTTGTTCATCAATCTGATCACCGACAGTCTGCCGGCTCTGGCTATCAGCATGGAACCGCTGAACACAGCTTTGATGCACGATACGCCCCGTCCGCGCAGCGAATCTGTTCTGACAAAAAAGACCCTGACGCAGATCGCTTATCAGGGACTGCTCATCGGCGCAGCCACTATCGCGGCCTTCTATATGGGACTGCAGACAGACCCTAAGGCCGCCACCACTATGGCCTTTGCCACTCTGTGTCTGGCCCGGCTGTGGCACGGTTTTAATTCCCGCGGCGATCAGTCCATCTTCCGACTGGGACTTACCACCAACGTATACACCATCGGAGCGTTTTTCCTTGGCGCGGCGCTGCTGTTTTCCATCCTGCTGATCCCGTTCTTCGCAAAGGCTTTCGGCATCGCGGCACTGACAGGCGCGCAGCTGGGCTGGATCTGCGTCCTCGCTCTGCTGCCAACCGTCGTGATCCAGCTGATAAAGATTATCAGAGAGAGATAACTTCTTCATTTTATTTCATATAAAGAGGACTGGAGCTGCCGCTTTTCCGCGGTGCTCCAGTCCTCTTCGTGTTTCTGCTTCTATATAGATCATGCCTCTATGGCAAACACTGTTCCCGGGTTCATGATGCCCTTCGGATCGAAGACATCTTTGATGCCCTTCATCAGCGCCAGTTCCGCTGCCGGCTTCTGCTCCCGCAGCTCCTCCACGCGGATCTTTCCGATGCCGTGCTCGCCGGTCACCGTGCCGCCATAGCTGTAGCAGATATCGTACATCTTGTGTTTCAGCTCATCCGCATAGTCCGGAATAGAGCCGTCCGGCAGATACAGAATGTCGTTATGCACGTTGCCGTCTGCGATATGGGCGATGACATTGGTTCCTGTATGGTATTCAGCTACCAGCTCTTTCAGCTTCAGAATAAAGTCGGATACATGGGATACCGGCACTGCCATGTCGAAGGAATCGCAGATCTCGTCCTTGATCAGCTCATAGTGTTGGCTTCTCACCAGCAGCAGTTCCTCCTGCTCCTTCTCCTTGCCCGCAAAGAGGCACGGCAGGGCTTTGTTCGCCTTGCAGATCTCATTTATCGCCTTTACCGCGTCGTACAGCTGCTGCTCCGTCCGCTCCGACAGGATGATCAGAAGGTCAGCGCTTCCGTCCTGTGCCTGCCACGTAAGGCCCAGCATCTTCGCGGTATCCACAAAGAGACGCTTATCCATATATTCTACGGCCAGAGGCGTGTAGCCGCTCTTTAAAATGTCCGTTACCGCATGGCAGGCGTCCTGAATCTTCTCAAAAGGCGCCACGATGGTGGCAGTCGCCTTGTCCTTCGGAAATATCTTCAGAATCACCTTTGTTACGATTGCCAGCGTGCCTTCGCTTCCCAGAAGCAGCTGAGTCAGATTATAGCCGGCATTGTTTTTGATCAGCTTTCCGCCCAATTCCAGGATCTCCCCGTTTGGCAGTACCGCGGTAACGCCCAGGATGTGCTTGCGCATAACGCCGTGGCGCACAGCTCTGGCCCCGCCGGCATTGGTCACAGCCATGCCGCCCATCTGGGCTCCCTCGTCTCCCGGATGGACCGGAAAACTGAGGCCGTCATGATGTTCCAGCTCCTCCAGCAGGTCCATCAGAGTAACGCCGGCTTCCAGCACGGCGACCATATTTTCCTCGTCGATCTCAAGAATATGATTCATCCTCTCCGTAGAGATGATGATGCTGTCGACTACAGGCGTGCACCCTCCGGCAAGGCCTGTCGCGCCGCCCCGCACTACCACAGGCACGGTCATGGCGTCTGCGATCTTCATCACAGCCGCGACCTCTTCAGTATCAGCCGGTTTGACTACCACGCAGTTCTGCGCTGCGTCAGGCCGGTAAGTGATCTCCACTTCATCGTACAGGAAAGCCTCTATCCGTTCCCTGCCTGTGATGACAAAATCCTCACCTACTGCCTGAACCAGACGTTCTGTAACTTCTTTTGTGATCGGGTTATATTTCATGGCGCATCACCTGTCCTTTCTGTCAGCTTCAGCAGCAAAAGCTTCTGTCAGCTTCGGCACGATCTCGTAGAGATCTCCCACAAAGCCGTAGTCGGAAATATTGAAAATCGGTGCGGAAGGATCGTTGTTGACCGCAATGATCAGATCTGACTCCTTCATGCCGGCCAGATGCTGAGGCGCTCCGGAGATACCGCAGGCGATGTATACCTTCGGTTTTACCCTGTTTCCGCTGTAGCCGATCTGAATACTGCTGGCCGCCATGCCGGCATCCACCAGCGCGCGGGATACGCCAACCTGACCGCCCAGCACATCTGCCAGTTCCTGCAGCAGCTGCAGATCCTCTTCCTTCCGGATACCGCGGCCGCCCGCCACGACCACCTCTGCGTCAGTGATATCCACATCACTGGTAGAAATGATCTCTTCGATGTTCACGCCTTTATGTTCTTTCACATACGGCTTTACCTTTTCGATGCGGATCTCTGCTCCTTCGCAAAGCTCTGCCTCCTGAAATTCCTTATATCTGACCGTAGCCATCTGCGGTCTTTTCATCGTCTTGATATGCGCTAAAATATTGTCGCTGAACGCCGGTCTGATCTGTTCCAGCGCTCCGTCATCAGCAATTTTCAGTTCTGTACAGTCAGCGGTAAGACCCGTTCCCAGAGCCGCCGCCATTCGCGGCGCCAGAGATCTTCCCATATGAGTCGCTCCGATCAGAACTGTGGCCGGCCGGCGCTCTCTGATAAAGCTGACGATATTCTCAGCAAAGAGGCTTTCCTCCGGCTGCGCGAAGCACGCGTCCTCCATTACATAGACCTGATCCGCCCCTCTGAGACACAGTTCAGAGGCATCAGTTTCGCGTCCTGTCAAAAGCAGACAGGAGAGGCTTTCTCCTGCGGCTTCCGCCAGCTGACGACCTTTGTATAACAGTTCAAAGGCCACTCTGTGAATATGGTCATGTTCCATTTCTCCAATGACCAGTATGCCCTTATATTCTTTCTTATCCAACTCTGACACCCCTTTCTGTCAGTTCCTTCTTCAGCAGATCGATGAAATCCGGAAGATCTTCCCGGAATACGCGGCTCTCTCTTTCCACGGCTTTCGGCACTTCGATTCCGGCAACCTTGGTCGGGGAACCCGCAAAACCGGTGTCCTCCTTTGACAGGGCCGGAAGGTCAGAAAGACCGATTTTATGGACGGCTATAGTAAGGGATCCCAGCTTTCTGTCTACTGTCGGCAGCTGCAGCTTTCCGATGTTCTTCGTCACGCCGACCAGAGCCGGTAATGTCATAGTACGGATCTGACGGCTGCCGCACAGATTCTCTATAGATACCCGCACGGTCCGCTCGTCAGCCATCTCGATGGAATCTGCATAATAGGCGTGGGGGATGCCGAGAAGCTCCGCAGTCTCAGCGCCTACCTGAGCTGTATCGCCGTCTACGGACTTTTCGCCGCACAGAATGAGATCATAATCCCCCGCGGCGATGGCAGCAGACAGCGCTCTGGATGTAGCGATGGTGTCTGACCCGCCGAAAGCTCTGTCAGTAAGAAGAACGCCCTCATCAGCGCCTCTTGCGTAAGCGTCCTGCAGTGTCTTCTCCGCGCGCGGAGGCCCCATGGTCATGGCCGTCACATGAGCTCCATACTTTCTTTTCAGCTCCAGAGCCGCCTGCAGAGCGCTCTCATCAAAGGGATTGATCTCCGCCGGCGCAGAGGATCTGTCCACTACGCCCCGCTCGCTGTCAAACCTGACCTTCTCCATGTCAGGTACTTCCTTTATCAAAACGAGAATATTCATGTCTACCTCTTTTTTACATATTATATTTATATTTTCCACGCTTTTCCAAGTGGTCTTACCACTTATATTGTACAACAGTTCTGTATTTAATGCAATACTTTTTTGGTCTTTAATTGATTTTTCTTACTATTTCCGCTAAAATAGTAAGTACGAACATTACCACCGCGGCCTTATGGCTGCCGTTTCACAAGGAGGGAACTGCCATGGCAGAATACATAAATGATAACGATAAACTGGAAAGCAAAAAACTTTCGGATCAGGTCATCCGCCATATCCAGAAAATGATTTTAGACGGAGAGCTTTCTGAAGGCGACAAGCTGCCGCCGGAACGTGAAATGACTGAACGCTTCGGCATTGGACGCCCCGCCCTGCGGGAGGCGCTAAAGTCTCTGGAAATGCTGGGACTGGTAGAGCGGCACCACGGACGTGGAAACTTCATCGTCAACAATATTCAGTCCAGCTATTTTGAGCCTCTCTCCCTTTCCTTTATGCTGAGTCACGGCACCATGCAGGAGATTTATGAGATGCGCCGCTGTCTGGAGACTTTTGCTGTGCGCAAGGCAGCCGAAACTGCTTCCTCAACGGATATACTGGCTCTCCGCGGCAATCTGAAGCAGATGATGGCCGCGGAAAACACTTCGTCAAAGGCTGACTTTGACCGCAGCTTTCATCTGGAGATCACCCGCATCGCCGGTAATATCCTGCTTTACAATACCATAGAAAACCTTTCTTACCTGATGAACCGATTCATTGAACGGAGCGTCCGCCTTTCTTACTTTGAAGGAGATTCCATCGATAATATTTACAAGGAGCACGCCGCCATTATCAGCGCTGTCGAGCACCACGATCCTGCCGCGGCTCTGAAAGCCATGGAGATACATCTGGGTAATATCAAAGTATCCATGATCGATGACGACGCGGTCAGCGTGAAATAGAGAAAAAGCCCTGCACAGTCGATATGCTGTGTCACAGGGCTTTTTTATTGGTGGTGTTTATTCTGCTGCCAGTTTTCTGATAGCGCTTTTGTAGATGTCTTTGGCCAGTTTCAGATCTTCGATGAACATATACTCGTTAGCCTGATGTTCCGTCAGCTCCCTGCCGGGAAGCATAGGTCCAAAAGCAACGATATTTTCCATGGCGCGGGCATAAGTGCCGCCGCCGATCACAGTGGCACGGCCCATATCTCCGGTATGCTCGCGATAAGCTTCCAACAGTCTGGTTATCACCGGTCCGTCTTCTTCAAGGAAAACATATGGCTCATTATGGAGCAGTTCCATCTTTACATCTCCATAACCGCTTTTTGTCATATGCTCTCTGATCTGTTCCAGAATATCCTCAATGCGGAAAGTCACCGGATACCTGATATCCGCCGTAAGGCTGATATCATCTCCGTCTGTGCGGATCATACCAAAGTTATATGTAATCTCGCCGCTCTCCTTGTCTGCGGCATAGCCGTTCAGGCTTTCTCCATGGTATTCCATTTTGACGCAGTCCCGGAAAAAGCGGCTCAGCTGGCAGTCCTCACGCGTCTGAAAACTAGTCATCAGCTTTGATATAGCATTTTCCCCGTCCTGCGGCGTACTGCCGTGGGCTGACTTCCCTGTCTCCGTCAGGGAAAGGATCTCTCCGTTCTCGCTGCGGAATCTGGCCCTGCAGATATCCGGAACCATGTTGACCGCATTGCCTCCTTCGATATCTTCAAAGCAGGTCTGCGTCCGGTCAAAGGTGAATCGTACATTCGCAATACCCATTTCAGCATAGATAGCCGGAAAATCCGCATCAGGCGTAAAGCCGAAATCGATCTTTTCCTCTGTCTGCTTATAGTACTCCATATCGATCCAGTCTCCTGCCTCCTCAGTCATGCCGAATATAATACGGATCCGTTTATTAAAGACACAGCCTTCTTCAAGCAGTTCCCTGATCGCATGGATCACCGCTGCGGCCGGACCTTTGTCATCAGTAACGCCGCGGCCTATGAGCTTTCCGTCTTCAACCGTCAGCGCAAAGGGTTCATAGTTCCAGCCGTCTCCTGCGGGAACCACGTCCAGATGAACCAGGATCCCCATCAGTTCTTCGCCTTGGCCTGCCTCTGCGTATCCTATCATGTTGTCACAGTTTTTTGTCCTGAATCCATAAGAGCCGCAGATGTCCAGAGCGGTATCCAGCGCTTTCCGCACGCCTTTGCCAAAAGGGCATTCTCTTTGATCTGTCCGTGCTGAAACACTGTCTATCTCTACCAGTTTTCGCAAATCAGCTATTAATCTGTCCATTCTATGTTTCCTTATCTTTCAAACGGCTTATACTCTACGTCAAAGCCGAAGTGTTTAGGGCCGAAGCAGGCAAGTCCTTCCGGAGTCGTCCATACCTCCGGCGACGGAAGCGCGATGACAGTCATTCTCTGACCCAGATCAAAGTTCGGCGTAGTCAGCGGATCGCCGTTCTCACCGATCATGCAGATCAGATCCGGAGCCATTACGTCGATCTCTCCGTTTCTATATGACATAATATTTTCGTTTTTCAGCCAGATCTTATAGGTTTCGCCTGCAAATTCCTCTTCACCCTGCAGATGGATCTCGCCGAAGTTAAAGCCGTCTCTGGTTTCCCAAGGGAATTCCGTTACAACGCCTTTGAAGAGCAGTTTTCCGTCTTTTGCGTCAGCGATAGCTTTTGCCACATCCAGGCCCTTCTCTTTTGCTTCCCGCAAAGTAACGCCTATCTCCTGCGCGTATGTTATCATATCAGGGATCAGAGATTCTTTGATGACTTTTCCTACATTGGCATGGTCCGCAACGCCGACCATGTTGTCGCTGGCCACGGCAATGGCTCTGACGATATCCTCCGCTCTCAGGTCACCCTGTACATTCTGAAGCACGATCTTCTCGCCAAACTTGGTGGCGACGCCCATAGGGCAGATCGGCACATCTTTTACGTAATAGGTAGAGTGCTGCAGCTCAGGTACAGATCTTCCTGCCGGGTCCGCATCCAGAAGAGGAACGCCCATTTCCAGAGCGGCATGAAGCGCTTCCGCTGTATTGGCGCCGCCTAATTCTGTTGAGCCGACGGCATAGATCTTCTTGCCAAGAAAGCCCTCCAGAGCCTGCACCGCAAGTACAGAAGCCGCTTCCTCCGCAATGTCCAGATCCGCAAATTTCGGATTCTTACCGCCTGCAGACGGCGCGCCGCAGCCATACGGCGTAACTACGTATTCGTCGTCAGGCAGTTCCTCCAGTTTGATCAGCTTCAAAGTTTCCCCTTTATCAAAATGCTTTTTCATCAGGGAAAGTCCCTCTTCCAGAGGTCCGCCGCCGCCGGTGCCCAGTACCGCGCATCCGTATAGTACATCGATCATGTCCTGTTTGTTTAACTCTCTCATTTTATTTTCCTCCATTTAATATTTATGCTACTATATGATCAGATCCGTCTCTTGAAGCAGACGGGATCAGTCTTTCTATTACCAGATAGGCAGCCGCGCCTACCAGAATCCCAGTAAACTCAATACCGATAAAATATGCGATGACCGCGCTGACCGCCCATGCGATGACGCCTGCCCAGTTGACGCCGTCCTTCGGCCGGAAATTCTCTTTCTTTCCTCTTCCTACGATCCAGTAGTCGGTAATGATAACGCCGCCAATCGGACACACTACATAGGACAGCAGGCTCAGTACGCCTTCGATATGTCCCAGAATACCCAGATCGCACAGGATGATCCCGATAATGCCGGAGATCAGCGTTGCCTCTCTTCTTCTGTTGTCATTGAGCTTCAGAGCCATAACGATATTGAGGCCTGCGCTGTAAGCGTTGGTGGAATTAGTGGTCCACGTCGAGATGACCAGCGCCGTAATTCCGAGAAGCGGAAGTCCTACATTGATCAGAACCATGCTGACATCGTACTCTCCAGACATTTTGGTCAGCAGAATTCCCATGACCAGCGTTACGACGCCCATTGGAAATACGCCATAGAATACAGATTTTACGGTATCCTTCCTGCTCTTCTGAAATCTGGTGTAATCAGCGGCGGTGATCGTGCCCACTGCTGTGAAATTGAAGGACAGGGCCACGCCTCCCATGAAGCTCATGGTCTGCGCAGTCGCTGTATGCAGCCCGCCGGTGCCGTAGGTCCTGAATGCCAGGAAGGTTCCATACAGCATGATGATCATCAGGAGAGGAATGGATATCTTGTCCAGCTTTTCCAATGCGCTGACGCCGAATACAGCGGTCAGCAGCATGATGATGCCCCAGACAGTATTAGATACGATCACAGGAATTTCGATTCCTGTCATGGCATACATGGCATTGCTGAACGCCTCGCCGCAGACGCCGTTCTGTATGCCGAACCAGCCTACCATGTTCACCGCGAAAATAGTGCTGACGATAAATCTGGCTCCGGATCTTCCGAAACCGGCTTCACAGGCTGTGCAGGACGCCACGCCCAGATCACAGCCCATCATGCCCGTGATCACCATTCCGATAACGACGACCAGATACCCGAGAGATCCTGAAATAATTGCAGGCCATATAGGCATTGCTTCCGCAAGCAATGCGCCCAGCAGGAAAGCCGGTACACAGACACAGATTCCTGCCTGTACGAAAGCCAGGGAGACCCAGCCCTTTCGTTCATCTTCGCCAATAGGCTTTAAAGCCGTGGCTTCTACTTGTTTCTGTTCTTTTTTCATCGTTCTTCGTGCTTTTGCACTTCCTTTCTGAATTTTTAATTATCATATCATAGAATTCAGTCCTTATCATTGGGCTGTTGATGAAATATCCCTTATTTGATTTGTGCAATTGCACATTTCCGTTGTTCTGACGTGAGAATTCTGCTATAATAAAAACATCATTTTATCGATCAGGAGGAACTGTTATGAGTATTACTCTGAAAGACTGCCTATCTCTGCCGTCCATGAGCTTCGGCAGGGTCATCGCAGGCAGCGCCGGACTGGACAAAATCGTATCGTCTGTCTCCGTTCTGGAGTTTTTTGAACATGAAAGCTATGGTCTGGACGTGTTTACCCCCAATGAATTGATCCTGTCCGCATTTTATGATTTCAAGAATGACGTCAAAATGCAATGCGATGCTGTCAAAAACCTGGCCAATACCGGCTCTATCGCGCTGGTCCTGTTCTATGTCGGGAAGATCATTCCCTATGTAGACGAAAAACTGATCCAGACAGCGGACCGGCTGAGTTTTCCCCTGATCGTATTGAAGAACGACAGTTACCGGATCAAATACAGCGACATTATCACCGATGTTATGGGTGTTATCATTCGCGATCAGGATCTGTCAAAGGATTTTATCAGTTCAACGGAAAAAAGACTTGCCCAGATGCCTACTGAGCTGAGAACCATGGAAAATCTGCTGCGTATCATGTCCAATCACTACAAATGTAATCTGCTCCTCAGCACCAGCTCTCAGGTCTACTTTCAGGCATCTTACCGTCCTTCCTATGTCCTGAACGACCCTGATTATTTTTGTAATCTCTTTCACGGCTCATCCTCAGGATACGCCTCAAAGGATGTGGAACAGGACGGAGCAGAATTTCATATTTACAAAATGGACTTTTCAAATGGTAAGGATACCAGAATGACTCTATATGCCTCCTGCCATAACACCACGCTGAACGAAAAGATCATCAGCGATATGTGTACCTGCACCGGCTTTTTCTCCTCTGTCTGGGGATATTCTATAGATCTCCAGTCACCGCACGCTCTGCTGTCTTTGATCTTTAAAACAAAGGAAGCGGCGGCAAAAAAATACCTTCGAAACTCCAATATCAGCTTCGACCGTATTTCCAATCTGATCATCATTTCCTCGGGAAACGGATCTATGGAACCGCTGCAGGACCAGATCAGCCGTCTCTTTGAAGAATATCATAAATTTTATCTTTCTGATCAGATCGACGATCATCTGGTGATCCTGTCTTCTTTCATGCTCTCCGACAGTCTGGATTACGCGCTATACGACGATCTCCACTGTTTTGTAGAAAAATATGATGAAAAAGCCACCTTCTTTATGGACAACGGGAACAAGGATATGGCTTCGCTGAAGCAGACCTACCGGGATTATCTGAAAACCGAGCCGGCCCTGCAGAAGATCTTCCTGAACCGACGGAACTGGGATGATCACGACATCATGCTTTCTCAGGATGTCATGACCCTGTCTGAAACCAGTAACAAGCGGACAGAATACCTTTTCGGCATCTTAGATTCCCAGAGTCATGATCGTGATGATCTTCTGAAAACGCTGGCCATCTACATGATCGACTGTGATTCTAAACTGAATGTCGCTGCGCAGATGCTGTATCTTCACAGAAATACAGTAACCTATCGTCTGAACAAAGCGCGGCAGCTTACCAACACTGATTTCAGCCTGATGCCTGCGTCCTATGACTTTTATACCGCACTGGCCCTCTGGAGATATCATAACGTGGAAACTTCGTAAAACACGCAAAAAGGCCGCCCGTTCAGACGTCTGCAAACGCCCAGCCGGACGGCCTTTGTTGGATCAATTGCTTATCCTTTACTTTTGCTGCTGTTTCTTAGAAAGTCACCAGCAGGTTGGTCAGCAATGTAACCAGAGGAATTGCGATAATGGTTCTCTCGATGAACACGAGGAACAGATGGCCTACATTGACGGGTACTCTGGACTTTATCACGATGAGGCCGACTTCTGTCATGTAGATGATCTGCAGCAGAGATGCGCAGCCCATGATAAACCTTGTTCTCTCGATCGGGAAGTCTGCCAGCATCAGAGGCGGGATATACTGGTCTGCAAAGCCTACCAGAGCAGTAGGCGCAACGTCTGCGGCGCCTTCGATACCGCACAGATTCATGAGCCAGCCAAATGGAATGGATACAAAGTCGAAGATCGGCGTGTATTCAACCAGTACCAGAACGATAGTACCCCATGCCATAACCACCGGAATCAGATCCAGGAACATAGTAGCATAGACACGGACACCGGCTTTGCCGACGCCTTTTGCGGTCGCGTTCTCAGCTCTGTGGCCTGCCAGGTTCAGCGCCCACTTCATCTTGGACACACCCTGCGGCACCTGCTCGTTGATCCGCTTTCCGGAGATCTCGTCATAGGTGTCAGGAATCCTGGAAAGAGGCGGGATACGCGGAATGATCATTGCCAGCACAACGCCGCCGATCAGGCTGATCAGATAGAAAATGGTAAACTTCTCTTCTACGCCGATCAAAGTCGCGATAACATAGCAGAACGGAATGGAAACGAAGGAAAAATTGCAGGAAATAGTCGCTGCTTCTCTTGCTGAATAGAATCCGGATTCATACTGGCCGGTAGTCAGAATAGCTGCCGCGTTGGAAGTTCCCAGCCAAGATGTAACCAGGTCGATAGCGGAACGTCCCGGTACAGTAAACAGGGTACGTACTACCTTTCTCAGCAGAACTCCAACAAATTCCATAATTCCGAAGTCTGTCAGAAGCGGCATCAGGAAAGCAATGCACAGGATAACAGATACAAGTGTCGCAGAAACGCCCAGCATGGATCCGCCTGTGGCCCCTGACCATATCATTTCCGGTCCTACCTGGAAATATGCCAGATATACGATGACCAAACCGATGATACGGCTGACAAAATACAATGGAGATGGCGATAAGATCTTATTCATCATCTCATTTTTTTGGATAAATTGCGGTTTAAATAATTTGTTGATGATCGTCAGCACTGTAGAAATCGTAATGAAGGCCACTACAGCAACGCTTGCCAGATTTACAGTTTCTAAAGCTAACAGATCACTAACCCAGTTAATAAGAATACCGATAGGTATCGTAAAAGTTGTCCCCTTTGGAATCGGGATCAGGAACAGAAAAATTCCCGCCAGTGATGCGATAACGAATTTGGCGATATTAGAGTTTTTCACAGGTTCGAGTTCTACAACTGTAACGTTTTCTTCAGCTGCAGAAGTTACATTTTTACTCTCACTCATTGCTTTACTCCTTTCTTAAGTATATTTATTTTCTTATTCAGCGGGCCGGCGCTGATGCCGGCCTGCTGTAACAAGCTCAGCGATATCAGAACTGAATCTTTTCGATCCGGTCAAAGGCTTCTTTCAGAGTATCCACGTTTACAGTGCAGGCAATACGCACATAACCTTCTCCGCAGGCGCCGAAAGCATCTCCCGGCAGCATCAGCACATGAGCCTCTTCCAGAATCTTATCAGCAGCCTCGACGCTGGTCAGTCCGGTCTCTTTAATGTTCATAAACAGATAGAAGCTTCCCTTTGGAGGGTAGATGACAGACAGCTTCGGGATCTGATTGATTCGTTCTGCCGCGTAGAACATCCTCTTTCTGTATTCCTCTACCATCGGTGGCTGGATCTCTGCTCTGTGGCGCAGAGCGTGAATCGCTGCACGCTGCGAAATGGACGGCGCAGTGAATACCACATTTTCATTGATCTGCTGAATGACTTTGATGATATAATCCGGCGCGATGATATTGCCTACTCTCCAACCAGTCATAGTGAAATTCTTGGAGAAGGAATTAAGAATGATAGTTCTCTCCCGCATGCCAGGCAGAGACGCGAACGGCACGAACGGATTCTGATAGCTGAACGCTGTGTAGATGTCATCGGCGATGACGATCAGATCATATTTTACGGCGATCTCAGCGATCTTCTCCATTGTCTCCACTGTCAGGCAGTTGCCTGTCGGATTGCTCGGTGAATTGATGACCAGAGCTTTGGTCCTTTCTGTGATCAGAGATTCCAGTCTCTCTGTATTGATCTGAAAATCCTCTTCCTCATAAGTCGGAAGCTCCACAGGAATGCCCCTTGCCAGTTCCACCTGCTGCGGATACGGCGTAAAGAACGGCGCCTGCAGGATGACCTCGTCGCCATCGTCTACGACAGCTTCCAGCGCTAGATACATGCCCAGGCAGGCTGACGCGCAGACGAAGACCTCTTCATCCTTCACATCCATATCGTACTCTTCTTTGTAGTACTTGCAGATCTCTGCCCGAAGCTCCGGGTCTCCTCTGAAATCGGTGTATTTGGTATGACCAGCTCTGGCATCTTCATAGGATTTGTCGATGATCAGGCTGTCGGTGATCAGGTCCGGATCTCCCAGACTCAAATTGATGCAGTCATCGAAGGATTTGGCCATTTCATCGGATTTTCCCATGGCCGTACTCTGATCCTTCCAGTATCTTTTTGCAATAAATCTGTGTTTCATATTGCTACGCTACCTCCTGGTACTTCAGTTTAGGTGGTAAGACCTCTTGGATATATTAAAGCACAATTCGACAAAAAATGCAACAGGAAAATCGCCCTATTTACAACTTTCTGAAAACATTTTTTTCCGATAGGTTTCTTTGCTGATGAAAAGGAAGAAAGCCCAACTTTTACTTTTACGCGTTGGGCTTTCTATGGATATTTATTGCAAAAAGCCCAACTATCACAGGCTCAGAAGGTCTTTGGCGTTGTTCTGAGCCGTGAATTTGGGCTTTTTAATGAATATTTTTGAAATCTGCCCAAGTTCTTAGATGAAAAGTTGGGCTTTTTGATAGTTTTAACTACATTTAGCCCAAATCATCGAACAAAAATTGGGTTTTTAGGGCGTGACAGACTGATTTAGCCCAACTCACCGAATTTGAAGGCTGAGCATACGATATTCTATTCTTCTGTAAATTCCAGGATTTTGATCTGCCTGATACGCATCAGGCACTGCCGGCCGTTCTTCTCCTGACGAATCAGCACCCACTGTTCGTCTGCGTCCAGTATCCTGCACGGAGCACCGTCAAAGTCGTCCACCCAATCTTTCAGCTCCAGTTTCACACAGCTTCCTATATGATTTGACAGAATCTGGCGCAGAGACGCTTCTTCCTGTCTTGTCTCCGGTTCTTTCAGAAGCTTCTCCACTTTTCTGAGTCTGGACGACAGGGAGATACACCAGAAAAAAGCGGCAAAAGCGAAGCACCACGCAAGCGTCTCCATATCACTGTCCTCCCTTCTCAAAGGTCAGAGCGCAGATAGATGACAGCGGTACCAGCTTGCACTGGATCTTCTTACCGGATTTGTACTCCACTCTGGCCCAAGCACCATCAAAGTCTGTGATCACGCAAGTCTTTCCACACAGATCCATATCTTCTTCATCATCAAAGAAATTCAGACGTGCCGGTTTGTCTTTTGCTTCCACAAGCAGCCGTGTCACCAGCCGAAGCTCCTGCTTCGAAGAGACGCGGCCCCCGTCGGACACCCTTTGATCACGCGATGACGCATCAGGCCGCAGCAGATCGTCACAGCTGACTTCGAGGATATCTGCCAGTCTTACAATTTTCTCCATTTCAGGATAGGATGCGCCGGCCTCCCAGCGGGACACGGTCTGGCGGGTCACCTCCATCAGCTCAGCCAGCTGTTCCTGTGTCAGATTTTTACGCCGTCTGGCCTCGGCGATTTGAATTCCTGTTTGCATATGAAACCTCCTGCTCCGATCATAGCGGAAAGCGGCTGACGAGTCTATATCGTTTGGACTTCCAAATGTAACTTTTGGGTTTCCCTCGAGACGTGAAGGTTTCAGATCGCTTCGATCAGGGGCCGGATCGCGGTTCTGTCTGTATAGTCCGCTCCGTGTTCGATGGCATCCAGCAGCTGCCGTTCGGATGAAGTGATCTCCCCGGGAGTTTTTCCCTGAATCATCCTTCGGACTACAGCCATCAGCTTACGATCCATGCCGCTGACGCCGGACGGATCGTAAGCGCCGGGAAAGAACCAGCACGGCAGCTGGCTGAACTGTTTTTCCCGCTCTGTCATGCGCGCTGGTCTGCCGCCGGACACAAGACGCCTGAAGCCTGAGGACTGTTTTGTAAAGTTCAGTTCTCTGCATTCATCCTGAATGGCTTTATCGCCGACGCTGAGTCCCACCGCAAAAGTCAGGATCTTTTTTTCCGCGATCTTCGGATACAGCTTTTTCAGCGTCTGAATTCCCAAAATGGCTCCGGCATGGATCGCTCCTCCGAAGATAATGACATCTTTATCTTCCAGATCTCTGGCGGAGACTCTGCTCTCAGGTATCACTTCCGCGCCGGTCTCCTCTGCGATCCAGCGTGCGTATCGTTCTGTCGCGCCATATTTTCCTGCGTAGATAACCACGATGTTTTTCATTGGTTTTTCTCCGATCTGTTCTACATTCTTCCTGATTTTGTTCTATTTGCTCTATTTACTCAATACGCCGATCAGATCGTACATCTCTCTGTCGATCTCCCGTTTCTGTTCCATAGCCTGCTGCAGATCGTAGGCAACGATCTCCCCGTTTACTGTGCCGATCGCCTTGCTGTCTGAATCCTCACGCAGCAGTTCCACTGCTTTCGCGCCGGTCAGGGTGGCCAGCATCCGATCACGATAGGTCGGACTTCCGCCCCTCTGCAGATAGGACAGCACCACCAGCCGGGTCTCTCTTCCCGTGCGGTCTTCAATGATCTTTGTCAGTTCCTGGGACGGCATGCCTACACCTTCCGCCTTGATAATGATGCTGTGCTGTTTGCCCCGGTTGGCTCCGATGACGATTTTCCGGCAAAGGTCATTGATATCCATTTCGATCTCCGGAATCAAAACAGCTTCCGCTCCGCCTGCCAGTCCCGCATGAAGAGCGATATCGCCGCAGTGTCTGCCCATGACCTCAATGACCGTGGTCCTTTCATGGGAAGAGGAAGTGTCTCGGATCTTTGTGACAGCGTCCAAAACTGTAGACACTGCTGTATCGAAACCGATCGTATAATCCGTATAGCCCAGATCATTGTCGATCGTACCCGGCAGACCCATGACTTTAACGCCTCTACGCATCAGGTCGCAGCCTCCCCTGAGCGACCCGTCGCCGCCGATGACTACCAGACCTTCGATGCCGAAAGTATCCAGCATATTGACAGCGTGGCGCTGTCCTTCCTCCGTTCGGAACTTCTCGCTTCTGGCAGTCTTCAAAATGGTTCCGCCCCGGTGCAGGATATCCCCGACAGAATTGCGGTCCAGCTGTCTGATCTCACCGTCCAGCAGTCCCTCATAGCCTCTGTAAATTCCATACACTTCCATACCGGCTTCAATGCCGCATCTGACTACGGCTCGAACCGCGGCGTTCATGCCGGGGGAATCCCCGCCACTGGTTAAAACTCCAATTTTTTTCATTTTGTCACCTTCTTGTATTTTTTCTGTTATACTCTGCTCTCAATTTACTGGCATCAGGCTGCAGTCAGGCTGTAATCAGGCTACGGTTGAGCAAAATCGACCAATTCTCTGGTTTTTGCTCAATTCTTTCGGCCTGACTGGCTTTCCACTTGAGCAAATCAAGCTGATTTTCGTCTTTTTGCTCAATTCTTTCGGCCTGGCTGGCTTTCTATTTGAGCAAATCATGTCGATTTTCGTCTTTTTGCTCAATTTCTTCCGACTGGCTGGCTTTCTATTTGAGCAAATCAAGCTGATTTTCGTCTTTTTGCTCAATTCTTTCCGCCTGACTGGCTTTCCACTTGAGCAAATCAAGCTGATTTTCGTCTTTTTGCTCAATTCATCATCAGATCGCTTACCAGCGATCTGGGATAGGTCTCTCGCCGTAGCCTTCTTCCAATCGGCCTTCCTCTTCGACTCGCCCTCTTGGGAAGCCCTCGCGGGGGACCTTCCAGCAGATCGCTTACCAGCGATCTGGGATAGGTCTCCCTTTTATATTTGGTCTGCCGACGATCTCGGCCACGGTATCGAAGAACTGGATCAAAGGACGAACGCCGCCGTTTGCTCCGGTCCTGACGATTTTACCGTTCTGCAGATAGATCAGAACCGGAGTGTCGCCATGGTACTCGCGGAATATCTGCTGCAACTGATCCAGTACGGCCTTTTCATCTGCCTCAGCCGGTATCCTGACTTTGACCGGATCCGGTCCGCTGAAACCTCTCGGACTTCTGCCTGAACTGCCGTCATTCCTGCCATAGCCGCTGCGTCTTCCGCGGCCGCCATAGCGTTCCTGTTCTTTGTCCATTGCCAGCAGCCCTTCCACATCGTCAATGGAAACCACCGCGTCCGCTAACAGCTTCGGCATCTCTTCTTCCTTAAAGTTCAGCTTGCCTTTGACAGCCACGACCTTATCCTCTGCAATGGCGCTGCCGCAGCGTTCATACACATTAGGAAATACCACGACCTCCACATCGCCATACAGATCTTCCAGCTCCATGAAAGCCATCATCTTGTTATTTTTCGTGACCTGGTTTTTCTTGCCGGTGATCATACCCGCCATGGTAACAGTCATGCCGTCGGTAATAGTGCCGTCTGCGTTTTCTGCCTCTGCCGCCGCGGCAAGTTGATCACTGGTCACCGTAGCCAGCTGGTTGATCCGATCCGTATATTCATTGAGTGGATGATCTGTGATATAAACGCCCAGCATTTCCTTTTCCATCGCAAGGAGCACGTCTTTATCAAAGTTACGCACGTCCGGCAGCCGCCCGGATATATCCCCGGTGTTCATCTCCTCACTGCTGATGGCGAACAAAGAGATCTGTCCCGCCAGATTCCGTTTTGCTGTAGTCTGTGCTGACTCCACCAGTCCTTCATAGACGGCCAGGTGAGCTGCCCTGTTCGGGCTGAGGCAGTCCAGCGCGCCGGCTTTAATCAGGCTTTCCACTGCTTTCTTATTGACCTCGCTGATCTCCAGATTACTGATAAACTGGAAGATATCCTTCGGCCGTCCCTTTTCTTCTCTTGCCCGGATAATAGCGTCGATAGCGCCTTCGCCCACATTCTTGACGCCCAGAAGTCCAAAGCGTATCTTTCCGTCCACCACAGAGAACTTTTTCTGGCTCTCGTTGATGCATGGAGGCAAAACCTCAATACCCATATCCTGACAATTTCTGATATATTTCGCGATAGACTTGGCGTCGCCCATGACACTGGTCATCAGCGCGGCCATAAACTCCACCGGATAATATTTCTTCAAATAGCCGGTCTCATAAGCGACTACCGCGTACACCGCTGCGTGAGATTTGTTAAATGCGTACTGCGCAAAAGTCTCCATGTCGGCAAAGATGGATTCCGCCGCTGCTTCGCTGATCCCGTTTCTTACGCAGCCGGGGATCTCTACATTACCATCATCATCCAGTTTTCCGTGAATGAAGTATTCCTTTTCCTGCAGCATGACGTCTTTTTTCTTTTTACTCATAGCGCGGCGCACGATATCGGACCGGCCAAAACTATAGCCTGCCAGATCACGGACGATCTGCATGACCTGCTCCTGATAAACAAGGCATCCGTAGGATACATCCAGGATCGGCGCAAGCTCCGGTGTCACATATTTGATGTTTTGTGGATTCTTTTTATTCTCAATGTACTTTGGGATAGAATCCATCGGTCCCGGACGATACAGGGCGATCCCCGCTACCACATCTTCAAAGCAGGAAGGCTTCAGATTTTTCATAAACTGAGTCATGCCGCCGCTTTCCAGCTGAAAAACGCCCAGCGTATTGCCGGAGGCGATCATATCGTAAACGGCTTTGTCATCATAGACCATTTTGGAAAAATCGATGGTCACGCCATAGTTTTTCTCGATCAGCTCCAGC
This sequence comes from Eubacterium sp., assembly GCA_021769965.1. Classification (GTDB taxonomy): domain Bacteria; phylum Bacillota; class Clostridia; order Peptostreptococcales; family Anaerovoracaceae; genus Senimuribacter. The sequence continues at coordinate 69,001 of JAETRU010000004.1, forward strand.
GCATCCCGGATCACGGTCAGATTCCGCAGCCCCAGAAAGTCCATTTTCAGAAGTCCCAGTTCCTCAATGGTCGTCATATTGAACTGGGTAGCGATGCCTTTGTCAGACATATACAGCGGTACATACTCATCCAGAGGCAGCTTTGAGATCACTACGCCCGCCGCATGGGTCGAAGCGTGGCGCGGCATGCCTTCAATGGCGCGGGACATGTCGATGACTTTGGCGATTCTTTCGTCGCCGTCATACATGGCCTTCAGCTCCGGGTTCATATCCATCGCCTTATCGATGGTCATTTTCAGATCAAAAGGAATCGCCTTGGCGATCTTGTCTGCCTCAGCATAGCTCAGATTCAGAGCCCGTCCCACATCCCGGACGGCTGCCTTGGCTTTCATGGTACCAAAAGTTATGATCTGAGAAACGTTAGCCTCTCCGTATTTTTTCTTTACATATTCTATAACTTCTCCCCGCCGTTCGATGCAGAAGTCGATATCGATATCCGGCATGCTGACACGCTCCGGATTCAGGAAACGCTCAAAGATCAGACTGTACCGAATCGGGTCAAGGTCAGTGATTCTAAGGGTGTACGCTACCAGACTTCCCGCAGCGGAGCCTCTGCCCGGTCCTACCATAATGCCGTTCGTCTTTGCAAAATTGATAAAGTCCCAGACGATGAGGAAATATTCCACGTAGCCCATGTTTTCAATGACGGAAAGTTCATAATCAAGGCGGCTCGCAATCTCCGGCGTCACATCGTCGTAACGTTCCGCAAGTCCTTTCTGGCAAAGCTCCCGCAGATACTGCTGGTTGGTCTTGCCCTCAGGCGGGATAAACTCAGGCAGATGATAGTCGCCAAAGACAAATTCCACGTCACACTCCATGGCGATCTTATGGGTATTTTCAACGGCTTCCGGGGCATAAGCAAAGATTTTCCGCATCTCGTCTTCGCTTTTTAAATAGAATTGATCGTTAGGAAAGCGCATACGCTTTTCGTCATCGATGGTCGTTGCTGTCTGAATAGCAAGGAGCACATCGTGAGCCTCGGCGTCTTCCTGCTTTACGTAATGGACGTCGTTGGTAGCGACCAAAGGAATATCCAGTTCTTTGGACAGTTTTACGAGCTGCGGATTGATCATGGCCTCCTCTTCCAGACCCTGATCCTGCAGTTCCAGATAAAAATTTCCGTGGCCGAAGATCTCGTCCATCGCCAGCGCTTCCGCCTTTGCCCCCTCGTAGTCGCGGTTTAAAAGGCAGCTCTGCACCTTGCCCGCAAGGCAGGCGGACAGCGCGATGATGCCGCCGCTGTGGGCGCGCAGCACATCCTTATCGATTCGCGGTTTATAGTAGTAGCCTTCGGTAAAACCTTTGGATACGATCTTGATCAGGTTCTTGTAGCCATCGTTGGTCTTTGCCAGCAGAACCAGATGACCCTGATACTTGTCCTTATCGGCGTCTTTGTCATGCATGGTCCGCGCCGCTGTATAGACCTCGCATCCGATGACCGGTTTGATTCCCTGTTTCTTGCACTCTTTGTAAAAATCAATGACACCGAACATGACGCCGTGGTCAGTGATTGCAAGGGAGTCCATACCCAGCTCCTTTGCCCGCGCCACTACGGCCGGAATTCTGGCCGCGCCGTCCAGCAGGCTGTATTCTGTATGAACATGTAAATGTGTAAATGCCATGTGTTACCTCTTCACTATGTATGCCGACTCGCTTTCTTTCAGGAGTCTGTCAAAATCACTTTCGTATGTTTTATCCTGTAAAACTCTGTATCTTTCAAATTCACTTTCGGCAAAGGCTTTAGCAATTTCCGCAGTAACCTTTCCTTTATTCTTTAAAATTTCCGCGTCATTGAATTTTAAAAATGCGTCAAGCTTTTCTGCCCAGTCAGCCATAGTCATAGGAATATGGCGTCGTGCCTGTCTTGTGGCATAATCCAGATACATTGTTACAATCTCATTGAGTTCTTGCATTTCCGGTTCTGACAGATAATTCTTCGCGACAGATACATCGGCTTTGACAATTTTTCCATTTGGAGCATTTTTCCAAGATGTAAGCCCCATATTCTCTTTTCTGTGGTCCGCACGAGTCACAATCACTTCCGCAGCCGTATTGCCGTGAACCGCGTAATGCATTTTATTCTGCACAGTTGCAAAAAAATCTCTTGTAATCTGACTATCAACTGCGTAGTCAACTGCTGTCGCATAGATATCCGTTATTTTTTGATAAAACCTGCGCTCACTGGCTCTAATTTCCTGTATTTCTGAAATTAAATGATCAAAATAATCTTCGTCAAAGATTTGACCGTTGATCAAACGATTCTTGTCCAATACATATCCCTGTCTTGCAAATGCGTCAAGCACTCTCGTTGCCCAACCGCGAAACTGGGTTGCCCTTTCGGAGTTAGTACGGTATCCAACTGCAATGATCGCAGGCAGCGCGTAATGCTTATACTGATATGTTTTTCCATTATCCGCAACTTGTGCAAAAATTGCACAAGTTGAATTCTCTTCTAATTCTCTGCTTTCAAAAATGCATTTCAAGTGCTTTGTCACGACACTTCTGTCTACGTCAAAAAGTTTTGCGATCGCTTTCTGCGTCAGCCAGACATTGCCGTCCTGCACACGCACCTCGATAGAATCCTCTCCTGCGTCCTTTGTAAAAACCAGAAAGTCGATCGTGCTATTACGAATCTGCATTGTTTTTTCTGTCATCAAAATTCTCCCCTACCTCTTCTGATGTTTCTCTATGATCGCCGCTAAAGTCTCCAGCGCCCGGGTCAGATCGTCCGGATCCGCATAGGCATAGGAAAGCCTGATTGCGTGGTTTTCCGCGTAGTCGTATACATTGCCCGGATTGAGCAGAATGCCGGCCTTTAACGCCTCGTTAAAAATCTTGTCCATAGGCATCCGTTTATTAAAGCGCAGCCAGATATAGAAGCCTCCACTCGGTTTGTTCCATGTGGCAAGGTCTTTGAAATACCGTTCCAATGCCGCCAGCGCGTTGTCCCTGCGCGCTCTGAGTTCTTTTCGGAGCCAGTCCAGATAAATATCGTAGTCTCCGCTTTCGATCAGTTCTGTCATCATCCACTGTGAAACAGAACTGGCACCGTAGTCAGTCTGCATCTTTACATCGCCCAGGCGATAAACCACCGCTTCCGGCCCTACTACCCAGCCGATTCTAAGCCCCGGCGCCATGGTTTTTGAAATAGTGCCCATATAAATGACAGAGCCGGTTTTGTCTCTGGATTTCAGAGAAGCAGGCGGCTTTTCCTCAAACCACAGCTGTCCATATGCATCGTCCTCCAGAATCGGCATCCGCTCTTTCTGACAGAATCCCATGATCTCTTTCCGCCGTTTCTCGCTCATCACTGTTCCCGTCGGATTATGATAAGTCGGAATGGTATAAAGAAGCGCGTCATTAGAAGCGTCTTTGATGTTCCAGTACTGCATCCCCTCTTCATCCAGAGGAATCCCATGAAGATGCATCCCTGCCGACTGAAAAACCTGCAGAGATTTCAGGTATGACGGTGCTTCGGTGTAGACATTGCTTCCCCGCTTCAGCATACATACTGATACCAGCTGCAGTCCCTGCAGAGACCCGCTTGCGATCATAATATTTGACGGGTCCACATCGATACCCTGATTTTTCTTCAGCCATGGCGCGAGCGCGTGCCCCAGCTCGGGAAGTCCCAAAACGCCCAGATATCCCAGATTGAGAATTCTCTCCGGCATTCTCTGAAAGATCCGGCTGACCATTTTGCCCGGATAAAGTTCCGGGGACAGTTCCCCCGTGCCGATCCTTACGTACCCCGGTTCAAATTCCATCTTGTTGATGGTCTGAATGGTAGAAAGGTTGGCACCAAAAGGACCGCTGGCAATATATTTGTTCCAGTCCGGCGGCTGGCTCATACGCAGGGACCATGTATTGCTGGCTACTTTCGTGCCGCCGCCGAAGTCACTTTCTAAAATGCCGTAGGAAATCAGTTCTTCCATGGCGCTGACAATGGTGCTCCTGTTGACACCGAAAGCCTCTGCCATCGCTCTTTGGCTGGGCAGACGGCTGCCTATCACCCAGTCACCGGCAGCAATTTTCTCACTGATATATTTCACGATCTGTCTGTAGATCGGTGTTTTATCCTGTTTATCAGGTTTCCAGTCCAGCGTTATCATTTGGTTGGTTTCTCCTTTGATATTATTGTACCACACCCGGCGGAAAAAAAACAGAGCTGAACCGCTCTGTTCTGTGAATTAAATGCTATGAGGAAATGCTCGCCCGTCTGTTTTAAATTTCATGGAAAGGTCAGATTTTTCATCGGATTTGGCTGGGCATGCATCAGGCAGTTATCTCGTTCCTTCTGCAGTGTTTCAACCGATACTGCTGATTTTTCCATTCCGCGCTGATTGTTTGGTTGGGTCAAAATCTGCCATTTTGGTGGGTGACAAGATTCTTTTGTCATGGTAACATTGTATTATAAAATATAATAAAATTATCGGAGGAACTATTATGCCGCTTTTTTTACAGGGTTTTACCATCGGACTTGCTTACGTTGCGCCAATCGGTCTGCAGAATCTTTTTGTCATCAATACCGCGCTGACGCAGAAAAAGAGCCGCGTCTATCTGACGGCTCTCATCGTCACGTTTTTTGATGTCACGCTGGCTCTCGCCTGCTTTTTCGGTATCGGGGCGGTCATGAGCGCTTTTACATGGCTGCAGATGATCGTTCTGGGTGTTGGAAGTCTCATCGTCATCTGGATCGGTATCGGGCTGCTCCGCTCCCGCGACACCATGGATAACTCCACCAAAGTCGATGTGCCGATCCTGAAGGTCATCTCCACTGCCTGCGTGGTCACCTGGTTCAATCCTCAGGCACTCATCGACGGCACCATGCTGCTGGGCGCGTTCCGCACCACATTGCCAAAGGAACACGTCGTGGAATTCATTCTTGGCGTAAATTCATCATCTGTTGTGTGGTTTTTCGGGATCTCTACAATTCTGTCACTGTTCAGCGCTAAATTCAACGACAAAGTGCTGCGTGTCATCAACATCGTCTGCGGTGCGGTCATCGTCTTCTATGGTATCAAGCTGCTGATCAATTTCGTGCAGATGATAATATAAATCAAAGCAAGTAAAGGCGGCGGGGAAATGCTGTTTGCATCTGCCCGCCGCTATTATATTTGAGTTAAATTATTCTTCTTTTTTTCTCCGCTGCCTGTAGACGACTGACGCAGTCACGGCTCCGATACAGGAAATTCCCAAAAGGATCAGCCACAGCGCCGGATTTGTATCATCTCCGGTCTTCGGTACATCTGCTGCAGGCGTTTCCGGTTTATTTGGACCCGCAGGCGCTTCCGGTTTGCCCGGCTTTGTCGGTTTATCCGGCTTACCCGGTTTTCCCGGATCATCCGGATCTGTCGGCGCTGCATTTTCTCTGGTATTGGTAAATGCAGCCTCTGCCGTTACATCCTTTGTGATCGTTCCGTTCGCCCCGACAGCAGTCGTCTTATATCCATCCCGGTCAGCCTCGGTTTCAGTTACCGTGTAGGTAACGCCCGCCGGAAGGCCGGATGCCGCTTTGCTCTCTCCATGCTTCAAAGTAAAAGCAGCCACACCATTTGTAAAGTTTATGCTTCCATAGACTCCGCTGACGGTTTTGTCGCTGAGAGTCACAGTGAAGTGGAAGTCCTTATCCGTTTCACCACCATCACCGGCTACTGTCTTGGAGACGGTCAGGTTTCCAGTCTCTCTGGAAGGGTCAGGACCCGGACCAGTGCTTCCCTTGGTATTGGTAAACGCGGCCGTTGCCGGTTTATCTGCTGTAATCGTTCCTTTATCTCCGGTTTTTGTTGTAGTGTAACCATCCTGATCAGCTTCTGTTTCGCTTACCTGATAAGTAATGCCTGCCGGAAGATTCAACGCTGTTTTGCTATCACCATGTTTCAGGGTAAAGGCAGCAACGCCATCGGTAAAAGTCAGGTCGCCAAACTTACCGTTGACGGAAGTATCACTGAGCGTTACCGTAAAGTGGAACGCCTTATCCTTTTCGCCTTTATCGCCAGTTACCGTCTTAGAAACAGTCAGAGCTCCAGTTGCTACTTTCCAATTTGCAACAAAGGCCAGATTGCCGACAGTTCCCGGTTCTACACTTAGAACATCGAACGACTTATTTGAAGAATCAGCTTCTCCCTTCACTGTCGTATTCTCTTCCAGACTCCAATGTGAGAACTGATATTGTTTCCCGTCCACAGTCACAGAAACAGGAGCCTTTACAGTAAAACTGTCCTTTGTCGTGTATTGCGTTGGATTCTTACCATTTGCATTTGCTACCGAGGTGGAAACTGCCGCTGTAACAGCCTGCAATGCATCATCTGCACCAATCGGCGAACCAACCGCATTCGTATAAGTAATCGTATACGTAATCGGCTGTACCAGATACGTGATGATCTCTGGAATGGCCTCTCCGGCTAAAGTAATCATCGGGTTTGTCTTACCATCTTTATCAATCCATGTTAGATCCGAAGTGTTGGTTTCATTTGAAAATCCTTTTGCGGCTGTATAGGTGTTATCATTGTTTCTGGATACAAGTTCATAACCCATCTCAGTCAGATCCCTGACTGCGCCAGACTTCGGCGTTACCACGGTCTGATCTGCTTCTACCACGAGCGTCTTGACAAGGTTCGGATTTACGCTGCTCTCCGTACCTGCTTCTACAAAATTTACCACATGCTTGCCAGGGGTGATCGGATCATAGTGGAAGATCACGTTATAGGTATCATCAGGCTTACCCATTGTCAAAATCTGATTGGTTTTCTGCGGCACATAACCATTCTTTACCGTTGCGGAGAAATTCAGTGATGAATTGGCGATAAACATCTGATTCCTGTGCTCCGTCTTCCCTAACACATAATAAGCTGTTCCACCTGTGCCAATATTACCGTTTGCATCGATCTGAATCTTCTCTTTGTTTTTGTCGGCGTCGAGAGGTTTATCTGTTACATAATAGACTGTGTAATCAAACGTCTCCGTGCTGACAGCCGACCATTTTGCAGCAGCATGCTTGTTTTCTGCAATAGTCTGGTCAAAGTCAAACGATGTCTCAGGTTGTATAATGTTTCCATTTTCATCCGCAGCATACCAGCCCTCCAATGTATAACCAACTCTGAGAGGACGCGGAATGATGCCGTTTGCGGAGTAACGGGTGTTCGCCGGAATGTCTTCCTCAATAGACGCACTGGCATTGTTGATCGTGCCGCCGTTCAGATGGAAGGTCACTTTGTATGTCGGAGCGTCCCAAATAGCATAGAGCCGCAGATTTCCCTCAATGGTAAAAGCATCTCCTGCCTGACCCTGCGTTTCTGTATCATCCGAAGCCGTCCACTGCATATTAACCCCCGCAGGTCCAAGTCCCCAGCCTTTAAACTTCCATTGAGCGGTACCATTCTCAGCCCGGTCCGGGCAGACAGAGATCTCGGCGGCTGGTGTCCAGCCATACTTCCGGTTCGTATTCTTGTCTGTATAATCCAGTTCAAAGCCATACTTATCTTTAGTCACCACTGCACCATATGGAAGGATGACCGTGCCCAGTGTTGCTTCCGTGGCAGTTGCAATGTTGTTGGACGGCACCATGTAAGTGATTGTATACCGGTCTCTATTGTAATAGAAATAGAGATCGTAAGGATTACCTCCAGTACCGCAGGTCGTTCCGTCATAAGCTCCTTGACTATCTGTATATTGCGTGCTGTGGTCCGCGCTTGTGTTGGCTCTTGTCATATGCAGCCGGGCACTCGGGTTTTGTTTGTTGATGGCGTTGGAGGACACCGTGTCCACCTGACGGGCTACAGCATAATACTTTCCATTGTACGAGCGCACTGCATAATAGGTACCGTCAGGGTCATCATATTTGATCTGTCCATCTGCGTATGATACCTTCATCAAATCATTAAAATCATATTTGGCGAAAGCCGCATTATCTGTAGGTACCAGATACAAAAAGTTCATTGCATCTGTAGTGTCATTGTTGTAGATGCTGACACGCCGCATCCCCGTAACATTCAGATCCGGCACCTCGAAGCAGTGATTGTTACGATAGTAACTGATCGGTCCGTTAAACCAGTAAGCGACCAGATTATGGCGCAAACCCGGATTGCCGGGATCTGCCACGATCTCTGCACTCATGGCAGCGTAAGTACCCATAATAGTAGGCTCGCCGGCATTGTATAAACCGGAATTAAAGAATCCACCTTCACAGTACTTGCCGTCCGTTGTGCCCCAGGAGATCATCCTTGCAGTATTGCCGCGATTTCCTGAGCTATCAAGTGAACTGACCTGTTCCTCTGATCTGGCGACCGGCCAGACATCGCGTAAATCTGCGCCGTACTTGGCCCTGATAGTAATAGTCTGCGGCACCGGCATTTGATCAGCAGATTCCACATTCGCACGCATCCAGACATTGTTATAAGTTACACCGTTGCCACCGCCATGTCCGGTGCTGTAGCCAAAGTTCAGATTACCGCCTAGAACTGCAGCACCGTTGCTGAAACTGTATCCATTCGTGTTGGTAGCTACACAGTAATTGGAATTATTACCACCAACTGCAGCATTTCCATAATAGGTAAACATTAATTCATAGATATTCCGGGTGAAGTAGACGTAAATCATAGTCTTACCGTCGGCAGAAGCCGTGGTGGCATTATAATTGATATTGTCCTCTTCTTCGTGTACGATCTCAAAAGCGGCCTGTTTGTAGAATTTAGCTACATCAATCCCGCTGGCCTGATCCATGACTGTCTTGAACTCATCGGTCACTTCCTTCTGGATTGTTTCCAGCAGCGCCTTGTTATTACCGGATTCCACCAGAGACGAATCAGTATCCACATTCACGGTAAAACTGCCTGCGTTACTGTAATGCGGATCACTGGTCCCAAGCTGAGGACTATGAGTCACAGGAGCATTCTTGTAGTTATCATACTTCGTGTTATAATAAGCAGTATTTCCGCCCTGGGCTGTCGCCTGTACATCATCTGTTCCCGTCAGATCCTCTGTCCAGAGAATGACGCGCACCTGCGTTGTAGCGGGTTTCCATTTCGGATACAAATGCAGCGCCAGTACACCACCGGTCTCCTGCAGCTTAGCAGCCGCAATCAATTCCTCGTTAACTGTCAGTGCAGGATTATCCTTTGTTCCGGCATCTATATAATCTGTATCTTTGTATTCACCACTCCCATTAGGCGTCGCGTCCTTCTTCAGATACTGCCAGCCGTCAAAGGTATAGCCGGTTCTCTTCGGTTTAGATACTTTCGTAAAATCGACATTATTACCAAGTTTGATCTGCTGTCTTGGAATATAGGTATAGCTGGTATCAAAGATGACTCTGTAGGATTCCGCCGCCGTATAGTAAATATCTACAGCCGTATTCGTATTCTCAATGAGCTTCTGAGAAAAGCCAGTGGACTGGAGTTTTTCATATGTATCGCCGTCTGTCTTTGCCGCTGCACGAGTCATAGCTCCTACGCGGCCCTGAATCGTTTCCTGATCCAGACAGACATAGGTAATACCATTTTCAGTCTTTTCTTCCTTATTGCCGGTTAAGGTGCCCGCTAAAGCCTTCGGTACCCAGTGATTTACCGTATACCATGTAGCGTTGCGTCGGTAATAGACAGTGATATCCAGGTCTTTACCTTCCATTACCGATTTCAGCTGATCCTCTGTCAGCGTTACTTTCAGCTTAGGAGCGGCCAAAGCGTTTGCGCCATGGTCCTCGACACCTGCGGGATGCGCGCCGGCATCGGCATTGCCGCACACCGCCGCAGCGGTGCAGGCCGTCGTCGTAATGCTGCGTGCAGCATTCCACGCCCCGTTGTATTCCATGGAGTAACGGTTGTTATAGGTTGGATTGGTTTCTACTCCAGACTGCTCCTGATAGTAATAAACAGTCTTATGCTCAACATCCACATTAAAATCACCGCGTTCCAGTGCTGCCTCAAGTTCTTCCGGTGTCTCACTTCCTGCCGGCGGGTTGACCAGATAAGCATTCAGAGGAGCTGGGTCCATTACAATGCGAAAACCATCCTTAACAGGCAGTTCCCATTCCACGGTATACTTCCCATTGCTTTCCGTCGGCTCTATCTCCACAGTTTCCGGATCTGCCGCGTCACTGCCTGCCAGACCTCCGGTATTGGAATACTTAAAGTTAAGATGCATGCGAATGACTTTTGCCGGTACAAATTTATAGTCATCAAGCCCGCTTCCGGTAAACACACTCCTGAGCGCGGTGCCTTTGTCTCCGGCATCTTCCGCAGGGATTAATTTCCAGCCGCTGCTTACGGCATAGACGATCCGCGCGCCGCCTTCCCTGCTTTCGCCAAAATCATCTTTTGAGATCGGTTTTGCCTCTGTTACTGTAAGACGCTCTTCATCGTAAGCAAATCGATTCAGGTCGCATATACCGTCCTCAAAGTCTTCTTCAGTCAGTTCAAGCGTCTCGCTGGCTTTGACACTCCTCGACTTTCCGTCCACCGTAAAGCGCAGATAATGGGTCAGGTGCAGCGTATACACTGACTGCTCTTATGCTGCAGCAGGGGTTTCGTCGATCAGGTTATCGTCAGCAGGTATTTCATCCGCGAAAATGCCTGCCGCATTTGCAGCGACCATCATGGCGGAAAGTGCTAATACGGCGATCTTATGCCGCATCCTGTTTCTGCCTTTATGACTGCTTAAGTCCGCGGATGATTTATCTCTGCGGATCCTTACAAATAATTTGTTCATAAAAAGTCCTTTCCCCTCCAATTCTATCTATATCCAGCTTGCTGAAATTTTTGTCTATATTGTAAACTATTTGACAAAAAAAGTCTACTTTTTCAATCATATAATTTTAACTTATTTCCCGTGAACCCATCTTAAAAAGGTATCCTGCGAGATAGACAGCTGCCGGGCTGCCTGCCGGGAGGAAATTTTTTTATCTTCCCAGTCTGCTTTCAGCTGCCAGAACAGCTCCGGCACTGGTTTTCGCGGCCTGCCGAACTGCACGCCCCGCAGCTTTGCAGCCGCGATGCCTTCCTTCTGCCTCTGATGGATATTTTCGCGTTCTGTCTGCGCTACGTAGGATAGAATCTGCAGGACCAGATCTGCCACGAAAGTTCCGGTCAGATCACTGCCCGACTTTCTGGTGTCCAGAAGCGGCATATCCAGGACCACCACATCTGCCCGTTTTTCCTTGGTAATGATCCGCCACTGCAGCAGAATCTCTTCATAATTACGACCAAGACGGTCGATAGATTTGATCACCAGAATATCTCCTGTGCGAAGCTTTTTCATCAGCTTCCGGTACTGGGGCCGGTTAAAATCTTTTCCGCTGAGCTTGTCCATATAGATATGATTCTCTGAGACTGGAAAACTCTGCAGCGCCAGAAGCTGCCGGTCTTCCTTTTGTTCCTTCGTGGATACTCTGACATAGCCGTAAATTTTGCTTTCCATAATAAAAAAGCCTCCTTCAATTGTTTTTTAGAGAAATTTTCCCCTTAAAACAATTTTAGAGGCGACGGCTTTTTAAGGCAATCATCCTCTGCTTCTGCCGGCGGCAAAGGCAAATCGTCACTTGCTTTCACAGCTTTTTTGCGATAAAATATTATGGCTATCAAGAAATCAATATCAGGGAATACAGGAGTATAGATTATGGAAACTGCTGAAATTCGAAAAAACCCGCTGGGCGAGCTTCCCGTCGACAAGCTGCTCCGCCAGTTTGCTGTTCCCAGCATCATCGCCATGCTGGTCAGCAACTTATATAATATCGTAGATCAGTTTTTTATCGGCCAGGCTGTGGGAGAGCTTGGAAACGCCGCTACCAATGTGGCTTTTCCGCTGACTCCCTCCTGCATCGCTGTTGCGCTGATGTTCGGCATCGGCGGCGCGGCAGCCTTTAATCTTTCCATGGGAAGAAAAGAAACTGAAAACGCGGCCCACTATGCGGCAAACGCCATTTCTGCCATGATCCTGGGCGGCGTCTTTCTCTGCGTCATCAGCCAGATCTTTCTTGATCCGCTTCTGACCGCCTTTGGCGCTCCGGACGACGTAATGCCTTACGCGAAAACCTACACCAGAGTCACCGCTATGGGTTTTCCGTTTCTGATCCTTTCCTCCGGAGGCGGACATATTATCAGGGCAGACGGCAGCCCCCGGTTCATCATGTACTGCAATCTGCTGGGCGCGGTCATCAATACGATCCTGGACTGGCTCTTTGTATTTGAATTCAGCTGGGGCATGGCAGGCGCAGGTCTTGCCACTATCATCGGACAGATCATAGCGGCGCTTCTGGTCATCAACTATCTGCGCGGCTACAAGACAGTACCGCTGCGGCTGAGTCTCTTTATTCCCCGCTGGAGTTATATCAAAAGAATTGCGACTCTGGGCATGAGTCCCTGCAGCAACCAGCTTGCCATGATGATCGTCCAGATCGTGCTCAACAATTCCCTGTCTTACTACGGCGCGCACAGCATTTACGGTCAGGCGGTTCCTCTGGCATGCGCAGGCATCATCATGAAAGTAAACATGGTCTTCTTTTCTATCCCTATCGGTATTTCTCAGGGGCTGCAGCCTATCGCCAGCTTCAACTACGGCGCGGAGAAATACTCGCGGGTGAAGTCTGCCTATCAGCGTTCTGTGCTGTACGCTGTCATCGTCGGTCTTGTTGCTTTCGCGCTGTTTCAGTGCTTTCCGCGGCAGATCATCGGCATTTTCGGTCAGGGATCTTCGGAATACTTTGCCTTTGCAGAGAAGTTCTTCAGAATCTTTCTGCTGCTCACTGCCTTAAACGGGATTCAGCCTCTGACCGGCAATCTGTTTACAGCCATCGGCAAACCCGGCATCGGCATGTTCATTTCTCTGACCAGACAGATCATCTTTTTCCTGCCTCTGGTCATACTTCTGCCGAGAATCTTCGGTATCGACGGCGTGATCTATACAGGACCTATTGCAGACGCGATCGCGCTGGCAACGGCGATATACATGGTCAGCCGGGAGCTGAACAGAAAAGAGTACAAGCAGAAATAGCGCTGACAGCTCATTCTTTCACTTTCCTCGTCTCCTTATATTCCAGCAGATGTCCGATATGATCTTTTTCAAAGAACATTTCTCTGTTTGTCCATACGATCAAAATGGCTGCGAGGAAGACAACGATGGTCTCTACACACTTTGTCTGCGGCGTCATGGCGATTTTTTCCTGCATGGTATTCACAAACAAATGGAATATGATGCAGGCCAGCATGCTTCGGTTGTTCTTTACATACACCCATGTGGTCAAAAATCCCAGCGGCACAACGCTGATCAAAAAGTTCAGCATATAGCCGATGCCAAGCTCTTTCAGCCCGAAGTGATAGGTCCCCTCGATCCAGAACAACGGCAGATGCCAAAAGGCCCACACGAACCCGAAGATGATGGATTCTGTAAACCAGGAAAAATAGGAAGCTACGGAATCCTCTCCATAACCCCGCCAGCCGACTTCTTCGATGACGGCAGCCAGCAGAATCGTCAGCAAAGCGGACGTACCGGCGACAGAAAAGGAAAAATCCTCAGTGAATGCAAACTGATCTAAAGACTGTCCGGCCAGCAAAGAAAGCAGGATCGATCCTATAACGATCGCCAGAAAAACAAAGACCGCAGCCAGAATGTTCAGCGGTCTGATCCGGTAAAACCCGGCAAGCTTTCTCTTAAAATCCGCTTTCAGCGCTTTGCTCTTTGATGTGAATACGGTAACGACTGCCGTAACGGCAGGTGCGATCAGGCCGAGGAGCATCAGCGTAGCAGATATCCCGTCGTCGTTCTCCGATCTGCTGATGACTGCCGCCGAAATCCAGAACGCCCATGTAACGGCATAGCAGGCAGCGTAAAACCGTACCGGTCTGTATCGATATTGTTTCATAGATTTTCCCCTCCCTGCCCTATGCTGATGACGAGCTCGCTCTTTATGCCGTTGAGCTCGATGATATTATCCGCGTCAGGAGTATCAAACCGCTCTGCTTTTTTTCCGTCCTTCTCGTAGGAAATGCTGGTTCCGATGCCTTTTGTCACTGCGGTGAAAACCGTGCCGCCGGGGATATGGATCCTGGAGGTTGCCGACACCTGATTGATATCAATCTCTCCATTTAAAGAACGGCAGACCACCTCCATGTCGAGGTTGCAGTTTACCTCTACGGTGCCGACAACGTCTTCCAGCAGAAGATTCGGCGTCTTTGTATCCAATTCTATACTGCCGCACTCAAGGGAACGGATTTCCACCCGCTCTGCGTTGACCGCGCACTCTATCTTTCCGATATACGGCGTCGGGATCTGAACAAAGATGCTGACGCTTTCTTTGGCTTCCGCCTCCGATACGTCTTTGCGATTGACATCAACATCGATCCGTCTTCTGATATCGTCGATTTTGACTTTAAAATCACGCTGAATGGTAGAAATCGTGTTAGACGCCAGACGGACGCGGATCTTTTCTCCGTCATATCCTGAAAGGATCAGCTGCTTTGCCCCGCCGAATTTCATATCATAACGTTTCGGCTCGCTGATATCATACTCGGTAATACTTTCAAAGAGATACGCAGGCGGCGTTTTTCTCTCTCTTTCATTTCCGAGCAGCTCATCGATAGAAATATCGAATAAAGAAGAAATTGCCATGATATTTTCAATATCCGGAATTCCTGCTTCAGTCTCCCACTTTGTCACCGCCTGCCGGGATACGCCCAGCTTTTCCGCAAGCTGCTCCTGAGAAAAGCCTGTCTGCTTACGTATGGATTTCAGTTTTTCTGCAAATGTCATGTTTGTGACCTCCTTGTCTGATAGACTAAGTATAGGAAATTACACTTTGCATTGCAAGCAATCAAAGATGGCTTTTCCGTTTTTTATGCTACTTTGCGTGGCATCTGAACATTAAAGCCATCTAAGTCTTTCACAGCTGCAGCCAATCAACCTTCCCTTCGGTCCTGGTAAGCAGGGTTACGGCTTCCGCAGTCGTCTGCAGCCAATCAACCTTCGCTTCGCTCGTTTTCTTGGGCAGACTTTGCATGAGACGTACCGCTGCTTACCGCGTCCCTTCGGTCCTAATAAGCAGGGTTACGGCTTCAACATGCACGCCCCACGGGAACATGTCAACGGGGGTGCCTTTCTCAAACCGGTACCCGTGCCCTCTCAGATATTTCACATCCCGCGCCAGGGTCGCCGGGTCGCAGGACACATAGACGATCCGCTCTGGCTTCACGGTAACTACGGTTTCCAGCAAAGTTTCATCGCAGCCGGCGCGGGGCGGATCCAAAATCACCACATCGGCTTTTTTCACCCGCAGCCCGGTATCATCCGCTGCTGCGCCTTCCCCTGAAACCAGTTTCGGCAGTTCCTCCTCGGCGCGGCCGCAGACATATCTGGCATTGACAATATGATTGATCACCGCGTTGCGGTTGGCGTCGATGACAGCGCCTTTGACCGATTCGATTCCGATCACACGTCCAACCTTATCGTAGTCCAGCGCGCCGTCATGGCTATTCATATAAGCATTTTCCATCTGCCGTGCCGCAAAGAGTCCGATAGTGCCCACGCCGCAGTAAAGGTCCAGCACTGTTTCTGTACCTTTCAGGTCAGCGTATTCCATCGCTTTGGCGTAAAGTCTCTCCATCTGCACCGGATTGACCTGATAGAATGAATGCGGTGATATTTCAAAGACCAGACCGCCCACTTCCTCTCTGATGACCGGTTTTCCGGCAAGAGTGATCAGTTCCTCGCCCATGACACTGCCCGGCATCGCGCCGTTTTTCCCTTTGCAGACGCTGATGACCACGCTTTCCAGACTGTATTCCATGCCGTCCTCCGCAGACGGCAGTTCATAAATGGCCTCATCCAGCATTTCCACCAGCTTGGCGGCGTTGGGAATCCCTTTGCCGTTGATGACGAGAACCACCATCACCTCGCCGGTGCCGCGGGCAGTTTTCACCACCAGATGGCGCATGAGACCTTTCTCCCATTTCGGATCGTAGGCCGTGATATGATCGCTTTCCATAAACTGCCGCAAAGCCTCCGCCGCTGCCATAGCAGGGGCAGACTGGATCAGACAGTCGCAGCAATCCACCACTTCATGGCTCTTCGCACGATAAAAGCCCACTGCCGGCGCGCCCAGATTTTCCACGATACCGCCCTTGCGGGTGATAATGCCGCCGGTCCAAACCGGCATAGACGCTTTGTTCCGATAGCGGAAAGGCTCTTCCATGCCGATGATCGGCTCCATAGCGGGCTCTGTCAATCCGCCCAGCCGCACCAGCTTGTCGCGCACCTGCTTTTCCTTCAGCGCGAGCTGCGCTTCGTAGGAAATACTGTTGTACGGGCAGCCGCCGCACTGATCGCTGTACTCACACATAGGCTCGATCCGATCCGGCGACGGCTCCACTAAGCGAATCAGCTTTCCGAAAGCGTAGTTCTTCTTTACCTTGGTCAGCTCCACCTCCGCAAGATCTCCGACCACTGCGCCCTTTACAAAAATCGCGAGGCCGTTGCTTCTTCCCAGCCCCTGCCCTTCGTTTGTCATGTCTTCTATTTTAATCTGAACGATCTGTCCTTTTTCCATCTTGATCCTGTCTCCTGAATATCCTTGGTAATACTATAATTATTTGCACTCATTATACCATGGATCAGTTGAAAATGATACCGCTTTGCGCCCAAAGAAAAAGTTTGCAGTCCGCTTCCTGACTGCAAACCTTACGTTTTGCCGACCCAGCTTATTCTGCTGATCCAGCGCATTCTCTCTGAAATTCACCCTGCCTTCTTCTGGCGCGGCAGGTTTTGATCACCCATCTGCTGAACGGACCCGCGCATATCATGCTCCACAGAAATCCCATAGTGAAATTCATCCGCCAGCGGTTGATCCATGTACCAAACGCCCATGAGAAGAAGTTCGCGTACCCGGCCATGGGCGTCATGTAGTCCGCACCCAGCTTTCCGATGACGGGACCGCAGATGGTCATGATCATGCTCATGATCAAAGTCAGAAAAAAAGTTCTGAAGAAGATCATGGCGTTCTTTGACTCGTGCTCGCCGGCGATCAGGGGTAAAAGCTTTCCGACAACGGGAGAAGCGATATAATCGCTCAGAAGCATCACAAACAGAATTTCTGCCGGATAATGTATCAGAATCTGCACGATCGCATTCATGCTGACGCCATCTACCTGAAATTTATTGACACTGCACATGAAGATGATCATAACAGCGCTCATGCAAAAGCTCATCAGGAGCCTTTCTCCCTTCGTTTCCAGTTTCATTACAACATCTCTCCTTTATTTTGGCATAAAAAATAGCGAGTACCCTCCCAGCTGGACTTACGCCATGGGCTACTCGCTGTATATATTTTATCACTTTTCTGCGGAAAAAGTCAACACGTTTTCCCCGCCTTTCTACGCTTCGCAGATGATCGCTGCCCGGCTTCCTGCGGCGTGCTCCTTAGTCACGACGATCTGCCTGCCGATCCGCTCTTTCAGCTCGCCTACATGGGAGATAATTCCCACCAGACGGTTTCCTTCCGACAGATCCGACAGCGCCCGGACAGCCTGCTGCAGAGACTCCTCATCCAGAGAGCCGAATCCTTCGTCCACGAACATGGTATCCAGACGGATCCCTCCCGCCGAAGACTGGATCTCGTCCGACAGACCCAGGGCCAGTGACAGAGAGGCCTTGAAAGATTCCCCGCCGGACAGCGTTCTGACACTGCGCCGGCTGCCGTTATAGTGATCGATCACGTCAAGCTCCAGACCGCTCTGGCTGCGGTTGTTCTCCGCCTCGATCCTGCGTGTCAGTTCATACTGACCGCCGCTCATGATCATGAACCTTGTATTGGCGCGGGCGATGATCCGGTCAAAATACCGCATCTGCACGTAGGTCTCCAGCCTGATCTTTTCTTTTCCGGCAAGATTTCCATTTGCCGTATCTGCCAGTGCCTTCACCCAGCTCCATCGCTTTTCCAGCTGATCCAGATGCGCCGACTGTCCTTTGATCTTCTCCAGCGCAAAGTCGTTTGACGAGATCCGGGCGGCATAGGCGGCGGACCTGTCCTGCAGCTTCCTTCGCTCGTCATCCAGCGCTTTCTTTTGGGCGGTCTTTGCCGTCACATCCACGGCCGGCTGCTCGTTCATCTGCGTGCTCAGACTTTTTACCTGCCCCGCAAGAGCATCCCGTTTTTCCTTGCTGACCGCATATATCTCGCCTGCGCGATCAAAGGCTTTCCGGCCCAGAGCTTCCTGGTCCCGCAGCTGCTGCAGGTGCGCCTCAGCCTTATCCCTGCAGTCATAGGCAAGTTCCTTTGCCATCGCGGTTATTCTCAGATCCTTCTCCGCCGCCTCACTTTTCAGGGCAGCAACGGACTTTTCCATCTCGTGCAAAGCAGAATCCGCAGATAATTTAGCAGCTTCCTTTTCCGGTATCATCTGATCCAGCTTTTCCTTGCGTTCCTCATCAGAACGGGCCTGTTTTATCTGCTTCGCCAGCTGCTTCACTTCATTTTTGATCTGCGCTCTGGCGTTTTCCAGCTGGCTGTTCAGACTGTCCGGTTCCCAATGTTCAAAGAGTCTGCCTGCTTTGGTCTCCACTTCTTCTCTTCTGGCCTTCACCTGTCCATCAAAACGGCCCGCTTCAGCGCTGCGCCGGCTCACATCGGCTGCCGCCTCTTCACTGGCTTTCTTTGCTGATTCAAGTTCTGCCTCTGTTGGCGCGGCTGCCGGCTTTGCCGCGGGCATCGGATGCTCTGTGGAGCCGCAGACAGGACATGGCTGGCCGTCTGTCAGATCTTCTGCCAGGATTCCTGCCTGCTCATCCAGAAAGGCCCGGTTCAGTCTTTCATAGTTCTGTCTCAACACATCGTCTTTCTGCGATGCGGCAAGATACGCCTGTTTTGCCTGCTCCCACTGAGTCTGCAGCGAATTCCAGGCTGCCAGCGCGGTTTCCAGATCTTCTAAAGCATCACTCCGTTCTCTGGCCTGCGCCAGTTTTCCTTCCAGAACTGCGGTCTGCCGCCCGGCATCCTGCAGTTTCAACTGTTCTTCTTTTAGATCGTCTAATTCCGATTTCAGTTTTTCTAAAATCTCCAGCTGTATCTCTATCTGCTGAGAAGCCTGTAATAACCCGGTCTCTGTCTCTCTGTATGCTGCCTGTGCCTGCTCAAGCGCATCATACTGTTTCAGACCGTTCTCTTCCAGCGCGATCTTTTCCCGCAGCTGAACCCTCGCGGGTTCTCTGTCCTTTTCCTCGTTATATACGCGCAGAGCCTCTTCATAAGTCTGCTCTGCCTCTTTCAGATCCATCTTTGCCTGCGTCAGAGCCGCTTCCGTCTTCTCCTGCTCGATGCCCTGCCCGATAGCCAGATTCAACTGCTCGATCTCGGCATTGACAGCGGAGATCCTGCTGTCAAGCAGCTCCTTCCCGGTGCGGTCAGAGTTCGTCATTTCGTCAACCAGTTCTATAATATCAGCTAACGGCACTTCGCCGTTCTTTGCGTTTTCCAGCCTGTCATAAAACTCTCCATCCTTCTCACAGGACAGGCCTTCCACATACTGCCCGATACTGCCGCGGGCCTGATCACACTGCTGCCGCAGTTCCGACGACTGGCGGCTGAGCCTCTGCTGCAGGTTCTGATAGAGCTCCGTCTTCAGTATCTTTCTGAAAATATCGAGACGATCCTCTGTTGACGCTAACAGCAGCTTCAGAAAATCTCCCTGAGCGATCATGGCGATCTGGGTGAACTGACTGCGATTCAGCCCCAGCAGTTCTTCTATCGCTGCGGTGACGGCCTTTGTTTTGGTCAGTATCCTGCCGTCAGGATAGGTCAGCTGCGCTTCCGCTCTCTGCATCGTCATGCCGGAGCCTTTTTTGGCCGGACGCAGATACTCAGGATTTCTGCGGACCGTATAGCTCTGACCGCCGTAAAGAAAAGTCAGTTCCACCTCCGTAGGCATGTCGGGCGCCGCGTATTTTGACCGGAGCATGTCACTCTGCCGCTGATCCCCGCTGGCCTCGCCGTAAAGGGCGAAAGTAATGGCATCAAAAATAGTGGTTTTCCCCGCGCCGGTATCTCCTGTGATCAGATACAGTCCTCGCTCTCCCAGCCGGTTCATATCTAGTGTCATCCTGCCTGCATACGGCCCGAACGCAGATATAGTCAAATTGATCGGTCTCATACTTCCTCCTCCCAGATCTCCGCGATCAGCTGCTGCGCGAAATCCCGCTGATCACGGGACATAGGCTGATTGTTCTGCTTCTCGTAAAGCTCGTCCAGCAGATCCAGAGGCGACTTCTGTTCCATGTCCTCTGTGGCAGTGATCTCCATATTGCTGCGAGTACGGGCGTTATCGTAATCCAGCTTCATGATGTTCCTGTAAATGGTCCGCAGCTTGCCGATGGCGTCAGGAATATCCTCCTCATCAGTCAGCGTGATATGCATATAGCTTTCCTGATAATCAGTGCCCTCGTAAAAGCTCTTTCTGGTCAGTTCATCGTAAGTGCCTTTGATCTCGCGCATATCCCGAAGAGGCTTCAGGGGGACCGTACGGATGGACACGTCACCCTTTGATCGAAATTCAACTATTGTCACGGACTTGTCATGGCCTGCCTCTGAGAACGAGTATTTCAAAGGCGTACCGCAGTAACGCACCGTGTCCCTTGTCACCCTCTGCGGCCTGTGAATGTGACCGAGGGCCACGTAGTCAAAGGCATCAAAGACCGATGCGTCCACGTTATCGGCACCGCCGACAGAGAGCTCCTCGGATTCGCTTCGTACAGCCCCGGTGACAAACTGGTGGGTCAGTACGACATTGCGCCGGGCCGGATCCAGCGGCAATGCGCCGATCACCGTTCTCATTGAGTCAATATAGCTTTCAATGGCCGCTTCCGGAAAAAATCTGCGCACGTGTGCAGGTTTCAGAAACGGGATCATATAGACATCCAGCGGTCCATGCCGATCTTCCATAGTGAAAGGCCCGATATCTCCATCGTAAACCGGAGAGAAATGTATGCCGCTTTTTCCCATGAGGCGGCTTCCAAAAGCCAGCCGCTCCGCGCTGTCGTGATTGCCGCTGATAATAAAAACCTGCAGGCGCAGATTTGACAGCCGCACCAGAAAATCATCGAAGAGCTGAACAGCCTCGGCCGGCGGCACCGGCTTGTCGTAGACGTCCCCGGCGATCAGTACGCCATCCGGCTGCTCCGCCTGGATGATGTCAAAAATTTCGTTCAGTATATACGCCTGATCCTCCAGCATGGAAAACTCGTTGACTCGTTTTCCCAGATGCAGGTCTGAGATGTGGATGAATTTCATGAAGTCTCCTTTCAGCGAAGTCTGTGATCTGCGATCTCCCGCCGATGTCCCAGATGTATGCCGATGTGGCCGATCCCGAGGATCGTCACGGCGATGAGCATAGGCAGATTCTTCCCGTAAATTCCCAGCAGAAAAAAAGCTGCGACCGGCAGGCTCGCCCCCGCCACGGGAATACCCATCAGGCTACTGTAAAAATCAGCCAGGGTCTTCTCACTGCGAAAATACCGGATCCAGTAGATCTCATAGCATATCATCAGCGCCGCTGCCAGCAGCAGCCAGACAGCCCATGGCCACTGATCCCGATAGTTGAAATCGGAGAAGATCAGCGCGGCGCAGGTGACCAGCACCTCTCCCGCCCGTTCAAAAATGCGCAGCAGGCGGTTTTCATTTCCTACATATTTATCATAGTCCTTCGGCTGATGTCTGGTCCAAATCAGGTTGGGAACCATGAGCAGGGCCAGAAAGATCAGGCCGATATAGGAAAAGCCAAAGTGGATGTTCATACTTGTCTCCCTCCGTTTGGGCTAAATCACTAAGCTCCGACTATTTAGCCCAACTTCTGCTTTAATCGTTTGGGCTAAACGCTCAAAAAACCTCAATTTAGCCCAATTTCTTTCCCAATTGGTTGGGCTTAATCCCCTGATTTCTGTTGATTTTGCCCAACTTTCAATAAAAAAGCGGATTTTGACAACTCATTTTTGCAGGGAAGTTGGGCTAAATTTAAGTTTCATCAAAGAAAAGCCCAATGTCCATAGGTAAAAGTTGGGTATATGAAGCAAACTACAGTCAAAAAGCCCAACTCCCGCTGTGAGCATGATACGCTGAGGACCTCCCTCTGCATGTGCGATATCCCGCCCATATGCTATTATTATACTTCACAAAACTCTGCCGCGCAATGGAAGGCTGATCCAAGAATAATCAAAAAAGAAAGCCTGCGAATCAGACCGCAAGCTTTCCAAAGTGTTCATGCTTTTCCGATGAGCCAGTTGATCAGATTAAGGGATTTGATTCCCTCATAGGACGCATCCAAACCAGTGTCCAGCGACAGAACGATCTTCTCATAGTTATCGTTGATCTTCTGAAGCGGCGCCAGCTCTCTGCGCCGCACATCCTCGCTTGCCATGGACTCCGTGACCTGCACATACAGTTTATCATCTGTTTTAGCTGCGATGAAATCTACTTCGGCATTGTCTACCTTGCCGATCGCCACGTCATAGCCTCTGCGGACCAATTCAAAGTACACCACATTTTCCAGCGCATGACCGCTGTCCCTGTTTCGGAATCCAAGAAGATAGTTTCTCAGTCCAATATCTACAATGTAATACTTTCCGAGAGTCCTCAGATATTCCCTGCCCTTAATGTCAAATCGCTTGATATCATAGTAGAAATATGATTCAAGAAGCGCATCTACATAGTTCTGTACCGTATGCGCGCTGGGTGAACCTTTGCGCCTTCCGTTTTCCAGCAATCCTTCGTTCACCAAAGTATTTCCAATAGATGAAACAGAAATGCTGCTTCCTATATTATCAGCTAAAAACAGAATGATTTTACGAAGCAGTACGGGATCCGTGATCCTCTTCTGGCCTCTGCGCTTTTCCCGTTCCAAAATATCACGGACGACCACGGTAGAATAGATGCCATCCAACAGGACCATTGCCTTTTCCTGATCAAGTCCCACATCCGCAATGCCTGGCATACCGCCAAAACGCATATAAGCATCAAAGGCTTCCCTAAGCGTATAGGTCTCCCCATCCTTATGGACTGCCTGTATTCTCGTCCCGCCCAGCAGACTTTTCCCTTCTTTTATCTCAAATCCGTGAAAATAGAGAAATTCGCTGAAGGAAAGAGGCAGCATTTTGATCTCCACGTATCTGCCGGAAAGATAGGTAGAATACTCAGAGGACAGGAGATATGCGTTTGAGCCGGTAATATAGATATCACAGTTGAAATCCACCCGGAAAGAATTTACTGTATCCTCCCAATCGTCGATTCGCTGCAGCTCGTCAAAAAAGAGATACATCCGCTTTTCGGGGATCACCCGCACTTTGACATAATCGTAGAAATCATCGGCAGACATTTTCCCAAACTTATGGGACTCAAAGTTCATTTCAATGATCTGTTCTTCCGCTATACCCGTCTCTTTCAGGTGCTTCACCATCAGCTTCAGCAGGCTGGATTTTCCGCATCGCCTGATGCCGGTCACGACCTTTACAGGCTCAGTATCCTGAAAGGCAATGATTTTGTTAAGATACAAATCTCTCTTTTTCAATTCATGAGTATCTATCATGGATATACGCACCTCCTCGCATGTGAATTGTAGCATAAACTTCTCGCGAAATCAAGTTTTTGCATTCAAGTGCAAAAACTTTTTAAATCCGACTTTTTTTGCATTTTAAAATAAAAGCCATGCCAAAACAAAAACCCGGTTCTAAGGATAATGCAGACGCATTGCATCATTCTCTTTCTTATAACGGCAGATCCTTTCTGCAGAATTTAACCCCGCCTGCTATATAGCAGACCAGCGCGGCGACACCCAGAATGATCATACCCGGGATGAAACCGATATCAACGCTGGCTGTGCCGATGGTCTGGACCGCTTCGGCGTCGAACAGGCTGATGATCGTCAGTTTGTTGAAAACTCCCAGCACTTCCGCGCCAATGCCCATATCGACCAGATCCCTGCTTCCAAACATCCCCAGCAGCGCTGCCAGGAAGAACCACAGTGTAATGCCTCCGCCGACCGCAAGCGCCCTGGTGCTCTGATTGAAAATGCAGCTGCAGAAATAGCAGATGCCCGCTGCCGCTTCTGTAACAAGATACATTCCCAGGAATAATACCGCAGTCCTGGGTACATTCACTTCACCAAACAAGATCTTTGTTGATCCGCACCTTACAAGACAGGCAATGCAAAGCAGAACCAGCGGCGCAAAGATCATATACAGCGCCTGGGTAGCGGCAACGGCAGATCTTTTTGTCGGCGTAGACAGAATATATGCCATGGAGCCTTTATCGACCTGTGCCGCGATCAGGGAATTCGCTGTGATAATGACCAGCACGAAAGTTGGAAGCATCCCGATTACCGTAAAGTAGATCTTATTGAAGAATATCGTAAAATCCATATCCTGCATACGTTCCAGATCCTCTTGCGCTATACCGGCAGATGCCAGCATGACTTCCATAAATTCATCCAGTTTGAGCTCATCGCCGCTGAAGCAGCCTTTTTCTCCGGCAAGGGCGTACGCGTATTCAAACTGCCTGATGTAAGTTTCCGCCTCCGTGTCTGATCCCTCTACCTTTTCTATGACCCTTTCAAATCCAGACAAAGTCAGTTCGTCTTCATTCTGAGAGGCATTATACATATCAAAGGCGTTTTCGTACTCTTCCCGGTCTGTCGAAGACAGAAAATCATCATAGGACAGATCACTGCCACGCACTTCATTATATGATGCTATCACAAACATATATTTATACAGTTCTTCCTGCGCTGCTTCGCTGGTACTCTCTTTGCTCTCTGTCGCCATAATGCTCATGGCATAGTTGGTAACATTGGCCATCAGACACATGACTGCCAGAATAACAATACACAGCAGAAGATTTGCTCTGCATGTCTGCTTCATCAGCGGTCCCGAAAAAATCGAAGTTGTCTTTTTACTCATATACGTTCCCCTCTCTTGTACGCTTCGCTAAAGTAGTCTTCCAGTGTGTAGGATTCTTCGCTGATATATCTCACATCGCGGCCCTGCAGCCGGGTAAACAGGCTTCCGTACTCGCTGCGATTCAGGGTCAGCTCCAGTTCCTCAGAGCCATCATTAAAGCCTATATGGAACGTGCTCTTATGGTTTTCGAAGAGTTCTTCCATATCCACCACATCTATGATCCTTCCGTCTTTGATGAAAGCTGTACGATCACAGAGTTCTTCCACTTCCTCAAAGATGTGGCCAGAGATAAAGATAGTTTTACCGCGCTTTTTTTCACTATTTATCAAATCAATAAATACCTCTCGCATCAGCGGATCCAGACCGGTCGTCGGTTCATCCAGGATCAGGATTTCGCGATCTGCCATCAGAGCCGCGACCAGCGCAGTCTTCTGCTTCATACCCTTTGACATCCGTGCCAGATTTGCCGTCGGATCCAAATGGAACAGCTTGATCAGCTGGCTCATGTACGACAGATCCCTGATTCCCAGATATTCGGCCTGCTTTTTCAGGAAATCCAGGCCTGTTTTAAAAGGAGGGAAAGCGATCTCTCCCGGAACATAGGCAACATATTTTTTAAGTTCCGTGGAATCATGCCATGCGTCTTTGTCTTTTACAAAGACCCTGCCCTCATTCGGCCGTATGAAACCCATGATGCTCCGGATCGTTGTCGTTTTGCCGGAACCATTGGTACCCACATAACCAAAACATTCTCCTTGCTTCAGTTCCAGATTTAGATCAAAAATACCTCTGCTTTGACCATAGTCTTTGGTAAGCGCCTCAATTCTGATGATCGTTTCACTCATTGCCGCACCTCCCTGTAGAAGTCCATGAAATAATCCTCCAGACTGAATTTTACCTGATGAAAAGATCTTATCTGCAGCTGCGCCACATCATTGATGAAGCCGTTCATATCCCCGGCTGATACCCGTACCTTGGCTTTCAGGCGCTCCTCACTGTCAGCCGTCAGAACGTAGTCCTTACACTTAAATCTATTGTAACTCTCAGCGTCACTGAATCCGATTACGTAAATGCAGTCCTGCGTGTCCTTCAGTTCATCAGCCCGAAACTCTGAAACGATCCGTCCTTCTTTGATGATGGCTATTCTGTCGCAGACCGCGTCCACCTCGTGAAAAATATGGGAAGAGAGGAAAACAGTCTTTCCCCGCTGTCTTTCCTCCCTGACAAAGCTGATAAACTCCTGCTGCATCACCGGGTCCAGCCCTGATGTCGGTTCATCCAGAATCAGGATCTGCGGGTCATGCATGAAAGCTGCCACAATGGCCAGCTTCCGCTTTTCGCCCAGACTCATTTCGCGAGTCTTCTTATCAGCCCTGAATTCAAATCTGTCCAGCAGCTCTTTGCAGATGCTATGATCCTTACAGCCGTGCATTTTCAGGATCATTTTCAGAAAATCTTCTCCTGTAAGACCTGCAGGCAAAGCGATCTCCCCCGGCAGATATCCAATATCCTGTTTCAGTCTGGCCGCGTTCTGCCAGCTGTCCAGTCCGTTTATGGAAGTTCTGCCGCTTTCCGGTTTTGAAAAACCCATCAAATGCCGGATAGCAGTGGTTTTTCCGGCGCCATTAGGCCCAAGGAATCCGTAGCACTCCCCTTTATCCACCTGAATAGAGATATCAAAAACACCTCTGCCATGGCCGTAATCTTTCGTCAGATGTTCTATGTTGATCACGCTTTTTTCCATAGAGATTCTCCTTGTTAAATACGACATCGTGTTGTATTATTTAATTATAAAATTGATACATCTCGTTATCAACAGACAATATTTCCGCATTTGTCGGATTATCAATTTGTCAGATGATCAGCAGGAGGAGACGTCTTGAAAAAGCAGCCGGAGAGAACAGCCAGAACAAAACAGGCATTGAAAGATGCATTCTGGAAACTTTACAGTGAAAAGCCCATAGAAAAAATCACCGTCAGAGAGATCACCGACAACGCCGGTGTCTACCGCAGCACATTCTATGAATATTATTCAGATGTCTACGCTGTGCTGGAAGCAATTGAACATGACGTCATGGCCTCTCACAGGACTTTTATCCACCATGTTTCTGAAATAAAAACGATCCCGGAAGGGATGAAACTGATCATGGAATTTTATACCGTAAATTCAAAATACCTTGCGATCCTGCTGGGTCCGGACGGCGACCCTGCATTCCTGCGCCGGATAAAACAGGAGATCCATTCCGAGCTGAAGAACCTCTTCAATATTGAAACCGGCGATCTGGAGATAGACCTTTCTATCGAACTGACAGCCTCATATGTCATAACGATCCTGACGTACTGGTATGAGCACCAGGAGGAATATACAGTTTCCGAGCTCATCGAAGTCGGAAGCAAATTTCTGCAGCACGGCCTGCTTCCCGTCCTGAAAAAATACGGACTGAAAATTGAGCTGTAGAGAACAGATCCGGGCAGCTTCAGGAAAAGTCATAGGCTTCAAAATCCGCTCTGCTCCGCAAACACTCCGCAGTACTCCGCAAAATTCTCGAAGTTATCCAAGTACTTATTGCTCTATATTTAGCGGAATTAAATCAAAATTTTATTTTACTCCGCAAACACTCCGCAACACTCCGCAATACTCAAATCATTTCATATGTTTGATTTGGATCGTTTTTTACACCGTTTCTCTTTATAATGTTCAAATCAATTAAGTGATTTAACCTCATTCCTATAGTTCGTTTGGATTTCCCCGTACGCTCTGCCAGTTCATTTGTAGTAATACACTTTGTTCCAGACATATATGCAAGAATAGTTTTCTCCAAATCATCCAAGCCAAGCCACATGTCTGTTCCTATAGTCTCAACTACTCTATCAGATTGCCGCATCTTCCTCATAATAATATTATTCTTAAGTACCAGCTTCACAGATTGCTCTGGCTCTGAATATAAAGGTTCCTCTAAAAAGAATTCTTCCATATCACTATAGATACGTTTAACACCCTCATTGAGTTCTCTTACCCAGCCAAATTCGGTTAGTACCCTTGCAATGCGGGGGTTTCGTGAAAATCGAGTTTCTCTAATGTTATCTACTGTAACAATGGACGGCAGTTTGCCAGGACTCAAAATTTCCAATCTGTCGTCAAACATTGAAACTTTAACATAACTTCCCGTCATACCATATTCTCGATGGGTAACCGCATTTACGATTCCTTCCAACCATGCAAACTCAGGATACTCTGGAACATTTTGAAATTGCCCGGTTTCCAGATTTAATGATGTAAACTCTCTTAATTGACCTGAAATAAATTCTCTTGCTTTCTCGATAATCTTAAGCAGCGAATATTCAATATTCACATCTTTAATAATATTGATACTCGTACCAACTTGCGCTGCAGTTCCGTCATAACGGATAAAACGAATTCGGCAATTGGGATAGAACTGATGAATATTTTCAGCAAAAAGCAGTACGGCAGCATTGGTCAAGTATTCCTGACCATCTTTCTTCTTTATGAAGCCACGAGCCTTTAACACTTGCTTCGTTTCTATACTTTCCGCTTCAAGTCTTCTCTTATATGCACGCAGCAGATCCTCGTCCAGATCCTCAATATCAGCTTCAAAATTAAGCTCATCCTCAAAGTGTCTTGTAGCTTTGCTGTATTCAAGATTTTTGAGATCATCACCCTTTATTTCTTTCGTTCTGTCACCAATTCTTAAAAAAGTAGAATCGTTATTAGTCCTGATAATCTGATCCGTTGCAGCATGAATATGAAGCAACAACAGTCTATCCTGCTCACCACCAGCGTTAACTATGTCAACAAATTCCTCGGTATATGGCGGCATTGGTTTACAACAATTTTTTGGGGCTGCCACAAAATCATTAATCCTAACATTGCCAAACTTATTGATACCTTCAAGGATTCTTTTTTTATCACTTATACCAATAACTATAGTTCCCCCTTCCGCGTTAGCGAAGGCAGAAATCAACTCTGCAAGTTCTGAAGGTTTTATCTGTGCAGACTTTCTATCAAAGTATTTATTTTCTTCCTCCTCCAACATGTATTTCAATGTTAACATCGGATTTATTGTGGATTTTATATTATCCATAGACAACCTCCCAAACAGTTTGTATCACTTTATCTCATCCCCATTCTTAAAGGAGTCGGGCTAATGTAGTAAAAGCCGTAAACATAAAAATCCCAATTTGGCGTTGCTCCTTATACGCCCTTCTCAAATTCTTTTCACGATTCTAAGATCATCAGCATCTGATTCTGTCCGTTCAATACAAAATCCCGTACATAATTCTGATCCACGCCTGACTCAGGCAGCGCGTTATCTGTCTCTGCCAGAACTTCCGTGAGCATCTCGTCAGTTATCTTTGGAATCTCTCCGGAATCCAGCATTTCAAGAAGTAAAGTCTTTGCTTCCGGCTGTGTTTCAATAAATTCACGGAAAAAACGGATCAGCCCGTCAGAACTGCGGCTGATATCTCTGCTGTATCCTCTTGAGACCAGTGCGATGTTGTTGTCATAATTAGGCGCCATGCCCAGGATCTGTCCGCTTTTTTTATCACGCAGCAAACCAAAATTTTTCGTATGCCGATCCATGTTGAAACAAAGGGTATCCAGCCAAAGTATTTTCAGATAGTCCCGCTGCAGACCGTGATCCAGCATGCCAAGCGCCGTATAGCAGCGACCGTAATCGTCATCATCTCCAAGGATCCCATCTGCTGTTTCAAAATTAACAGCAGCGCCGTCAGTAAAATCTCTGGTTTTGATATAATCTTCATCCATCTCGTACCATGCCATGGAAAACCCCATCTTCACACCCAGCCTGCAGACAAACAGCTCCGAAAAATATTCCTGAAGCGTTCCCGCCTTATACATCCACCAGGAGCCTTCCTTCAGACGCCAACACTTTTCATAGCTTCCGATATTGGTTAGTTCCGGCGTTCTGGAAGGTTTCTGCGAAAAACTGTCAGGATCTCCACAAAGGGCCAGTCTGTCAAAATAATTCTCTTTGAACCTGACGGTTTCGTAAGACATCGGCTGGTCTTTGAGACAGATCCAGTAGGTGTCCGTGATCGTTGCACCGTTGACAGACAGAGCAGTCTCCGCATCATCAGCGGCGCTAAGACGAAGCGCCTTTTTCAGCAGGCGGGAATTTGTCCTATGAACGTCGATCGCCCGTTCAGCCAGCCATGCTTCAATATTTTTTGTTCTTCTCAGATACAGCGGCATCAAAACGTCGTCAGCCGTAACGATCTCTCCGTTTTCAATTTCAGCAATTCTTCTGTCTTCTGACATCAAATAACCTGTCAGCGCTTTCAAATAATCCGCCTCCTTCCATCAGTATGGTATTATTATACTTCACAAAACTTTGCCGCGCAATGCGGAAAAATGATTCCTAATTCTTCGCCTCATAGTACATATGAGTAAATATCTCTGTAAGGACTGATATTGCAAATGCGAATCCAAGCCATAAAAAGAC
The DNA here is from genome assembly GCA_021769965.1 of Eubacterium sp. GTDB lineage: Bacteria > Bacillota > Clostridia > Peptostreptococcales > Anaerovoracaceae > Senimuribacter. The sequence goes on from JAETRU010000004.1 coordinate 99,465, forward strand.
CGGAAGCAAATACCTTTTTATTGTAGATCTTCATACTGCCTGTCCTCCCATTCCTTATTTTCCTCTAAACAGCACAAATTTTCTATGGTCACGCCGAATACCTGTGCCATTCTGTACGCCAGCATCAAAGACGGACTGTACTGTTCTTTCTCGATTGAGATAATAGTTCTCGAGGACACATGAACCAGGTCTGCCAGCTGCTGCTGCGTCATCTTTGCTGCTGTCCGCAGCTCCTTTACCCGCGTTTTCACACATTTCCTCCCATATACATGAAGTTTGCTTCGCGTGAAGCTAACTTCATGTTATCACATAATAGCGTAAAGGTCAACAGCTATATATAAACATAAAAAAGAGGTCCGTCGCATTAACGGAAATAACCGTTAGGGCGACAGACCTGGCCTACTGGAAAAGGGCGCAAAGTGCATCTTTGTTCCTACTGATATCGACCTGCTCCGCGGCATTCTGGCTGCATAGGGAAAATGGACTGGATGTTTTTCGAGTACCGAACTGCATCATCCCAGCAGCTTCCGCCCAGTCTTCACATATTCGGCGGCGCTGGCATGAATCATCTCCAGCTCTTTTTCCTTCAGCTCCCGCACCGGCCTAGCGGGTCTTCCCATAGCCAGATATCCGTCGGGGATCACGGTGTTCTCGGTCACCAGACTACCCGCGCCGATAAGGCAGTGCTCACCGATCTGCGCGCCGTTCATGATGACAGAACCCATGCCGATCAAGGTCTCGCTGCCGATCCGGCAGCCGTGGAGGATGCAGCCGTGGCCCACGGTCACGTCGTTACCGATCCAGACTTCGTGGCCGGGATCGGTATGCAGGCAGCAGTGCTCCTGAATATTGGTCCTGTCTCCAACGGTGACAGGACCGTTGTCCCCGCGCAAAACGGAATAATACATCACGGTCGCCTCGTCTCCCACACTCACCGTTCCGATGATGACGGATTCCTTTGCGATATGGGCGGTTTTGCTGATCTTCGGTTCCATAATGATCTATTCCTCCTTATCCTGCTTCTCCTTCTGCTTCGACAGCAGCTTGTCCAGGTAGACCGATTTGAACTGCTTGCTTGCCAGGGCCTGCTTCAGCGGCGGCAGCTTCAGAATGGTCCCGAACACCGCGGCCATGGCTCTGTGATTGGCAAAGGCCTGATTATCAAAGATCAAATTCTGCAGGGTACCCTTTTCTATGGCCTGCAGTACGAACCGGTGGGTGCTGTTGACGGGCGTAATGATCTGTATCGGCCGCTTCTCCAGCTGGATCGCCTTTGTGGGACAGTTCCTTGCGCAGACGCCGCAGCCCAGGCAGATCTCCTCGTCGATGACAGGAAGGCGCTTCTTCGCCGGATCAGCGTTATCTCCTTCTTCCATGGAGATGGCCAGGATCGGACAGACTTTGGCGCATTTACCGCAGCTGATGCACGGATCCGCTGACACCTTTGGGATGTAGTTGGTAGTCGCCACCGGCTGCATCGGGCTGAAACGGCGGGCTGCCTGCAGCGCTTCGCAGCAGCAGCCGCAGCAGTTGCAGATGAACGCTGGATGTTCCCGGACGTTTTCGCCGATCTGTACCAGATTGCTCTCGTAGGACAGCTCCAGGACCTCCTTTGCCTCTTCCTTTGAGATCAGTCTGGCGTACTCCCCGTGCTCTGCCAGAGAACGCGCCACGTTATCAAAGGTCAGGCATACGTCCCAGGGCGCGTCGATCTCGCAGGGATGTCCCGCGTGATACATCTTATGCCGACAGTAGCAGATGCCCAGGCCGATGTATTTCGCATCCTCTACGATGTGCGTCGCCCGCTCATAGTCCAGAATATGGTTGGTCTTTTCATTGGTCAGCACCGGCTCCTGCACAAAGACACGGCCAAGCCTGGTCTCCGTCACAAAAAACAGATCTTTGACGAAGTTCTCTTCCACATTCATATATTGATAATACAGCTCGCCCAGATATTTCTGATCGATGTCGCCTCTGGTGCGCATCAAGGCAAATTCGATGAAGCCGGCCATAGGCGGCGGCATGACAAACTGCCTTTGACCATGGTAATCGGAGTCCACCAGCAGGGCCTTTTCACAGAGATGATCCAGGAACTTCTCTGCCTTCGCCTCGCTGATGCCCCAGATCTTCGCCGCCTTTTTCAGGGTAAATGGCCGTATCGGCAGCAGTGCGACCTGCTTTGCCTCCTCTTCCGTGTACAGCACCTGCAAGATCTTATATAGTGTCGCAGACGCGGGAGCCCCCTGAGTGAACCAGTTGATCCGCTCCTCCAGGCTCTTATACGCGTCCTTTGTCGTTAAATGTCCCATTCATTTCCTCCTTGCGTTCAAAGCATATCTATATTCTATCACGATGCGAATCTTTTTTAAAGAATGATGTTTCCGAAACGGAAAAGCAGCAGGCGTTCCTGTGAGTATGAAACTGCCTGCTGTCAGAGATATCATGGATAGGTTAATGTTGGATGATCTAATGGTGGATCGCTTACCGGAGCAGATCGGGATACTCTGCTGTCAGGTATCTGCTAAGCCAGTTGACGGCGTCCTGCCAGTCGGAAAACTGATAACCGCCTTTGCGGATCATCAGCCGGGAGAAAAACGTACTGACTGCCATGACACCTCCCCGGGTGCCTTTCTCTGTCATCTCGCCCCGGACGGGAAACCTAGCCAGGACGTCCCGATACAGCCTGCCATACACAGCGTTCCGGCTGCTGCGTATGACGAGCGGACAGCCTGTGTCGGATACCCTTTGATCATACATTGCAAATAGACGTTCCAGAGCGCGGCCGGCAAGTTCGGCGCTGCGGTAAACGCCCATGGACCAGCTGAAGACCTGCCGCGTGTCCGGATCGATGAGTACGCAGAGATAGAGTTCGCCGTCGGCCCGGGTCTTGTATGTCCCGATGCCTATGCAAAGCAGCGGAGGCAGGACGGGTGCCAGCGGGATGGCGGATCCGGCGCGCTCCGGCAGAGAGCTGCTCTCGGCGCACCACGGCGCCAGATGCTCGTCGTCTTTATACAGCAGGACGTCTTCGGGGACGTGTTCGTATTCGTGAAGGTAGAGTATCGGGGATGGTGTCATGGTTTTTCCTTTGGTTTCCATGGTCTGCCGCTGTCGAGCCACCCCTGCTGTGCCCAATACTTTCCGTCAAGATATTTGGGGTCTGATTTATGTATGGATCTCTGCATCTTACGGCAGAAGAAAACCTTGAATTTCGTAATCAGATTCGTGTGTGCGGGCTTTGTATAATCTATATGAGCAAACTTTCGGGACAGCTTTTGAATCTTTCCCGTAAGCTCAGCTTGTTTCTTTCGGGAAAGATTTTCCCAAACAATATCGCCCATCAAAGCGCCGGTAAAAATCCCGATCTTAGAAATTCCCCACCAGGATAAACTGTGCTTCATATCTTTCGCCGCAGATTTTGCTCCGCTGCCTAAGCATTGCGTTATGATGACTGCACGCTTTCCAAACATTTCAGGAGCAGGACGGTGCGGTATCCAGCGGTAAGCAAAATGGTCAAGAAGTGCTTTCATCGCTCCCGTGGCGTGAAATACATAGGCGGGGGATGTCATTACAATCAAGTCTGCTTCTAAAAGTGATCTGTCAATTTTCCCAATATATTCTGCGTCCTTGCATGTATTTTCACCCTTTAATATACAGTTCAGGCAGCCAGTGCAGAAGCTCGGACAGTCCTTTGGAAGATAATATTCTGTAATAGTCGCTTTATCCCTGAATTCTGCTAAAAACATCTCTTTTAGACGATAGGTAACGCCGTGTTTTTCTGTTCCGTTTATCACTGTTATATTCACTCTTTATACCTCCAAAATATCATGTAAAACCTGTGTATGAAAATTCTTGCGGTTTTCTTTCTGTCTGAGATCAATCCCCAATGTTTGCGATATGATCTCGTATCGCAGGAACATTTGCTGCATAACGGTAATCAAATACAGCGTTTTTCGCTTTATTGCCGCTTCATCAAGGTCAGGACGACAGGCTGCAACAAGCGGGAGATATGCCTCATAAGTTCTGTAAGTGTTATCATTTTCTTTCGGTAACTGCATATCAGTAAGAACGGAAATTTTGGAAACAGCATAGTGCTCAAACAGAAAATCAAGCGTCATATTGCCGAGATACGTGAGCTTCTCAAAAGGAGTAAACCCGCCTGTTTTTTCTCGCATATTCTGAAAATGCTCAACTGTTTTGTTTATCATACGCTCAATGCACTGCTCGATGAGTTTATCCTTGTTTCCAAAATGATAATTTACAAGCCCTAATGAAGCGCCTGCTCTTTTGCATATCTCACGGACCGTGACCTCCTCTAAATGTTCGCCTTTTTCCTCAATGAGTTTAATCGCTGCCTGTATGATTGCTTCTTTATTATCCACGCTGTACCTCCTATTGAACATTGTTCAAATATATTATACTGAACACTGTTCAAAAAATCAAGAGATTCCGACTAACAAATGGAGCTAACTGACTTAATCAAAATCAGTTAGCTCCTTCATTATGAATAATTAAATTTTGTTGTCAAAATGTTGCCACGACTTCGCAAAAACAGGACTTTTACGGCTCTACAGCTGAGAAAGTGCTCCTGCGAAATCATTCCCACTCAATGGTGCCGCATGGCTTCGGTGTCAGATCATAAAGCACACGATTTACGCCTTCCACTTCATGGGTGATCCTGTCAGTAATATGCTGCAGCAATGCGAAAGGCACATCTTCCACAGTAGCAGTCATCGCGTCTACTGTGTTGACTGCGCGGATGATCACAGGAAACGCGAAGGTTCTGGCGCCATTCTTAACGCCAACGGATTTGAAATCAGGCACTGCAGTAAAGTACTGCCATACCTTGCCTTCCAGACCGTTCTTTGCGAATTCTTCACGGAGTATCGCATCAGATTCACGAACTGCTTCTAACCTGTCGCGGGTGATCGCTCCCAGGCAGCGAACGCCAAGTCCCGGTCCCGGGAACGGCTGACGGAATACCATATTGTCAGGAAGACCGAGGGCCTTGCCTACTACGCGAACCTCATCCTTGAACAGCAGTCTTACCGGTTCTACCAGTTCAAACTGCAGATCTTCCGGAAGCCCGCCGACATTATGATGCGCTTTCACGCCGTCACTTTCTAAAATATCCGGATAGATCGTGCCTTGTGCCAGGAATTCTATTCCTTCCTGCTTACGCGCCTCTTCCTCAAAAACTCTGATAAACTCAGCGCCTATGATTTTCCGCTTCTGTTCCGGATCAGCAACGCCTGCCAGCTTGTCCAGAAAACGGTCTACCGCATCTACATAAACTAAATTGGCGTTCATCTGATTTCTGAACACCTCTACGACCTGCTCTGGTTCTCCCTTGCGCAAAAGGCCATGGTTTACATGCACGCATACCAGCTGGCTTCCGATCGCTTTGATCAAAAGAGCCGCGACAACAGAAGAATCGACGCCGCCTGACAAAGCCAGCAGCACCTTTTTATCGCCTACCTGCGCTTTGATCTCCGCGATCTGTTCCTCTATAAATGCTTCTGCAAGAGCAGGTGTTGTAATACGTTCCATCGCCTCAGGGCGTTTATTCTTGTCCATATTTCATCCTCCATATCGTCAAAATACTGTGTTTCATTTGATATCTCTATTATAGATGAAGGACGCGGCATGCGCAAGAGAAAACACATCTATTCATAATATCAAAATACCAAAAAAATACCGGCTGCGCTGCGACGACAATTCCTCCTGCCAAAGCTTCAGTCTTAGTCTTTCTTCTGCCGACGCGTTATCCAAAACGCGGCATCCGCAGTCTTCTAAGCTTTCACTTTGTGGAATTCTCTATGCAGCACAGCCGGTACGGTTCTGTACCTCGCTATACACTTCTGGCGGTCTCACCTCTTTCTTACCCGGACTGCATCCCCGGTTTATTTGTGTCTCTGAAGTTCTTTGCTCTTCTTGGCTATAGTATAGCATATCACTGACAAAAATCAAGTCCTTTTTCTGAATTTTTTTCTAATTCAGCTTTTTTGTTTTATTTCGTCAGTTCGTTACGCAAACTATCACTATCCTGCCGCACTGCAAAATGAATTGCCAGACTCCACCCCTGGAGCCTGGCAATCCGCAAACTTCTCCGATCAGAAAAATCAGCCTGGTGGCCACGTCATCTTCCGCTTACCGAGGATATGGAAATGCAGATGCTTCACTGTCTGGAAGGCATCTTCCCCGTTGTTGCTGACTACTCTGTAGCCGTTTTCCAGCCCCAGATCCGCTGCGATCTCATGGATCTTGAACATGATGTACCCCAGCAGCTCCTGATCCTCTTCCTTCACGTCATCCAGAGAAGCGATGTGCTTCTTCGGAATGACCAGAACATGGACCGGCGCCTGTGGATCCAGATCATGAAACGCGATGAGCTTATCGTCTTCATAAGCTATCGTAGACGGAATGTCATGTCCGGCAATTCCGCAAAATATACAATCAGCCATTAATGATCTCTCCTTTCATACCATCTCTGTATTTTTCTAAAAGCTTTACATCGTAAAACTGATTTAGCATCTCCGGCGAGCCTGCAGCGTAAGTCTTTACATAATTGTCCGTATATCCGGTCATCTGGCCGTCCCTGCTCATCTCCTCAAACAGGACCCGCCTGACGGCGCCGCTGCAGCGTTCAAAGAATCTGGCGGCATCTTCCTCCGCCTTTTCCATCAAAGCCTGGCTCCGCCGGTTTTTCACATCGCCGGGTATCTGGTCCGGCATATCAGCTGCCGGAGTCCCTTTGCGCCTCGAATACTTAAAAGCGTGAACTTTGCAGAATCCGGCCTCATCGATCATTGCCAGACTGTCCGCAAAATCCTCTTCCGTCTCACCAGGAAATCCGCATATGATGTCCGTGGTAATACCGTAAAGCGGATCAAAATCCTGCAGCACCCGGACGATATCCAGGTACTCCGCCCGGCTGTACCGCCGGTTCATCCGGCGCAGCACGTTGTCTGAACCGCTCTGAATAGACAGATGCAGATGCGGACAAAGCTTCTCATAAGCCAGAAGCCCTTTGACATAATCCGCGTTGATCACCGTCGGCTCCAGCGAGCTGAGACGGATGCGAAAATCACCGGGCAGCCCGTTGAGCCGCGCGATCAGCGGTTCGATCCCGCCGTACCCCAGATCCGTACCGTACAGCGCCGTATTGATGCCGGTCAGGATCAGCTCCTTGAACCCCTTTGACAAAAGGCCCTCGACCTCCGCGATGATCTCCTCCAGATCCCGGCTTCTCACCCTGCCCCGGGCGTAAGGAATGATGCAGTAGGAACAAAACCGGTTGCACCCTTCCTGGATCTTGATATACGCGCGGGTACGGCTCTCCATAGAGGTGATGATACCACAGGACTGGTAAGTATCCAGTTCCTCATAAGACCGGATATGCTTCTCCGCCCTGCCGCCGTCTTTCCGCCGCGGCCTCTGCCGGGCTTCCTCACAGTACGCCTCGATATAGGAAAGCAGGTTCTGCTTTTCTCCTGTGCCAGCTACGATATCCACCCCTTCGATGGCGCTGACCTCCTCAGGGCTGACCTGAGCGTAACAGCCGGTAACCGCTACCACAGCCTCAGGATTGACCCTCTTCATACGGCGTATATACTGGCGGGACTTGCGGTCCGCCAGATTCGTTACAGTACATGTATTGATCACGTAGGCGTCAGCAAAGTCCTCTTCATCCGCGATCGTGTGGCCGGCAGCAGCAAACTGCTCCTTCATGGCCTCCGTCTCGTACTGATTGACCTTGCAGCCCAGTGTATGAAATGCAATTTTCATGAAAGTCCCCTTTCAAAGTTCTTACTTAAATAGTACAACCTTTTTTCCTTTTCTTCAAGAATAATCTTCCCCGCCGCCCGATATATTGTCATAAAGAATGCCGGTGCCGATCCGCGAAAGTTCGGCAATTCGTTCGGCAAATTAGCTAAACAATGCTGTTTTGCCAAATAAACCCGCGAAAGTTCGGCAATTTGTTCGGCACTGCAGTAAAAAATGGCCATTTTGCCGAACCGCGGCAGCATCAGATCTCAGCAAAGCCGAACCGCGGCAGTATCAAACCCCGGCAAAGCCGAACCGCGGCAGCATCGAACCCCGGCAAACCGCCCTATCGAAAGGATCACCTTATGATAAAGAAATTCCTGTCTTTTTTCCTCATATTCCTGCTGATCTTCACTATGATCAGCGAAAGAGGTCCTGCCGGCCCGGGCCCGGGCATGCCAGGCGCAGACGTGACCGCCGCCGCTGCGGAAAAAAACAGCGCGGACCGGGATCTGGACCGGGATCTAATCAAGTGGGTGGATTTTGATGTCTCTTACGAAGCCCTGAAGGACGCCATGGAACTGGACATAGAGACATGGGAGCAGGATCTGCATATCAGCTGGATCGACGCCCTCTCTTATCTGGCCGCAAGATACGGAGGCAGCTTTGAGGGCTACAGCAAGGCCGACCTGGCATCTCTGGCAGAAAAACTGCAAAGCGGCAGATCCATGGAAGACCTGACCAGAGAAATGAAATACTATGACTACTATAAGCGGGCCTATACCGCAGTCATAGGAGGCTTTCTAGGCGTCCGGGCAGACGGCTCCTACGGTCTCCTGGCCTGTTCCCCTATCGCTGAAGGCTGCTGGTATACCGACAGCGACGATTTCGGCAACGGCCGCAGCTACGGCTTTGCCCGCAAGCATCTGGGCCACGACATGTTCTGCTCCACAGGCACCCCCGTCATGGCCGTGGAAGACGGCAAAGTAGAAGCACTGGGCTGGAATCAGTACGGCGGCTGGCGCGTCGGCATCCGCTCGCGGGACGGCGCCCGCTACTATTACTACGCCCATCTGCGCAAAGACGCTCCCTACGCAAAAGATCTGAAGATCGGCAGCACAGTCAAAGCCGGCCAGCTGATCGGCTATGCGGGCCAGACCGGCTACAGTCTCAAAGAAAACGTCAACAACATCAACGTGCCCCACCTCCACTTCGGCATGCAGCTGATCTTCGACGAGTCCCAAAAAGAATGCAGCTCCGAGATCTGGATAGACACCTACGCCCTGATCCGTCTGCTGTCAGCAAACCGCGCGTCTGCATCCACCGATCAAAGGGTGTCCGGCGAAGCGCTTTCCCCGGCGTCCGGCCCTGCGGCAGGAAAAACAGCAGCGAATACCGCAGAGGTCCCCATACTCATGTACCACGGCCTGACCGAAAAAGACAGTCAGGTCAACGACTATTTTATCCCCGCGGATACCTTCGAAAGCGATATGGCCTGGCTGAAGAAAAACGGATATACCTCCGTGACCATGCAGCAGCTCATCGATTTCACAGGCGATACAACAGGCCGGATCAGCCTGCCTGAAAAGCCGGTGGTCATCACCTTTGACGACGGTTACTATAATAACCACAAATACGCCACGCCGGTCCTGGAAAAATACGGTATGAAAGCTGTCCTCTCCGTCATCGGCAGCGCCTGTGAAGAAGCCTCTCAGGCCGAATATCTGGCTGAGGACTACTGCAACACAACCTGGGGACAGCTGCAGGACATGGCCGCTTCCGGTCTCTGGGAGATCCAGAATCACACCTATGATCTCCACGAAATGAAATACGGCCGCAAAGGAGCCCGTATGAAACCCGGCGAAACTCTGACTGACTACGAAAAAGTCCTCCATGATGATTTAAGCGCCCTGCAGAATAAACTGAAAGACACCACCGGCACCGCACCTGTGGTATTCACATGGCCCTACGGGGCCTATACAGAAGAAAGCCGCGGCCTGCTGAAAAAGATGGGATTTCAGGCCAGTCTGAGCTGCCGCAGCGGCATCAATACCATAACAAAGGGAGATCGGGACGGACTCTACCTGCTGAAAAGAAATATCCGGAAACCAGATGTTTCCATAGAAAGTATCATGGAAGACATCACAGAAAAATAATCACAAAAAAGTTACAGGGAGCCTTTGAACCAAAGGCTCCCAATGTAAGGGGGATTAGCAAGTTAATCTTGCTTTGCAGTGTGTTGTGTGTTGTGTGTTGTGTGTGTGTTGTGTGTATGTTTGAATGGTCTCTCGATCATTCGAGTTCAGTATAGTATATGCTGGTTATTTTTGAGTTATTTTATCTTCCATTTTCTCCTTTATTTTATCTTTTTCCTCAAAATAAGACTGTTCTATAACAGCCGTGCGATAAACAAGGGAAATTTCCCGCTTTTCCTTGTTCCGATCAAAGTATTCCCTGATCCTCTTCGGTATTTTTTCAGCGTCTTCTTCAGAAATATCCTCCACCAGCACCGCATACTGGGTGGCTCCGGTACGGCAGAACACGTCGCTGCGTCTCAGTCCGAAAGCCAGCGCGTCACCCAGGATCTGCACATGTTTCTTCCGGATCTCCTTTGATACAGATCTACCCCGCTGGACGCCCAGCGAATAGGTGAAGATATAGGACTTTTTAGAGATCCGGTTCTGCCGCCGGGCTATAAGACGGTAGATCTGCCGAAACTCCCCATACTCTACAAAGAGTGTCGTGCAGACGTTTTCTTCCTTAAGTTCCCTCTGGATATCCTCTACTGTCAGATTACTCTTCGGTTTCTGTTTCATGATCTCCCGGTACGCAGACTCAAAGCGAGCGTCGGGTCTGGTTCCGAACTCATTATTCATGACCCGCTGCGCCTCACGGTACATTTCCGCAGCGGCTCCATAATTTTTCATCAGTGTATAAGAACGGATGATATAATAGTAGAATTCCTCCGAATAGGGCTGGATCAGCAGCGCGCGCTTGCAGACGTCAATAACAGTCTCATATTCGCCCTTTTCCATCAGCATGTCCGCCAGAGCGCGGACCGCCTTTTCATACAGCTCACAGTAATGCGCCTGGATCGGGATCGCCCAGCTTCCCCGCCTGGCTTCCACATAGACATTCCCCTTATAGCAGTCTACCGCCGAATGCAGCATCCGTATCTTCTCCTCACGGTCAACAGCTTTTCCTGCCATTTCCAGATACCGGTCAAAGGTATCGATATCCAGTACATATGGTATCTCCGTATTAAAACAGTAACCTCCGCCGGCTGTCAGGATCACTTCGCTGCCGGGCACGCCGCCCAGACTGTCCAGTTCCCTGCGCAGCTTGAACACCAGTACCTTCAGGGAATTAGCCGGGTTTGCCACTTCCATCTCCGGCCACAGCCGGTCGATCAGTTCCTCCTGCAGCACAATGCGCCCGCTGTTAAGAACGATATATTTAAACAGGGTCCACATTTTACCCGTCTTTGTATTCGCGATCCCCAGACCGATCTCTTTTTCTCCATACCGCACGAACACACCGCCCAGCAGCTGGATCTCCAACTTCTTGCCCATATATCACACACAAAACCTTTCCTGCCGCTCCTCAGCATTTACCGGCCAGATCCCGCAGCGCTTTTCGTGCCGCCTCATGATCGCCCATCCAGGGTCGTCTGCCCTCTTCGTAATACATATACGGCTCGTCGCCCTTGCCGAGAATCAGCAGACAGTCACCTTTGCCGGCCGCCTTCACCGCGGCTTCGATCGCCGCGTACCGGTCTTTAATGAATTCCGATCTCTCCTCACCAGCGCCTTCTATAATAGCTGCCGCGATATCCTCCGCTTTCTCATTTCTGGGATCTTCTTCTGTGACAAAAACTCTCCGGCAGTACTTTCCGGCGATCTCGCCCAGTACTTTCCGCTTCACTTTATCACGCTTTCCCGCGCAGCCAAATACCGTATAAATATCTCTTTCTGTGATCTCCCTTGCGTATTGAAATATCTTCTCAAAGCCGTCCGGCGTATGGGCATAGTCAACGATAACAGTAAAGTCCTGCCCCTCGTCGATGACCTCCATGCGGCCATCTACCTGTGAAATATGCGAAAGAGCAGGCAGCATATCCTCGATCGCCATGCCCATCTGATGCATAGCGGCAATGGCACCCAGCAGATTATAGATGTTATATCTGGCTGACAGATTGGTTTTCACCTCGTAACGACCGTCGCCGCAGACCAGAGTAAAAACAGTGCCGCCAACGGAAAGCTGCAGATCTTCTGCCCGGTAATCCGCGTCGGCATCCATTCCATAGCTGACATAGCGGCAGCTGACGCACTTTGTCAGTTCATCAAAGCTGACATCATCAGCGTTGAGCACAGCGACTCCTTCCGGCTTCATATGGCGGAACAGCAGCTTCTTTGCCTCAAAATACGCTTCCATGGTCTTATGATAGTCCAGATGATCATAGGTCAGGTTGGTGAAGATCGCCACATCAAAATCTACCGAATCCACCCTGCCCATGGCAAGACCGTGAGAGCTGACCTCCATAGCCACAGCCTTCATGCCGTGATCCACCATTTCCCGCAGATTCTGATGGATCTCAATAGCGTCCGGCGTGGTCAGACTCGGGATCCGGCTCACATCGCCGTAGCGCACGGCGATGGTTCCCATATATCCGCAAGGCTCCTTTTGCTCATAGACATCCTGAATGATGCTGGTCGTAGTAGTCTTGCCGTTGGTGCCGGTCACGCCGAAAACGGTCATCTTCTGACTGGGATGCCCCTGAAACAGATCGCAGACCCGGTTCAGTTCCCGGTTCACATCGTCCACCTTCACATAAGCTATGCCGGGCAGCTCCGTAAGATCGTCAGAGTGCACCACCGCGGCAGCCCCGGCCTGACATGCTTTGTCCGCAAAACGATGTCCGTCTGCTTCCAGACCTTTCAGACAGAAAAACAGATCGCCTTCCTCTGCCTTTCGCGAATCGGTGCACAGTCCTTTGATCGTAACTGCAGGCGCTCCTGCAAAAAGTTCTGATAACAGCATTTTTCTTCCTCCTGCTCCCAAATTCCTCTTAGTTATCTTTTGCCAGAACCGGCCCTTCATACGCAAAATGCGGCATCAGTTCCAGCTTGAATTTATTCAGCGCCCGCTTGCGGTCGATCTTCGCTCTGACCTCATCGTCTTCGCAGACGCCGGTCCGGATATACTGATCCAGCGCCGCATAGGTAAAGCCCAGATTTTCTTCATCAGTCAGCCCGGAAAGACCGTCGATCGGCGTCTTTTCCACCAGTTTCTCCGGCAGGCCCAGCTCACGGCCGACAGCCTTGACTTCCTGCACGGTCAGCTTTGACAGCGGGCTGAAATCCCCTGCTCCGTCGCCGTATCTGGTGGCATAGCCCACCCAGTCCTCAGACAGATTGCAGGTGTTGGCAACTCTCCCGTTCATGGACTGCGCCGCCGCGTAGGTAGCCGCCATTCTCAGTCTTGCCGGCAGATTGGTTCTGGTCTGTTTGGATATCTCCACAGGCAGATCCTTTTCCAGCGCGCCCATCATGCCGTCAAAGCTGTCCTTGATGTTGACGACAGCATGATCGATGCCAAGATGCGCTACCAGCATTTTGGACGCGTCGATATCCGCCTGCTCCCCGTTAGGCAGCAGCACGCCGAATACCCGGTCCTTTCCAAGGGCTTCCACGCACAATGCCGCGACCACTGAGCTGTCTTTGCCGCCGCTGATCGCCACCACTGCCTTACAGTCTTTGCCGTTTTCCTCAAAAAAATCCCGGATCCAGACCACGATCTGATCCTTCACCGTCTTTGCGTCAAATTCGTACATTACACTTCACCTCTACTGTTACTTCTATTTCTGTTTTTATGTATTCTATGTATTCTTGCCGTCTGTTTCGTACTATGGCTGCATTCCTGCCGGTTTACGAAACCTCTGCTTATTCTACAATGATCTGGCATGCTTTCATAGCTTCAAGAGCCGTTTCGTGGCTCTGCGGGCTGACGCCGGCGCAGCAGCTGCTGTCCACTTTCACCGTAGTCTCCGGGAATGCCGCTTTCAAAATCATAGCGTTGGAGATCACGCAGATATCCGTGCAGACGCCGACCAGTTCAATCTCCTCAGGCACCCCGTCCAGTTTTCCCTGAATCCACTCAGGCAGCTTCAGACAGCCGAAGGTCGGCTTGTCCAGCACATCTTCCTCCATGACGCCCCGGCGCAGGTCATCTATGATCTGCCAGCCGCCGCTGCCCTTGATGCAGTGAGGTACAGGCAGCAGTCTGCCCTCCTGGGTATCCATATAGTTTTCCCCGTGGGTATCTCTGGTAAACAGCACCGGATAACCTTCTGACCGGTACGCATCGATCTTGTTCTGCAGTTTTCCTACGATCCGCTGCGCGTCCTCATTTGCCAGCGCTCCCGTTACAAAGTCCACCTGCATATCTATGACCAATAAGACTTTTTCGTTCTTCATTACTTCCTTTGCTCCTTTAAATTGGAATAATACTAACAGTATACCCTAAAAGCCCGGCCGGGTCAACGAATTCGCAAAGGAGATACTCGGTAAACTGATGAAAAATTGCTCCAAAAACGCAGCAAAAGAGCCGTCTCAATCAAAACGGCTCTTTTATCAAAACTATGAAACCACAACACATTGTTCAGGTTTATTTTTCAGTTTCCTTTCTTCTGACAACGATCGTTCCAAGTGCTCCGACTGACACGAGGAACATTCCCATCATCAATGCAAGCGGCGCTTCATCGCCTGTCTTCGGCTGGTTCGGATCTGCCTCTTCAGATGACGTTGATGTCAGCGGTGCATCCGGATCTTCGATAACCGGCGCTGGTCCAAGCGGAACATCAGGATCATTAATGATCGGTTCGTCCGGTCCAGGTGCCAGAGGCACATCCGGTTCGTCGATGATCGGTTCATCCGGTTCTTCAGGATTTTCTGGTCCTGATCCCTGTGGAACATCCGGATCAGGAAGAGTAGTAGTCGAATCGTCCTTCTTGGTGTAGGTGTTTGTAGCAGTTATTTCTACATTCTTGTTTTCTTCAGTCAGAATTACTTTACCGGACTCAGCAACTCCATCGAACGTAACGCCATTCCAGGTATAATTATCAACGGCTGTGCTTCCTACAATTTCTTCAATGGTGTAAGTACCAAGAGGTAAAGTATCGCTTGTTACAGTTTTTCCTGCCTCAACTGTAACATTTCTTTCAACAGATTTACCTTCCGTATCCTTACCGCTGATCTTGAACTCGAATTTGTTATCCACAATAACATCTTCATCAAAGCCGCTTACTGCTTTCGTAATACTGATAGTTCCTGTTGGCTCTTCAGGATCAGGAGTAGCAGGCTCATTTTCAGTATAAATGTTTGCAGCAGTTACGTTTTTAACTTCACCTGCTATTAACAAACCTGCAATTGCATTGTCCCAATCACCAAAGCTAACGTTTACAAAATCATAACCGTTAATGCTTACAGCACTGTTATTATCTCCGGTAACCTCATATACCTTATACCAGCCAAGAGGCATCTCGATCGTTGCCTTTCCCTCTGATGCGTCTGCAGACACAGTTACATCCACTGTTGTTATTGGATCAGCTGCAGAATTATCATACAGATGAACAATTGCAAAGGTAAAGGTTTTGGCTTCTTCAAGAGCAATTGCATTTCCCTCTTCATTTACAACCTTTTTGGTTATTTCAATAGTTCCCTTCGCTTCAGGCTTGGTATACTTATTCGTAGCAGTTATCTCTACATCCTTATTCTCTTCAGTCAGAGTTACCTGACCAAACTCGGCAGCTTCACCAGAGAATGTAACTCCGGTCCACTCGTAGTCAGCAATATCTGCATTCATTTCAGTGATAGTGTAAGTTCCAAGAGGTAAGTTGTCAAATGTTATAGTCTTATCCTGTTTTACAGTTTTTTCTACGTTGATATCATTCTCCTCAGAACTGATCACAAAGGTGAAGTCCTTAGAAGTCACGAAAGAGCTTTCACCAGCATCTACACGTTTGGTAATCTGGATGCTGCCTTTTGATTCTTCAGGATCAGGATCAGCAGGCTCCTCATTCTTGGTATACTTGTTTGTAGCAGTTATTTCTATATCCTTGTTTTCTTCGGTCAGAGTGATTTCACCAGACTCGTTAACTCCATCAAATACAACATCTTCCCAAGTATAACCAGAAAAAGCCGCACTGCTTTCAACTTCTTTAATGGTATAAGTACCGAGAGGTAAATTGTCGATCGTTCCAGACTGCTCTATGGTAGCTGTTACGGTTTCAACCTTTCCAGTCTTTTCATTAGTAATCCGGAACTCGAAGTTATTTTCCACTGTATCATTCTCATCAACACCTTCTACGACTTTCGTAATGCTAATAGCTCCGGTCGGATCTTCAGAATCTTCACCACCATCTCCCGGATCAGTAGGGTTTCCAGATCCATCTGGTTCAAGCTTTCCATTATAGTTATTCAATCCATTGTCCAGCTGGGTTATGCCTTCCAATCCTCCATCATTTCCCTCTTTTGAAGTAAGCTTAATGGTACCAGTTCCACCCTTGGAATCCACATATTTAATTACAGTACTGATTGTACTTAAGCCATTATTCGCCCCCAATTCTGCGACAATATGCTCGCCTTGTACCGTACCATCCACTATAACAGTGGTCCCATCCTCCACAGAAATAATCAATTTAATAGATCCCTTTGGAAGGCCTTGCATTTTATGAATATGGATACTTTTCTGTCCAGTACCTCCTCCACCTTCTGGATTCTTGTCTGCAAATACTGACATCGGCATCATGCTCATCACGATCAGCAGACTCAAAAGAATGCTGACTGCTTTTTTTAAGTTTTTCATTGTTTTCCCCATCCTGCGGTAATAACCGCTTTTGCCGGGTTTCCTTTGACCCGGGCAGCTGGCTGCCAACCATGGGGGATGGTAAGGCCCTTTAGCTTTCCGTCACCGGCTTTCGCCGGGTTTGGCAAGATATCCTCCTTTTCATAAGATTTTGAGTCCAACGCTTTTGAACGTTCGGCACAAGCAAAAAAGCCTTGCAATAAACGCAAGACTAATATCATCCATCTTATGCATATAAAAAGAGTTCTCTCTATCGTAAAATGCAACTGGCTGTCTTGACGATCTGCCAAGACCCTATAGCTTTGCGTCACTGCTTCACAACAGTCTTGCCTTTGAAATTTATGAATTTATTATGCTCATCGCCATACTTATTTGTCAACCCCCTGATATACTGTTTTTGCATTTTGATGTCATTTCTTGTCGCTTTCCTGTTTTTATAGTCAAGCAAAAGAGCCGTCTCAGATCGAAACGGCTCTCTTGTCAAAACTTTGAAACCTCAAAACCTATGATAATTCTATTTTTCAGTTTGTTTTTTTCTTCTGATGCTGATTGCTCCCAATGCTCCGGCAGAAACAAGGAACATTCCCATCATCAGTCCCAGAGGCGCGTCATCACTGGTTCTCGGCTCGTTCGGATCTGCTTCTTCCGTTGGTGCCGGTGCAAGCGGTACATCTGGGTCGTCGATCACCGGTTCGTCTGGTTCATCCGGTCCAGGTCCTAAAGGTACATCCGGATCGTCAATGATCGGCTCATCCGGTTCATCAGGTTCGTCCGGGCCAGACCCTGGAACTTCTGGATCCGGAATGATGACTGGTTTGTCTGGTTTATAAGTGTTGATAATGGTGAAACCAGTCACTACACTACCAGTTACCACTGGATCCTTATAACCAGATACAGCTACTTCATTAACAGTATACTTGATTTCTTCATTTCCATTGTATTTCTGAAGAGCGCTCCATGTATGTTTCCATCCATTTGCTTCATTCAGTTCTACGCTGCCGACTTCAGTACCGTTCGCTAACAGCTTTACGATAATGCTGCCAGGTCTTGTATTGTTTGAATTATCATCATCCACCCAAACCTTGTTCACGGTAATGCTTACCGGTGTGTAGGTATTAGTGATGGTATAACTGAAGGTACCATCATTGTTATTAGTAAGAGACTCGCTTGCGGTATAATTCGGCACAGCAACCTCTTTTACAGTGTACTCAATTGCTTTTCCGTTTTCATTCTTAGGAAGAGAATTCGAAGTTGCCATCCAATTATTTTGCTCGTTCAAAATTACTGTATCTACAGCTTTGGTCTTGTCAGTACCATAAACGTTTACAGTGATTTTTTCTGGACGCTTGCCATCGAAATTATTATTGTCATCCCATTCCTTCTTTACAGTAACTGTAGTGGTTGCAGCAGCATGCGTGTTAGTAATCAAACCATTTACTTCATTACCATCGTTTCCAGCTGTGTATCCGTCAGGAACAGTTCCTTCTTTAGCAGTGTATGTATATTCGTTTCCTTCTCCATCATATGCCGGAAGTCCTGACCACGTATATGTCCATCTATTTCCGTCCTTTTCAATTGATGGAGGGGCATTATATTCTTGGATTCCCTGATATAATGTCAAATTGAGCTCCGATGGCCGCACACCGTCTCTGTCACTATCGTCTTCCCAGACTTTTGTTACAATGTACGAAACACTGTCAGGTCTGTAGGCATTAGTAACCGTAAGGTTCCAGTTTCCATCATCACCCATTACAGGCTTTGCATAAGTTGCATAATAATCGTCAATTTTTATTTCACGAACAGTGTATTGAATTTCTTTGCCATTCTCATACCTAGGCAAATTTTTCCACACAGCAGGATACGTCCATGTATTCTTATATACTTTTGTCGTTTGCTGTGTATCGTCAGTTCCGCCGTCTACATCAGAGCCTTCGCCTTCATTAGAACCATCAGTGCTTTCTGACTCCTCTAAAACCATAAGGCTTGCACCCTGCTCTTTATCAGTAGTATCGCCAGTGCTACTTTCTTCTTCGACAACTGGATCACCTTCAAGCTCCGGATCCGTTCCGATGTTGCCACCAGTTTCAGTTTCATCACCGTTTTCAGTGCTTCCGCCGGTTTCAGTTCCACCTTCCGGTTTCTTCTCTTCTTCGCCACCCGGAACATTTACAACTTCGTCCTGACCTTCCAATGGTACAGGAGCTCCACACGGTACAGGATTTTCATACGCCTCAACATACTTATACAGCTGTACTGTAATTGTGTCAGGTCTGTCCTTTTCATTTCCTTCATCATCCCAGACCTTCGTGAAATTCACGTCTACAGTATCAGTCTCATTTATAAATTCTCCGTTCTGAATTGCATCATTAATCTTACCAAATTCAACTTTAAAAGTTTTGGCTGCGCCTTTAACGTAACCCTTAGGAGCATCTACCTCTTCTAGAGTATACTGATGACCTGACGGAATATTTTTAAAGGTTACTTTTCCATCATCACCGCTAACAACCGTATCTCCAATCTGCTTACCGTCATGTTTCAGTACAAACTTAGCACCGGCAAGAGGCTTTTGCTCGTCAGAATCATCAACCTTTGTAAATGTCAGATCTGCTGCATAACCCTTTACAGACGGAATGTTAAAGTAAGCGGTTTTCAGAAGTTTTTCGTCAATTTCCTGATTTTCTTCTAAAATAAGGTATTTCAAAGAAGTCTTTTTATTAGTAGGATAGAATTCATTTGCATTAAAAGCTTTTGACAAAGTATCCAGTTCTATCTGATAAGACAAAGTGTACTTATATTCATTTCCGACCTTCTTAGGATCACAATTCTTTAAATTCCAAGTAATTGTCTTGTTATCACTTTCAAGCTTAAACTCACCCTCGAAATCAGTTTCACGCCCAAAACCTTTAAAAACAATATTATCCCCCATTGGATCGGTAAGAATCCATGCCTTTGCCTGCAATTTAATCATATTTGCAATTTTATCAAAGACAGCAGATAAATCATCGACTTCTCCAACTTGTTTTGTTATAAAATCACAGTCTTCATTAAGCCATTTAGCTACCTTCTTTGTCCAATTACAATCACTATTCCCACAAGAAAAACTCTCATCGCCTACCTGCACCGCATACGCACCAATCTTCTTGTCTTTAATCTGCCCGCTAATAGCCTCTACTTGCTGATGAATTTCATGAGTTGTATTTCTCCCGTCACCAATCATAGGATACCCATAAGGACAAATTGTTGAGGTCGAAGTGCGATCTGCTCCACGTCCAATTCCATAAGTTGGTTTTCCATCGGTCAGCATAACGATATTTTTGTTGGTAATTTCTTTTTTATCATCTTTATCATCATTAAAAATTTCTTTATCTAACAAATTAAATGCAAGCTGTAAACCAGCTTGCAAAAAGTCAATATGTTTTTCGACATTTTTTAAAAGATTTTTTTCATTGGTTATAATTTACTTAAAATCCATTTATTGAAATTAATATATACAAGCATGTACCATATAATTACT
>JAETRU010000035.1 GCA_021769965.1 Eubacterium sp.
CGAAAACCGGGACGATATCATTATCATCCCGGTTTTCGCCCGCCTTTGCATTCATTTCTTTTCATCTGACATTTGATCTATGTACTGTCTTATCCTATATTCACTGAGGTGGATTCCTCTCAATTCTAATTCCTTTTTTATCCGCCTTCGTCCCATCCCTCTATTTTTTGCCATATCCTCAATAATTGCATAATATCTGTCAACAGACTCCTCTGGCAAAACATCTACATATCCGTCTTTTCTGTAACTCATTGGCAAATCCCCGGTTTTGAGTTCCTCCCCTCCTACATTAGTCAAATACTGTACTATGTTTTCCAGTTCACGTATATTTCCTTCCCATTTCAAACATTTTAACGTTAGTTTTAACTCCTCCGAACACGAATGATATTTTTTTGAATACTTTCTAAGAAAGTAATTGGTCAGCGGGATTATATCTTCTCTGCGTTCTCTCAGTGGAGGAATACAAATCCGTGCTACATTCAACCGATAATACAGATCCCTGCGAAATCGATTTGATTGAACAAGATTTTCGATATCTACATTAGTTGCAGCTATGACCCTTACATCCACTCTAACAAGAGTTTCACTTCCTAAACGCATGACTTCCTTTTCCTGGAGAACACGAAGTAGTTTTACCTGTGTCGATACGGGCATATCTCCAATCTCATCCAGAAAGACCGTTCCTCCATGACCCAATTCAAA
Organism: Eubacterium sp.; assembly: GCA_021769965.1. Taxonomy (GTDB): domain Bacteria; phylum Bacillota; class Clostridia; order Peptostreptococcales; family Anaerovoracaceae; genus Senimuribacter. The sequence goes on from JAETRU010000035.1 coordinate 703, forward strand.
GATTCCTTTCTTTCCTCCTCTTCTTGCTCCCGTAAAAGCACCTTCCTCATAGCCAAAAAGTTCGCTCTCCAAAAGATCACGAGGCAATGCTGCACAGTTTATTGCAACAAATGGCATATCTCTCCTGTATGAAGAATTATGAATTGACTGTGCAAACATTTCCTTGCCAGTTCCGTTTTCCCCCGTGATAAGCATTGACATATTAGTCTTTGCAAGCTTTTTAGCAATATTAATACACTCTATCATAGATATATTATATGTTATGATTTGATCAAATGTATATTTTGCCTTAAAATTACTTTTCGCCTGTTCAACGCGGATCTTATGATCCATCTGTTGAATACTAGAAATATTTTTAGCAATAACCAAATAAGCAGGATGATCATTATAAGTGTTTACACGATATCGTGATACCATTAATATGAATTCTTCTCTCAATTCAACAATTTGATTCGAAAACTCATCACTGCCTTCTAGCACACGTTGTAATGCTATAGGTAAACATTTAATAGTCTTTTTGTCATTATAAAGATCAATCAAATCCTCAAACAACGAGTTTATGTGAAGAATTACGCCTTTTGCGTTATAAACCAAAGCTCCTTCTTCGATATACTCAAGAATCATTTCAAATTCTCTACGTATGTTCCATGCATGCTGAAGTGTATCAACAATTCCTGAATTTGTAATAGCCACAAGCCTGCTGTAATGATACAACTTACGGTTCATAACCTCATCCATAAGATCCAAACGCTGCGCAATATCAGCAAGAATCGTTAAGCCGATCATATAGTACCCGATATCAATCACCTTTTTATCTACGGTTATCGGAGATAAATAATCTTTTCCACCCGTAACAACCACTGTACTGTCGACTTCTTTCTTTAACTCATCTAGTTCCGTAATGATTTCAAAATCAATACTTTTATAACCGATCTCCCGGATAACGCCGATGGTTTCCGTGGCCATAATATCAGAATAATCAAACAAAACAGCTTTCTCATTCTGGATACCATCCAGCTGTTTCGCTTTATCCTTTAAAAAAGTACGGGACATATAAACAATATTTGCTCTTTCCGGAATATATCGTTCAACATATTCTAATATATCCGCAAAGCTCAAAACAAAGAGATCCGCACAAATTTCCTCATTCATTGTGTTGTCAATAACGCAATAGGACTCTATTTTCACCCTTCCCTCAAAAAAATCCTCTAATTGACGCATATATTGCGTTCCAGCATTGGTTTCATAAGTCATTAATGCTATTTTTTTCATTGTATCCTCCACTTGTTATTTCTACTCATTTTCTTGCAGTTTCAACTTTATTTTCCAATGATTTTAAAATATGAAAATAATAATGCAATTAGCATTCCTTCTTTTTTCATGTATATATAAAAAATTGTAGTATCTAAATTATATGTTATTATACATCATTTCAATCACTGTCATAACAACATTGTATACTACCCGTAAGCTGTACTGCAAGTGGTTGGAGTTTCCTATTCAAAAAAACAATTCTCAGCAAGCTTAAATCTCAAAAAAAAGAGGTACCATCACGGCACCTCTTTTTCTATATCCTTCTTTATCATTTCTTTGATCTTCGATTTCAGAACGATCTTCGTTCCTTCTGCTTCTTCACCGGCAGCTTCCTCATCCGGCTCTCCGATGAGGCACAGCTGCGGAAAAATAACGCACCACCAGTTATGACCTTCGCCCCGTCCGAGGGTGATCCGCAGAGCCTCATAGTTTCCTGCGGGCAGGGTCAGGTCCTCATAGCGCTTTTCCGGAATAAATACCACCTTCCGTTTCGCCGACGCCGGATAATCAAAGCCTTTCTCGCGAATGACTTTCTCAGCGGCTGTTTCGATCTCATCCAGATGGCCGTCGATATAACTGCGGGCGTCTTCCAGATCTTCCTGTCCTTCCATCATCCTGATGATCTCATCCCGCACGGCAAGTTTCAGCGCCTGATCCTCCGGGCTGTTGCTGTTGGCGATCACATGAAGCCTGATAATGCCCGGATGATCGTTAGGCGTATGCTCTATGTAGAAGACCCCGAGCACTGCCGCGACAGCAAAGACCGCGATCCAGACACAGAGTTCTTTCTGTAATACTGTTAATCTCATAATCCTCACCCTTTCTGCAAGGATTATGGACAGAAAATCAGAGATTATACATACTCTTTCTATTTTACGATCAAAAGCCTTCTGCCCGGCTCCGGTTCGCCGTCCAGGCGGTTCGCCATGCGCAGGTGTTCCTCTGTAGTTCTGTACTTTTTCGCCAGATCCCACAGGCACTGGCCCTGTTTCATGGTCACGATGACCATAGGATATTCCTTCTCCCGAATGACCTCTTCAAACCGCGGATTCTCCATCATAGTGATCTGCTCTTCTCTGCAGGTCTGCACGCAGAGCAGAATGGCCACGTTTACTTCGATCTGCTTTTCATTGATGAATTCCACCCATACGCCTTTGATCAAAGGCCGGCAGAATGCCCTCTGATCGGCCATAGCGCTTTCAAGCTCCACCGTACCGCGAAAATCCGGAACCGCTTTTGCTGCGGCAAAGGAACCGTTCTGATCCTTCCACAAAGCACAGCAGGACAGAACGCCGCTGACCACGATACGGCCTTTTTCGCAGTGACAGGCGTGGTCCAATACCTGCGCCGACGCGTAAACAGCCTCCGACGCCTTTGTTCCCTCCGGCAGATTGATGATCTCCCTGACCGACGTCTCCGCCATGGCGTCTCCCACAAAATTGGTCACATGGCACTTTGAGAGATCGCAGGCGAAGTTTTTGTCTCTGTGGTATGCGTCTACGATGGTTTCCTGCTGACGGCAGCCGTACAGTTCAATGCGGCTGTTGACGGAACCGCGGATGCGAAAACGGATGTCCTCCGGGTTTTCTTCATCGCTGCCGATGACTACCGTCAGATCCTTACTGCAGAAACTGGTCCGCACGGAGTTCCAGTTCCTGCCCCGGTGCTCCTTTTCGATGGGAACGAACTGGGTAAACTCCACCCTGTGGTTCAGCTGATGGATGCTCGTCTTACCCGGCTCATCCGGATCAGAAGCGCTGTAGAGGACGCTGCAGAATACAAAACCATTGATGACAACCTTTTCGGTCGTCACCTGACGGTAGTTTTCCGTAATAACGAAGTCCTGCTTCAAAATAGATTCCGGTATCTGCTCGCCATCCTTGCAGCGAAAAGTCTCGTCGATAAGGGTCTCATCCTTTTTCACCAGCTCCAGACAGGTCAGACTGGTCTGCTTCCGCTTCATCTCCAGGTCGTCGCTTTTCAGACCGTCAAAAAACTGAAACTTGCGGCTGCACAGAAGGCGGGCGGAAAATTCCAGAGTAACCTTGACGCGAAACTTCCGTTCATTGACGATCATGGATTCCAGGCCGCGCACCTTGCATCCAAAAACGCCTTCCGCTTCGTCCTGCGGATTCAGGCTCCACTGATACTTATACGGTATTTTTGATGTGATAGCCACCGGCTCGCCGCTGTCTTCCGCGCTGTAGATGGTCTGAATGGTCAGACTGCCCGTGAAATTGAGCAGATCGTCCGTCTTCGGCACCACCTTTTTTTCCGCCGGTACAATATCACATGCCGCGTCCATCAGCAGGATCTCACGCATATCCGGTCTGATATCCGGCACCAGGATGTCTTCCTCAAACTCATAGACGGCTGTCTGCACCTCAGCGGGATATACGATTTTCTCTGTATGATAGACCGCCTCTGCCGGTGTGACTACCGGTGCCCTGGCCGGCTGCAGCGCGTATTCAGGTATATCGTTTTCGTGGGTCATAGCATTCTTCCCCCTTCAAAATTGGTCTATGACAGTCTATGCGGCAAAGCCTGTCAATAGAACGAAAACCGCTTTTTATCCTTTTTCATCCTGATTTTTCACTTCGTCAGTCTCCCAGATCCGCAGAAAACAGGCAATTCGTAGTTGGCATTCTTCTTGCATGCCAATATAATATATGTAATTCTGTAAAAAACAAGGAGTAGAACATGTACGATATCATTTTCAAAAACGTGCGGGTCATCGACGGGACTTCAGCTCCATGGTTTCGCGCAGATGTAGCCGTAAAAGACGGCGTCATCTGTAAAGTAGGCGCTATCAAAGATGCGTCTGCGCAGGAGGTGGTGGACGGCAAAGACCAGTACCTGGCCCCGGGCTTTATCGATATTCATTCTCACAGCGATACGACTCTGCCCGCCTATCCTCAGGCGGAAAGCCGCATCCTTCAGGGGATCACAACAGAGATCGGCGGTGACTGCGGACTTTCCGTAGCTCCGGTCAGCCACGATCCTGAAAAGAAGAAACAGCTTCGCGACTATGTAGGAGATCTGGACTATACATGGAATACGGTCGGTCAGTATCTGGACACTTTGGAAAAACAGCATCCAAGCGTCAATTTCGGCACTGCTGTCGGCCATGGCTCTATCCGGCTTGCCGCCATGGGCTTTGACGCCAGAAAAGCCACCGATGAAGAAATGTCCCTGATGCGCGGTCTGCTGCGGGAAGCGCTGACTGACGGCGCCTTCTGCATGTCCAGCGGGCTGATCTATCCGCCGGGCTGTTACGCTGACACTGACGAGCTTGCGCAGCTTTGTGAGGAACTGGTTCCTTTCGGCGCTTTCTATGAGACACACATGCGCAATGAAGGAGACCACGTGGTAGAGGCTGTAGCCGAATCACTGGAGATCGCAAGACGCTCAGGCGCGCCTCTGCAGATCGCCCATCACAAAGTTACACGCAAAACCGGATGGCAGGTCCACTGCAAGACCACCATCGCTATGATCGAACGCGCGAGAAGAGAAGGTCTGGACGTGAAATGTGATCAATATCCGTACAGCGCCTCTGCAACTTCTCTGGACAGCAATATATCCCTCTGGGCTTTTGACGGGGGTATGGACGCGCTCTTTGCCCGTCTTCAGGATCCAGAGACCCGCGCGAAACTCCGCGATGAGGCCAATGCCAGCCATATCGGACGCTGGGGCGACATTTACGTATCCTATGCGGAAAGCGAAAAGAACGCCTGGGCCGTAGGCAAAAACATAGAAGAGATCGCGGCAGTCAGAGGCGTGGATCCTGCTGACGCCTGCTTTGACCTGGTTCTGGAGGAACGGGGCCGTGTCAATGAAGTCAATTACGGCATGTGCGAAGAAGATATAGAATACATCATGCAGCGGCCTTATGTCATGATCGGTTCTGACGGCAACGCTGTTTCCATGGATTATCCGGGGCAGCCGCATCCGCGCTGGTACGGCACTTTTCCGCGGGTCATCGCCAAATACTGCCGTGAGCGGAAGCTCTTCCCTCTGGAAACCGCAGTTTTCAAGATGACAGGTCTTCCGGCATCCCGTCTGGGTCTCGCTGACCGCGGCCAGATCCGGGAAGGCATGCATGCGGATCTGATACTCTTTGACTTTGATCAGATACAGGATACGCCGACCTACGACGATCCGAAACAGCCGTGCGCTGGCATCCGTCAGGTCTATGTCAACGGCGTGCTGACTGCGGAAAACGGCCGTCATACCGGCGCGCGGGCCGGACATGTTTTGAGAAAGGGAGTAAATGCGTAATGGATAAAAACAGGATCATCAAAGAACTTTCGACAATGCCTGGAAAAGTCGGATTCTACTATAAAAATCTGGTGACAGGGGAAACTATAGGCTACAATGAAAACCTTCCGTTCCTTCCCGCCAGTATTGTAAAACTGCCCCTGATGGCAGCCATTCTGCTTCTCCGCTCCCGCGGGGAGACCAGCTTCCGTGATCTGGTGACCATGAAGGAAGAAGAGAAGATCCCCGGCTGCGGGGCCATCCAGCATATCACCGGCGATGTGACACTGGATGTAGAGACCATGAGCAAGCTGATGATCACCATCAGCGACAGCGCAGCGACTAACGCACTGCTGCGGTACTACACCGTACCGGTTATCCGGGACTGTTTCCTGGAGCTGGGCATGATCGGGACGCAGTTCAACCGATGCTACTGGGATTCAGAGAAAGAGAGCCGGGGCATTCAGAACTATTTCGTACCAAAGGAAATGGGAGATCTGCTGGAAAAGATGTATCACCATACTCTGGTAGACGAAGAATCTTCCCTGTGGCTGGAGGACATTCTGCGGCAGCAGCAGGTCAACCACAAGCTGGGCGGTTATCTTCCCATGGATTATCCTATGGCTCATAAGACCGGCGAGGAGGAAGACAAAACCCATGATGTAGGCATCGTATACGCAGGACAGCCATTTATCGTCTGCTACGCTTCCAACGACCAGACCGATCTTTCCATCTTTGAGAACTTTATCCGTCAGACGACCAAAGATCTGGTTGAAGACGCCAATGAGGCGGCAAGGGCCGCGGCAGAAAAACCGGAGACCGCACCGTCTCAGAACTGATGAAAAACACAGATTTCATATAATCTTTCTATAGTGGACTCCTTAGAAAAAGAGCAGTTGACGATCACGTCAACTGCTCTTTTTCTCTACCGCCCATGACTTCTCCAATCAGCATTCAAAAACTATCGGCATGAATTTTAAAAATTTATCGGGTTATATCGGGAAAATCTATCGGGTTATAATTGTAAAATCTATCGGATTAGGTTATAATACATACTGAGGTGATAAAATGGAAGAGAGAAAATACCTGCCGCGGATTATCGATGAAAAAATTACCAGTTTTTTAGAAACTTTCGGCGCAGTCTGCATTGAAGGACCTAAATGGTGCGGAAAAACATGGACATCCTCCCACCACGCAAACAGTGAAATATTCATCGGAGATCCCTCTGGCAACTTTCAAAATCGTCAGCTGGCTGAACTTTCTCCAGATCTGATATTAGAGGGTGCTGCGCCTCGCCTCATTGATGAATGGCAGGAAGTCCCGCCTCTCTGGGATGCCGTACGGTATAAGGTTGACCAGACAAAGGAAAAAGGGCAATTCATTTTAACCGGCTCTGCCACGCCAAATCATAAAGGCATTCTTCACAGCGGCGCAGGCCGCATTGCCAGACTTCACATGCGTCCTATGTCCCTGTATGAGTCCGGCGACTCTTCCGGCAAGATCTCTTTAGGGGACCTGTGCAACGGAAAGATGACGCCTGTCATGACCGGTGAGGTCCGGCTGAAAACGTTGATCTCACTGATCATTCGGGGCGGATGGCCCGGCAGTATCGGACTGACCGAAAAACAGGCTGCTTTGATCCCGGCAGAATATCTGAGCGCCGTGATCGACGATGACGTTTACCGTATGGACGGCATAAAACGAAATACTGCGAAAATGCGCCTTCTCCTGCGTTCCCTCGCAAGGAATGAAAGCACCACCGTCACGAACAGAACATTAAAAAACGATATCAAAGAAATTGACGATGAAGATATCGATGTAGAAACAGTAAAAGAGTATCTGGATATTTTTAAACGTTTGTTCATTATAGATGACCAGCCGCCTTTTTCCAGCGGTATCCGTTCATCTGTACGAGTAAAACAGGCAGTGAAACGTCATCTGGCTGACCCGTCGCTGGCCTGCGCTCTGCTCAAAGTGACACCTGACAGCCTGTTAAGGGATCTGGAAACTCTGGGATTCCTGTTTGAAGCGCTGTGCGAACGGGATCTGAAAATATACGCAGACGCATTTAACGCTTCTCTGTATCATTACCAGGATTATCAGGGCCGTGAAATCGATGCGGTCATCAAACTGGCTGACGGAAACTGGGCCGCCTTCGAGATAAAGCTGGGTGCCAATCAGATCGATGCAGCAGCCGAAAATCTCCGCAGCATCAAATCCGCTATCGAAAACGATCCCAAAGGAAAACCGCCTGCCGTGCTGTGCGTGCTTTGCGGCATGACTAATGCAGCATACCAGAGACCTGACGGCGTATATGTAGTACCGATCACAGCTCTGAAAAACTAACAGTCTAATTTCACGCAAATAAACAGGGGATACGGTATCCATGTCAAAATCATCGGTACCGTATCCCCTTTATTAAAATCTTATCATAATCGTTTTGGCTATGACCCTGTCTGGCTGTCTGCCGGCCTACTGGTGGTTGAACACCGCTTCGCCTTCCTGAATGACGAATTCCTTCAAACGTTTTACATGAATGTCGGCTGTCTGTCTGGCTGTGTCCGCGTCACCGCCTTTGATCGCGTCGATGATCTGTCTGTGCTCTACCGGCATGTTTTCATATCTGGAGAAATCATCATAAAACAGATATCTGAACCGCAGCGCCAGCTCCTGCACGGTCTCGCTGAGCTGGATCAGCGTTTTGTTGCCGCTGCAGGCCACGATGTGTTTGTGGAACTGCTCGTCATAACGAATGATCTTCTCCGTATCATTGTCTTTAATGGCTTCACTGTACTTCCGGGTGATCTGGATCAGTTCTTCCACCTGCTCTTCTGTCATCCGCTCCGCGGCAAGCGCCGCAGCCAGGCCTTCCAGATCTTCTCTGACTTCCAGCGTATCTACCATATCCTTTACGGAAATATCTGACGCGTACGCGCCTCTTCTCGGCTCGATCGTCACGAGTCCTTCCTTTTCCAGCTTCCGGATCGCTTCTCTGACAGGCGTTCTGCTGACGCCCATCTCATCAGCCAGCTCTACCTCCATCATTCTGGTTCCCGGCGTGATCCTGCCGGTCAGGATCTGCAGCTTAAGCTGCTCATATACGATTTCTCTCAGCGGTCTGTGGTTCTGTAAATCAAAATTCAACATATCATCTTTACTCCTAATTTCATTTTGTTGTTCTCGTCCAGTAAGCTTCATAGCCGCACCTGCGCAGGGCCGTGCATACTGCTTTGGCATCGGAAATGCTGTTATATATCCCGAAAACCGTCGGTCCGCTGCCGCTCATCAGCACCATTTCAGCCCGGCCGCCCTGCTCCATTTTCTCCTTCAGCGCCGCGACCTGCGGGTAAGCTTTCAGGGTGTAGGCTTCCAGAACATTGATACACTGGCTGTATATCAGGCCGTAATCTCTATCCTCTAATCCTTTTATCAGCCGCTCATTATCCGGGCGGGCTTCTATCCTGCACCGGTCGATACCGCTGTACACCTCTCTGGTGGATACCCCCATGGCCGGTTTGGCGATGACCACAGGTTTCCTGATCGCCGGCAAAGGCGTCAGTTCTGTGCCTGTACCTGAGGCCCTGGCACAGGAAACTGCCAGAGGATGCCTGCGGATCTTCCTCGGCAGATCAAAATTACCGCCGGCCTGACCCATAACGCAGAAAGGCACATCTGATCCCAGCTCCGCACCGATCCTGCAAAGCTGCGGCAGACTGAGGTTCAGCCTCCAGATCTGATTCAAGGCATGAAGCACAGCCGCTCCGTTTCCGCTGCCGCCTGCGAGTCCCGCGGCTACCGGGATTCTCTTAAAAATGTCTATTTGTATCTTTCCGCCGCAGACCCGCCTGCCATAGCGCCGCGCCATGAGATCAGCCGCTTTGTACGCCAGATTTCTCTCGTCTGTGGGAAGATAATATCGATTAGTCGTCACTTCAATGTCAAAGGCACCTGCTGTTTTTGCGCTGCCTCTGCCCTGCTCCTGTCTGCCGGACTTCTCACGCCGGGCGCTTCCTTCGAACCGGACGGTCACGTCATCGTGAAAGGACAGCTGGTGCATGATCATGTCTACCAGATGCATGCCGTCATCGGCGACGCCGGTCACGTCAATAGACAGATTGATCTTGGCAAAGGACTGTATTCTGATTTCTCTCATCAGCTCACTCCAATGAGCAAAATGAGCGGAAGCCCGCTCATTTTGACTTGTCTATTTTTTCTTTTTCTTCTTCGCGTTTGCGGCTCTTCGCTTAGCAAGTCTTTCTTCTTCTGCAATTCTTGCCTCTGCAAGGGCTTTCCGCCCGGTAATATAGCTGCTGCCGCCGGCAGAGATCGGTCTCGGACCTTTTACCTTGTAGTTGCCATTGTCCTCTTCATATTCGTAATCATCATCGTCGCTGGCAGCATTGCGCTTCGCCTTTCTGGCTGCTTTCGCTTCGCGCTTTGCCACTTCCTTCTCATGGGCGGCAATGACCTCTTCCAGAGATTTTCCGGTCCTCTTCGCTTCTTTATACGGGTTGAACGGTTCTTCCTTCACGCCGCTTTCTTCCTGCTGCTTCTCCATCTGCTTCTTTGCCTGACGGGATGTGAAGAAGAACATACCGCCCATCATGATCACCATCATGACCATATAGACCTTGGTATTCTGGCTCTGATTCAGTGTTCTGAAGGTGATATCCGTGTCCTTTCCCAGCTCGTTGCCCTCGTTATCTACAAAGTCGCCGGAAATATGCAGGGTGTACTCTGTATTGTCTTTGATTCTCAGATCCTTATCGTTGGCGATGGCAACAGCGTCTGCAAGAACCATCATCTTGGTGCTGTCCTTCGGATCATAGAAGACCCGGATCGGGATCTTCTTTCCCTTATCATCTGTGATAGAAAAACAATCGGCGTTTTTCTTCATGCTCTTCTTATCTCCAACCTCGCTGTTAAAGGTCAGTTTAACGCCCATGTTCTCAATACTCGTGTTCTTCTGTCCGTTCTCCGGATAAGACTCCACTTTCAGTGACTGAGCTCCGAAGCAGACGGACGCCGTCATTGTTACGATTAGTGCTGCCAGGCATAGGATACTGCCTATTCTTTTCATTTGCTATTCCTCCGATTTGTTCTTTTTCTTTCTATTTCTAAGCTGGCGGAAAAACTGCCGCATCATCTGCCCGCATTCTTCCTCCATGATCCCTGTTTCAATTTTCATCCGGTGGTTCAGTCTGCCGCAGTCCGCGATCTGAAACACCGATCCGCAGGCTCCGGCCTTAGGATCCATCGCACCGATATACAGATTTTCGATTCTGGCCCAAACCATGGCCCCCGCGCACATGGAGCAGGGTTCCACCGTCACATAGAGACTGCAGCCTGTAAGCCGCCAGCCGCCGAGAATTCGGGCAGCCTGCCGGATCGCTATCATCTCCGCATGCGCTGTGGGATCCTTCAGAGTCTCCGTCAGATTGTGGCCTCTGGCTATAATTTGTCCATCTTTTTCGATTACGGCTCCGATCGGAACCTCGCCCAGCTGAAAAGCGATCTCCGCCTCCCGCAGGGCCTCCTGCATAAACCTGTTCATATACCTTTCTATGTTACCACAATTCCATACAGTATTCAACCACTTTTTGTATTGAAACTCGTGCATTCTCCGTCAGATCAGGCAGATCTCCCCCGTTTTTCCGTCTATCTCACCGATCCAGTAGCCGAACAGGCTCTCCGCCTCCTCACCGCTCAGCTCAGCCAGGTTCCGAAAAAAGGCCTCCCCGCCCCGGATCGGCTGCCACAGCTGAAAACATCCGGTTTCTGCCTGCGGCTGTTCCGCCAGCAAAAACCGTCCCGGCACACCGATAAACCATGACTGACACCCTTTTCCGATCAAAAAGTGCCCGTACCGCCGGACCATCTCCCCGCATCCCGCCGCAGCCTCCGGCAGGCCGTCCGCACCGTCCAGGCGCCACCAGACAGCCTTTGTCTCATCGACGTCTGCGGAAAAAATATCCCTCTGGCCTTCACCCGCGCACTGATCAAAGAGTTTCTGCCACGGGTCTTCCGCGTGGCACGGGGCTTCGGTCTCAGGGACCTCTTCGGCCTCGCGGAAAAACGGCGTCTTGCCGGAGATGACGGTCTCAACTGTCCCGTCGGGTTTTGCCGCCACCAGCAGGCAGTGGGTATAGGCAGCAAGCTCCGGTCCGTCAAATTTCTTAAAAAAACTGCCCTCGCCGCTTTGATTGACGCTGAACGCGCCGAAGTCCCGATGGATGACCTGGCCATCCCATGCGCCCAGCAGTACCAGATGATATTCCTTCTCCTCCTGAGCCAGAACAGTGGACGGCAGCAGATTGACAGCGGCGAAATAAACTGACCGCTTCTCCCGATAGGTTTCCAGCACGCATACTGCCCTGTCCATACCGTGCTTCCAGAGCCGGTATCCCTCCGCCGCGTACTCCACCTGCACCGCATATTTTCTGTACTCCGACATAACCCCACTCCCTCACTTGCTTTTTACGAATAATTTTAGTAATATAATATATGTAGAAAAAACTGACCTATTCGAAGAATGCGAAAAGGGAGACAAGCAAATGGATTTTATCATCGTATTGATTTTAGCACTTTCAGCCATTCTCGGCGCGCGGAAAGGCTTCGCCATGACACTGGCAAGCTTCATGCAGTGGTTTCTCTGCATCATCGCGGGACTTCTGCTCTGCAATAAGGCAAAGGGCTTTCTCATAGATTACACGACGCTGGACGATTCCATCAACCGGACCATTCTCGCGCATATCGAGACTTCTATAGAGGACAGCGCGCCGTACAAAGCCATGCCTGACATGTTCAGTTCCTGGGTCAACCAGGGTACAGAGGACTTCGCCTATGGCACTTCGGCGTCTATCACCAATGTGATCATGATCATCGTCAGCTTTCTGGCAGTAGTTCTGGCCATCAAAGTCATCGGTTTTCTTGCCGTGTATCTGTTTTCAAAAAAGTACAACGACGGCGTTACCGGTTTCTTCGACGGTGTCATGGGGTTTCTCTTCGGCCTGGTCCGGGGCGTACTTCTGGTGCTGCTTTTTTTCATCGTACTGGTGCCGGTTCTCAGTGTCGTTTGGCCCGGCATGTCGGAAACTGTCATGGGTCTTATGGACGGAACGCGGCTCGCGGAACTGCTGTATAACGACAATATGATCCTGGTTTTGATACGGGATCTGTTTTCGTGAACTGCCCTTCAGATATCCCTCTTACTGATTTCGGTTTTGATTTTGAGCAGAAATTGATTTTTTAGGAAAATGAACAATTGAAAATTAGCTGCAATCCTTCTCATGCGGAAGGTTTATATCAATTTAGCTGTAAATTCACATGTATATTCACTTGTTTTTTCGTCTTACTATGTGTATAATAAAGGTAACAAACAAAAGGAGATGTTTCATATGCCAAATATCAAGCCAATCTCAGATTTGAGGAACTACACAGAAGTTCTGAAGGAGGTCACGGAAAACTGTCCCGTATATCTCACTCGCAACGGCCGCGGCGAATATGCCATAGTTAAGATGGCAGACTTTGACCGTATGAAAGCCTCTCTGCAACTTTTTGCCAAGCTCTGGGAAGGAGAAAAGAGCGCGCAGGAAAAAGGCTGGCTCACTGCCGATGAAGTGGAAGCCGCTCTGGAGGTGTAATCCATATGCCTCAGCTCATCTATTCGCCACAGGCTCTTGAGGACCTGCAGCTAATACGAACAAATGTCCTCTCTCAATTCGGTGCTGAAACAGCGAAGAAAAGCATGAAATATTTAACTCAAGCGCTTCGCCATCTTGAGATTTTTCCCAAGATGGGTTTCAGTCTTAAAAAGGATGTTCCGTTCTCCACTGACTACTTCTGTCTCATCGTGCAGCCAAATTATGTTTTCTACCGTATTGATGCGGATACAATTTACATTATTCGTATACTAAACCAGCGGCAGGATTTTATGGACATCTTGTTTGGCACAAACGAGAAATCTTTATCAGAAGGATAGATGATACATAGAGAAATTCATAATTTCTAATTTCTCTGACAGAAAGGAGGCTCCCCTTATGCTTGGAAGTTACAGTAAATATATTGATGAATTATATGACAGAGCTGATTCTGTCCTGATTATCGATTCACAGGGTTACGTAGAATATTCTGCCACATATGATTACCAACAAGCCGGTCTTTCTAAAGACAACTACATTGGCAAACACATTCTGGAGATTTATCCCAGTCTTACGGAAGAAACCAGTACCCACTACCGTGTAATGCGCTCAAATCAGCCCATTATCAACGAAAAACAAAATCTTGTTGACATGTATGGAAATAACTATGAATTTGTAAATTCCTCCTTTCCCATTTCATCAGGAAAAAATACCCTGCTTGGGACAATTGAAATCTCGATACTCATATCACAGAACCAAATTCCTCATCGGCGTGAAAAAGAGTATTTCGCACCTTCTGCAGACAACAGAAAAAAACTATGTACTGTCGAGGATATTATTACGGAAAATCCCGTTATGATGGCTATAAAGCAAGAGATTCTCAAGCTTTCCTCCAGCTCATCCTGTGTAATGATATGGGGCGAGACAGGAACCGGTAAGGAACTTATCGCCGAAAGTCTGCATACTTCCAGCAGAAACAAAGGCGCGTTTATTTCTGTAAACTGTTCAGCTCTCCCTGCGTCTTTATTCGAAAGCCTTTTTTTTGGAACGAAAAAAGGGAGTTTTACCGGCGCAGAAGATAAAAAAGGTCTTATCGAAATGGCTGATGGAGGGACGCTTTTCCTCGACGAATTGAATTCCATGGATATCTCTCTGCAGCCAAAGCTTTTGAAGGTAATTGAGCAGCAAAAATTCCGTCAGGTCGGCGGCGAAAAAGAAATCGAAGTTGATGTTCGTTTCATAGCCGCTATGAACATGAATCCTGAAAAAGCCGTTGAAAAAGGACTTCTACGAAAAGACCTCTTCTATCGGCTTGATGTAATCGACATATTTATTCCTCCTCTTCGTGAACGTCCGGAGGATATTATGCCGATTATATATCACTATATAAATTACTACAATAATCTGCTCGGGAAAAAGGTTACCGGCTTAACAGGCCTGGCAAAAAACACCTTACTTCAGAATGAATGGCCCGGCAATATCCGAGAACTGAGAAATTCCATCGAATACGCAATCAATATGGCTGCAGGAGAATATCTCACGCTGCAGGAGCTTCCATCGCGAATTATATCCGGAAAAGGAGTTTCGCAGGACGCAGGCAGTTCTCCGGTCTTTCCGGATTCCAGCCTGCCTTCATTTTCACTCCAAGACCATATAAACAGATATGAGCGGGAGATCATCCTCAAAACGCTGCAGAACAGTAAAAACATTACTGCAGTAGCAAAGCGTTTGGGACTTACCAGACAGGCGCTTCAATATAAAATGCAGAAACATAATATCATTGTCTGAACGTATACTCTTTAATGAACGGCAAAGCCTACAGCGCGAACCAGAGTACGCTGCCGTAGGCTTTTCGATCTTATTTCTTAAACTGCCACATTCTTTTTTCTGGAGCGTGCCGTTGTACCGTCTTCATATTTGACGCTAATGCCCAAATATGAAGTAACAATTGCATAAATCGGATTAATCAGATTCATAAATGCCCAAGGGCCATATACCAAAGGTCCCATACCCAACGCAGTCGTGCAATATACGCCGCATGCATTCCAAGGGCATAATGGACTCCACAAAGTTCCTGCGTCCTCCAAAGATCTGGACAAGAAGCTTCTATCCAATCCCATTTCATCGTACTTTTCTTTATACATGGTTCCCGGAATACAAATTGCAAGATATTGGTCCGCAAGAAGAAAATCACAGAAAATAGATGAGACAATTGTTAGAGTGACTAACTGCCCAGGTGTTTTTACTCTCTTTACCAGACTTCCAAATAAAGCATGAACAAATCCGCATTCAACAAAGATTCCTCCGAATCCTACGGCGAGAATAATCAAATTGATTGTCCACATCATAGAATCCATACCGCCCCTGTTTATCAGATAATCTACGATTTCATTCCCCGACTCCCCTTCATAGCCATAGTGCATCGCCGTAATACAGTCATTCAGACTGGCACCTTGAAATACCACTGCCAGGAGCAACGATACTATGATGCCGGCCACAAGTCCTGCCTCTGCAGGAACCTGTAAAACGCATACAATAATAATTACCAGAACAGGAAGCAGCAGTACCGGACTCATATAATCATAATATCCTATAATTGCATCACAAATAGAATCAGGTACAGACGCATCGTATGTTCCCTCTGCGAACAGTCCCATAATCGTCCAGATTACAAGTGCAATACAAAAGCTTGGGAATGTTGTTGAAACCATCGCTCTGACATGCCTGAATAACGGGATCTGCGCTGTTGCCGCAGCAAGGTTCGTTGAATCGGATAATGGCGAGAACTTGTCTCCCAGATATCCACCGGAAATACACAATCCGCCAATCACAGCCGGATCAATTCCCAATCCTTGTCCAACTGCCATAAATGCCACGCCAACCGTGCCAATGGCGGTCCAGGAGGAACCCGTTGCCAAACCTACAATTGCAAGAATGATTGCGCCAATCGGTAGAAATGTTTTTGGGGTAAGCAAATGAAGTCCATAATATACAATAGACGCAATTGTCCCGGACCATACCATTGAGCCGATTAACATACCTACCAAAGCTAGTATCAACATCGCCTCAATGCACTGGCTAACCTGCGCGACAAAGGCTTTGACCATATTCTCCCATTTAAAACCGCATAATAGCCCTACAATTACTTCAATTATAATCGTAAGGAAAATCATAATATGCGGATCCTGACCCCACATTCCTACGCCGATTACCATAAACAGCATCATGCATATAATTACAAATACCGCGTGGTACCATTTAGATGTTCCGACCTTTTCTTGTTTAGTCCTTTCAGTACTCATGATTAACTCCTTTCAAGCTGCATTTTACAGGGCTGTCGCTGCAATGCGGCAGCCCTGCTCTGCATTAAACGGATTCTATTTATATTTCTTCCAAAGAAGTGTCTTTTTATCGGACTTTTTATATAATTCTTCCGGAAAATCAACATACTCAAATGGAACACCGTTGATTTCAAAGGTAATAATACCCTCTTCCTGATCCCAGTTGGTAATATTATATCTTCGTGCCTTTCCTGGAGGGATAGCACCAACCAGTCTGATTGCATTTACCCAACCAGAAGAATTATAGTTGAGGTAATCAAAGATTTCACAAATACGCTTATACGGCACTCTGAAAGATGCGCTATATGCGATAATATCAGGTGTAAACGCACTCATTTGCCTTACTCTCATATTGTCAAGCTCTGTATAAAGAAGCTTTAATACCTCCGGATCGTCATTGATTCCGGCAAGAAGAGGATGTTGATTGTACATTCTGATGTTTGCTTTTCTGATCTGTTCAATCTTTGCTCTGACTACATCACAGATTTCATATGGGTGCATGATGTGGAATACCAAACGAACATCGAATTCTGCCAGCAAATCAATCAGTTCATCAGAAAGGACTTCCGGATTGTATACGATAGATCTGGTGTGCAGACGTAAATGAGGAATGCCCAATTCACGAACTCTCGTAAAGATCTCTCTTAAAAGTGATACCGGAACCAATGCAGGATCTCCACCTGAAACAATTACTTCTTCAATTTCCGGCTGTCCTTTTAAATATTCAATCAGAAGATCCAGGCTATTTTTGATTCTGTCAAGAATATCTCCAGACTCAGCCAGCTTAATGGTTCTAAAACAATAAGAACAATTACATACGCAAGTCTCTGTTGTCATAAACAGCAGACGGTTAGGATACTGTCTCACGATATCAGTATTCCCCTCAACAGGATAATGGTTGTATTCCTGAACAAAGTCATCCACTTCACCAGGTCCGAATAGGCTCAGCTTTTCTTCTGTCGGATAAACACATTTATACAACGGTCCACCGATACCAATAGCCGCAACTTCCTTATCAACCTTTTTCTTATAGAAATCAGTTACTTTCGTTGGAAGAAGATGCTCTTTCGCTGCAACCTCTTTAAATCTCTCCAGCAAGCTTTCATCATAATTATTACACATTTTGTGAACCTCCATTGTTTTAATAACTTTGAAACGTTTCACAATATAGTAACGCAAACAATGTGCCAACTTCTAAAAACGTATAAATACCAACGATTTCATCACTTTCATCTGCTCAAAAGCAAGAAATCTTGCATGTTTTCTAGCAAGATTTCTTGCTATAGCAAAATTTCTTGCCACTTAAAAAACTTAGTGTAGAACAAGATCTGTTTTGGATCTGTTTTCGTGACGAATACACAAAAACAATTGCCATCGGCGGATGAATCGTATATACTAATATTAAGTATGAGCTGTGATCCGGACAAGGTTCCGGTAAACTGGAGGTGGACGCAGATGAAGCTTGAAGAACAGGTTAAACAGATGGCCCATATAGCCAGACGTGTGGGCCGGGAAGAAGGCAAGATGGAAGGTCTGAGCGAAGGTGAATCCAAGGCGATCCATAAGATTGCCTCCAAAATGAAGGCTGCCGGTATGGAGCCTGCCGAAATTGCCGAGATCACGGGCATCAGTCCTGCAGAGATCGAGGATCTGTAAAATTTTTTTGATTTTATGCTATTGACAGCTCCGGGATTCTATGCTAATATATTGAAGATTTGAGCAAAAATCAATTTCATAGACAGAAAGGAGCGATCCATCTATGACAACCTTATTTAAAAATGCCACTGTTTTCACGCCGGCAGGCTTTGAAAAGCGAGACGTTTTTGTCTCCGGCAGCAGTGTTTTTGTCGACGCTGTTCCGAGCGGCTATGAGACTCTTATTGACTGCACTGATATGGTAATAGTGCCGGGTTTCACCGATGTACATGTACATTTTCGTGAACCCGGCTTTTTTTATAAAGAAACGATCAAAACAGGCTCTGCGGCGGCAGCGGCAGGCGGCTATACCTGCGTATGCACCATGCCCAACCTGAAACCGGTGCCTGCGGACATGCAGTCCCTGCAGACGCAGCTTTCTATCATCGAAAAAGATGCCAGCGTCAGAGTGATCCCTTACGGCACGATCACGCGAAATCAGGACGGGCGCAGCGCTCTTTCCGATATGGAAGCCATGGCTCCTTATGTCTGCGCTTTCTCTGATGACGGCAAAGGGCTGCAGACCGGGGAGTTGATGGAAGCTGCCATGGAAAAAGCGAAAGCCCTGGGGAAACTGATC
Organism: Eubacterium sp.; assembly: GCA_021769965.1. Taxonomy (GTDB): domain Bacteria; phylum Bacillota; class Clostridia; order Peptostreptococcales; family Anaerovoracaceae; genus Senimuribacter. The sequence goes on from JAETRU010000035.1 coordinate 19,530, forward strand.
GTGGCACACTGCGAGGACGAAAGCCTTCTTCACGGCGGCTATATTCACGACGGCGGGTACGCTAAGGCTCACGGTCACAAAGGGATCTGCTCCGAAAGTGAATGGGGTCAGGTACAGCGCGACGTGCTGCTGGCAGAAAAGACCGGCGCCCCTTACCACGTCTGCCACATTTCCACAAAGGAAACCGTCGGCATCATCAGGCAGGCAAAGGCTCGCGGCGTGGATGTGACCTGCGAGACAGGGCCTCATTATCTGGTGCTCTGCGACGAAGATCTGCAGGAAGACGGACGGTTCAAAATGAATCCGCCTCTGCGCTCTTCCTCTGACAGAGACGCTCTGATCGAAGGCATCTGCGATGGCACCATTGACATGATCGCAACAGATCACGCGCCTCACAGCGAAGAAGAAAAATCCAAAGGGCTCGCGGGCAGCGCCTTCGGCATCGTAGGTCTGGAAACCTGCTTCCCGATCTTATATACACATCTTGTAAAAAAAGGCATTATCACCTTGGAAAAGCTCGTCGAGCTGATGAGCGTAAATCCGAGAAAACGCTTCGGCCTTGAAGGCGGCGTCATTGAAGACGGCGCGCCGGCGGATCTGGCTGTGCTGGACCTGCGGCGTCAGTGGACCGTCGATCCAGACAGGTTCCTGACCAAAGGCCGCGCCACTCCTTTTGAGGGCTGGAAATTGTACGGAAAAGTTATCATGACAGTAGTAAATGGAGAGATCGTATATGAAGAGACAGATACTGAAAGTAAATAACAGCCGGGAACTGCAGCCGGGCATCTTTATCATGACCCTGGACGGCGACTGCAGCGAGATCAGCGCTCCCGGCCAGTTCATCAATATCAGACTGGACGGTTTTTATCTGAGGAGACCGATTTCCATCTACAGCTACGATACAGGCTTTGTCACCATCATCTTCAAGGTGGTCGGACAGGGAACGAAAGCTCTGGCAGAAGCAGAACGCGGAGATACCTTCGACGTGCTCATGCCCCTGGGCAACGGCTTTGATCTATCAAAAGGCGCAAGCAAACCGCTGCTGGTCGGAGGCGGTATCGGCGTGCCGCCCCTTTACGGTCTGGCTGAGGCTATGGTCACAGCAGGCACTGTGCCTCAGGTGGTCATGGGTTTCAACAGCGAGAAAGAGATCATTCTGACTGACGAATTCCGCGCGCTGGGCATCGAGCCGGTCATCACCACGGCTGACGGCTCAGCCGGCATCAGGGGGTTTGTCACAGACGCCATGAAAGACCTGGAATTTGACTATGTATATACCTGCGGTCCTGAGCCGATGTTAAAGGCAGTTTACGACCTCGCGCCGGACGGGCAGTTCAGCTTTGAAGCGAGAATGGCCTGCGGATTCGGCGCATGCATGGGCTGCACCTGCGAGACCAAATACGGCTACAAGCGAATCTGCAAGGACGGACCGATTCTATATAAGGAGGAAATCAAATGGTAGACTTAAAAGTAACTTTAAGCGGCATCACCCTTGACAATCCTGTCATCCCAGCCAGCGGCACCTTTGGCTACGGCAAGGAGTTCGCGGAGCTTTACGACCTGGATATTCTGGGATCGATTTCCTTCAAAGGCACCACCAGAGACGCCCGTCTGGGCAATCCTCTGCCCCGCATCGCGGAATGCCCCTGCGGGCTGATCAACTCGGTGGGTCTGCAGAATCCGGGGCTTGACGCGGTCTGCGAAAAGGAACTGCCGGAGCTTGGAAAGCTTTATCACAAACCTCTGATCGCCAATATCAGCGGTTTTTCTCCGGACGAATACGCAGCGTGCGCCGCTGCCATGGACAAACAGGCGCAGGTCGGCATCATCGAAGTCAACGTCAGCTGCCCTAACGTGCACAACGGCGGCATGGCATACGGCGTTCTGCCGGAAAGCGCGGCGGAGATCACCCGTACGGTGAAAGCTGTGACGAGCAAACCGGTCTACATCAAGCTGAGTCCAAACGTAACCGACATCGTCTCTATCGCAAAAGCCTGCGAGGAGGCAGGGGCGGACGGCATCAGCCTGATCAACACCCTGCTGGGCATGCGTATCGATATCAATCGAAGAAAACCTGTCATCGCCAACAAAATGGGCGGATTTTCCGGTCCGGCGATCTTTCCGGTTGCAGTCCGCATGGTCTATCAGGTCGCAAACGCAGTCAGCATTCCCATCATCGGTATGGGCGGCGTAAGCTCTGCCCGGGATGTCATCGAAATGATGATGGCAGGAGCGACAGCAGTGCAGGTCGGCGCGGCAAATCTGGTCAACCCGTTTGCCTGCAAAGAAATCATCGAACAGCTGCCTTGTGTCTGCGAAGAACTGGGCATTGAAAAACTGGCAGATATTATAGGAATTGTTAAATAGCTATCGCGCAGAATTTTCTCTGCAGCAGCAATACATAGAACATGACAAGCAAACAAGGAGGATATTATGGGTAAAGACGTTATCATCGCCTGCGACTTTCCTTCAAAGGAAGACACACTGGCATTTTTAGACAAGTTCACAGACAGAAAACCTTATGTAAAGATCGGCATGGAGCTTTTTTACAGTGAAGGCCCTGCCATTGTAAAAGAAATCAAGGACAGAGGTCACCAGATCTTTCTGGATCTGAAACTCCACGATATTCCAAACACCGTAGAAAAAGCTATGGCCGCGCTGTCCAAACTGGACGTTGACATGTGCAACCTCCACGCAGCCGGCACCAAAGATATGATGGAAGCCGCCCTCCGCGGTCTGACCAGAGAAGACGGAAGCCGCCCGCTGCTCATCGCGGTAACACAGCTGACTTCCACCAGTCAGGAAAGAATGCAGCAGGAACTGCTCATCGACGCGCCTCTGGATGAAGTTGTGACCAGATACGCGCAGAACGCCAAAGAGGCAGGCCTTGACGGCGTTGTCTGTTCCCCGCTGGAAGCAGGTAAAATTCACGCATCCTGCGGCGGTGCTTTCCTCACTGTAACGCCGGGCGTGCGCTTTGCCGATGGCGACAAAGGCGATCAGGTCAGAGTTACCACACCGGAAAAAGCAAAAGAACTGGGCAGTGATTACATCGTCGTTGGAAGACCGATCACCAAAGCTGACGATCCGGTAGCTGCTTATGAGAGAGTATGCAGAGAATTTATTGGCTAATTCATTTTATATATAGATTGGAGGAACTTTTATGAAAACAGAAATCGCAAAAGGTCTTCTGTCCATCGAGGCAGTTTTCTTAAGACCGGAAGAACCTTTTACCTGGGCAAGCGGCATCAAAAGTCCGATTTACTGTGACAACAGACTGACTTTGACAGCGCCTGAGGTAAGAATCAAGGTAGAAGAAGGACTGGTTGCCACCATCAGAGAACATTATCCGGAGTGTGAAGTCGTCATGGGCACCAGTACCGCAGGCATTGCCCACGCCGCGATCGTCGGCCACCTGATGAACATTCCTATGGGCTATGTCAGAGGTTCCGCCAAAGACCACGGAAGGACCAACCAGATTGAAGGAAAGCTCATTCCGGGTCAGAAAGTCGTAGTCGTGGAAGATCTGATCTCCACAGGCGGCTCTGCCGTTGATACAGTAGAAGTGCTTCGCGCTGCGGGAGCTGATGTTCTGGGAATCGCCAGCATCTTCACCTACGGTATGCAGAAGGGACTGGACAGATTCGCAGAGCACAATGTAAAGAACGTAAGCTTATGTGACCTTGACGCTTTGGTGGAAGTCGCCGCTGACACAGGCTATATCAAGGCAGAAGATAAAGAGAGAATTTTAAAGTTTAGAGATAATCCTTCTGATGAGGGATGGATGAAGGGAGACAAATAAATGAGCGAAATTAAAAATCTTATCAACATTACCGATTTCACTGTAGAAGAAATCGATGAACTGATTCGTGTAGCTGACGATATTGTAGAAAACCACGCTGCATACGAAGATATCTGCGCACACAAAAAACTGGCGACTCTGTTCTTTGAACCGAGCACCAGAACCAGACTCAGCTTTGAGGCAGCAATGCTGGAACTGGGCGGCAGCGTGCTGGGATTCTCCGAAGCAGGTTCCAGCTCCGCAGCAAAAGGCGAAAGTGTAAGCGATACTGTCAGAACCGTAGGCTGCTACGCGGACATCATCGCAATGCGTCATCCGAAAGAGGGCGCGCCGATCGTAGCTGCGCAGAGAACTACCGTGCCTATCATCAACGGCGGCGACGGCGGTCACTTCCATCCGACCCAGACACTGACTGACCTTCTCACCATCAAGAGAAAGAAAGGCAGACTGTCCGACATGACCATCGGCCTCTGCGGCGACCTGAAATTCGGCAGAACCGTACACTCCCTGATCGAGGCTATGCTGAGATACGAAAACGTCAGCTTTGTGCTCATCTCCCCGCAGGAACTGCAGCTGCCTGACTACGTAAAGGAATCCATGGACAGAGCCGGCGCTAAGTGGAAAGAAGTTGAAAGACTGGAAGACGCCATGGAAGAACTGGATATTCTCTACATGACCCGTGTACAGAGAGAACGTTTCTTCAACGAAGAAGACTATATCAGACTGAAAGACAGCTACATCCTGGATCTGGAAAAGCTGCAGTCTGCGAAGGAAGACCTGACCATCATGCATCCACTGCCGAGAGTAAACGAAATCTCCGTCGAAGTCGACGATGACCCGAGAGCCGCTTACTTCTTCCAGGCTCTGTGCGGAAAGCACATCAGAATGGCGCTGATCCTCTACTTGCTGGGAATCAAGAGAGAAGCGTAAAAGAAAATCATACACAGACTGATCAGAAAAGGAAAGAGAGGAATTACTTATGAATATAGACGGCGTAAGCACCGGTATCGTACTGGACCATATCAAAGCAGGCAAAAGCATGCAGATCTACGAGCTTCTGAGACTGGACAAGATCGACAACTGCGTTGCCATCATCCAGAACGCTGACAGCTCCAAATACGGCAAAAAAGACATCATCAAAATCGACCAACTCATCGATCTGGACTTTGATGTTCTCGGCTATGTTGACAATAACATCACCGTCAACATCGTAAAGGACGGCAAGCTGTTTGAGAAAAAGCATCTGGAACTGCCGGAGACCCTGACCGACGTGATCAAATGCAAAAACCCTAGATGCATCACTTCTGTAGAACAGGAGATCGTACATAAATTCAAACTGGTCGACAAAGAAAAGCAGGTTTATCGCTGCGTATACTGCGACGCAGAAAGCAAATAACCGCAGTCTGTCAAATTACAACTGAATCAGGATTTCTTCGGAAATGGAACAATCCTACTGGCGGTACAGCCCGCGAGCGCAAGCGAATTCGGTGAAACTCCGAAGCCAACAGTAAAGTCTGGACGGGAGAGGAAAGCAAGAAGTGTTTTCTTTTCAGCTCCATTTCAGAGAATTCCAATGAAAAGCACTCACTTTCGCGTAGAGTGCTTTTTCTATTATTAGGAGGTTTTTATGAACTTAAACAAACAACAGATCGGAAAATCCGGTATCGCCGCTATCATGCTGCTCAGCAGTCTTACGGTTATGGTAGGAACTGCTCTGACTCCGGCGCTGCCCGCTCTGGGCGAGGTCTATCATCTGGGCAATTATGTCTCCTGGCTGGTGACAGCTCCTGCCCTCGGCGTTGTCGCAACCGCCATCTTTTTCGGCAGGCTCATCGACAAGAAAGGTCCTTACCGCATCGCTGTCATCGGTATATTTTTCTACGGTCTTCTAGGCGTCATCGGCGGATATATGCCAAATGCCGCTTTGCTTTTCATCGACCGCTTTCTCCTCGGCGCCGCTACTGCCGCAATTATGAGCGCCGGCGTCGCGCTGATCGCGAATTTCTTTGAAGGTGAGAAACAGCTGAAGATCATCGCCCTGCAGGGCATGTCCATGGAATTCGGCGGCGTCATTTTCCTCAGTATCAGCGGCATGCTGTCGGATATTTCCTGGAAATACGCCTTTTATATCTATGGGCTGGGTTTCGTCGCTCTTCTGATGATACTTCTCTTCGTGCCAAAGTGCGGCGCTGCCGTGCCTGACAGTGTGAGGTCTGCAGATACCGCTGGCGTTGCCGGCACGAAGGAGGCGGGCGGTGCCTCCGCTTCTCCAAAAGGCGTACCGGTTTCTCTGGTCCTGCTCATCGCCTTTCTGGGAATGCTAATGTTCTTTACTGCTATGGTTTCTCTGCCGATTTATCTGCAGACGACTCTGGGCTACAGCCCTGCCTTTACCGGATACTTCCTAGCGGCACTGGATCTGGTCTCCGTGCTCTGCGCCGGATTTATGCCAAATGTGGTAAAAAAGGTGCAGGAAAAGGGCTGTCTGACCATCGCCTTCTGCGGATACGGCATGGCTTTTACCATGTACCTGCTTTCCGGCTCTTCCCCGGTGATCCTGTGGCTTGGCGCTATTTTCACCGGTGTCGGTTTCGGCTTTTCCACGCCGCTGTTTAACAGCCTGGTCGTCAGCAAGAGCACGCCGCAGAACAAGGGTCTGAATATCAGTTTCTGTACCATGGCAATGTTCGCCGGACAGTTTCTTTCCGCCCTGCTGGTTTCGGCATTCTCTGGAAAGACTCTCTATCTGGTAGCGCTGATCATGGCACTTGTCATCATGCCGTGTATCATTCCGACCGCAAAGAAGTTTGGGCGGAAATAGGCCAGGGAACAGTATAATATGTTCCCTGCTTGATCGGACGTTGTCAAATCGAATGTGGACGTTGTCAAAAGTGACAAAAAAATTGAATTCTGTCACTTTTGACAACGTTTTTACGGGCAAACCGTGCCCAAAGTGACAGTTTTTTAAAGCTTTGTCCACTCTGGCACAATTTCCAAGGAAATCATGAATTTTCTTACCTTCTTTTTCGTAATTCGTTGACAAAGTTCAATGAAAGCCGATTTTTTGTCACAGTCTCAATCTGCACAAGTGCACGCGTATCATTTCAATTGCAAAGAGGTTTCCAGGCAAACTAAAACACGCTGAAAACAGCAGCCGGAAATATCGGCCTGGCTGCTGTTTGTTTTGATCATTGATTTCTTCTTTGCGCAAAATAGTCCCAGATATGATGCCCGACAGGAAACGAAAATTTGGCTCTGTTCACTGTGACACCCAGCAGACTGCCCGCAACAACAACTTGATACTCCGGCGCGTCCTCGCAAAAATATTTCAATGATTTCAAAGCCCTTTCACAAAGCTGTACCTCATCGAAGACGATCAGCGTCTTCTCTTTAACGATCGTCTGTCCTGCAATATGGGATAATATCGGTATCAGATAGTCAGAGCTGATATCCTCTTCAAAAGTCTGGCTCAGCTTCTAACCGGAATTTTCTAGGAAATTTTATGGAAATAACGGTTGATTTCTGGTTTTTCCTGTGGTATTATAATATAAAACGGAAGGGAGTGATATACGAGTTATGACTATTGAAGAAATGAAACAGAAGAAACGGGAACTGGGCTACACCAACGAAAAGGTAGCGGAGCTGTCCGGTGTTCCTCTGGGCACAGTTCAGAAGATCTTCGCGGGGATCACCCTCGCCCCCCGGTACGAAACTCTTCAGGCACTGGAAAAGATCTTCCGGCCTAAGACTGACTTTTACGGCGGCTCGAGCAGTTCGGTATGCGAATCCACGGCACCGTATCATGTAAAAAAGCAGGGTGAATACACAGTGGAAGATTACCGTGCCCTGCCGGAAGACCAGCGGGTGGAGCTGATCGACGGCGTTCTCTATGACCTCTCATCTCCTACCTGTCCTCACCAGATGATCCAGCTGGATATCGGCCGTCAGCTAGCTGATTACATTGATTCCAAACAGGGTCCCTGCGTCCCTTTCATCGCCCCTGCGGACGTACAGCTGGACATGGATGACAAGACCATGGTAGTGCCTGATGTATTCGTCGTCTGCGACCGCAGCAAGATCACCAGATCCCACCTGCTGGGCGCTCCTGATCTGATCATTGAGATCCTGTCTCCTTCCACCTGGAGAAAGGATGCTTATCTGAAGCTGGAGAAGTACGCGCTGGCGGGCGTCAGAGAATACTGGCTGGTCGATCCAGAAAAACTGAAAATCATGGTCTATGATCTGGTGCAGGAAAATCTGGCACAGCTCTATACCTTTGGTGACCAGGTGCCGGTGATGATCTTTGACGGTGACTGCAAAATCGACTTTGCCCGCATCTACGAGAGAATGCGCTTTCTGTATGAATAAAGCAAACCAAAGTCGTCTTCCGAAAACACGGATTAGGCTCTATTAACAAAGCCATAAATATTTACATTCAGAAAAGAATCCGCAGAATATACAAGATATTTTTTGATCGTCACAGAAGTGATCCGAGACCTTTTTCGCCGTTTTGAACGCATTCCTAAGCTTCTCTGGATTGATCAAAGAAACCATTTTTCTCACAAAAACACTTTATTTGCAGTAAGAAAACCTGTATAATAACTCATAGCGCAGTGTGCTCAAACGTGCTGCGCTAAGGAATACAAACAGTAATAACAGTAGAAAGGAATTGTCATGCGATATCAGCCACCTTATTTTGATTTTGAGATTTGTGGAGTAAAGAGAAAGCTTCCTTTTGTAAAGATAAAAGAAGACATGGCTCTTGCCAGCTTCTGCATCGTCTCCGACACCGAGCTGGTTCAGGCTGTCGCGCCTGAGCTTGCAAAGAGACTGCCGGAATTTGATGTGCTTCTGACTGCCGAAGCAAAAGGAATCATTCTGACTTATGAGATCAGCAGGATTCTGGGTCACAAGGATTTTGTCGTAGCGAGAAAAAGCAACAAGCCGTATATGCAGAATGTGCTGGAAGCCAATGTTTACTCCATCACTACCCAGAAGAAACAGACCCTTTACATGGACGGCTGTGATGTAGAGAAGATCCGCGGTAAAAGAGTCGCCATCATTGACGATGTCATCGCCACAGGAGAATCACTCCATGCTCTGGAAACTCTGGCAAAGGAGGCCGGCGCCGAGATCGTCTGCCGGGCTGCAGTCCTCGCCGAACTGGACTCTGTCTACCGTGACGATATCATCTTCCTGAAGGAGCACTTTGTGTTTACGCCAAACGAAGACGGCACCTTTACCCCGATCGAAAGCCCTCTGAAAAAAGCGGCAAAAGAAAAGGAAAAAGAAAGGGAAACGGAAATTTCAATTTCAACTTTCAAAGAATGATCGCCATATAATGATCACTGTATAAAAAAACCATCCACGCGTCAAACGCGTGGTTTTCATTTGTCGGGCAAAGCCCTCTACTCCTCGCGAACACGTCAAACGTGTAAAGCTAAATCTGCCAGCTGCGAGTGCCATAACTTACTTTCTCTTTTTCTTAAACGGACCGGCTTCGCTCATCGTTAACTGCTCGCCCAGCTGGTCTTCCTCAAGCTGTTTCCTTATGTACTCCGCAATTCTGGCTTCATTCTT
>JAETRU010000036.1 GCA_021769965.1 Eubacterium sp.
ATAGTTTCCATAGAGATTTCTCCTTTTGTTGATGTTTTTGCAAATTCTATTTTAACACATTGGAGCTAATCTCTATTTTTTTCTTCTAAAAACTCCACAACTATTTTACACTATCGTCAGTGACAATTCGTGAAAAAATTGCGAACTGAATTGCGATTTTTTTCTCAGGCTCTTGACTTTTATCCGTATTCGGATTATAATATCATCCGGTTTCGGATAAAAAGAGGTGGATTATGGAATCTTCTACTGTTTTTGTGCTGGCAGCATTCAACCGGCTTCATAAAAAAATGAATGTGCTTTATCATGATTATGCAAAGTCTGTCGGTTTGTCCGACGCTGCTTTTTGGCTGATGTATTCGCTGTATGAGTGTGGCCAGCCCTGTACGCAAAAAAGTCTGTGTGCTGCTTGGTTTTATGCACCACAAACGATCAATTCCGCACTGAAAAACATGGAAGAACAAGGCTTTATCACGCTTGAACTGGCACCCAAAAGCCGAAAAAACAAGCAAGTATTTTTTACCGAAGCCGGTAAAGAACTTGTAGAGAAAAAGATTGTTCCGCTGGTAAATGCGGAGGAACGGTCGTTTGAACGCTTAGACGAGCAGGAACGGAATCAGCTTCTGGCAATCACACAAAAGCATATTGAAATCTTAGAAGAGGAAATCAGCAAAATAGAATAAGATGTCATCGGAGGACGAATCATCGCAATGATTGATAGTCGAACAGAAGATGTCGGGTGCGCCCGGTTATTGTAAAAGATAACCGGGCGCTTTTCTATTGCGGAAAGGTGGAAATTCGTGAGCCGTGATATGAATGCTTTGCTGAAAGCAATGAACTGCCAGGCAAAAAAGATGGAGGCAATCTATTTACAAGCTCACTTTGAATCTCAAAATGTCTGAGAGTGAGTTTTGGATCTTGTATGCACTGTCCGAAGCAGAGAAGAAATATAATTTTTTGTCTTAAACACAAAATCTGATTAAAAGTGGAGGTATCATTATGAGAATTATTACGATTAGCCGTGAATTTGGCAGCGGCGGCAGAGAACTGGGGAAGCGTCTGGCGGAGGCGCTTGGGATCCCGTGTTATGACCACGAAATTATTGATATGGTCGCCGAGCAGCATGGATTCGATAAGAATTATGTTGCTCACATTTCCGAAAAGGATATTCGTACATTCTATCCCTCTACGATTGCCCATCGGTTCAGCATTACACAGCATACAGCTGAACAGCCAATCAAAATTGCAATTGCAGAGCATGAAATGATTCGGAAGCTGGCGCAAGACAGCGACTGCGTAATTGTCGGCCGCTGTGCAGATGTGGTCTGTCGGGATATGAATCCGCTGAATATTTTTGTTTATGCAGATCGGCTCTCAAAACTCAGGCGATGTGAAGAACGGGCAGAGAAAGAGGAACATTTTTCTGAAAAAGAGATGCTTCGAAAAATGAAACAGATTGATAAAGAGCGCGCCGGATACCGAGGGTTGTTTACCGAGGAAGAATGGGGCAAAAAAGAATCCTATCATTTGTGCGTCAATACCTCCGGCAGGGAAGTAAAAACGCTGATCCCTGCACTTGCTCGATATGTGCGTGATTGGTTTGAACAGAATTGAAGGAGGACAATTATGGAAGTTTCAAGAGGAAAAATCATTTTCAGAAATGTCGCTCCGGCGATTTTGTCTAATGCCTGCGTGTTTTTGTTTTCTGTCATCGATGGAATATTTGTGGGCAACGGAGCAGGAAGTCAGGCGTTAGGTGCGGTTAATCTTGCTTTGCCCTTTGTGCTGTTAGCCCAAGCGCTGAATGCAATGTCAAGTATCGGCGGCGTTACTATTACCGCTATCCGTTTCGGGCGTGGGGATAAAGAAGGCGCACAAAATGCTTTTATGCACTCGCTTACCCTGAATTTTATTGCAGGCATTTTTATTACACTGTGTGGTTCTGTATTTACCGGAACAGTGTGCGGCCTATTGGAAGCAACAGACAGCTATTTGCCGCTTGTCAGGGAATATGTATTTTGGTATGCACTTTTTGCTATTCCCAATGCGCTTTCGCTCAATCTGCAATTTTTCTGACGCAATGACGGTTCTCCGGGACTGGTTGCAGTTACTAATGTAGTTAGTTCTGCACTGAACATTTTTCTTGACTGGCTGTTTGTATTCCCTATGCAGATGGGCGTTATGGGTGCGGCAGTTGCAACCGGCATTTCACAGACAGCAGGCTTGCTGATTATCCTGCTCCACTATGTATTGAAAAAAGGCGACCTCCGTATTCGGAAATATAAACCGCAGGGTAAGCTCTTTCGGAAAATTGTGTTTCGTGGATTACCGGAAGCAATCGCACAGTTCTCTACGCCTGTTACGACGCTCTGTATGAACCGTGTACTGATGACAGCCTTTGGAGATATCGGCATCAATGCGTTTGCCATTATTTCTTATCTTTCATCCTTTACCATGTCCGTATTTTTTGGAGCCTCGGAAGGAATGCAGCCTTTGTTTGGACAGGCATATGGAGCAAAGAAAGATGATGACTTGAAGCATTATTACCGTGCCGGTCAACTCATCAGCATTATAGGAAGCACGCTCTGTGTGGCGGTTTATGTACTGTTCCCTCATTTGCTTTGTCAATTGTTTGGCGCAAGCGGAGAAACGCTTGAATTTACATCTGTTCATATGTGGGAGTATTGCTGGGGCTTTATAGTAGGCAGCATAAATACAATGATGTCCGCTTATTTCTACTCTACCAAGCGTTCCGGTCAGGCGATTGCACTCAATATCGTGCGTAGTCTGGTTATGAACTCGCTGATCATTACATTCCTGCCTATGATTTTCGGTAGTACAGTTGTATGGCATACCTTTGGAATCTATGAGGTCATTGTATTGATCGGAGCAATTTGTCTGAAAAGGGTATCGGAACGGAAAGGTATAATCTACAGATAAAGATTGATCCGGCGTTTTTCCCAAGTATCCGTAAACGGTTTGATCTGTGCCTGAGGGGAGGTACTGCATGGAGAATGAGCAATTCCACATTTCTATTCCGGCATTTCCGGGTCCAGCCGCCAGCAGGCGATGGCCTTGTACAGCAGATAGGAGGCCATTCTGTCATCCGGACTGAAATTTGTGATGTCCCGGATCTTGCCCAGGCGGTATTTGACCGTATTGCGGTGGAGATAGAGCCGTTCGGCAGTGCCTTTGACCTCACCGTCGGCGTCCAGGTAATAGACTGCCAGGGTGTGGAGCAGTTCTTCGCTGTCGGGATCATCCAGCAGAGGCTGCAGGATATTTCGGCAGATCCGGTACTCTTCTGTTCTCTCTTCCATCATGTTATGGCATTCCTTTCCCAGAAGCAGGTCGCCGTAGGACAGTTCTTTCTTTGCCGGGAAGATCCGGGTGACATACGGTATATACATGGTGTACAGCTGATAAGTCCTGCGGACGTCCTCTACGCGGGAATCGTTGGGGAAGAAGGAGATGGTGTATTTGTCGTAAACGCTGTCCAGTCCTTTGATGAGCTCCTCGATGTAATGCAGATCGCTGTCTGCGCTTTGGGAATAAATGATGTAGCAGACGATATATATGCCGTAAGTATCTGCGATGATCTCCTTGTTTAAGCTGGCGGAGCATTCCTTCAGCTTTTTTATCATGTCACGCATCAGGCGGAGCCGGTCTTTGGTCTCCATGCCGAAGCAATCAGGGCGGATAATGACGGCGGTATTAATGGCGCTGATTGTGATACCCAGACGCGCGGATACACTGTAAAGCTGTCTCTCGTCACCCTCAATGATGGCAGGTACCAGAGCGTTTTCCAGGATATTGCTCTCATCCATGTCCCAGAGCTTGGAGAAGACCTGAAGACACTCAACGATGTGATATACATCATCAAGGGTCAAAGTATCGGATTCGTCGGCAGCATAGATAGAAAAGTTGCGATACTCAAAGGCAGTGAAAGGCACACAGAAGATGCGAAGGCTGATCCCCTGCCGGATGACCTCTGCCGACAGGCACCCTTCTTCAGCGTGATTCTCGTAAAGACTGCAGATCTCCTCGGCAGTGATATCGTTGGAAGCCGGCCATTTGCTCATGGCAATATTGTTCAATGCGATATCGGCCAGAAACACGGTGCATTTCAGATGATCGCTGATGAGACGCAGCAGAGTGGAAAGGTTTTTTCTGTTTTCAGGCAGGCGGCTGACCAGAGCGGCGATATTGTCGATGAGTCCGCTGCTCTGCTTTTGATCACGGAGCAGCAGTTCGTAGACCTCCCGAAGCACCTCATTGTAGAAACAGTCCATTCTGTTCTCCGGCATGACCAGCAGAGGGAATCCGAGCCGGTCGGCAGTCTCGATCAGAGACGGATGGATCTGATCCAGGTAGATCCCCACATAATAGATGACCAGACCGGCGTCCCCGGATTCATACATATTTTCAATGTTGCGGCACTGCAGCTCATAGTCGTCTTTGATCGACGAGAAAGAGGTCAGGAGCAGATCGCTGTTGCTGACCGGCTGGACGATATCAAAGGTCTCGCTTCCGAAGATCTCCAGAACCGTAGCGCTGTTGACTATGTGATTCAGTCCCTGCTCCCCCGCGGCAACGCGGCAGCTGCGAAGGGACGGCAGTTTGAGACAATCGGCGATGGTAATGCTCATATTGTACCTCATATACAAATCATATCTCGATTATACGACAAAGTACCGCCGCAGGCAAGATAATAATTGTGCACGTGGACAATTAATTGTCTGAATCGTCGGCCAACGAAACAATGACACCGGTTCCGTTTCTGTGGTATACTCTGTTCATAAAATGATTCATGATTCATTACCTATCCTGAAAGGAGCTATGAAAAATGGCTGAAGAAAAGAAAAACTCTCATGTTGAGACCATAACACTGGAAGCAGTACCAGCCAGCGAGAAAAAGAGCTGGGCTTCCATCGCGTTTATCTGGGCCGGAAATGTTATCTGCGTACCGGCATTGATGGTTGGCGGTATGATTTCCGCGAACCTGAGCTTTAAGGATTCTGTCATTGCTATGCTGATCGGCTATGCTGTTTCTGTGGGTCTGATGATGCTGACCGCCGCTCAGTCGGCACAGACCGGCGTACCTTCCACCGTCGCGGTGGGACGGGCTCTGGGACAAAGAGGTTCCCAGCTGACCATTTCCCTGATCCTGGCTGTCTCCATGATCGGATGGTACGGCTATCAGACCATCGTATGTGCCAATTCATTTTGTTCCCTGATGATGTCCAGCTTCGGTATCGCGTTTCCTGAGTGGCTCGCATGCATCATCTGGGGCGGACTGATGCTGATCACGGCCTTTTATGGTATCGGACTGACCAAGATCCTCAATGTGGTCAGCGTACCGCTGCTCTTCGTCTTCCTGATCTACGGTGTTTCCATCGTCCTGGGTGACGGCGGCACTGCAGCGGTGACAGCTTATCAGCCGGAAGAGCAGGGCAGCATGCTGGTAGGGATCACCATTTCTGTCGGAAGCTTCATCTCCGGCGCTGTTACCAGCGGAGACTACAATCGTTACAGCAAAGACGGCAAAAGCGCAGCTCTGTCCTGCCTGGTCGGCGTCATTCCATGCGGCGTAGGCGCGCTGGTCTGCGGATCTATTCTGGCCATCTGCTCCGGTGATACAGATATCACTGTCATGTTCGCCAACATCGGTCTGCCTGTCATCGGTATGCTGGTTCTGATCCTGGCTACCTGGACCACCAATGTAGGCAACGCTTATTCAGCCGGAATCGCCGTAGTCAACGCGCTGAAGGTGAAAGACGACAAGAGAGCCATCGTAACTGCAGTCTGCGGCATCATCGGCATTCTGCTTTCTCTGGGCGGCATCGTCTACTATTTCGTAGATTTCCTGTCCATCCTCAGCTACCTGATCACGCCGATCTGCGCGGTGCTTATCGCCGATTACTGGATCATGGGCAAAGGCAAGGCTGAAGGATGGAAGGAATTCCCGGGATTCAACTGGCTGGGCATCATCTCATGGATCATCGGCACGCTGGTTACCTATTTCGATACTTTCTTTATTCCTGAGATCGTCGGCATCGTTGTGACCATCGTCGTCTACTGCCTGTTGTGCAGCGTTGTCAAAAATCCGAAATACAACCCGTTTGCGAAGGAGGCGTAATGAACATGAACAAGACTTATGAAGCGGCAAAGACGTCTATCAAAGCCTGCATGGGCATGAAAGCGGGCGAACACCTTTTGATCGTCACGGATACAGAGCAGCTTGCTCTGGCGGCGGAGTTTGTCAAAGCGGGAAACGACCTGGGATATGAGACGTCCATGGTCTGCGGGCCGGCTCAGATCTCCGGAGAGATGCCGGAACCGGTCAGCGGCGCGCTGTCAAAGGCTGACGCGGCCATGATGATCACCACCGGTTCCTTTACTCACACCCGCGGCCGGGCGCAGGCCACAGAGCGGGGCTGCAGGATCGCGTCCATGCCGGGTATTACGGAGGATATCGTGCAGAATACCCTCAATGCGGATTATGACTATGTAGAGAAAATCGGTAATATTCTCGCGGAGAAACTGACGAAGTGTGAGAAGATCCATATCACCACAGAGGCGGGCACGGATCTGACCCTCTATGCCGGGGGTAGAACGGGCATCGCCGACACCGGCAAGCTGACGGAGACAGGCGCTTTCGGCAACCTGCCTGCAGGCGAAGCCATGGTCGCGCCTGTTGAAACAAAGGGCGACGGCATCCTGGTGGTAGACGGTGTCATCTGTGATTTCAAGGTTATGGATGAGCCGCTGGCGCTGACTTTTGAAAACGGCAGAATCGTGAAGACTGAAGGTCCGGACGCTGCTGACTTTAACGCCTTTATTGCGCAGTTTGAGGAGACGGCAAAGAATGTCTGCGAGTTCGGTATCGACACCAACCCGGAGTGCGCTATCATGGGCAACGGCCTGGTGGATGAGAAGGTCTTCGGGACCATTCATATCGCCTGCGGAAACAATTTGTTCATGGGCGGCCAGCAGGACTGCGATATGCACTACGATATGATCATCAAAGCGCCGACTGTGTATCTGGATGACGAATGTATCATCAGAGACGGCCAGCATATTTACGAGAAACAGGAGAGGTAAGAACAATGAGAAAGTTAAGCGGAGACGATTTTAAAGCGGTAGTATACGGAGCAGGTTTTTATGGCGGCGGAGGCGGCGGTTCCATGGAAGAGGGCATGCTGCTGGTAAAGGAAATACTGCAGACAGGAAAGGATCCTGTTCTGGAGATGTACGACATTGAAGAACTTCCTGATGATCCTGACGCTGTAGCTACCATGGTTGCCGCCATGGGATCCCCAATCGAGACAAAAGGCATGACTTTTGTAGATGAAGCGGTCAGCGCCATCGGCGGCATGGCAGAAGAGGCTAAATCAAAGGGACGGGAACTGAAGTACATCTACTCCGGCGAGATGGGCAGCGGAAACACGATCCTTCCGCTGTACGCGGCGCTGAAATGCGGTCTGCCGATCGTAGATACTGACGGCAACGGGAGAGCTGTGCCGGAGATGAACACCAGCCTGGCGCCGATCCACGATGTGCCGACCAGTCCGTTCATGATCGCCAATGGAAACGGCGATGTGCTCGCGGTAAGAGCAAAGGATCCTATGGACAGCGCTGCCTGCGAGAAGATCGGAAGATGCACATGCTCCGCGTTCAAGGGCATCGGTTTTTCCTCCTGGAACATGAACAAAGAGGACATGCTCAGGGCTTCTGCCGTAGGCCAGATGACAAAGTGTATAGAAGTGGGCCGGGCCCTGCTGGATTCGACCACAGAAAATGTGATCGAGAATCTGACTGCCGTCTTTGAACGGTTCGGGGACCCGTTCAGGGTGCTGGTTCCATCCGGTGAGATCGTAGACATCCAGATCGAATCCGCAGGCGGCTTTGATACCGGATCCACGATGATCCGAGACGACGCGACAGGAGAGATCTATACGGTCCTTTGTCAGAACGAGAGTCTGCTGGTCAGAGACGGCGCCGGACAGGTCATCATGACCATTCCTGGCATCATTTCCATGGTAGAGCTGGGTGCGGACGGAAAAGTAAGAGCTGTTTCCAACTGTGAGACTGCTGTTGGACAGAAAGTCGCTCTGACCGTAACAAAGGCTCACGAAAGATGGTACGACAGACCGGAGTGCTACGGCAGCTGGAAGGAAGTCATGGAAAGCGCGGGCTATACCGGTGAAGAGGTAAGCCTGTAATGTTTAGACCTCTTTTGAAGAAGAAGCAGCTGTTGAATGAAGATGAGACAGAAAAGGTTTTGCTGCGCTGTACCAACGGGATATTGGGTTTGACCGGTGAGAACGGGTATCCGTATACGGTGCCCCTCAACTACGTATATTACAACGGGAAGATATATTTTCACTGTGCTAAGGCGGGATACAAACTGGACTGCCTCCTGAAAGATCCTAAAGTATCTTTTACCGTCGTCGATCAGGACGAGATCCACAGCGAAGAGTTTACCAGCTATTTCCGAAGTGTCATCGTTTTCGGTGAAGCAGCGGTCATAGAAGAAGGCAGGGAACGCACTGACGCGTTTCTTGCCCTCTGTGAAAAGTATTCCGGGGACCTTCCGGGAGAGATAAGGGAACAGGAAGTGCGCAGATGCGGAAACGCCTGTATTGTCGGAATCGAGATCCTGCACAAAACTGGAAAAGAAGCCATGGCATTGGTAAAGCAGCGGGGAGAATGAGATATGAATGATATTTTTGACTTAATGAAAAACCGCTGCAGCTGCCGGAAATGGTGGTACCGGTCATCATGGTGACGGCAGGCTGGCCGAAGGAGAAAGGCGTGCTGTCAGGAAAATATCCGGCTTCTGTCATGGTTCACGATGGGCATTATGAAGAGAAAACTGCAGAGCAGCTGACAGACGCTTTCTACGCCAAGTACGACGGCTGGAAGATGAAGCCCAATGAAAAGATGATGTCCAGGATCGGACAGACCGCAGAGACTTATCAGGGAGAAGCTTACCGAAAACTTAACAGCGATACTATCTGGAAGAGCAACTATGTAGACCCGCTGTCTTTCTGGTATGGCTACTATTACGCAGATGTGGAAGGCGCCATGACACAGGAAGATCACAGAAGATTTCTGGAAAAGCAGAGACTTTCTTTTTTGAAATAATAAATAATCCTACCCAAAGGGGCACAGCGCATGAGAGACCTGATGCGCTGTGCCCCTTTGACGTTCACAGATAAAATCAGCTCAGCACCGTATGCTCCAGCAGGATCTTCAGTCCCAGCAGGATCAGAATGACGCCGCCGGCCAGCTCCGCTTTGGACTGGAATCTGCTGCCGAAGATGCTTCCAATCTTGATACCGGCTGCGGAAAGCAGGAAGGTAGTAGCGCCGATGGCGGGGATGGCCACGATCATGTTGACACTCAGGAAAGCGAAGGTGATGCCTACCGCAAGAGCGTCGATGCTGGTAGCGACGGCCATGATGAACATGGACCTGAAAGCGAAAGGGTTTTCTTCTGCTTTTTTTTCTTCATCGCTGTTCTCTTCGTCTCCGGAACGGGCTTCGCGGATCATATTCAGACCGATAAGTCCCAGCAGAATGAATGCGATCCAGTGGTCGACCGCCGTGATGTAACCGGCAAAGGTGCTGCCGAGAAGGTACCCGATGACGGGCATCAGCATCTGAAAACCGCCGAACCAGATCCCCGCTGTGACCATATGTCTGGCGCCGATCCTCTCTGTGGACAGGCCCTTACAGATCGAAACCGCGAAAGCGTCCATGGAGAGTCCTACTGCTAAAAGTAATATTTCTATAATTCCCATAAGTGTTGAAATTCCTCCGTTCTGTTTCTTGTGATTCTGGCATATGCCCGTGGTGTTTTGCGGAAGGGGTTTACGTCAAAAGAAAGATTGGGCTAAAAGGGTTTTTCACGATCAAAAAGCCCAACTTTTTGTCCAAAGACTTGGGCAAAAGCCTTTGAATCCTATCAAAAAGCCCAACATTTCGCCCTAATAACTTGAATGACTTGGGTAAAAAGCTCTGAATTTGATCAAAAAGCCCAATTCCCTGCGTCCAAAGCCCCTCAAAGTGACTTGGCGACTCATGAAAACCCGCAGTTATTGGGCTTTTTGCAGTAAATATCCAAAGAAAACCCAATGCGCAAGGAGGAAAATTGGGTTTTGTCTCATGAAATGATTCAAAAAACCCAAGTCCGAAGTTTCTGCCGCTTGTCTGGAACGATCTCAGACGCCCGCTGCCTGTCCGTATACCTAATAAAAAAGACCCATGCATAGAAAAAGCTTCTATACATGAGTCTCGTTATTTAAGATAGACCAGACCTTGCGGTCAGTATGTTGACCTACCACACAAACGTGCTAACTACTCCCTCACGAGCAATATCATCATAACCCGATTTTTGGAAGTTGTCAAGTGGGGAGAATTAAAATTCCTGCGTATCTTTCGCAGTCTGGTCATAGTAAGCAGACGCCTCATCATCGCTCAGGTGAAATCTTCTGACCAGTTTGGAAAGAATACGCTCCTTTGAGATGCCTTCTTCCAGATTATCCTGAATCAAAGCGATGATGCCCTCTCTTCTGCCGTTTTCCATTTGGATCTGGCCGTATTCTTCCATAGTGATGTTGTTCCCTAATATCATTCTCGACACCTCTTTTCGATTCTTTAAAAAATCAACAAGAAATCCTTCATCTATGCAACGTGTGATCGCCGCATCGACAGACGCTTCGTGGCTCATGCCGTTTTTCCGGTTCTCTTTGATGTAGTAGATCAGGCGGCTGTAGCCTTCTAGAGTCCTGCTGCGTCTAATAATTGCGTTGTCTTTATTATACCTCACATCGATGATTTTGACCACTAATTCCAGTGAATTTTCAGGGATTTCTTCCTTCACACTGTGGCGCAGGAAGCCGTCGGACAGCCGCAGGATCCGGTCATACCACGGTGTATCACCGGTGTAGAGCACATAGAACTCAGGAATCGGGAAATACTGCTGGGCGGTGCTGTAAATGGACATATCAGGAATCATTTTTTCCAAGGTTCTGGCAGCATAGCCCAGAAGTCTGAGCGGCATGTTTTTGCTCTTACTGGATTGCTGTTCTGCCATGACCACATAGTGAGTGTCGATGACGAAGCTGAGATCGTTTTTTCTGTCACTAAAGAATATCTCTTCCAGAGTAGTCATATTCACCTGCGTATCCGGACTGTAGTTTGTGCCTTCCAGAGCATTATATAATTCAATTACCTTTTCCGGCGTAGAGAACAGCGCCCGGAACAGGGAATCCTGATACTTGGGGTTTGCCTTTCGTCGTGCCAACTGTTTCGCCTGTTTCCTATGCTTTGATCTGATTTTCTTTTGTGCCATAAATAACCTCCTCTTCAAAAAACAAAAGAAACGACGCTGTTTGAAGTGTCGTTTCAGAAATTAATATAAAAAGTGATATGTGACACGCAGATAGATGCTGCCATATTTCACCCTATTTCCTCAGATCATACCGATACACCTTTTCTGTGCTGCCGGTGCCGGTCGGAACGGTTTCTGTAAATTCCCAGCCGGTCTTTTCATAGTAGCCGTCGAGCTCTGTGATCAGATACAGGTACGGGAAGGCAGTAGAATTTCTGGCGGCTTCGATACTGGCAAGCTGCAGCGCCTGACCGATCTTCAGGTTCCGGTACTCAGGCTTTACATAGAGGGTGGCCATCCATGGATACAGATCCTGTCTGGTTTTCAGATCGTTCATCCACAAAGAGACAACGCCGGCGGGCTGGCCCTCATGCAGAGCAACGAGCGTCTGCGGGACGCCTTCTTCCTGCATGCAGTGCTGCGTCCTGTAGACCAGTTCATCCAGGGAATATCCCGCGGCTTCACCCCATTCTTCCCAGAGCCAGTAGGAAACCTCCTCCACATGCTCCGGCACACTTTTCAGATTTATGATTTTAATATTGTCCATCTCTTTGACCTCCTCCTGAAATCCAGAAATATTTTCCTCTCTTAAAGTATACCATAGACGGGGGATTTTATGATATACTTTAATGTAGAAAATCTCAGACAAGGAGAGACATTTTTTATGGAATATACAACGAAATACGCGTCGCCGGTGGGAGAACTGCTTCTTGCCAGCGACGGACAGGCTCTGACGGGGCTCTGGATCAAAGATCAGAAATACTATGGGGCAACTTTATCCGCTGATCATGCGCGGCAGGATGATCTTCCTGTGTTTGCTCTGACAAAAGACTGGCTTGACAGATACTTTGACGGAAAAAAACCGGAGCTTTCGGAGCTGCCTCTGGCTCCGGCCGGAAGCCCGTTCCGGCAGAAAGTATGGCGGATCATGTGTGAGATCCCCTATGGAAAGACCGCGACATACGGCGAGATCGCCGCAAGGATCGCCGAAGAGGAAGGCAGAGATAAAAAGCCCGGACAGGCTGTGGGCGGCGCTGTAGGACATAATCCGATCTGCATCATCATGCCATGCCACCGGGTGGTGGGAAGCAGCGGAAGCCTGACCGGTTACGCGGGCGGCATCGATATCAAGATCCGACTGCTGGAACTTGAGGGCGCGGACATGACGGGCCTTTTCGTGCCTAAGAAAAAATCAAAGAAAAATCAAGAGGACGCGCCGCGATGAAGACCATTGCGATCATAGACGATGACATATATATCGGCGATATGCTGACCGAGGTGCTGCAGAGGGAAGGCTACGGCGTCCTGCGGGCTTATTCCGGCACAGAAGCGCTGCTGCTTCTGGGGCAGAAAAAGCCCGATCTGGTATTGCTGGACCTGATGCTGCCGGGGCTGAGCGGTGAAGAGGTCCTTTCACGCATCAAAGGCGTTCCCGTCATTGTCCTAAGCGCCAGAGCGGGGGTCAGCGATAAGGTGGATCTGCTCATGGGCGGCGCGGTAGACTATGTGACAAAGCCTTTTGAGATCAAAGAGCTTCTGGCCCGGATCTCGGCGCACCTGCGGACCGCGGCGGCGTGCGGGGCGGAATACGCCGGTGCGCTTGTCTTTGACGATTTGTGTCTGGATACATCCGGCCGCAGCGTCACGGCAGGCGGCAGAGACGTGAAACTGACCAGGACAGAATACGCCATCCTGAAGATCCTGATGCAAAACCCGCGGCAGGCTGTGGCAAAGTCAGTGATACTGGACAGGATCAGCGGGGACACTCCGGACTGCACAGAGACCTCCCTGAAGATGCACGTCAGCAATCTGCGCAGGAAACTGCGGGAAGCCGGAGGCAGAGACTATATCGAAGCAGTCTGGGGCATTGGTTTTAAAATGCAGGAGGCTGCGAAGCAGTCAGAGTAGATATTTACGTTTTCTTTACCCTTTTCTTTACCGCTGCCTTTACCTTTGTGCGATACACTGTGTTCATCAAAACAAAGGAGGTATTTGACATATGGAATATGTTTTAACGGCGCGCGGTCTGTCCAAGCAGTACAAGCATTTCAAAGCGCTGGACGGATTTTCCATGAAGATCCCCAAGGGAAGCATTTACGGTCTGGTCGGCAGAAACGGCGCGGGTAAGACTACTTTGATCCGGCTGATCTGCGGGCTGCAGGAGCCGACAGCAGGAGAATATACCCTCTATGGGATCAGCAGCAGAGACAGGGCTGTAGCAGAAAGCCGCAGGCGCATGGGCGCGGTGGTGGAGACGCCGTCCATCTATGGAGAACTGAGCGCGGAGGATAACCTGAGGGAGCAGTACAGGGTGCTGGGACTGCCGTCAGGCGACGGTATAGACGAGCTTTTGAAGCTGGTGGGTCTGGAGCAGACGGGAAAGAAGAAAGCAAAGAATTTTTCCCTGGGTATGAGACAGCGGCTGGGGATCGCCATTTCTCTGGCGGGAAGCCCTGATTTTCTGGTGCTGGACGAGCCGGTCAACGGACTGGATCCTCAGGGCATCATCGAGATGCGGGAGCTGATCCTGAAGCTGAACCGGGAGCGTTCCATTACGGTACTCATATCCAGCCATATCCTCGACGAGCTGTCCAGACTGGCGACTCACTACGGGTTTCTGGACGGCGGCCGCATGATCAGGGAGATCAGCGCTGAGGAGCTGGAGCAGGCCTGCCGCAAGTGTGTGCGGGCAGAGGTCTCCGACAGCAAAGCGCTGGCCATGGTTCTGGATAAAATGAATATAGAATACAACATCATCTCCGACCGCCAGGCGGATATTTTCGCCCGGGTCAACGTGTCGCAGCTTGCCATGGCGCTGGCGGAACAAAAGTGCGATATCATCTCTATGGAAGAAAGAGATGAAAGCCTGGAAAGCTATTTTGTCAGTCTGGTAGGAGGTGAAAGTCATGAGTAGATTGTTATCGGCGAATTTTATGCGGTTAAAATATTCTAAGGTATTCTGGATCTGCGTCGCTGCCATGGCCGGATTCGCGGCGGTCATGCAGTGGTTCAATTACAGAGATATTAAAGACGGCGCTGAGGTAATTCTGGAGGGAGATCTGCTGGTCTTTGTTCCTTTTGTCAGCATTGCCGCAGGGGCTTTTGCCAGTCTGTTTCTTGGCACGGAATACAGCGACGGGACCATCCGCAACAAAGTCGTCATCGGTCACAGGCGGGTGGACATCTATCTTTCCAATCTGATCACCACCGCTGCTGCGGCAATCATAATGTGCGCCGCCTATCTGATCGTCTACAGTCTGATCGGCGCAGCTGTCATCGGCAGTTTTACGGCGGAACCACTGGCGATCCTGACCCAGATCCTCTGCGTGATGGTGCTGTCCGCAGCCTTTGCGGCCATCTTCACTCTGCTTGCCATGAACAACCAGAACAAAGCGGTGTCGGCCGTTCTCTGCGTGCTGCTGGCCTTTGCCCTTCTCCTTGCGGGATCTTATCTTAACGCCCAGCTGGAAGAGCCTGAATATACGGGAGGCTATTACATGGATGAAAGCGGTCAGCTGCAAAAGGAAGAACCGTATAAAAATCCGAGGTATCTGGAAGGAAACGAGAGGAAAGCCTATCAGTTCGCGTACGATTTTCTGCCGAGCGGGCAGCAGATCCAGCTGGGATCCGGCGGTTCGCCGCATCCATGGAGACTGATGGGCTATTCTGCCGTCGTCACCATCGTGACTACGGCGGCAGGCATATTGATATTCAGAAGAAAAAATTTGAGGTAAGTGTTATGGAAAGTTGGCTGTGGGCCGCCATCGGCGTTCTGGCCTGCGCGGCAGCGGGCCTTTTGATCAAAGTGCATCTCCTGCGCAAAAGCGCGGAGGAGATACGGCAGGGTCTTGCCCGGAGGCTCAACGCCGACACCAATACGCTCATAGATATTTCCAGCCGCGACCCCGTAATGAGAAAACTGGCTGCCGGCGTCAACACGGAGCTTTCGGAGCTGCGCCGGCAGAGACTGTGTTTTCTGCAGGGGGACAGGGAACTGAAAGAGGCTGTGACTAATATCTCTCACGATCTGCGGACGCCGCTGACGGCGGTCTGCGGTTATCTCGACCTGCTGAAGCAGGAAGAAAAGTCAGAGCAGGCCGAGCGCTATCTGGCTCAGATCGAAAACCGGGCAGAGGCTATGAAGACGCTGACAGAAGAACTGTTTCGCTACTCGGTGGTCACTTCTGAGCAGGAACTGGCTGCAGAGCCGGTAGATCTGCGCAGCGCTCTTGCGGAAAGTCTGCTGTCTTTCTATGGGGCTATGGAGCAAAAGGGTATAACTCCGGTGATCCGGCTGCCGGAGAAAAAGATCATGCGGCAGCTGGATCCCACAGCTGTCAGCCGTATTTTCAGCAACATCATCAGCAACGCCATCAAATACAGCGACGGCGACTTTGAGGCAGCGATGGACGAATGCGGCACGACGGTCTTTTCTAATTCCGCGGCGGCCCTGGATCCCGTAGCCGCCGCCAGACTCTTTGACCGGTTCTATACAGTGGAGGCGGCGCGAAACTCCACGGGTCTGGGTCTGTCCATCGCGAAACAGCTGACCGAGCGGATGGGCGGAAGTATAAAAGCGGAGTATCGGGAGGGGAAGCTGTATATGATCCTGATGTTTACCTGAGCCTTTTATTTTTTGATGATCCGTTCCGCGAATTTCGTGCGGGTCTTTTTGCATCTGCGTTATACGCGGCTTTGGCAAAAAAGGCTTGCAATGGCCGGTGAAATGTCATATAATTGGAGAGTAGAGAAAATTTGGGGCATTAGCGCAGCTGGGAGCGCGTTTGACTGGCAGTCAAGAGGTCACGGGTTCGAGCCCCGTATGCTCCACCAGTGAAAAAACCTTTGAAATCGTTGAAGTTTCAACGAAATCAAAGGTTTTTCTTTTGTTCGGATTTTATTTTTTATGTAAATTATTCAATTGAAGTTCTGCCGCAGATGCTTGGCGTCTGCTTCGTTACCTCCACTTCTCCTGCTCCCGCCGCAGAGCGTACAGATTCTGCAAAAGCAGCACGGTGTTGGACAGGGCGATGGCTGCGATGTAACCGTAAATGTTCAGCGCCGGTATGCCGGTGAAGAGGATGAGAAAGATGAGCAGAAGCAGCTGCTGCAGCAGGCTGTTTCTGAAGGACTGTGCCTCTTTGCCGATGCTGATCAGCAGGCTGGTGGTGGCAGCTGTGACATAGAGCAGCGGCGAGCAGAACCCTGCCAGCCGGATCATCGGGCCCAGATCTTCCTGTTTATAGAAAAATACACCCATCTGGTCGGCGAAGAACCAGAAGACCAGCCCGGTCAGACAGCCGATGGACAGGGCCAGCAGCAGAGCCCTTTTGATCAGGCGGGACGCGCAGCGGGATTTGCCGGAGGCGATCATGGTGGCGATCCTGGGAACTACGATGGAGCAGGTGGAGCCTACCAGGATCATGGGATAATTCATCAGGGGAAAAACCATGCCTTTGTACTTGCCCAGCAGGGACAGAGCTTCCGCGGCGGTGCAGCCGATGGCGCAGAGGCGGGATTTGACGATGACGGATGAGAAGGCGTTGACAAACTCCAGCAGGCACTGGGTCATACAGATGGGCGCGGCGCCCAGGATCAAAGGCTTCAGTGTCCGCCGGATCTCTCCCGGCGTAACGGGTATCCGCGGCGCGGCAGGTTTTGTTCGTTTGTAATAGATCAAAAGGAACAGCACGCTCTGCATTTCGCCGATGGCGTAACAAAGATAGACCAGAGTCACCGGCGGAAAGTCGGCAGTCCCCAGCAGAAAGCGGATCAGGCAGTACAGGATGGGAAAGCGGAGCAGCTTCTCACTGATGTTGATGGCGGCCGGGACTTTGATCTTTGAGAGACCCAGAAAGTGGCCTTTGACGATGTTGGATATGGACATGAGCAGCATCAGAGGACAGGTGGCCAGAATAGGATAGACCAGGTTGGCGTCGCCCAGAAACCAGGCGGCCAGAGGCTTTGCCGTGAGCCAGACCAGCCCGGTCAGGCACAGAGACCACAGAAAGCTGAAGACAGTCGTGATGCGTATAGAAGACTCCATGGCGCTGTAGTTTCCGCTGCTTTGACAGCGGGCGGAGATCTTGGAGGTGGTCACCACCAGTCCTTCGGTCATAAAGGACAGAAACAGAGCGTTGATCGGAGAGACCAGACTGAGCACGCCCAGCCCTTCCGCGCCCAGGATCCGCGAAAGATACATATTGAACACGAACTCGATCAGACCGATGATCAGATTGGAGATCGTCAAAACCATGATATTCTGTTTAACTTTGCCAAAAAACATAGCACAACCCCAGCTTTTTAAATATGCTCTAATGTATGAGCCGAAAGCCGGGGTTATGCTGAATTGGGATTTATTTTGCTGTAAAGAGCGGTGTTGAAAGGTATCTGTCGCCTGTGTCAGGAAGCAGCGCGACGATGGTTTTCCCAGCGTTTTCAGGGCGCTGCGCCAGCTGGATAGCCGCATGGAGCGCCGCGCCGGAGGAGATGCCCGCCAGAAGACCTTCGGTTCTGCCGAAGTCACGGCCTGCGTCAAAGGCATCATCGCCCGCTACAGGAATGATCTCGTCGTAGACAGCGGTGTCCAGTACGTCAGGAACAAAGCCTGCGCCGATGCCCTGGATCTTGTGGGAGCCGGGAGTGCCGCCGGAAAGGACAGGGGAATCAGCAGGTTCAACTGCGACGATCTTGACATCAGGGTTTTGTTCTTTCAGATATTTGCCTGTGCCAGTGATGGTGCCGCCGGTACCTACGCCTGCGACAAAGATATCTACTTTGCCGTCAGTGTCTGCCCAGATCTCAGGACCTGTAGTGTCATAGTGAGCCTGCGGGTTAGCCGGATTGACGAACTGTCCGGGGATATAGGCGTTGGGGATCTCCTCAGCCAGCTCATCAGCTTTGGCGATAGCGCCTTTCATGCCCTTTGCGCCTTCTGTGAGAACCAGCTCCGCGCCGTATGCCTGCATCAGAGAACGTCTCTCTACGCTCATGGTCTCCGGCATGACGATGATGGTCCGATAGCCCTTTGCTGCCGCAACAGCGGCCAGGCCAATGCCTGTATTGCCGCTGGTAGGCTCGATAATGACAGAATCCTTTTGCAGAAGACCGCGATCTTCTGCGTCTTCGATCATAGTCCTGGCGATTCTGTCTTTGACGGAACCGGCAGGATTGAACATCTCCAGCTTGGCCAGGATGTGTGCCTGCAGTCCCAGTTTCTTTTCCGTGTTGGTCAGCTGCAGCAGAGGTGTTCTGCCGGTCAGCTGGCTTGCGGATGTATAAATATTGCTCATGATAATCTCCCTTCTGATTTCATTATGCTTTGATGATCAATGGACCTGCGCGAATGCCTGCGCCAGATCTTCGATGATATCGTCCGCGTTTTCTGTGCCGATAGACAGACGAATGGTGTTTTCTTTGATGCCTTGATCCTCAAGCTCTTCCGCCGACAGCTGGGAGTGGGTCGTAGTGGCCGGATGGATGACCAGACTTTTTACGTCGGCTACGTTGGCCAGAAGAGAGAAGATGTCCAGACTGTCGATGAATTTGTGGGCTTCTGCCTGGCCGCCTTTGATCTCGAAGGTGAAGATGGATGCCCCGCCGTTTGGAAAATATTTCTCGTAGAGCGGGTGATCCGGATGCTCCGGCAGGGAAGGGTGGTTGACCTTTTCTACCAGAGGATGCTTTGCCAGGTAGTTGACGACTTTTTTCGTATTTTCGATATGCCGGTCAAGACGCAGCGACAGGGTCTCCACTCCCTGCAGCAGCAGGAACGCGTTGAACGGAGAGATCGCCGCGCCGGTGTCGCGGAGCAGGATCGCTCTGATGTAGGTGACGAAGGCCGCGGGGCCTGCGGCGTCGACAAAGGATACGCCGTGATAGCTCGGGTTCGGATCAGCAATGGCGGGATATTTGCCGCTGGATTTCCAGTCGAATTTTCCGCCGTCTACGATAATACCGCCCAGAGTCGTTCCGTGGCCGCCGATGAATTTAGTGGCGGAGTGGACGACGATATCCGCGCCGTGTTCGATGGGCCGGATCAGATACGGGGTGCCGAAGGTGTTGTCGATAACTAATGGCAGGCCGTGTTTGTGAGCGATCTCTGCAATGGCGTCGATATCAGGAATGTCGCTGTTTGGATTGCCCAGTGTTTCCAGGTAAATGGCACGGGTGTCCGTCTGGATCGCATCTTCCACTTCTTTCGGATCGTGGGCGTTTACAAAGGTTGAGGTGATCCCGTATTGGGGCAGAGTGTGGGCCAGCAGATTGTAGCTGCCGCCGTAGATGGTCTTCTGGGCGACGATATGGCCGCCGCCCGCAGCCAGAGCCTGAATGGTATAGGTGATGGCCGCCGCGCCGGAGGCCAGTGCCAGAGCCGCAGTGCCGCCTTCCAGAGCTGCCAGCCTCTTTTCCAGAACATCCTGGGTGGAGTTGGTCAGACGGCCGTAGATATTGCCTGCGTCAGCCAGGCCGAAGCGGGCCGCCGCATGGGCAGAATCTCTGAATACATAGGAAGTAGTCTGATATATAGGTACTGCTCTGGCGTCACTTGCAGGATCAGGGTTTTCCTGCCCTACATGGAGCTGCAGCGTTTCGAATCTGTATTTTTTGTCGGGTGTTGTCATGGTGGTATGTTCCTTTCTATTGGTTTGGTTTTTGTTATTTCCTTTTTTCCTACTATGTTAATAGGGATTATACCGTCAAAATCCTACCTTGTCAATAGGAAAAAAAGAAAGATTTTTAAAATCTTTCGGGACGACTCTATATGACGAAGTCGCCGCCCGGCGTGTGGGATTGGATCAGATCTTCCAGAGTGATACCCTGAAAATACTCTAGGATCATCTTATAAAAGCCTTCCCACATTAGCAGGGTAGGACACTTGCTGATACGGGGGCAGGTGTTGTGGCTGCCTTCCAGACAGGATACAGGGGCGAGGCTGCCTTCCGTCAGCTGGAGGATAGACGCCACATCGTATTGATCCGGTGTTCGGGTCAATTTGTAGCCGCCGCCTTTTCCCCGAAGTCCTTCCAGAAATCCGGCGCGGGTCAGGGCGGGGATGATGGTTTCCAGGTATTTTTCTGAAATTTCCTGTCTGCGTGCGATGTCCCGGAGCGGGATGTAGGAGCCGTTGTTGTTCTCTGCCAGGTCGACCATAACTCGCAGGGCATAGCGGCCTTTGGTTGAAATTTTCATCATATAGTGTACCTCATGTGTGTATCGCGTTTTATTTTCCAGTGCGTTTTACACACCTATTATACTACTGGGTTAATGGTAATTCAATAATAATCTGCGATGATTGAAATTGAATGCAGAAGTGTTTCTGTTATTCTGTTTCCCGATTTCTTTTTCACATATCTTTTTTAATATCCGGCCATGTAGTTTCCTCACCGCCGCTGTAGTTCAAGATGAGGTCGCACAGCCTGTCATAATTTTGCTGCGGTAGATAAACCACGGGAACATCGAATAAAAGCCCTCCTGTCGGTTCGTTGTTTTGATCATAAATTGAAATGACAACCACGGGTTCGTTCTTTTTAACAGTAGTCTGCTGATCCGCCCCTGCAACTTCTAAGACTGGGGGAACTATTATTTCATAATATATATCGGCATCCTCCTGTACAAACGTCAAAGTCGTATGATCTCCGAATGTCAGGGGCTCGTCGTAAGGGTTACAATAATTTTCGTCACTGGTGCAGATTGAAATCAGCTCTTGATAAAGCGCTTCGTCTTCTACCGTCCGCACGCTCTCCGGGCTGCTGCAGGTCTCGTTATGAATGTATAATTTGGTTCCCTGCAAATCATGCGGCCGCAAGGAGAATGTAGATTCGCTGATGACAATGACTGTCAGAAGGAAAAGGATAATCATAAATGCCAGTATTAAAACACG
Organism: Eubacterium sp.; assembly: GCA_021769965.1. Classification (GTDB taxonomy): domain Bacteria; phylum Bacillota; class Clostridia; order Peptostreptococcales; family Anaerovoracaceae; genus Senimuribacter. Next base: position 21,281 of record JAETRU010000036.1, read on the forward strand.
TTTGCGAATGGGTTTTTTAGAATGGTTCATAGGCTGCCTCCTTAAATCTTTTGTTTACTACTTCAGAACGAGCACATTCCTGCAGCCTTCTGACGCGAAATGCGAATTAGACACGTATCAGCAGGTTTTTTATGTTTTCAGCACATAATTTATATATCTATTATACATGCATATTGAAATTTCGCAATAATTATATTGGAATTTGCAAAATAATTTGACAAATAGACCAGGGTCTCAGTCTCGCAGGGCATGCGCCATAATTAGATAAGAATTTCCCGCTATATGGCGTCCCTATTTTTCAACACGCCACATTTTAACAAAAATATGTATCTTTACGGCGTTCCGCCTTTGACCTCGAAGGGATCCCGGACTAAAATGTTCGCATATTCGAAAAACAGAGGCGCGATATGGAACAAAGCATGCTGCATGTGCCGTATGATTGCAGAATAACTGCAAAATATGGCGCGAAACGGGTTATGCGCGCCGTATGATCATAAAATGGCGACAAAATGCGGCGCGGCGTATACCGGATTTACTGCTATGCGGTCATTGAACAGCAGCGGATCAGCAGTAAAATAAGAGATTTTACAATCCTTTTGATTGAAGTAAAGTTGCAGCTGTGCTATACTGAAAGTCGAGGATTTTAAGGAGTAGTAAAACGATGAATGATACAGTTTTAGAGAAAGCGAAGAGGACCTATGAGCTGCTTGCCGCTGATCCGGCGGTCTCTGGTCAGGCGCAGCAGGCGGCGGCTCTTATCGAAAAGCTGGAGTCGCAGGAAATCACCGTCTCCATGATTGGTCAGTTCAAACGGGGAAAAAGCTCTCTGTCCAACAGAATGCTGGAAGATGAGATCCTGCCGGTTGGAATCGTGCCGATTACTTCGGCGGTAACCAAGGTGGTATACGGCAGGCGCGCCGCGGAAGTCCGGTTTTTAAACGGCGTTGTGGAGGAAATCCCTTTTGACCGCCTCAGCGAGTTCATCAGCGAGCAGGAAAACGCTGACAATCGGCTGGGCGTAGAGGAGGTCGTACTGCACACTCAGTCAGAGTTTCTGAAGAACGGTCTGACTTTCGTGGATACGCCGGGTGTAGGCTCTTTCCATAAAAATAACACGGAGACGGCCTATCATTATATGAAAGAAAGTGATGCGGTGATTTTTCTGCTGTCAGTGGACAGTCCCATCAATCAGATCGAGATCGATTTTCTGCAGAGCACCAGAGAATTTGCCGGCAAATTTTATTTTGCTGTTAATAAAACAGACACGGTGGGGCAGGCGGATCTGGACGCGTACATGGATTACTGCGGCAAACTGCTGCGCCACATGATGCAGACCGATGAGATCGCGATGTTTCCAGTCAGTGCCAAAAGCGGCGAAGGCATCGACACTTTGAAAAATGCCATTCTGCGGGACTGCAGAAAATCTGCCGGAGAGATTTTGACCAGTTCGGCAGAGAAGAAGCTGCGGGATCTGATCGGCAGCGCGCTGACCCAGCTGGACTTTTACTGGAAGGCTATGAACATGGAATATAAGGAGCTGGATGACCGTTTCGCTGCTGTCTCTGACGCTGTCGCGTCGATCAAAGGGCGGGCCGCGGATCTGGACTGCCTCTTCGAGGTACATCTCAATGAGATGAAACTGGAGCTGTCCGGCAAAGTGAAGGAACTGTTCGGTATGGAATATCGTTACGAGATCGAGGAGCTGCCGATGGGGCTGGTCCAGATGGATAAGGAGGATTTTCTCGGACAGGTAGACGCGCTGTGCGACGATCTGCAGAAGACCCTCAGCGGAATACTGCTGTACAGAGAGGAAAACGCCTACGCCGTTGTGCGCCGCATCAATGCGATCAACCGTCTGAGCAGAAGCCTGCGAAGGATTCGGGACGGGCTGGCTTAAAGCCGGTACAGCCGGTACGTACCGGCACGTACTTTGGAAAATTTCCAAAAGATGATTGACAGACTCCAAAAAAAGGAGTATCCTTGGAATAGAGGCTGCCGCGGCTGGTTCTAAGCTGCGGCATTCATGTGGGCCCGTAGCTCAGCTGGGAGAGCGCTGCGTTCGCAACGCAGAGGCCGAGGGTTCGAGCCCCTTCGGGTCCACCAGAAAAACAGCATCCATTGGGACTGAATCCATTGGATGCTGTTTTTGTTTAGCCCGGGTGCGGTATTAGCAGAGAAAGCAGATAAACGAAGAAAAAGGAGAACACTATTATGCTGAACACAGTGAAGTTATATTATTTCAGCCCTACCGGCGGAACGGAGAAAGTGGGAAAGCACTTTGCCGGAAGTATTGCCGAGAAGACCGTCACGATTGATCTGGCACAGAAAGAAAGCAGCGTCAGTAACGTTGACGCGGATCTGGCTGTAGTTGCCATGCCTGTCTTCGCAGGCCGCATACCTGGGATCATCAAAGAAAGACTGCCGCAGGCCGGTACCGCGGGCATGCGGGCTGTAACCATGGTGGTTTACGGCAATCGGGCATATGAAGATGCTTTGCTGGAACTCAATGACGCCATGGAAGAACGCGGCTATGAGATCATTGCTTCTGCTGCCTTTGTTGCGCAGCATTCTATTGCGCCGGAGATCGCTGCAGGACGCCCTGATGCAGAAGATCTGGCGGAGATCTCGGCTTTCGCTGAAGCGGTAGAGGCAAGACTGAATGATCTGCTGACAGATCCGGGATCAAAAGGATTTTCTGTCAAAGTGCCCGGCAATCGGCCGTACCGGGCGGCAGGCGGCGGTCCTAATGTGATAGAGGTCAGCGCAGTCTGCTGCGCATGCGGATTATGCGCGAAGATCTGCCCTTCAGGAGCCGCGGATCTTGGGGAAAACTTTGCGGTGACAGACAGTGAAAAATGCATCGAATGTATGGCGTGCATCGCCCATTGTCCGGTAAAAGCCAGATCTCTGCCGAAAGAAGTCAGCTCCAGAGTTGAGCAGTTTTTAGCGCCGCTGAAAGATGTCCGCCGGGAAAATGAGACGTTTCTGTAGATGACGCCGGCAGCTTGCGGACGAATAAATCACCGCGGATGAAAGCGTGATAGAGCAGATAAGAATTTATACAGCTGAATTTATACAGAACCGTAAATTCATTGACAGGCTTTCCGCATATATGATATACTTGTCCCATCTGGATGAAGGAGACGGGAGAGCGCATACAGGATGCCGCCGAAGGGGCAAAACTCTCAGGTAACAGGACCGTTTCCGGACAGACCTCTGGAAAGTGTAATAGACAGACCACCGATGAAGCAATCCCGCAGGGATACAGGCTGAGAACCGTACATCTCAGGCGGGAGAATCTTTCAGGTAAAAAGACAGAGCGCAGATCTATCTTATTTTTACGCTGACATATTGCTTTGGAGGTGGTTTTTGTGTCCGCATATATTTCTTTTGTCCTTGAGATCATAGGAACCGTAGCCTTTTCTGTATCCGGCGCCATGACCGGGATCCGGAAGGGCATGGATATTCTGGGTATTTCCATTCTGGGTCTGACGACCGCTGTGGGCGGCGGCGTTATTCGTGATCTGATCCTAGGCATTACGCCGCCGAAAACTTTTCAGGATCCGGTATATGCCATAGTGGCTATTGCCACTGCTCTGATCGTGTGCACACCATGGGTGCGCAGTTTATTCTCAAAGCGGCAGAATCTCTATGATATCATCATGCTGTGGATGGATTCTGTGGGATTGGGGATCTTCACGGTAGTAGGGATTCAGACAGCCTACAGTGTTTCTGACGATTTCAGCCTGTTTCTCATGATCTTTGTCGGCGCTGTGACCGGCGTAGGGGGTGGTCTGCTGCGGGATGTTATGGCACAGGATCCGCCGTATATCTTTGTCAAGCACTTCTACGCCAGTGCGTCCCTGATCGGCGCCGTAGCCTGCGCTTTGATCTGGAAGCCGCTGGGACAGAATATCGCCATTATCGTGGGCGTGGTCATCGTTTTAGTACTGCGGCTGCTGGCGGCAAAGTTCCGCTGGAGTCTGCCGAAGCCGATGGAAAAGACGGAAGCAGGGGAGTAAAGAAAAGAAGAAGTTATCAAAAGATTACCATTCACAGCCTATCAGCAGGCAGCCCGCGCGCCACATTTTGCAGAAAAAACATTCCATACGGCGAGCATTACCTGACACATGCCGCATTTTTGATCAATAACGCATTCATATGGCGTTTCTCGCCTTGCTGAACAGGTATTTTCAGCTTGAATGCTTCTTGAACACTTCGCATGACGATAAAAAACAGCAAAAAACGGAACAGCTTCGTCTTTGCGCGCCGTGTAGCTGTAAAATCATGTGAAAATATGGCGCGCCTCAGAGCGAGGGCGCCATATGAATGCAAAAAAGCGAAAAAAGCGGCATGTGCCAATTGATATAAGGATAGTTTTTATACAGTTACAGTATCCCGGCCGCCTTGAAGACCTGATCCTGCAGGACGCCGCCTTTGTTGGAAACTACCAGAGAGGACGCCGCGTTGGCTTTCGCGACAGCGTCGTACATGGACATTCCCATGGCGAGACCCGCCATGACCGCGCCGCAGTGCGCGTCTCCCGCGCCGATGGTGTCCACCACGTGGTCTACAGGCACAGGCGGCACGTGGATCAGCTTCCGACCGCTGTCCGGGCCGCTGAATGCGCCGGAACTGTCAGCACTGTCAGCATCGCCGGAACTGCCGGAACTGTCAGCACTGTCAGAAAAGCAGCCGGCTTCGCCGTAATAAAAAGCACCGTTAGGTCCGTTGGTAATGATGATGGTGTTGCCGGTCCGCGCGTATAACGCTGCCGCCGCGTCTTCTATGGTGTCGCAGCCGGTATAGCGGCAGATCTCGTCCTCGTTTAAGTGCATCACAGGGTGCAGCGCGAAGATCCGTTCCATGAGAACCGGATCGATGAGGCAGATACGGGGACCCGGCGCGTAAAATACCGGCAGGCCGCTTTCTTCGAGAAAATCCACGATCACGCCGCCGGTCTCTTCTTCGATCTCCAGCCCGCATATGTAGGCGCAGCTCAGTTTGTCCAGATTCAGCTGGTCAAACCATTCCTTGTAGAACAGATACTCCGCCCCGTGATCTACGATGAAAGTCCGCTCGCCGCTTTCCTCCACGAAACAGTAGCAGCAGCCGTTGGCCATATCCGGCGTCGGCATAGGCGAGGCCAGCCCCTTTGCGGCCAGCTGATTCCGCACGAAGTCACCGTACAGCCCCGTGCCTACCGGCGAAAAAAGGGTGAACGGCACGCCAAAATGGCGGATCATATCCGCCACATTATGAGCGCAGCCGCCAAGAGACATCGTCTGCGATTTGACGTGGACATCATCCGCCGTAGAAGGCAGAAAGTCCAGATTGATAATGATGTCGGCTACCGTCGAGCCGATGACTAAAATCTTTTTCACTTGCGAATACTCCATATCGATAAGAATGTCGCTTTATAGTATACCACCATCGATGGAAATAGTCACTACCTGAATCGGCAGTAATTTTCCGCTGGACCTGACTGCCTGCTCAGCCGCCGCCTGCAGCCCGCCGCAGCAAGGCACCTCCATGCGCAGGATCGTTACCGACGCGATGTCGTTCTGCCTTAGGATCTCCGTCAGTTTTTCACTGTAATCCACCCCGTCCAGCTTCGGACAGCCGATCAGCGTCACCCGGTTCTTCATGAATTTGTCGTGAAATCCGGCGTAAGCATAAGCCGTGCAGTCCGCCGCGATCAGAAGATTCGCCCCGTCAAAATACGGTGCCCGCAGAGGCGCCAGCTTGATCTGAACCGGCCAGTTGGCAAGGCGTGAGCAAAGGGTGTCCGTCTGGGCGGGATCTGACACGTCCGTGGTCTGCGGCGTGCGGGGCGCTGAGCCGGGACAGCCGGCGGAAGGCGCTTTGCCTGCTGATTTTGCGGCCATGTTTGCTTTTACCGCCGCTTCGTCATAGGCGGCAGCCTCCCGCTCCACAAAGGAGATAGCGTCAGTCGGACAGGTTGGCAGACAGTCGCCCAGACCGTCGCAGTAATCGTCCCGCAGCAGTTTTGCTTTGCCGTCCACCATGCCGATAGCGCCCTCGTGGCAGGCAGCGGCGCAAGCGCCGCAGCCATTGCATTTGTCTTCATCTATGTGTATGATTCGTCTGATCATTTTCATTTCCTCCTTGACTTTGATGAGATGAGTATAATACAATAGAATAAACAATTCCGTTGCATATGCAACGAAAAAGGAGAATCCATGAAAAAAATACTCAGCGCTATGAGATCATCGGTGCTTTTTGAGAATATAGGAGAAGAAGAACTGCAGGCCCTGGTCGAAAGCGGAGCGGTGAGGATCCAAAGCTGCAGCAGGGATCAGTTCCTGATCCATCAGGGCGATATGGCAAAGGGCGTCGGACTGGTCGTAGAGGGGCGGCTTCATATTCTGCGGGAAGATTTTCTGGGGAACCGGGAGATACTGGCAGAAGTTACAGCCGGGGACATCTTTGACGAGGTTTACGCGATTCTGCAGGGAGAGCCGCAGAGCGTCGCCGTAGTGGCAGCGGCAGACAGCCAGGTGGTATTCTTTCCGATCGAACAGCTTTTAGCAAGCCGCGGCGTTCTGCGCAACATGGTCAGAGTGCTTGCCGGAAAAAACCTGTTTCTGACCAGAAAGATGTTTCATCTCTCCCGGAAGACCATCAGGGAAAAGCTGATCTCTTATCTATCGGAAGAGAGGGACCGGCAGGGAAGTCTGGATATCCGCATACCCTTCAACCGGCAGCAGCTGGCCGATTATCTGTCCGTGGAGCGGAGCGCTTTATCCCGGGAGCTTTCCAAAATGAAAGATGAGGGAATGATTTGGTTTTACAAAGATCATTTTTTGTTGTACAATATCAGGTAATATGTAAAGGAGGAAAGCCATGACATCTTTGACTAAGAAAGCGCTGGCAGCGTCACTGAGGAAACTGCTGGAGAAAAAAAGGCTGGATAAGATCACGGTGAAGGATATAACCGATGACTGCGGCGTCAACCGGCAGACATTCTATTATCATTTCCATGATGTTTACGATCTGGTGGAGTGGATTTTTGTGGAGGAAGCTAAAAAATTCCGTGGCAGATATGATGAGGAACGGGATCTGAAAGCAGTCGTTACAGGGCTCACTGAACAGCTTCTGGAGAACAAGACCTTCGTTATCAACGTCTTCTATTCAGTCAACCGGCAGCAGCTGGAAAAGTTTCTGCAGGAGCTGGCTCGTCCTTCTCTGGAGGAGATCGCGGCAAGATTTATCAGAGGCAAACATATCAGCCAGGATGATCTGGACTTTGTGGTCAGCTTTTTTAACTTTTCGCTGGTAGGCATCGTTACGGAATGGGTCAGCGGCGGCATGGATGCAGCCTTCATCAAAGATATCGACCGATTCTATAAGGTGATCGACGGAACCATGGAAGGCGCGCTGATGAAATTCGTACTTCTGTAATATATAAAAAAGACATGTCATATTTAGACGGAGGCCCATAAGGAAGTAAACTAAAATCCCGGTAAAACCGGCGTGGCAGAGGTCACGCCGGTTTTTCTGTATCTGTCAGTAGTTCCGGTTTGGCAAGTGGAATCCGGATTTTCCCCACATAGGTAAAATAGACTTCAATCGTGACATGTTCAGCGAAGCTGCAAGCTGCTGAATTTCCGCCTGCTCTGTTTCATACTGTGCCGAGAGTTTTTGAAAGCGGAGGTCGCTTAATTTCCCAAGTACGGAATCTTCATAAAGCCTTTGGATGATCTTGTCCAAATCCTCCATACGCTTCTGCGTCCCGGAGAGGGCTTTCCGTTTTTGCGTCAGTTCCGCTTTCCGGCTGGCCTCGTCCTGCGCCAACATTTCCTGAGTGAAATCATCCCGAAACAAACGCACATAGGTCAGTGTTCCCTGAATACATTCCAGCACCCGTTTATAAAGCGTAACCTCTCGGATGTAATGGATTTGGCAGGAACCTGTATTGCTCTTGTAATTGGAGCAGACGAAATGGTCTTGAGACTCATTCTTGTAGGTATTGCAGGTACAGTAATAGAGCTTTGCGCCACAGTCGGCGCAATAGACAAGACCGGAGAAAATGCTTGTTTTTCCCGTCTTTGTGGGTCTGCGCTTGTTGGCTCTTAACGCCTGCACCCGTTCCCACTGTCCCCGCTCAATAATCGCTGGCTGTGTGTCCTCAAATATCCGTCGGTTTTCTTTCGGATTCTCCATCCGCTTTTTGAATTTCAGGGATTTTGTATAGGTCTTAAAATTAACGGTACAACCGGTATATTCCGGCCGCTCCAGTATTCCGGCAACGGATTTGGCACACCACCGGTACAGATTATCCGGCATGGCCCATCCCTTCTGTCTGGCGTTATACGCAGTAACCGTCAATACCCTGTCAGCGGTCAGGATTTTTGCAATCTGCATTGGTCCTTTGCCCGCAATGCACAGATCAAAGATACGCCGCACCACCTTTGCGGATTCCTCGTCTACAATCCATTTCTTTTTATTCTGTGGGTCTTTCACATATCCGTAGGGCGGGTTACTGGCGATGTGTTCCCCGGCTTCTCCGCGCATTTTTACGACTGCCCGGATTTTTTTGCTTGTGTCTTTGGCGTAATAATCGTTAAATACGTTTTTGAACACAGCAAAGTCATTTTCGCCCTTTGCACTGTCCACATCATCATTGATGGCAATAAACCGGACATCGTAAGCGGGGAAGATGAAATCCTGCAGCCGCCCCATATAGGAATACTCCCGGCCCAGACGTGACAGGTCTTTGACAATCAGTGTGGAAACCGAATAGTCCTCCACATATTTCATCATTTCCTGAAAGCCGGGTCTTTGGAAATTTGTTCCTGAGAATCCGTCGTCCACGAAAAACATGGGATTGCGGAATCCGTGTTCTGTTGCGTATTTGGATAATAGCGACTTTTGGTTGGTAATGGAATTGCTCTCCCCGTCGAGTGCGTCATCTTGGCTCAAACGGCAATATAACGCTGTGATCTTATCTGGCTGCTGGTTCATAGTAGCTCCTTTCCTCCCGTGTATCGGGATAACAGCCAGGTAAACGGTTGCCTATATTATAACGCGCCGTTCCTCTTTTTTCAGCAACTTTCATTCTGTTGCCTCCAAATTTCCCGCCATGATACGGCGCAGCTTGTCCAGTACGCTCTCCGCCTCTCCCTCCGCATAATGGGGGATGACATGATAGACCGTATTCCCTTCAACGGCAATCATTTCTTCTGTGCTGAAATCAAACTCGAAAACGCCGTCTTTGAAATGCTCTGCCACACGCTCGGCAATTTCCGGTTTCAGATTTTTGGGAAGTTCACTGAAATCTGCAGGTTTACGCAATCCCATCACGCTCCTTCCTTGCAGGTAAAATATTCAGCGTAATGACCACCGGACGGCCAAGCCCCTGCTTTCTGCGGAGAATCAGACCACAGCGTTCTAATTCCTGAAATGCCCTGGTCGCCACCTGCCTGCTCCTATGCAGCTTTCCTTTTGCTTCTTCCAGCGTAAAGTAGAGACGAATCCGCCCGTCCGGTTCTATGTATCCGTTTTCTCTGGAAATACCCGCCCGGTCTAAGAGCAGGGCATACAGTACCTTTGCGTCGTTGGATAAGTCCATCGGCACCAGAAAACGGGGAAATGGCAGATAGGGCGGTACGCCGCTGTCCTCTTTGTAAGGCGTCAAAAAATCATTTTGCATCATATACTCCTTTCCATCAATCCATCCCTGATTGATTGGATTGATATTGACTATCTTGTTATTAACTTCTTCTCTTTAATTTCCATCTAAATATGGGTCGTCAAGACTGTCTGGAAATCCATCGCCGGAAAGAGAGGAACAGGGCTGTCCGGAGCGTCAGGTTTTCCAGTCTCTGAAAATCCAGTATTGGAGAATCCCATATAGGAGGAAATGGCAAAAGCGGTAAATTGGCAAAGTAGAAATCAACACCTGAATGGGAAAATCCCGTTTAGGTCAAAATCGTCCTGCGGACAGTTAAAAACAGGTTTTAGAGGGGAGCAGGGGATTTATCCCTCATACCCGTTGACCGCAGCCTAAAACGCCAATAATCTCAAGGCTTTTTTGCTTCTAATTGTCCGCATAGGAGCCGCCTTTTCCTGTCGCTGGCTGTTTTCTGTCCGCGGTGGATTTTCTTTGCACAGAGCTTACAGTATTTCGCCCGGTTGGAACCGGGAAGGAATGATTGGCCGCAGACCACGCAGCGTTTTAATTCCTTCTGGAACAGCAACGCCGTTTCCAATGGCCTGTCCAGCGGCAGGACAGCGCAGCGGAACCATTTGCAGAGAAGCGAATAGGAAATACTCTGGACGCAGACACATTCCTCCCCATCGTCCAGAAGAATACAGTTTCCGTTATCGTAGTTGCAGCACTCGTGTACCAGTTTACGCATCCGGCGGTACTGCGGATAATTCATCACCGGAATCTGATTGTGGATAAAAACACCTCCTTCCTACCGTAAAAAAATGTCCCTCTACTATACATTTCATTTTTGAGGGGAAATAGGGCGGTCAATTTTGCACAAAAAATATCTTTCTATTGTTCAATTCATTTTTGAGACGAAATTACGGGGGCATTTTGCAAATTTCACAAAAAATTCATAATTGCCGTGTACAGGTAAGTTGTTATAAAATAATCCCCTCATATATCTGTACATTTTTTAGGGGAAAGTTGCCGTCTGAATAAAAATTTGCAAAAAAATTCGCCGCAGTTGTTCCTACGACGGATTTTATGGAGCAGACAGATATTCAAATTTATAACCGATTCCGGCAACGCTCTCGACGTAATTTGGCAGATCAGGCTCAAACCTTAGTTTCTTCCAAAGTTTACTCACATGGTTATGGATTGCCTTTCTTGAACCTTGACAGCATAATGTCAAGGTTACTTGTCGGTAAATTTGTGCGTCCATTGTAAAGGCATACGAAAAGCGGAACAAAAATGGTTATCCCGAAAGTCTGATTATCCCGAATACATCATAGAAAGCCAGCGACAGAGGCATTTTTGAAAGAAATGTTCGGGATAATTTTCCCTTGCAGCACAAGCTGTAAAGTCTCCCTAATGTTCCTTCACCACCTACCATATCTAATAAAGGCCACAGGGCAAGCAAAATCTTACATTGTGGTCTATATTACGGCACTTCAAATTTATAACCAACGCTGACAACACTTTTGATGTAGCCTGGAGAATCCTGTGTAACTTTCAGTTTTCTCCGCAGATTACTCACATGGTTATTGACTGCTTTTCGGGAATAGAGCGAATAATCCTCATTCCAGACCAATTCCATAATAAGCTCATAAGTAAATACACGCTTCGGGTGAGCGATTAACAAAGCAAGGATGTCAAATTCCTTAGCGGTTAATTCAATTATCTGCTCGCCAATACATACAAGCCGTTGTTCCTGGCAGAAGTATAAATCACCTATGCGAATCTCTATAAACGGTTC
>JAETRU010000037.1 GCA_021769965.1 Eubacterium sp.
GATTGTCTGTAAAATATTCATATTTAGATTATGCAATAAAACTCGGCAAAAAGAAACCCCCTCCCCTCATGATTGAGGGGGGCAGGGGGTGTTGATGTGCGGTACGCACTTTTTCACTGACATTTCCCGTAATGTTTTCCCCTGCATCCTCAAAATACAAATCTCCAAGAAATCTAAACTTCAGCATGACTTCCACCTGTTAAATACAATTTTCCCGTCTTTAATGGTTAAAGCCGCCTTCGTATTTTTCAGTTCTTCCGCCGGAATGGTCTGTATATTCTGATCCAGGATTACAATATCCGCTCTTTTACCCTGCGTCAGACTTCCTGTCTCGTCTTCAAGGAACAGCGCGTATGCTCCATTACAGGTATACATTGCCACAGCCTCTTCCAGTGTAACGCGATGTTCCTTCACAGGATGATTCACCGCATAATGAATGCCAGTCATAGGATTCATATCTGTTGTAGGAAAATCAGAGCCACCGCAGATCATAATACCGCTGTCGATGATCTCCCTGAACTGATTCGATTCTTTATAGCGATTTCCCAGTCTCTTTTCATACATGCCGCCAGCTCCACCCCATTCGCCTTCGTACCCCGGCTGCATAGACAGAATCAATCCCAGCCGTTCAGCACGCTCCATCTGATCTTTGCGCAGCATTCCCCCGTGTTCGATCCTGCACCGAAGAGACCTGACGTCACAGGTTTTCGCGGCTTCTTCAAAAGCACGCAGAACAGCCTCTATGGCGCAGTCTCCTATGGCATCCAGAGCTGACTGCAGGCCATGCTCACAGGAAGATACCACAAATTCTGTCAGAAGCGCAGCATCCATACAGAGGACCCCGCACTGTCCAGGCGCATCACAATACTCTGATGAAATAGCCGCGGTCCGCCTGCCAAGCGTTCCATCCACGTACAAAGTACCTCCGATACGCTTCAGATTCTTTCTGATGACCAGTTCCGCATCGGTACTCTGATAAAAGAGCTCTGTACTCACAGGATAGCTGTCCTGATGATGATACATATACTCACATTCGCTGGTGAGATTGCTGAATGCCATATGTCCGCCTTCCATAGCTGACACAGTTGTCAGGCCGCAGGACAAAAGCTTCTTCATGATTTTATTGATTCCCGCACCGATCTCTTCTTCAGAAAAGGAGGATGATACTTTATTATCCAGTCTTGCGCCTGCATGATTAGAAAATATTCCCGTAGGCATATCCTGCTTGTCTACCTCTGCTCCTTCCAGCGTCAATGGCGCTTTAAAATACAGGATACCAAAAGTATTCAGGATCAGCGTATGATAGTCTCTGGCATATATTGCCACTGGAGTGTCATTGCAGTATTTATCGATCACTGTGCGGTCAGGAAACACCTTCTCTTCCAGTGCATCCCGATCCAGACAGTCTGCTACGATCAGTTCACTTTCCCGTTTGTCTGCCGCAGCCTTGATCCGCTCTCCGATCTCTTTGAAGTTTCGCGCACCAGAAAGATCAATAAAAAGAGTGCTGAGACCGGCTTCCACTACATGAAAGTGATTATCAATAAAACCGGGTAATACTGAATTTCCGTCAGCGTCTATAATTACAGCATCCTCCCGCGTATAGGCTTCCCATCCGTTTCCGCGTCCGACTGCAGCAATGCGGGTTCCCTCAATCACAAGCCAGTCAGCGCTCCGCTGCTCATCCATCGTCATGCAGGCCGCATTTTTGATGATGATACATTCATTCATTTTCATTTCCTCTCATGATACAAAATTTAAAAACAGGCTGCTTTCTGATACAAAAACAGCCTGCCATTCTCATATATCAACCTCTGCTGTAAACCACTCTGCCGCCGACCATAGTCATATCAGGCTGTATATCCTTGATTTCCATAGGATCTATCGTAAAGATATCCCGATCCAGCAAAACCATATCAGCATAGTATCCGGCTTTGATACGGCCTTTCCGATCCTCCATGAACTCCGCATAGGCGCTCTCTGCAGTATACGCGTCCACAGCGTCATAAACGTCTACGCACTCTGCCGGATAGAATCCACCTTCCGGCTGACCTGCTTTGTTCTTTCTCGTCACTGCCATGCAGATATTCGGAAACGGATTGCAGTTTTCCACAGGACAGTCAGTTCCGTAAGAAACATGTGCCCCCATCCGATGCAGGCTTCCAAAAGCATATGACGTAGAAGCCAGATCCTTCCCGCACAATTCCTCGACAATACACATATCATAATCCAGAAAGATCGGCTGTGCAAGCACCAGAATATCCTTTTCCGCGATCCTTCTGATCAGATCTTCGTTTGTGATCTGACAGTGAACCAAAGCGTGACGCAGCTTGTTTTCGCCGTCTATAAAAGCCCGTTCATAGCATTCCATAGTCTTCTCTACTGCCATGTCCCCAATGCAATGGGTCACCACCTGCAGACCGTACTTTTTCGCCAGCTGGCAATAGGCTTCCATTTCATCAGGCTTGATCCATTCAAGACCGTGATTTTCGGGATCGCCTGCATAACTGTTTTTCATCAAAGCCGTTCTGGCTCCCAGACTGCCATCCTTGAACAGCTTCAAAGGCCCAAGAGTCAGCCAGCTGTCAGCGCCGTATTTTCCCTTTGCGAACTCTCCTTCTGTCAGGTACTGCTCAAATTGCTGTATATCATTGAAACAGACCTGGTGCCTGTACCGAAGCAATGCTTCTCCGCTGTCATAGACATCGTGGAACATGGCAAAGGCTGCGGGACCGTCCATAAAGGTAGTCCCCACATCGTTGCTCTGAACGCTGGTAAGACCGCAGGATACAGCATATTCCATGGTCTCAATCAGCATCCTCCTCCGCTCTTCCATGGTGAAATCCGGGATCAGAGCTTTCACATAATTACACGCATTAGCTGTAAAGATACCATTTGGATAACCGTCCTCACCGATGAGAAAATCACCGTCAGGAAACTGAGGAGAATTTCCGTCGATACCCAGCATCTCAATGGCCTTCGTGTTAGAAGATACAATATGTCCGCAGACTCTTTCCAGTACCACAGGAATCTCCGTACTGATCCTGTCCAGATCATGACGGTCAGGCAGTCTCTGTTCATCTGTAAACAGATCCTGATTCCATCCGATGGCATGCAGTCCGTTTTTTACATGCTCCGGATGCTCTTCCATAAACGACCTGCAACGCTTTATCATTTCGTCGATAGACGCTACGCCGTCAATATCTGCCTGATTACGTGTTTCTCCCAGCTGCATGAAGTGCATATGAGAGTCATTCAGTCCCGGGATCAGAGTTTTTCCGCCGCAGTCTATAAGTTCTGCCGAACTTCCGGCTTCTGACAGGATCTCTTCATTACTGCCTACGGCCTGAATCAGCCCGTCTTCAATCAAAACGGCTTCTGCAAATACCCCTCTTTCCACGTAGACCTTTGCATTGTGTAAAATGATTTTCATTCTATTATTTCTCTTTCCTTAATTTTAATTCAAAGGCATAGTATACGCCTGCTCCGATAATAGGAACGCTCAGGCCTAAAGCGCCGTTTACCGGATCTTCGATTGCTGAAATTATGACCAGACCGACGAAGATGGCTGCGGTAACGATTACAGATACCGGATAAAACCATACTTTATACGGTCTTTCAATGTCTGGATACTTTCTTCTCAGGATCGGCACAGTAATGATAACCAGTGCATTGTAAATCATACCGACAACTACGACCAGATTCGTCAGCTGATCCAGATTTCTCATCAGAACCAGCGCTACGGACAATACGCCCTGCACAATAATAGGTACGGTAGGCACTTTATACTTTGGATGCAGCTTTGCAAAACTCTTAAAGAAATGCCCTTCCTCTGCCATTGCGTAATACATGCGTGGCTGAGCCAGAATCATACCGTTAGCTGTACCAAACATAGCAAACAGCATACCTACAGATACCACGATCGCGCCTGCGCTTCCCAGTACCTTCTTGGCAACCGCTGTGCCAAGATAAAGATCTTCATTATTGATCATGGCCACAATTTCATCATGTGGCAGAACCTTCATAATAGCGAAGTTAAACAGCGTATAGAGCACTGTAACTCCGCCAATACCGATGATCAGCGCCAGCGGCAGATTTCTCTTCGGATTCTTGATCTCCTCAGCCACTGTATTCAGATTGGTCCATCCCTCATAAGCCCACAGCGAGGCTACCACAGCCATGGCAATCATAGAAATTACGCTGGTATCGTTAGCTTCTGCGTAAGTCCCTGCTGATCCTAGTGACAGATCCGGACTGACCCTTCCCACAAAAAGGGCTGCCAGCATTACAATGACGATCGGGATCAGCTTTGCCACCAGAGAGAGACTCTGCACCACAGAAGCCGCCTTGACGCCGAATAAATTATATACTGTCAGCGCTATGATCAGAATAATAGCGCCTGCCTTGACACCAAAAGCGTTTATATCAAAAAATGACTGAAGCACATTCATCAGCGCAATACTGACCGCCGCTATAGATCCCGGTCCACCGATCAGCCAATCAGTAAAGCCCGCGGTAAATCCTACGACAGGATGAAACGCTTCATTCAAGTAGATGAGGCGGCCTCCTGCTTTTGGCATAGCTGTTCCCAGTTCAGCGTAACACAGGCCTCCAAATAAAGTAATAATACCTGCTATAACCCAGCAAAGCAGTGATAATCCACTGTTCATACCTGTACGCTGCATAACATAGGATCCGAGATAGAAAATACCCGAACCGATCATAATGCCGCCTATGATGCTGACGCCTCCGAACACACCGATATCTCTTTTGAACTCAGTCTGTTCCTGTGTCAGTTCATGCAAACGTTTTTCTGTTTCCATAAAACTTCCTCCTTCATGTTTTTTTGACATTATAGCAGAAAGGTGTTTAAACAGGCGTTTAAAAAATCAAGCGTTTAAGCCTTCTTCCCGCGCTTAAACGCTTTTACAGTAAATTACATTAACACACTGATTTCTTTTGGCGTATAGCCGCCTGCGGCCAGCGCGTCTATGATCTTCTTCTTATGATCAGGTCCAAAGGCTTCGATCGTGATCTTCAGTTCCACTGCTGCGTTGCGGTTGGTGCTGACAAACTGATTGTGATCCAGCCTGATAACATTACCCTGTTCTCTTGCGATAATGCTTGCCACGTTGACCAGTTCGCCCGGCTTATCCGGCAGCAGCGTGGACACAGTAAAGATACGCTCTCTCTGGATCAGACCGTGCTGTACCACTGATGACATGGTAATGATATCCATATTCCCGCCGCTGAGAATGGAAACCACTTTCTTTCCCTTTACATTCAGATGCTTTAAGGCAGCCACTGTCAGAAGGCCGGAGTTTTCCACCACCATCTTGTGATTCTCCACCATATCCAGAAAAGCTACTACCAGTTCATCGTCTTCCACTGTAATGATATCGTCGATATTCTTCTGAAGATACGGGAAAATGCTGATTCCCGGAGTCTTGACCGCCGTACCGTCGGCAATGGTGCTGACAGAAGGCAGCGTTACCGGCTTTCCTGCTTCCAACGACGCCGCGAGACAATTTGCCCCTGCTGGTTCTACGGCGATGATTTTGATCTTCGGGTTCAGCAGCTTCGCCAGAGTGGAAACCCCCGTAGCAAGGCCGCCTCCGCCCACTGGAACCAGGATATAGTCCACCAGCGGCAGTTCCTTGATGATCTCCATGGCGATGGTTCCCTGTCCCGTAGCAACGGTAGGATCGTCAAAAGGATGTATAAAGGTATAACCGTTTTCATCGGCCAGCTTCAGCGCATATGCTGCCGCCTCATCATAAACATCACCGTGTAAAACCACTTCCGCGCCGTAGCTCTTCGTCCTGTTCACCTTCATCAAAGGCGTGGTAGTCGGCATAACAATGGTTGCCTTGCAGCCATAGGCCTTTGCTGCGTATGCGACCCCCTGCGCGTGATTGCCCGCGGATGCCGTAACCAGCCCTTTCGCCCTTTCCTCGTCAGTTAATGTACTGGTCTTATAATACGCGCCCCGAATCTTATACGCGCCGGTCACCTGCATATTCTCAGGCTTCAGATAGACCTTGTTTCCGGTCTGTTCGCTGAAATAGCCGCTGTAAAGCAGATTCGTCTCTATAGCGACTTTTTTGACCACCTCAGTGGCCTGTTCAAAGCTTTCTAACGTTAACATTTCTATGTTCCTCCAAATACTTGCGCAGCGTTTTCATTGCTGGCTCTCATGTTCCGGCACCACAGCAAAGAAGATCAGATCATCCCTGCTGTCGTTGATCAGGCTGTGCGCATGTCCCTTCGGACAGTAGTGGCAGCTTCACGGACTTACCGTCTCATCTTCGCCGTCATAAAGAACCCTGCCGTTTCCTTCCAAAATATAGATGATCTCGCTGTTTGTCTCGTGGGTATGCAGACCTATGGAAGCGCCGGGCGCCAGTCTGCCCCGCATGATCTTAACCAGAGGATCCGAGAACATTCTGGTGATGGTCTCCTTTTCTCCGCCGCGAAAATGTGGAATCACCGTTTCTTCAATTCTGTCAAAATCCAGCAGCATTTTCTGTACCTCACTTTCTATAGCTGAAAAGGAGGCGCCGGTTTACAGCACCCCCTGTATTGCAAATCAATCCTCCATCATCACAGCGCCCTGATTGGACGGTGCGACCATCTTGGAATATCTGTACAGCCAGCCGCTCTTTATATTCGGCTCGCGCGGCACATAGGTCTCCCGCCGCTTTGCGAATTCCTCTTCAGAAACTTTTGCGTTAACGGTGGAATTCGGAATGTCGATCTCAATGATATCGCCTTCCTGCAGCAGGCCGATCTCGCCGCCGCTGGCCGCTTCCGGGCAGACATGACCGATGGAAGCGCCGCGGCTTGCGCCGCTGAATCTGCCGTCGGTGATCAGAGCTACTGTTTTATCCAGCTTCATGCCGGCAAGGGCGCTGGTTGGATTGAGCATTTCTCTCATGCCCGGACCGCCCTTCGGTCCCTCGTAGCGGATCACGACCACATCACCGTCCACGATCTTTCCGTTGTAGATCGCGTCGATCGCGTCTTCTTCACAGTCAAAGACTCTGGCTGGACCGCTGTGTGTCAGCATTTCCGGTGCCACCGCGCTCTTCTTAACAACGCAGCCTTCCTTTGCGATATTGCCCCAGAGAATGGCAAGTCCGCCGGTTTCGCTGTATGGATCATCGGATGGGCGCATCGCGTTTGCATCCAGTGTTCCCTTTCCGGCGATATTCTCACCGACTGTCTTTCCGTTTGCCGTCATCAGAGATGTATCGATCAGACCTTTTTTGTCAAGCTCTGCCAGTACAGCCTGTACACCGCCCGCGTTGTTCAGGTCGTGCATGTGTGTACCGCCGGCAGGCGCCAGATGGCAAAGGTTCGGTGTCTTTGCACTCATTTCGTTAAACAGCTCCAGATTCAGTTCCACTCCCGCTTCGTGGGCAATGGCCAGAAGGTGCAGCACGCTGTTTGAAGAGCAGCCCAGCGCCATATCACAGGCAAGAGCGTTTCTGATAGATTTTTCATTTACGATATCTCTGGATTTGATGTCCTTCTCTACTAAATCCATGATTGCCATGCCCGCGTGTTTAGCGATCATGATTCTGCCGCTGTGCACCGCCGGAACTGTACCGTTGCCCGGAAGCGCGATGCCCAGAGCTTCGCAGAGACAGTTCATGCTGTTTGCGGTATACATGCCGGAGCAGGATCCGCAGCCCGGGCAGGTGTTCTGCTCAAATTCCAGCAGACCTTCATCGTCGATGATATCTGCCTTACGGGCGCCTACAGCTTCAAACATCTTTGAAAGAGAGGTTTCCACGCCGCCGACAAGGCCGCTCATCATCGGTCCGCCGGAGCATACTACAGTCGGGATGTTCAAACGCAGCGCGCCCATCAACATGCCGGGCACGATCTTATCACAGTTCGGAACCAGCACCAGTCCGTCGAACTGATGGGCATTTGCCATGGTTTCTACACTGTCAGCAATCAGCTCACGGCTTGCCAGAGAGTATTTCATACCGATGTGACCCATAGCGATGCCGTCGCAGACGCCGATCGCAGGCACCATGATCGGTGTGCCTCCCGCCATTCTGACGCCGGCTTTTACAGCCTCGGTCACTTTATCTAAATGCATATGTCCGGGAACGATTTCGCTGTGAGCGGAAACAACGCCGATCAGCGGACGTTCCAGTTCTTCCTTTGTGTAACCCATAGCATAAAAAAGGCTTCGCATCGGAGCCTTTTCTACGCCTTTGGTTACGTTATCACTTCTTCTTGACATAATAACTATAACCTCAATTCTTCAGTTTTATTTCTTTAACCAGCTCATCATGGAACGAAGCTCAGCGCCAACCTTGCACAGCAGGTGGGAAGCTTCCATTTTTCTGGTTGCCAGGAATCTTGCCTTGCCGCCGGCGTTGAATTCCTGAATGAATTCGCTTGCGAATGTACCGTCCTGAATTTCTCTGAGCACGTTTTTCATTTCTTTTCTGGTCTCTTCCGTGATCAGTCTTCTGCCGGTTCTGTAGTCGCCGTATTCAGCAGTGTTGGAGATGGAGTATCTCATCTTGTCAAAGCCGCCTTCGTTGATCAGGTCTACGATCAGTTTCATTTCGTGGATACATTCGAAGTAAGCCATTTCCGGTTCATATCCTGCTTCTACCAGTGTATCAAAACCAGCCTTCATCAGCTCAGTTACGCCGCCGCACAGAACTGCCTGTTCACCGAAGAGGTCTGTTTCAGTTTCTTCTTTAAATGTAGTTTCCAGAATACCTGCTCTGCCTGCGCCGATACCGCTTGCGTAAGCCAGCGCGTAATCCTTTGCTTTGCCGGAAGCATCCTGATATACAGCGATCAGGGAAGGTACGCCTTTACCTTCTACATACTGGCTTCTTACTGTATGTCCAGGTCCTTTCGGCGCGATCATGATAACGTCCAGATCCTTTGCAGGAATGATCTGATTGAAGTGGATGTTGAAACCGTGAGCAAATGCCAGCACGTTTCCTTCCTTCATGTGCTTTTCGATCTGTTCTTTATAGATCTTTGCCTGCAGTTCATCCGGTGTCAGCATCATAACGATGTCGCCTGCTTCTGCGGCTTCTTCAATACCCATAACGGTCAGGCCCGCAGCCTTTGCCTTCGCTTCGTGAGCGGAACCCGGTCTTAAACCTACAACTACCTTTACGCCGCTTTCGTTCAGATTCATGGCATGGGCATGGCCCTGGCTTCCAAATCCGATAATAGCAACGGTTTTACCGTCTAATAAACCTAAATTGCAATCCTGGTCATAATACTTTGTAATCATTTTTATCTATCTCCTTTTTTCTTTGATTGTCGATTAGTTATCTTTTTTTGCCGTATTTCCTTCAATACCGGTAATTCCGGTTCTGCAGACCTCAACCACGTCGTACTCCGAGATCACATCCATAAAGCCGTCGATCTTTTCCGGGGTACCGGTCAGTTCAATGATCATGCTGTCTTTGGACAGATCCACGATCTTGCCTCTGAAGATGTCGACGATCTCCTTGATGCCGGCTCTCTGCTGCGGCTGCGCCATAACCTTTAACAGAAGCAGTTCTCTGTAAAGGCTGTGTTCTCTGTTCAGAATGCAGATATGCTTGACCACTTCCAGCTTCTCTGTCTGGGTGATGATCTGCTGCATGGACTGCTCTGTCGCGCTGAACACGATGGTGATTCTGGACAGGGTCGGATCATTGGTCGCAGACACTGTCAGTGAATCGATATTAAAGCCTCTTCTGCCGAAAAGGCTGACAACTCTCGTCAGGACGTTAGCCTGGTTGAGGACAAGAACGCTGACGATTTTTTTCTTTAACGGTTTATACATAAAGCGTTCCCTCCTTAATCTATGATCATATCTTCAACTGTTTTGCCGCCCGGAATCATCGGAAGTACTCTTTCCTCTCTGGAGATCGGACAATCGATCCAGACAGGGCCTTCTTCCTTAAGCGCCTTTTCCATAACGGCCGCCAGCTCTTCTGCTGTCTCCGCGCGGAAACCCTTTGCCCCGAACGCCTCTGCCAGCTTGACGAAATCCGTCTTTCTCTCCGGCGTGGTATTGGAGTATCTGCTCTCATAGAAGATGGTCTGCCACTGGTAAACCATGCCCAGAACCCGGTTGTTCATGATCACGGTGATGATCGGCAGATTCTGGCTTACCGCTGTGCATGCCTCATTCAGGTTCATATGGAAAGATCCGTCGCCTGTAATATGTATCACTCTGTCCTTTGGACATCCCAGCTTGGCTCCGATGGCCGCGCCATAGCCGAAGCCCATGGTGCCCAGACCGCCGCTGGTGATAAACTTCTTTGCCTTATTGTGCTTGATATACTGTGCAGCCCACATCTGGTGCTGCCCGACATCGGTTACATAGATCGTGTCCTCATCGGTCATATCGCAGATGGTATCGATGATCTCTTTCGGATGCAGCTTGCAGTCAGGAGCCTTGACAACTCTTTCCTTTTTCCTCCATCCGACCACTCTTTCATGCCATTCAGGATGCTTTTTTTCCTCTATATAAGGCAGTGCCCTCTTCAGGAACTCACCGACGTCTCCGACGCAGCATTTGTCGATCATAACGTTCTTGCTGATCTCACTGCGGTCGATGTCCACCTGGACGATCTTCGCGCGCTTCGCGAACTTTTCAGGGTTCAGCGCCACACGGTCAGAGAACCTCGCGCCCAGCGCGATAACCAGATCAGCCTGGTCGATGGCTCTGTTGGCAGCCACGCTGCCGTGCATACCTACAAGTCCCAGGTTCAGTTCATTGTCATAGCCAACAACGCCTGCCGCCATCAAAGTGTACGCGACCGGGATGTCAGCCTTTTCGATCAGCTTGACCAGTTCCTTCTCAGCACCGGAAGCAACGACGCCGCCGCCTACATAGGCGACCGGTTTTTCTGCTGCATTGATCATCTTAACGATCGCAGCAATATCGTCTCTTTCCATCACAGGAACATCCTTCAATTGAAGCGGTGGTTTATTTGTATATTCAATGCTCGCAGCAGTTACATCCTTCGTAATGTCCACGAGGACAGGACCCTTTCTCCCGCTGTTTGCGATCTTGAACGCTTCTCTCAGAGCCGGTTCAAGATCTTCTATCCTGTTTACAAAGAAATTGTGCTTCGTAATAGGAAGTGTGACCCCTGTGATACAGATTTCCTGGAAGGCATCTCTGCCGATCAGGGAGTCGGGAACGTTTGCCGTAATGGCAACCATTGGAATGCTGTCCATAAACGCTGTAGCGATACCGGTGACCAGGTTTGTTGCCCCCGGGCCGCTGGTGGAAAACACTACGCCTGTCTTGCCTGTAGCTCTCGCATAGCCGTCAGCAGCGTGTGCAGCACCCTGTTCGTGAGCCGTAAGGACATGCTTAATCCTATCGCTATACTTATAAAGTTCATCAAAAATATTCAGTGCAGTGCCGCCTGGATATCCAAACACAGTATCAACGCCATGATCAAGCAATACTTCTGCCACTACTTGTGATCCTGTCAATTTCATACTCTCTCTCCTTTTCTTTAGAATTAAAACGAGCGAATTTCGCTCTTCTATTATTATAGCCTTAAGTATGTAAATGTCAACACTTTTTTTCAATATTTTTTGTTATTTGTTCACAAAAAAGAATATTAATTATTTTGCAAAAACACAAATTTTACTGTTGACATTGAAGCAAACTTCTATTATATTATAAGATAGCTGAAAAATTACGTCTGCCAAGACGGGAATAAGCTATAATGTTGGTTTTACAGAGAGCGGCCGGCTGGTGAAAGACCGTAAACCTTTTATAGCGTCTCACCCCCGAGCAGCGCTTTAAGGAGTGGGCGCAGTCTCTGCCCTGTCGAAGCTGTCAGAGACGCGTCAAGAAGAGTGGTACCGCGGAAACAGTACATATTATAATCAGAAATGTTTTCGTCTCTTTTGCGTTTTCTTTGCAAAAGAGATGTTTTTTTGCGAAAAAACGCCAGGCTGCTTTTTACACTTTATACACATCTGGAGGTATTACAAAATGAAAAACTATGAAAAGTACAGACCGGGATATTTCGCACCGCCGATGGATCCGGCAGAGATGGAATGGACCAAGAAAGATCATATTGAAAAAGCGCCGCGCTGGTGCAGCGTGGATCTGCGCGACGGCAATCAGGCCTTAGTCGTGCCGATGAGTCTGGAACAGAAACTGGAATTTTTCAAGTATCTGGTCAAAATCGGTTTCAAGGAGATAGAAGTCGGTTTTCCGGCTGCTTCCGAAACAGAATACGAATTCTTAAGAACACTGATCGAGGAGGATCTTATTCCGGACGATGTGACCGTCCAGGTACTGACCCAGTCCCGTCAGCATATCATAGACAAAACCTTTGACGCGCTCAGAGGCGCTAAGCGGGCCATCGTCCATCTGTACAATTCCACTTCCTTAGCGCAGAGACAGCAGGTCTTCCGCGCTTCTGAAGAAGAGATCATCAAAATCGCTGTAGACGGAGCAAAGCTGATGAACGAATACGCGGCAAAATTCCCGGAGACCAGATTCCAGTTTGAATATTCTCCGGAAAGCTTCACCGGCACTGAGATGGAGTTTGCCAGGGATATCTGCAACGCCGTCATCGACATCTGGAAACCGACGCCGGATAATAAGGTCATCATCAATCTGCCTGCTACAGTACAGATGTCCATGCCTCATGTCTACGCGAACCAGATCGAGTTTATGAGCAAATCGCTCCACGACAGAGAGAACGTGATCATCTCCCTCCACCCGCATAACGACAGAGGGACCGGCGTAGCTGACGCCGAACTGGGTATCCTCGCGGGCGGCGACCGGATCGAAGGCACTCTGTTCGGAAACGGCGAGCGGACCGGCAATGTGGACATCATCACTCTGGCTATGAATATGTTCACCCACGGCGTAGATCCGGAGCTTGACTTCTCCAACATGCCGGAGGCTGTAGAGCGCTTCGAAAAATACACCGGCATGACAGTAAATCCTCGTCAGCCGTACGGCGGCGATCTGGTATTCGCTGCTTTCTCCGGTTCTCATCAGGACGCTATCGCAAAGGGCATGAAATGGAGAAAGGAAACAGACCCGGGCAGATGGACCGTACCGTATCTGCCGATCGATCCTCACGATGTCGGAAGAGAATACGAAGGAGACGTCATCAGGATCAACAGCCAGTCCGGCAAAGGCGGCATCGCCTACATTATCGAGCGTGACTACGGTTTCGTCATTCCAAAGGCCATGCGTGCTGAGGTTGGCTATATGATGAAGGATATCTCAGACAAGCGTCATGAGGAACTGTCCCCGGCAGAGATCTTCAGCGCTTTCGAGAAGGAATACGTCAACGACTTTGCTCCGATCGACATTACTGACGCCACCTTCAGTCATTTCTCCTCCACTAAGGATGATAACGAGGTCTATGGCGTTCGGATCCGCGCGAACATCGACGGACAGGTCTACAATCTGGAGGCAGAAGGAAACGGTCGTCTGGACGCGGTCAGCAACGCGCTGAGAAAGACAGAATATCACTTTGATTACAAATTCATCACCTACTCCGAGCACGCCATCAGCGCCGACTCTAATTCCAGGGCTGCCGCGTATATCTGCATCGCGGATAAGGATGACAACTTCTACTGGGGCGTAGGCACTCACGCGGATACCATCCTCGCGGCCGTCAACGCTCTGGTCAGCGCTCTGAACAGAATGAACAAGAAAATACATTTTGTAAAATAAATACAAAGCAAGAGAGGAATCTAAATTATGGGTATGACAATGACACAGAAGATCCTGGCGGCCCACGCCGGACTGGATCATGTCACCGCCGGCCAGCTGATCGAATGCAGCCTGGATGTGGTGATGGCTAACGATATCACAGGCCCGATGGCCCTGCCTATTTTCAGACAGATGGCTGACAAGGTCTTTGACAGAGATAAGGTAGTTCTGGTTCCTGACCACTTCACACCGAACAAGGATATTAAATCCGCGCAGAACGCCAGAGATATTCAGGACTTTTCCAGACAGCAGGGCCTGACCAACCATATGGTCCAGGGCAAGTGCGGCGTAGAACACGCTATCCTGCCGGAAAGAGGCATCGTGACAGCAGGCCAGTGCATCATCGGCGCTGATTCCCACACCTGCTCCTATGGCGCTCTCGGTGCGTTCGGTACCGGTGTGGGAACTACGGACATCGCCGCAGGCATGGCTACCGGACAGGCATGGTTCAAAGTACCTGCAGCCATGAAATTCGTCCTGAAGAACAAGCCGACAGAGTATGTGAGCGGCAAAGATATCATCCTGCATATCATCGGAAAGATCGGCGTAGACGGCGCGCTGTACAGATCCATGGAATTCACCGGCGACGGTATCCAGTACCTGACCATGGACGACCGCTTCACCATCTGCAACATGGCCATCGAAGCCGGCGCTAAAAACGGCATCTTCCCGGTAGATGATCAGACACTTGCATATATAAAGGAACATTCTGAAAAAGAATATCAGATCTTCACAGCTGATGATGACGCGGAGTATGAAGAGACCATCGAGATCGACCTTTCTCAGGTCAGACCGACTGTGGCCTTCCCTCACCTGCCGGGCAACGCCCACACCATCGACGAGATCGAAGCAGCGGAAAAGATCTACATCGACCAGGTGGTCATCGGCTCCTGCACCAACGGACGGATCAGCGACATGAGAAAGGCTGCGGCCATTTTAAAAGGCAGGACCGTACATCCGGAAGTCCGCGTTATGGTCATCCCTGCCACCCAGAAGATCTTCCTGCAGTGTATGGAAGAAGGACTGGCGCAGATCTTCGTGGAAGCCGGCTGCGCTTTCAATACCCCTAGCTGCGGCGCATGCATGGGCGGCCATATGGGCGTCATGTGTAAAGGCGAAAAATGTGTTTCCACATCTAACAGAAACTTTGTAGGCCGCATGGGAGATGTCGATTCTCTGATCTACCTGGCGTCCCCGCAGGTCGCTGCCGCCAGCGCCATCGCAGGCTATATTGCAAATCCGGAAAAAATGGGAGGAGAAGAAGAATGAAAGCAAACGGCAAAGTATTAAAATACGGAGATAATATCGACACAGATGTCATTATCCCTGCCAGATATCTGAATTCCTTTGACGCGAAGGAACTGGCAAGCCACGCTATGGTGGACATAGATCCGACCTTTACAGAAAGACTTGTGCCCGGCGATATCATGGTGGCAAGCAGGAATTTCGGCTGCGGCTCTTCCAGAGAGCACGCGCCGCTGGCCCTGAAAACAGCCGGGGTCAGCTGTGTTATCGCAAAATCCTTCGCCAGGATCTTCTATCGCAATTCCATCAACATCGGGTTCCCGATCCTGGAATGCGAGGAAGCCGTCGACGGGATCGATGAAGGCGACCAGGTGGAGATCGACTTTGAGACCGGCATCATCCGCAATCTGACCAAAGGCACCCAGTTTCAGGCACAGCCGTTCCCTGAATTTCTGCAGAGGATGATCGAGAAAAACGGTCTGGTCAACTACATCAACGCAAAATGATAAAAAGGAGAAATACTATGAATTATAATATTGCGGTGGTTCCCGGCGACGGCATCGGCCCTGAAGTCGTTTCTGAAACCATCGGCGTACTCGATAAGGTCGGCGAAAAATTCGGCCACACCTTTACCTATCAATACGTCCTCGCAGGCGGCGCGGCCATCGACGAGACAGGCAGATGCCTGCCGGACGAAACCGTAGAGATCTGCAAAAACAGCGACGCGGTACTGCTGGGCGCGGTAGGCGGACCTAAATGGGACAGCCTTCCGGGCGACGAGCGTCCTGAACGGGCGCTGCTGGGCCTTAGGAAAGCACTGGGACTCTTCGCGAACCTGCGCCCTGCCATGGTCTTTGACGAGCTGGCAGACGCTTCCCCGCTGAAGCCAGAGATCATTGAAGGCGGACTGGACATCGCCGTAGTCAGAGAACTGACCGGCGGCATCTACTTCGGCAAAAAAGGCACTGTAGCATCCACAGATCTGGGCCCTGCCGCCTACGACGTGGAGCAGTACGCCGAGGAAGAGGTCAGACGCATCGCGAAAGTCGCCTTTGACATGGCCATGAAGAGAAACAGAAAAGTCACCAGCGTGGACAAGGCCAACGTGCTGGAAAGCTCCCGTCTCTGGAGACGCGTTGTGGCAGAAGTCGCAAAAGACTATCCTGAGGTTGAACTGGAAAACTTCTATGTAGACAACGCCGCCATGCAGCTTGTGAGAAATCCAAAGCAGTTCGACGTCATCGTGACCAGCAATATCTTCGGCGACATCCTGTCCGATGAGGCCAGCCAGATCACCGGCTCCATCGGCATGCTCCCTTCCGCCAGCCTGGCAAAAGGCAATTTCGGCATGTACGAACCGGTCCACGGATCCGCACCTGACATCGCGGGACGCGACCTTGCCAACCCGATCGCGACCATCCTGTCCGCCGCCATGATGCTGCGGTACACCTTCGGTCTCGGCGAAGAAGCAGACGCTGTCGAATCCGCCGTCAAAAGGTTTCTGTCAGAAGGTTACAGAACGCCGGACATCGCGGCCGGAAAAGCTTCTGTGGGAACAAAGGAAGCCGGCAGACTGATCGCGGATATGATCTAAACCTGCAAAAAATCAAATATTCCTGACCAGAAAAACTGCCGCCGGGTGAAAGAATCCCTTCTTTTCGCCCGGCGGTTTTTCCTTTGATTTAAAAGACTAAAAAGTCAAAAAATGGTCAAACTATGAGAGAAACATATCGCGTTTTCCCCTTAAGAATAATTAAGAAATGAAAGATGAAAATGCTATTGATTTTTAACAGAGTTTTGCTATCATAGTATATGCGGCCCATACGCCGCAGCGCTTTTTAATTATAGAAAGGGAAAGGGAAAAAATTACTGCTATGAATAAAAGAACGCCACACCAGATGAAACAAAAGAAACTGATATTGTTTTTAATCGTCTTGCTGATTTTAGTAAGCCTTTTTTTGATCAACCTTTTTAAGCAGAACAGTTCCGCTGATTACAGCAACAGGAGGATCCGCGAAAATCTGTCTGCCATCACCACCTTTGACTATTCCAAAGTAACCACCATAGAGTCGGAAATCGAGAAACTGGAACGCACAGAAGCAAAGGGGACTTTTGATGTTACAAAAAAGCTTACCAAGGAACAATATCAGAAGATCTTTTCCACCAGCATCATTTTAGGCGACTCTCTCACCGAGGGGCTTGTGGCCTACGACTGGCTGAGCAGTGATCAGGTATTCTGTCAGATCGGCGGATCTATCCTTCACAATGACGACCTCTTCACGTCTGCCGCGCAGATGTATCCACATAACGCGTTCTTTTCTTTCGGCGTCAATGATATCGGAAACTTCAGCGGCAGCGCTAAAAGCTTCATCGATAAATACTCTGAACTGATCAAGGCGTTCCGCAAGACCTCGCCGGATACCAGGATCATGATCAATTCCATCGCGCCCCCTTCCCAATCCGCTATAGACGGGAAGCCGATCCTTGGAAAATACAAGAGTTTCAATGCTGCTTTGAAGCAGATGTGTAAGGATCTTAACCTGATCTACATCGACAACAGCTATATCTTTGAAGACCATCCGGATTACTATGCAGCTGACGGCATTCACGCGAACGCTGATTACTATCCATACTGGATGAATAACATGATACTGAAAGCGGGGTTATAATCTGATATGGCGAAAAAAGCCTTCTTTGTTATCGTCCTCGCCGTCTTTCTGATCTGTATCTACACAGGCCAGAACGCCGACGATGTTCCTATGGAAAAAATCGAACAACAGTTAAAGGAAAACACTGCTCTTGCCGAGATGTCCAAATGCAGCAACAGAATGCTGATGCAGTTCTACAGCCTCGACTATGAGCAGTTCGATGAATATATCTATTACAAAAGCAGCCAGGCCCTCAGTGTCGAGGAGCTTCTGATCGTAAAAGTAAAAGACACCTCTGATCTGGACAGCGTCAGGGATGCCGTGGAAAGCAGGATCCAGTCTCAGATCAAGACTTACGAGGGCTACGGTCCGCAGCAGGTGGCGATGCTGAAAAACGCAGTTGTTATGACACGCGGCAATTATCTTTTCTGCTGCATCGCGGATAAGCCGGAAGTCTATAAGGAGGTGTTTACCGATGCTATTTAGCAGTATCGTCTTCCTCTTTTATTTTCTGCCGATCGTCCTTCTGCTGTATTTTGTTCTGCCAAAAAAAGCGAAGAACATGGTTCTTCTCCTTGCCAGCTTTGTCTTCTACAGCTGGGGAGAGCCTGTTTACGTTTTTCTGATGCTGTTCAGCGCCGTATTCAACTACGCCATGGCCATCGACATCCGAAGAGAACAGATCCGCGGTAAAAGCGGCAGATTTACGCTGGTCTTTACGGTGTTCATGAACCTTCTCATACTGAGTTTCTTCAAGTATTACGGTTTCCTTATGGATACGCTGTCGGCTCTGTTCCACACAGAGATCCACTATACCGCGCTGGCTCTGCCTATCGGTATATCCTTCTATACCTTTCAGGCTCTTTCCTATATCTTCGACGTATACAGAAACAAAGTAAAGGTCCAGGTCAACCCGCTGAAGTTTGCCCTGTATCTGTCCCTGTTTCCTCAGCTGATCGCAGGACCGATCGTCAAATACAAAGATATCGCGGAGCAGCTTGAAAACCGCCATACCACGCTGGAAGATTTCGGTCTTGGCACCCGCAGATTCATCTTCGGCCTGTCAAAGAAGGTCCTGCTTGCCAACAATCTGGGCGCAGTCTACGACCAGATCTCAACGCTAGGCGATGACAAACTGTCTGTACTGACCTGCTGGATCGGTATTTTATGCTATACCCTGCAGATCTACTTCGATTTCAGCGGTTACTCTGATATGGCCATCGGCCTGGGACGGATGTTCGGATTTTCCTTTCTGGAGAACTTCAATTATCCGTATATTTCCAGAACTGTTACGGAGTTCTGGCGCAGATGGCACATGTCTCTCTCTACCTGGTTCCGGGAATACGTGTACATCCCTCTGGGTGGTAACCGGGTCAGACCTGCGCGTCATATCCTGAATCTGCTGATCGTCTGGGCTCTGACCGGTCTCTGGCACGGCGCCAGCTGGAACTTTGTCGTGTGGGGACTCTACTACGGCGTCCTGCTGATCATTGAGAAATACTTTCTGGGGCATTATATAGAAAAGGCTCCCCGCTGGCTGCAGCATGTATATACCATGATCATCGTCATGATCGGATGGGTCTTTTTCAGCCAGACAGATCTGTCAGCGGCCATGTCCTATCTGCGGGATATGTTCTGTCTGGGCTCTCTGCCTGTTGCTGACATGCAGGCTCTGTATCTGCTTCGCAGCAACCTGCTGCTCATGGTATTGGGATGCATCTGCAGCGCTCCCATGGCGCTGGAGCAGTTTGAAACGCTGGAGAAAAAATGGGGTTTCGCGGGCAACATACTGCTGATCGTACTCTTTGTCCTGTGCACGGCATATCTGGTGTTCAGCAGCTATAACCCGTTCCTGTATTTCCGTTTCTAACGCCGGAACATCTGACGCGCAGTTTCAGCCGTGTCAGAATATCTTTGATGAAAGGGATATGACAACATGAACAAAAAAACAAACACTGTGATCCTGGGGATCTGCTTTGCCGCTATCCTTGGAGCAGTCTTTATCATAAATCTGTTCACGCCGGACAAAGATTTTTCTGAAGAAGAAAACCGGGTCCTGCAGGAAGCGCCGGACTTCTCACTTTCCTCCTATGTAGACGGCCAGTACGAGAGCCGGCTGGAGAATTATGTGAACGACCAGTTTCTTCTGAGAAACAGCTTTATCCGGATCAAAACCGCCTCTGACGTTACCCTGGGCAAAGTGGACGCGAACGGAGTCTATCGCTGCAGCGATCACTATTTGATGGAGGGTATTACTAAACCTTCCTCCGAAGACAGCGAGAAGCTGCTTGCGTCTATGAAAAAATTCAAGAAAAAATACAAAAAAATGCCGATGTACTTCCTGTTAGCCCCTAACGCGGCCAATATACTTCAGGATAAGCTGCCCGGCTTCGCGGTAACTGAGGATCAGAACAAGTATATGGATCAGTTCTTCCATGACATCAAAGAACTGGGCTGCCAGCCTCTGGACGTGCGTAAGGCCCTGTCCTCCCGCAAAGATGACACCCAGCTGTACTACAAGACAGACCATCACTGGACTACCGACGGCGCGTTTCTGGCATATAAATCCGCGGCGAAGACCATGAAGCTGAAGGATGCGGTCAGCTATAAACGATATGTAGTAAAAAACGATTTCCGCGGCACTCTGGCTTCCAAGAGCGGATTTGTCAATGGCGAGAACGATTCGCTGATCATCTACATGCCGGACAGGGATAAGGACTACAGAAATTCTGTCATCTATTACCCTGATACTAAAACCAAGACTACCGAATTCTATCAGCTGGAAAACCTGGACACAAAGGACGCCTATACTGTATTCGGCGGCAGCAACCATCCGATGTACACCATCAAAACGCCGGTCAAATCAGAAGAAAAGCTGCTTCTGATCAAGGATTCCTACGCTAACAGCATGATCCCTTTCCTGGCGCAGAACTTCCGGGAAATCGTAGTGGTAGATCCCAGATACTATTTTGAAGACATAGACGCTCTGATAAAAAAGGAAGAGATCACCCAGGTCATGTTCCTGTATAACGCCAACACCTTCTTCTCAGATCACTCCCTGGAAATGATGCTGGAATAGAGTCAGTCAAAAGACAAAAGGCGCCTGCATCCGGAAATCCGGATGCAGGCGCCTCTGATTTGATCAGATCTCATTATAAAACATCTATATCAGTCATAAAAATGGTTTTACAGAACTTCTACATTTGCAGCTCTCATCTTGCTGCTGTTTCTCGGATCAGTCTCAATGGAAAAGCTGACCTTCTGTCCCTCTTCCAGTGTTTTAAATCCGTCGGCGTGAATAGCAGAGAAATGCACAAACAGATCATCTCCACCATCGTCGTTTTTAATAAAGCCGAAGCCCTTTTCTGCGTTAAACCATTTTACTGTACCTGTACTCATTTACAGCACCTCCATATTTTAGTTCCGGCCAATCATGAAATAAAACTGGCCCATGTGTAAATCAAGAAAAATTGACTTACACACAGGCCAGTACCAGATTCCTTATTGACTACCTACTTATTTTACCATACTTTACAGTCAAAGTAAAGCGATTTCTAAATTTTCAGATGCAATCCGTTCGACCGGAATCCCTTTTTCCCTTTTACCTTTTGTTCCCGCATGCTTTCTCCGCAGCCTCTGCCAGATGCCTCATTAAGAGCGTCGTGGTCACGCTTCCCACGCCGCCGGGAACAGGAGTGATCGCTCCCGATTCGCCCAGAACGCGGCTGACGCTGTCAAAATCCACATCGCCGGTCATCTTGCCTTCCTCGCTGAAGTTGATGCCTACGTCGATGATCGTCTGCCCCTCTCTAGCCATATCCGCCGTTACCGTTCCGATTTTACCTGCCGCTGCTATGATGATATCCGCACCCTTACAGAGTTCTTTCAGGTCTTCTGACGCTGTTTTCGTATGGCAGACTGTCACTGTCGCATTCTCCTTCAGCAGAAGCAGCGCGGCAGGCTTACCGATGACCATGCTGCGGCCGATCACCACAGCCTTCTTTCCCGCGATCGGAATGCCGTAATATTTCAGGATCTCTATACAGCTTTCTGCCGTACATGGCCCATAGCCCTCTCTGCCGGTAAAGAATCTGCCCAGACTGTCATCTGAAATGCAGTCCAGATCCTTCTCCGGCGCCAAAGCGTTTCTGACTTTTGCGGCATCAATATGTCCGGGCAGCGGCTGAAGCAACAGCACACCGTGAATCCTCTCATTCTCGTTAATAGACTTCATGACAGCGATCAGATCTTCTTCCTCTATATCTGCCTGACAGATGTACTTCTCTGTCTGGATTCCCAGCTTCGCAGCTTTTTTCACAGCTCCGTTTTCATAGGCGATGTCACTGGAGTTTTCTCCAACTCTGACAATAGCCAGCGTCGGCCCTACGCCCTGCTCCAGCATCGCCATGACCTTTGCAGAGGTCTGCGCGTCAATGGCATCGGCAGCCGCTTTTCCTTTTAATAACTGACTCATCTCTGATAGCTCCTTTTACGTTTCATTTCCTTCTTATTGTATAGAAGATTCACTTCACTTGTCAAGGAATTCCTGACAGACTAAAATTCACTTTTGCCGAATATCTACTCCCTATTTCCGCAGTTCATGGAAAACATAAGCGTACACTTCATCGGCCTTCATCGTATACTCCTGCAGCATCTGATCTGCCTTCGCCTCCAGCTGCTGTGCCAGCTGACGGTCCTTCATGGATCTGGTATTGATAAATACGTTTAAACTTCCTCCCTGCAGAGCGGCCTTGCAGAAGATCACGCCCGCACCGGCGTCGCTGACTGCCATCCTGCTGCCCTTTGCCGCAAACTCCGCCAATAAGTCGATTGCCGCACAGCAGCTCTCCATGATCTGAAGCGGCACCTCCGCGGCTTCCTTCAGCACCAGCGCCATGACCCGGTCCTTTTCCGCCTTTTCTTCTTCCGTCTCCGTCGGCATACCGTAAGCCTTTGATAGCGGCTCAAACGCTTCTGCGTCCCGCTCCGCCAGCTCCAGCAGCTTCTGCTGCAGCGCCGCTGCCTGCTCCATCAGAGACTGCATGTCCGCCTCTACATCTGCGTACTTTTTCTTGCCTGCTGTCAGAGAACCTACCATATTGCCAAGAGCTGTGCCGACAGCCCCTACCAGAGCCGACGCGCCGCCGCCGCCCGGCACCGGCGCTTTGCTTGAAAGCTCTGATACAAATTCTGTACAACTTTTATCCATAAAGTTCATTGTCTTACCATCCTCCAAATTTACTGACTGCTATCAGCTTCATAAAACAAAGCAGGCTGTCCGCACAGTAAGCCACGCGCACCGCATGGGTCTATACAGCAGCCTGCATCAGATTCTGTTATGATCTCAACCACTCCATGGTGATCTCAGTCTCTCCCGTAGCTTCTTCTACAGACAGTTCCAACACGTTGAATCCCTCTCTTCGATAGAAGCTGAAAGCCTGCTCGTTTTTCCGATAGACGCTGAGGGTCAGCACGTCTCTGATCTGCTTTGCCAGGTCCAGAAGTTCTTTGCCGATGCCGCTGCCCTGACAGTCCTGCCTGACAAAGAGCCCTTCAATATAGCTTCCCGCAAGGCCGATGAAGCCTTTGATCTGGTCATTCTCCTCAAAAATATAGACCTCTGCCCTGGGGATCATCTCCTTAACGGCCTCGAACACGCCTTCAAAGTATTCTCTATCAATAAAGTCGTGGGCGCTGCAGTTGGTCTCCAGCCAAATCTCCATTACAGACTCACTATCCCATGGCTCATATTTTCTAATCATCGAATATCACCTCACAGCATCTATAACTTCGCTCTCTACCTGAGAATTTGGGCAGATCCTGATGAAATCCATCAAAAATCCCAACTTTTCTCCTATAGACTTGGGCTAAATGCTTTCAAATTCATCAAAAAACCCAACTTTATGCCCAAAGGCTTGGGCTAAATGCACCCAGTCTTGCCAAAAAGCCCAACTTTATACCTCCAAAAGGCTCAAAATCCTGTTTAAAACCCGGAAAATTGGGCTTTTGTCAGCAAACTCCCTGATAAAGCCCAACCTATCAAAGCCAAAGCTGGGCTTTTCTTCTTGAAATAAACGCAAAAGCCCAACTTTGAGTCTTCCCTCTGATCTCTTCGCTCAGACCCCTCCTTTTTCATAAGGCGTCTGTGATCTTAGAACAGTCCTGTGATCCTGCCGGTGCTGTCTACATCGATCTTTTCAGCAGCAGGAACCTTAGGAAGACCAGGCATGGTCATGATATTGCCGGTTCTCGCTACGATAAATCCTGCGCCAGCATCGATCTTCAGATCCGTCACTGTAATGTGGAAATCTCTCGGCGCGCCCAAAAGAGCCGGGTTGTCAGAGAAGCTGAACTGGGTCTTTGCCATGCATACAGGCACATCATTAAATCCCAGCGCTTCCAGCTGCTTCAGCTGTTTCTGCGCATTCCCCTCAAAGATAACGCCGTCAGCACGGTAGATCTTCTTCGCGATCATCTCGATCTTTTCACGAATCGGCACGTCCAGCGGATATACAAACTGGAAATGATTTTCCTGATCACAGAGGCGGAGCACTTCGTCAGCAAGGGCCAGACCGCCTTCTCCGCCTTTGCCCCATACCTGGCTCAAAACCACATTGACGCCCAGTTCCCGGCACTTTTCCTCTACCATCTTGATCTCAGCCTCTGTATCTGTCGGGAACTCGTTGATGGCGACCACGCAAGGCAGTCCAAAATGCTGTGTCACGTTCTCCACATGCTGCAGCAGATTCGGCAGGCCCTTTTCCAGAGCTTCCAGGTTTTCCTCAGCCAGATCAGCTTTTGCCACGCCGCCGTGATACTTCAGCGCTTTTACAGTGGCTACGATAACGCAGGCAGACGGTGTCAGACCGGCCTTGCGGCATTTGATATCCACGAACTTCTCCGCGCCGAGATCAGCAGCAAAACCTGCCTCTGTGACCACGTAATCAGCCAGCTTTAAAGCCATTCTGGTTGCCATGATGGAGTTGCAGCCGTGAGCAATATTGGCAAACGGACCGCAGTGAACGAATGCCGGAGTCTTTTCCAGAGTCTGGACCAGATTCGGCTTCAGCGCGTCCTTCAGCAAAGCGGCAGCCGCTCCCTGTGCCTTCAGATCCCGAACCGTGACCGGTTTATCTTCATATGTATATCCAACGATAATGCTGGCCAGCTTTTCCTTCAGGTCATCAATGTCCTTTGACAGACACATAACGGCCATGATCTCGCTGGCAACAGTGATCTCAAATCCGTCTTCTCTCGGCACGCCGCTCATCTTACCGCCCATACCGTCTACGATGTGGCGCAGCTGCCTGTCATTCATGTCAACAGCTCTTTTCCATGTGATCCTTCTCGGATCGATGTTCAGCGAATTGCCCTGCTGGATATGATTGTCTAGCATCGCCGCGATCAGATTGTTCGCCGCGCCTATAGCATGAAAATCTCCAGTAAAATGAAGATTGATATCCTCCATCGGAACCACCTGCGCGTAGCCGCCGCCCGCAGCGCCGCCTTTAACACCGAATACAGGTCCCAGAGAAGGCTCTCTCAGCGCCGTAATAACGTTGATCCCCTTCTTATGCAGAGCGTCTGCCAGACCTACGGATGTGGTCGTCTTACCCTCTCCTGCTGGCGTCGGAGAAATAGCTGTTACCAGAATCAGCTTGCCGTCCGGCGTATCCTTCATTTCTTCCAGCATGTTGTAGTCGACCTTTGCCTTGTAATTGCCGTACATCTCCAGATATTTCTCGTCGATGCCGGCCGCCGCCGCGATCTCTCTGATATCTGCCATCTCTACTTCCTGTGCGATCTGGATATCACTTTTGAACTCCATAATTCTGTTCTCCTTCTCATCTTACATCAAAATTTTTTAAAAAACTCCGTCTGTGGACGGACGTTATGCCGTTTTTTCGCAGCCCCTCATAGTGGGCTCTGGTGCCATAGCCCTTGTTGCTGGCAAAGCTGTAGCCGGGGTACACGCTGTCAAGCTGCACCATCTCCCGGTCCCTCGTCACTTTTGCGACAATAGACGCCGCGGCGATGGACACACTTTTACTGTCACCTTTGATCAGGGACATCTGCGGCTTTTTCACCGCGTCGATCTCCATAGCGTCAAAGAGCACGAAGTCGATCTGCCCGCCGGTTCGATCAAAGAGCATCCGTCCGGCGTTTTCTATGGCTTCCGCCATGGCCAGCTTTGTGGCCTGCAGAATGTTTACCTCATCTATGACAAAATTGTCCCTGCGGCCGATGCCCCAGCACAGGGCCTTTTCGAGGATCACATCATACAGTGCTTCCCTGCGCTTCTCCGTCAGCTTCTTGGAATCATCCACGCCCAGTACGTCAAAGTCTGCCGGCAGCACCACCGCAGCCGCTACTACCGGCCCGGCCAGCGGTCCTCTGCCGACCTCGTCCACACCGGCGATGTACTGAAATCCCTTTGTTCTCAGTTCCTGTTCATAGACCGACATCTCCTGCAGCCGGTTTTTCAGATATTCCTGCCGCTCCGCCTTAGTCATCAGCACCCTGCCTTTCTGGTTTCATACACCGCTCCAACGTGATGCGGCCGATCTTGCCGCCCCGGAACTCGTCCAGCACCGCTTTCGCGCATCTCTCGTAGTCGATGCGCTTGCCCGGCAGTATGAATCCCCGCTTCACCGCGATATCCTCCATAGTGGCAAGCGATGTTTCTGATATCTCCGCCAGCTTATACCGCTCCATCAGCAGCTTCGGATATTCTTCTGACAGAACGCCGATCAGCTCCATAGCAAGCGTCGCCGTATCTAGTATCTCATCCTTGATACTGCCGCAGAAAGCCAGATCCAGCCCTGCTTTCGGATCCTCAAACTTGGGCCACAGGATCCCCGGCGTGTCTAAAAGCTGCATGCCGTTTTTTAAGGAGAGCCACTGCTTTCCTCTGGTCACTCCCGGTCTGTTGCCGGTCTGCGCGCTCTTTTTTCCGGTCATGCGGTTGATCAGCGAAGACTTTCCTACATTGGGAACGCCTACGATCATCATGCGCAGCGGTTTCTTTACAGGACGATCAGCATTCTTTGCCTCCTGTTCCTTTTCCAGCACTTTATACAGCTGTTTCACACCGCCGCCGCTCATGCAGTTCATAGTTACCGCCAGATCTCCACCGGCCTTAAAATACTCAGCCCATTTTTCATTTTCCGATCCGTCGGACAGATCGCTTTTGTTGAGCACGATGATCCGCTTCTTGCTCTGGACCAGCTCGTCGATGATCGGATTCCTGCTGGAAAGCGGGATCCTCGCGTCGATGACCTCAATGACCAGATCCACCAGCTTCAGGTTGGCCTGGATCAGTTCTCGGGTCTTCTTCATATGGCCGGGATACCAGTTGATATTTTCAATCATATTTCCTGTTTCCTTCTTCTTTATATTTCTTTCTTCCTTCGGCCACGGCTACAGTATATCATTTTTGCCGCGGCTTGTGGTTATGAGTTTTATGTTATCCTGCAAAAATCACAAAATATTTTTATGATTTTTCACGAAATAGGCGAATTAAAAAAAGTAGCTGG
Source organism: Eubacterium sp. (assembly GCA_021769965.1). GTDB lineage: Bacteria > Bacillota > Clostridia > Peptostreptococcales > Anaerovoracaceae > Senimuribacter. Next base: position 27,183 of record JAETRU010000037.1, read on the forward strand.
CTATGGGTGCCCGGCTTCTTCAGACATAATTAAATATAATTTCCCGGCTGCTCCATTTCAATATACTTTTATGTTTCTTCATTAAGTATACCCGAATATTTGTTGAAATTCAACTGTCAGCTTTGCTTTGTGCACGGCTGCGCATGAAAAGTATGCAATAAGCAAGCAGACTGATCGTTACTATTTACAGCCAATGGCCTGCGCGCCATTTTTTGCAGAAAGAAAGCTTCATACGGCTCTCGTTATCTGACTCGCGCCACATCTATGATCCATAACGCAGCTATACGGCGCGATGTGAACTGCTACCCGTCAAGTAGACAATTGAAAAAATAAATTTTTTGGCCAGTCGGAAGTGTTCTCCGACTGGTATTTTTTATGCTGCCTGCAGATATGACAGATGTTTTTCCATT
>JAETRU010000005.1 GCA_021769965.1 Eubacterium sp.
GCCAGATTGAGATTGTTTGCAAGGTCTTTTGAAGCCCGTTGCCGGACTTCGTTGCCGACACCCTCTGTCTGGCTATTTTCATGCATGGAGGATAACTGCCTATGGCGAATAATAAGATGAATGTTGAAGGAAAAAATTACTCAGATATTCCGGTGTGGCGTAGATATACGCTTACCATTGAGGAAGCAGCCAGATATTATCATATCGGCGAAGGAAAACGGAGAACGCTTATTGACACACATCCCAATGAGGATTTTTATGTGATGAATGGCAATCGTGTCCTCATTAAGCGTGAGAAGTTTGAGAGGTATCTGGATCAGGCTACTGCTGTGTAAAAAGGGCTGACAGATTTACCGATTTCACATGATATAACTATGCGGAGAGCTGGATTTGTGCTATGATAAGAGTGCAAGTCTGGCTCTCTTTTTTGAAAGGAGAGTTCACCATGAGTGAGAAAAGACGAGATAACCGTAATCGGATTTTGCGAGAGGGTGAGTACCAGCGTAAAGATGGGAGGTATCGGTTCCGTTATATTGATGAGGACGGAAAAGAAAAAAATGTATACAGTTGGCGTTTGGATAAGAATGATCCAATGCCAAAGGGGAAGAAGCGGGAGCCTTCCCTGCGTGAGAAAGAAAAACAGATTGAAGCGGATTTGTTTGACCGTATCGTAACAAACGGCGGTAATTATACTGTATTGGAATTGGTGGAAAAGTATGTTTCATTGAAAACAGGAGTTCGCCACAATACGGTTGCCGGGTATAAAACGGTCATCAATATGCTGAAAAAAGAAAACTTCGGGAAACAGCGAATTGATAAGGTTCGGTTGTCGGATGCAAAGGCATGGCTGATTAAGCTCCAGCAGATAGATGGGCGAGGATACAGTTCCATTCATTCCATCCGGGGCGTTCTCAGACCGGCATTTCAGATGGCAGTGGATGATGATTTGCTTCGAAAAAATCCATTTGAATTTGAGCTGGCATCCGTCATTGTCAATGACTCTGTTACCAGAGAAGCGATTACCCGGAAACAGCAGAGAGACTTGCTGAAGTTTATTCAGGAAGATAAGCATTTTAGCAGATACTATGATGCAATCTACATTCTTTTTCACACAGGGCTTCGTATCTCAGAGTTCTGCGGGCTGACGGTTTCAGATATTGAATTTGGAGAAATGCGGATTAAAGTAGACCATCAGTTACAGCGTACTTCCCAGATGCAGTATGTGATTGAAGAACCAAAAACAGATAAAGGCATCCGATATGTGCCGATGACAGAAGCAGTTGCAGCGTGTTTTCGCAGAATCATTGCCAATCGCAAGACACCAAAGGTTGAGCCGATGGTGGAAGGATGCGCCGGATTTTTGTTTCTGGATAAAAACGACATGCCGATGGTTGCCCTTCACTGGGAGAAGTATCTGGAGCATATCATTCAAAAATACAATAAAATTTATCGTATTCAGATGCCGAAAGTTACCCCTCATGTATGCAGGCACACCTTTTGCTCTAATATGGCAAAATCCGGAATGAATCCGAAAACCTTGCAGTATATTATGGGTCACGCAGATATTAGTGTAACCTTGAACACTTACACCCATGTGAATTTTGATGATGCAAAGGAAGAAGTATATCGGATAGCAAATAGTTAAAAAAAGCCTGTTGGTAAGGACGCTTGCTTTACCAACGGATTTACCAAGATTGCAGGGAAAAACATAATAAAATACGAGAAGATTTGAGAAGATACCTTGAAAAGAAGGTAAAACTCAAAAATCGGAAAACCCTGAAAAATCAAGCGTTTGAGAAGCAATACAAGACTTAAATGGAGATATAAGAAGATGATAAAAGTACTATTTGTTTGCCACGGAAACATCTGCCGTTCACCGATGGCAGAATACGTAATGAAAGATATGGTCCGCAAGGCGGGCCGGGAAGCGGAATTTTATATCGAATCGGCGGCGACCAGCCGGGAAGAGATCGGCAATGATATTCACAGGGGCACTAAGGCCAAGCTGCGGGAAATGGGAATACCTTTTGAACGCCGGAGCGCGCGTCAGGTGACGAAGCAGGACTATGAAGATTTTGACTATCTGATTCTAATGGACAGAGAAAACCGGCGAGGACTTTCGCGCATTATCAGCGGCGATCCTGAGAACAAGGTTCATATGCTGCTGGAATTTGCGGGAAAAGACCGGGATATTGCAGCCCCGTGGTATACCGGCAATTTTGATGAGACTTTTGATGATGTGGCGGAAGGCTGCCGGGCGTTTCTAGCGTGGCTAAGAAGAGACTTTGTAAAAGGACAATGAGCAGGCAAAACTGGAAAGCCTGGATAAGATGACTTTGATCTACATAGAAGCGCTGAAAGGACTGCTGTCCCTGAGGGCATAAGAAGCCTGCAAACCCTGGGCGAAAATACAAGTCATAAATCCCCCGGATCCAAATACACTGGTATGGGGGATTTTTTGATATATGAAAAAGTTTTTGATCGCTGTCAGCGTTATCGCGGCGTTTATCTTTGGACTGATGATCTTCGGTTATGTGGCGGAGCCGGCAGGAAAGACCGCAGTTTCGGGAAGCCTGCCGCAGCCGCCTTCTGTATCTGCGGAGCAGGCAATTCTCATTGACGGGAAGACTGGCGAGGTCCTGTTTGAAAAAAACGCCGATGAGAAAGGTTATCCTGCCAGCACGACGAAGATCATGACGGCCATGCTTACTCTGGAGATCTGTGATGAGGCAGGAGCGGATATCAGTCAGAAGGTCGTGATACCGGAGGAAGCCGTCGGCGTGGAAGGCTCATCGCTATATCTGAAAAAGGGTGAAAAAAAGACGATAGAGGAGCTGCTTTACGGAGTTATGCTCCGCTCCGGCAATGACGGAGCTACAGCTCTGGCGGCGGCCATGGGCGGCAATGTGAAACACTTTGTCAGACTGATGAATGAGAAAGCCGCCGCGCTGGGATGCACAGGAACTCATTTTGTCAACCCCAGCGGTCTCTTTGACGAGGATCATTACACCACGGCAAGAGATCTCGCGAAAATCGCGCGGCATGCCATGAAAAACAAGACGTTCCGTCAGGTGGTGGGAACAAAATCGTGGAAGAACTACTACAACAAAAATAAAACGGTATTTCAGTACGACGGGGCCACAGGCATCAAGATCGGCTTCACAAAGATGAGCGGGCGGACGCTGGTGGCGTCTTCAAGCCGGGATGGGGAGAGCCTGATCTGTGTGGTTCTGGCTGACGGAAACTGGTTTAACGATGCCTACGCTTTGATGGATTACGGATATGAGGTGAAGGGGTGTGACGAGGATGAAAAATAATTGTATCGACGCGGGGAGAGAAGGCTGTCCCTGTGCCCTGGCAGAATCGGGAAACTGCCTGGTCTGCGGCAGACTTTCCGGAGGAAGCTGCGAGGACTGCAGCTGGCAGGGAACCTGTATTTATACTCTTTATGAGCAAAATGAGCGCCGTCTGATAAAAAGCCGCAGGGAGCAGACGCTTTCCGTTGAAGAGGTGCGCGTTTACAGCGAGAACTTTTATGTTTTTGTCCTGCGGGCAGATCGAGGTTTCTGCCAGAAGGCACAGACTGCGGGAGCGTACGTTTTTGTCAGGCCGGCGGCAGCTGATCAGTGGTATGGCATGCCGGTATCCGTGCTGAAATCGGAACCGGACAAAGGCCTGATCCATCTTGGCATCTGCAGATGCGGCCCGAAGAGCAGTGGTATTTTTAAGGAAAGAGAACAGCTTTCTGTACGAGGCGTTTACTATAATGCTTTGTCCGGTTTATCTGAACTGAAGGATAATGCCGAAGAGACCGTTATATTCGCGAAGGGGATCGCGCTGGCTCCTCTGCGGAATCTCCTGGACGGAGGAAGCCGGTACAGGCGAAAGCTTTCCCATTTACATATGTATGTAGACATCGATAAGGTAGGAATGGATTTTTTTCTGGATTATTTTGGAGATCTGCCGGCAGGAGCCGTTCAGATACGGCAGTTTGCGCGGGAAGGCCTTTGCGGCGCTGATGAGCTGAGGCGGCTGGGCAGGCGGGCGGAGAATGGCGCGGCGGATAATATCCTTGTTCTGGCCTCACCCTATTATGTGCGCCGTGTTCAGAAGACGGCGGGATCAAAGGCAGTCAGACCGACGGAGGGCAGCATGTGCTGCGGTGAAGGAATTTGCGGGGCGTGCACCTATAGCGACGAGAAAGGAAACACCGTGCGGCGCTGTAGACTGCGGGTATGATCGCGGCGGCCGCTGACGGAAAACGAAAAAATGAGTTCGCGGCTGTACGCACCCTCTTGACAAGCGGCGCTAAAATCGGTAAGATAAAAGGAGTAAATTACGTATAGAAAGGTAGATATAAAAATGAAAAGAATCAAGACAATTGAGACCAGAAATTTAGAGCAGAGCATGAAGAACGGCGGCTGCGGCGAGTGCCAGACTTCCTGCCAGTCTGCTTGCAAGACTTCCTGCGGCGTAGCGAATCAGGCTTGTGAGAAGAAGAACTAATGATACACCAGTATAAACTAAACGGATATAATATCGTCTTAGACGTTTATAGCGGTTCAGTACATGTAGTGGATGATGTGGCTTACGACATCATCCATCTTTTATGTGAACAGACAGAGTCCGGCAGGACGGATTTTGACGCGGAGCCGGTTATCGCGGAAATCCTGCAGCGCTACGCGGATCAGCTTGATGTGACCAGAGAGGAGATCCAGGAGGTCATATCAGATATTAAAGAGCTGCGCGCGCAGAAGAAACTGTTTACCGAAGATATCTACGAGCCAAACGCCTACGACCTGAAGAACCGGCATACGGAGGTAAAGGCGCTGTGTCTCCACGTAGCGCACACCTGTAACCTAAATTGCACCTACTGTTTTGCCAGCCAGGGCAACTTCAACGGGGAGCGGGGACTGATGTCCTTTGAGACCGGAAAACGGGCGCTGGATTTTCTCATTGAAAATTCAGGTGACCGGCGCAATCTGGAAGTGGATTTTTTCGGCGGTGAGCCGCTGATGAACTGGCAGGTCGTCAAAGATCTGGTAAAGTATGCCCGCAGCATCGAGCAGGAGCACGGAAAGAATTTCCGGTTCACTCTGACCACCAACGGCGTCGGCATCAACGACGATGTGATCGATTTTGCCAATAAAGAGATGTATAACGTGGTGCTGAGTCTGGACGGCCGGAAGGAAGTCCACGACAGGCTGCGCCGTACTGTTAATGACGAAGGCAGCTATGATATGATCGTGCCGAAGTTCAGGAAACTGGTAGAGGCCCGTGGCGGCAAAGGCTACTATATGCGGGGGACTTTTACCCACAATAACGTGGATTTTACAGAGGATATCTTCCATATGGCGGATTTGGGCTTTACAGAGCTTTCTATGGAACCGGTGGTATGTCCGCCGGATGATCCTTTTGCGCTGACGGAGGAGGACCTGCCGCAGCTCTTTGAACAGTACGAGATTCTGGCGAAGGAGATGATCCGCAGAAAGAAGGCTGGAAACGGCTTTACCTTCTATCATTATATGATCGATCTGACCCACGGACCTTGTATTTACAAGAGGATATCCGGATGCGGCTCCGGCACGGAATATTTTGCCGTTACGCCGTGGGGTGATCTGTACCCGTGCCACCAGTTTGTCGGTGACGAGAAGTACAGAATGGGCGATATCTGGAACGGTATCACCAATGAAGCTGTCCGGCAGGATTTTAAGATGTGCAACGTCTATGCCAGAGAAGAATGCCGCGACTGCTGGGCGCGCCTTTACTGCAGCGGCGGATGTGCTGCCAACGCGTACCACGCCACGGGTTCCATCAAAGGCGTTTACGACTACGGCTGCCAGCTGTTCAAAAAACGGATGGAATGCGCGATCATGATGCAGATCGCGGAACAGGATATATAGAAAATGTTATATCACAGCGGTGCGGCCGGAAAGCCGTGCCGTTTTTCTTTGGGCTTTTTTCCGAATAATTTATGAATGCGAAGGGAAGAAGGCCGTATATTTTTCACCTGAGCTGCGCAGACTAGGAAGAAAATAGAAAGTACAGGATGTGATAAGACATGACAAATACCTATACAAAGACGGGAGATGACGGCACCACCGGTCTGGTGGGCGGAAGCCGGGTCTCCAAGGATAATCCGAGGGTTCATTGCTATGGGACCATCGACGAGGTCAACGCCGTTCTGGGACTTGCCTACGCGCTGACGGAAAACGAGTATACCAGAGACTGCATCGACCAGATCCAGCGGAAACTCTTTGTTCTCGGCGCAGAGCTGGCAAGCGGTGAAGGCGGCCTGGCGCTGCTGGGAGACCGGGTCCTGCGGGAAGCCGATGTGGATATGCTGGAAGGAATGGTGGATCGCTGCACGCTGACTACCGGTATGCAGGCTTCCTTCGTGATCCCCGGCGTTACTCCGGCGTCGGCTGCTCTGCACATGGCCCGCACAGTCGCGCGGCGGGCGGAGCGGACCATGATCTCAGCCAGGCGGAGCGTGGAGTTCCGCGACGTGACATATCGCTTTGTCAACCGGCTTTCCGATGCCGTCTACGCGCTGGCACGCCTGGAGGAAACGGTGGCCGAGAGAGGGCCGGGGCGGAACGCCGGCCGAAGCTGGCCGCCCAAAGAAACAGGCAGGTAAGCTGTCTGTTCATTTGATCAAAGGGTTGGCGGCGCGGCCGTATCCCGCGGGTCAGCCCTGCGGTGCCAGCAGGGGCTTCAGCTCACGAAAAGCGGAGATAACCGCCAGTGGACAGGGCTCGCCGGCGGAGATGGCTCCGAATCCATAGGCTGCGTGTACAAAGGGGACGCCTGCCAGCTTCGCGGCGTCCCAGTCGCCCTGGGTATCCCCTACATAGACTGCGGATCCGATATGGTTTCGCTCCATGACTGTTTTGATGTTCTCGCCTTTGGAGCAGCCGGTTCTTCCAAAGCTTTCAAAATCAGCAAACAGGGATCCCAGTCCGTGCGCGTGGAGAAACGCCTGAATATATCCATCCTGGCAGTTGCTGACGATGGCCAGCATGAAGCTTTCTGAAAGGTACTCCAGCGTTTCCCGAAGCTGCGGGTACAGGATGCCTCCCGTTTCCTGCAGCGAGATGACTTCCTCACGGCAGCATTCCTTCAGAATTGAAGTGCCCTCTTCTTGCGGCAGATGCGGCAGCATCAGAGCCGCGATCTGTTCGACGGTCCTTCCCATATACCCTTTCATTTCTTCCAGCGTCAGGACATGACCGGCGCCGCGGCGCGCAAGCACCCGGTTCCATGCCGGCAGGATCTGCGCGGTGGAATCCCACAGGGTGCCGTCTAAGTCAAATAATATTCCCTGATACATGATAAGGCTCCTTTCTGTTATCTGAAATCCAGGCTTTCCCTGCTACTCAGTATACCACAATTTCCTTTCTGGCACAGCAGTTTTCCATGTTAAAAAAATTCGTCAAAAAATTATAAAAACTGTCTTGACTTTTGTGTAACACAAAAGTTTATAATGTGACCATAACATATGAGCTCATGTTTTTAAGGTTTGCGGCAGCCTTATCTGTATAAAGTGCCGGAATCTATGAGAAAGAGGAGTTATTTGTATGTGGACAGATCCTTTAATTAGTATTACATTGTATTTTATCTTATTCGCGATCGGATCAGTGCTTGCGGTAAAAACAAAAGGCGTTGTTGGAGAAGCGCTTTTCCTGTGCGCTGTATATGCTGTCGGATTTGCTGCCGGAATTATTCCGCAGGACAGTTTGGTCAGCACGGGGATTCCGACTGTATTTGGAGCTTTTGCCCTTCTTCTGGTTGTTGGAAATCTGGGTACCATGATCGAACTTCGGAGATTTTTGCAGGAATGGAGGACTGTTTTGCTCTGCTGCGGCGGCCTCGTGGTCATGACAGTACTTTGCTGGACTTTAGGCAGCCTTGTCTATGGAAAGTATTATGCGCTCAGCGCTATACCGCCCCTTGCCGGAGGCGTTGTCGCTACGCAGCTGGTAAGTGAAGCGGCTAATTCCGCAGGTATGACGGAATATGCAGCCTTCGCGGCCCTGGTCTGTTCGTTCCAGGCATTTGTCGGCATTCCGCTGTCAGCCTGGTTTCTGCGCAAATACTGCGACAAGATCGTAGAGAAAGATGTATATCTTGACAGCAGCATGGAGAATTCCAGATTCCCGAATTTAAGAATTATCAAGCCGTTTCCTGCGCTTTGGAATGACGGAAGCATGATGGTCGCAAGACTTCTGATCGTAGTATTAGCCGGATCCTGGCTTTCAAACCTGACGGGGATCCCTTCAGCGGTAGTCATACTGTTTCTGGGTATCATCTGTACAGAGATCGGCTTTCTGGAGAGAGAGACACTGACAAAGGCGGGATACATGAATTTCATGATGGTAGGTCTGATCATGCTCCTGCCGCTGGATTTCAGCACGCTGACCCTGGAGAGTTTAGCCGGCATGGTAATGCCGATGATATTCTTTATCCTGCTGGGAACTGCCGGTCTGATCCTTGGAGGCGCACTGGTCGGCCGCATTCTCCATGTTGACTGGAAGCTGTCGGCGGCCTTGTCGCTATCCGCGTATACTGGTTATCCTTTGACAGAGATCATCGTGCGTACAGTGACGAAGACCTATGATATCTCGGAAGAAAAGAAGGAAAAACTTACAGAAATGGTTCTGCCGCAGATGATTATTTCCGGGTTTACTTCAGTTACGATCATCTCAGTATTCATGGGCGGTGCGATCGCGCCGATGATTTTCAGCTAAAACAGAAAGGTGGGTTATAAATATGAAACTAATAATATCAGTTGATGCAGAAGGTATTTCCGGTGTACATAAGCTGTCACAGGTCTTGCCGTCGAGCAGAGATTATCCGATGATGTGCAAATTGATGGCGCAGGATGTGAACGCGGCCATTCGCGGCGCCGCGGCAGCGGGTGCGGACGAGATCATCGTCAACGACTGCCACAGCCACGGAGACAATATCGCCATTACAGATCTGGACAGCAGGGCTACACTGCTTTCAGGATTTCACAAACCGCTGTGGATGGCAGAAGGGGTCGATAAAGACGCGGACGCGCTGATGCTGATCGGTTACCATTCACGAAAAGGCGCTGCAGGTATTGTCAGCCATACGATCTATTATAATCAGGTCTGGGAAGCGACAGTCAATGGGATCCCTTTTGGCGAAGGAGACTTTGTCGCGCATGCTGCAGGATATTTCGGCGTACCGACCATACTGCTCACCGGAGACGATCAGGTGACTGCCTATGCGAAGAAGCACATGCCGGGGATCCACACTGTATGTGTAAAAGAGATGGTCGCGGCAGGAGCCGCATATTTATATCATCCGGAGAAAACAAAGGAGATCATTGAATCCGCCGCAAAGGAGGCGGTCGAGGAACTGGGCAGCATCACTCCACTGAAGCTGGAAGGACCGCTGAGACTGGAAATCACTTTTTCAACAGCGACCCATGCGGCTCTCGCCTGCAATGTGCCGGGTGTAAACCTTTCAGAAGAAAGAGATAATAAAGTGGTATATACAGGTGTGGATTATCTGCAGTTATATCAGACGTTCATCAACGCGCTCAATATGGCAGGAACTTTTAATGAAATGACAGAGTAATCAGCCGGCTGCATGATTCAGAAAATCCCCGGTTTTGGTTTTGCAATAAACCAAAACCGGGGATTTTTTAGATGAGCGGAATCTGTATCTGGTAGTTCCATTGTATAATTCCAGTCAGAACGATCTGCTGTATAGAAAACTGCGGATCAGCATGGAACAGTTTTCTTGCTGTTTCCTCCAGGCGGGCCAAAGTTTCAGCCCGGTTTTCCTCGCTGCAGTCAGTGCATAAATACTTCCCGGCAGGAAGTGTTTTCAATCCGTCGATCTTTCTATAGCGCATGCACAGTGCGAAAAGTCTGCTGTCTTCTTCCTGCGTATAGATCCCGGCAAGGTCTTCAAAGGCGAAGGAATCCCTGAGTCCGGGTTCCAGCTGCCTATAGAAATTACTGAGATAATTCCACAGGTTTTCAACAGTAGGAGTTCTCAAAGTATCGGACAGCATAATAACCCGTTCAGGAAACTCTCTTACGACAGTTCCCTTGCACAGCTGCCGTTCCTGCGCTTTTTTTTCATAATGTGTTTTTGCGGACAGTATCTTGGCCTTGCAGTCGTGGAGTTCATCGATCCTCTCATCGATCCTTGTTTCCGCATTTCTGAAAAAATCAATGGTCCTGTCCAGATCATCGTAATTCAGAACTTCTTTGATCTCCTTTAAAGAGACGTCCATAAAACGCAGTGCACGAATGGTGTTTAACAATACGAGATCAAGGTCAGAATAGTATCTGTAGCCCGTATCGGGATCTTTTCTGCTAGGATGGACCAGACCGATCCGATCATAATGACGGAGGGTTTCGCTGGTCATCTGCACCTCACGGGCAGCTTCGCTGATGGTCATATATCGTTTCATGGTATACAGTCTCCTTTGCAGGCGTAAAAGTTAAGGACATTATATCACGGACGCAGAAAGAATTGCAACTTCCGCTGCCATAAGAAGGGGAAAAACAGGCCGTCGTCCTGACCGCTGAAGAAATCTTTCGAAAACCTCTTGACATAACGCGATAACAGATGTAACATAAAGTAGTAATGAAAACTAGATTAAAAAATAACGGAAATTATAAATGGAGGGGGTATTTATCATATGAACGAACAGGTTTTAAAGCGGTATACGCTGGGAGAAGAAATCTTCAACAGCACATCTCATGGAATCGGAGCGGTTCTGTCGGCCTGCGGTCTGACGCTGATGCTGGTCGTCAGCGCCCTGCATGGCAGCAGCCTAGCCCTTGGCGTCAGCCTGGTCTACGGAATATCGCTGCTGGTTCTTTATACCATGTCCACTTTGTATCACGCCATTACCAATCCGCGGGCAAAGGAGATCCTGCGGGTCTTTGACCACACGTCTATATTCATCCTCATCGCCGGCAGTTATACGCCTTTCTGCCTCGTCGCTCTGCAGGGCAATCCGAAGGGGACACTGGTCGCTGCCGCAGTCTGGATCTGCGCTGTACTGGGCGTTGTGCTCAATGCCGTCAGTCTGGAAAAGACAGAGAAACTGAGCATGGTCCTGTATGTGGCCATGGGATGGTCTGTTCTGGCGGTCTTTGGCGATATCGTCCGCGCGCTGCCCCAGCCTGCTTTCTGGCTGCTGCTTCTGGGCGGGATCAGCTATACCGGAGGCATCGTGTTCTACGCCAGCAAGAGGAAATACATGCACAGCATCTGGCACCTGTTTGTCTTAATGGGCAGCATTCTGCATTTCCTGTGCGTTACCGTTTACGTGATTCCGATGTCCTGGGCTTAGGAGGCGCATATCAGGAATACTGCCAAGCCGTTTTCTCATATTCATATAGAAAGAATATGGGAGGATGGAAAATGGCAAAGATCGTAATCATAGGCGGCGGCTGGGCAGGATGCAGCGCCGCTCTTACAGCGAAAAAAACAGGCGCGGATGTGCAGCTCATTGAAAGGACAGATCTGCTTTTAGGTCTCGGCAATGTGGGAGGCATCATGCGCAACAACGGACGCTTTACGGCGGCCGAGGAAAATATCGCCATGGGCGCGGGGGAACTGTTTGAGATCACAGACCAGTGCGCGGCCCATCGCAATGTGGATTTTCCCGGACACCGGCATGCGTCCTTTTATCATGTAATCAAAACGGAACCGGCAGTGCGCCGCCTGCTGACGGAACGGGGGATCAGTCTGCGGATGATGACGCGGATCACCGATGTGATCAGAGAGGAAGACCGCGTCAAAGCAGTGACAACGGCTGACGAAAAGACCTTTGAAGGCGACGCTTTTGTGGACTGCACGGGCACTACGGGGCCCATGGGAAACTGCATGGAGTACGGCAACGGCTGCAGCATGTGCATCCTCCGCTGTCCGGCCTTCGGTCCGCGGGTCAGCATATCGGAGAAAGCGGGAGGCTGCGACTACATGGGCAAAAGGGCCGACGGCACGCCGGGAGCTTTCAGCGGCTCATGCAAGTTAGAAAAAGAGTCTCTGTCAGAGGAACTGCGGCAGCGTCTGGAACGGGACGGCGTGGCGGTGGTCCCTCTGCCGGAAGAAATGATAAATGAGGGCAAACTGTCAAAGAAGGTCTGCCGTCAGTACGCTCTGCCTCAGTATGCGGCCAATGTGATACTCATCGATACCGGTGCAGTCAAGATGATGACTCCTTTTTTTCCGCTGGAGCAGCTGCGGCAGGTACAGGGCTTTGAGAACGCCCGTTTCGCGGATCCGTACGCCGGAGGAAAAGGAAACTCCATCCGGTATATGGCGGTGGCGGAGCGGGAGCCGTCCATGCGGGTGAAGGGCGTTGCGAATCTGTTTTGCGGCGGAGAAAAGTCAGGGCTGTTCATCGGCCATACGGAGGCCATCAGTACAGGCGCAATAGCCGGTCACAACGCCGGGAGATACACCCGGGGCGGACACCCTTTGATCCTGCCGGACACTCTGGCCATCGGCGCGCTGCTCGCTTACGAGAAAGCCGGCGGAGGCATGATCACCTTTGCCGGAGATGAGTTTTTCCAGTATATGCAGACGCAGGGTCTTTACACGACAGACCGGGAGAAAATTGCGGCCCGTGTCGAGGCGGCAGGACTCTCTCGCGTGTACGACTGCTAAGCGGATCGCGGCGCCGGCAATTTGGTTTTTCTGTATACTTTTACAGTGATTTGTGTTAGAATCAATAAAGATGACTGATCTGAGAGAAAAGAGGAAAACTACAGAAAACGGAGTATATACAGATGAGAATCAATAAATATATTGCCCAGGCAGGCGTTGCCAGCAGAAGAAAGGCGGATGAACTGATCGCGTGCGGCAACGTCCGGGTCAACGGGGCGGTGCTGAAGGAGCCGGGATACGACGTGGATGAGGGCGACGTGGTGGAAGTCAACGGACATCGGATCCAGGCCGAAACAAAAAAGGTCTACATCCTGCTCAACAAGCCGGAAGGCTATGTGACTACGGTCAGCGACGACCGGGATCGCGATACGGTTATGGATCTGGTCGAAGATGTGGATGCGCGTATTTTCCCTGTGGGACGGCTGGATTACAACACCAGCGGTCTTTTGATCCTGACCAATGACGGGGATTTTGCGTACCGGCTGACCCACCCGAAGCACGAGATGCCGAAGACGTACCGTGCGCGGGTATCCGGTGTTCTGTCAAAGGAAAAGTGCGCGCGGCTGGAAAACGGCGTGGACATCGGCGGTTATGTTACATCAAAGGCAAAGGTGTCGGTAATCAGGGGACTGCCGAAATCCACCATTGTTGACATTACGATCCACGAGGGCAAGAACCGGCAGGTGCGGAAGATGTTTAAAGCCGTTGGAAATCCGGTGCAGGAGCTGACCCGTATCGCGATCGGGAATGTGCGGCTGGGACGGCTGGCAGAGGGACACTACAGGAAGCTGACCCATGAAGAGATAGAGTATCTGAAGAACAGCTAGAGCGCGGCGCTGATTGAACGGATACCAATTATAACGAAAAAATAGGGAATACGACAAGAAAATATGCGAAAACAGGATAAAAGTCAACTGTATTTACGAAAATTTCGTAAATACAGTTGACTTTTTCTTTGAACAGGGTATACTTTTAGATAAAGACATTTTGTCAGGAGGTGAAGATCATGCTGCTGATGTTCAAAGTAAAGAATTATGCTTCGTTTAAAGATGAAGCGATTCTTGATATGAGAGCGACCTCGTATGTTCAGCATCCTGAGCATATTATACGGGTAAATGATAAAGTAAGTTTATTAAAAACCACAGCTGTGTATGGAGCGAATGCGTCTGGAAAATCCAATTTTGTTTCAGCGATGTTTTTCTTTGAACGATATATTTTTTCTCAGTTTATCGACAAGAAAGAAAGAGATGCTTTAGAATCTGATGAAATGGACATGAGAATGAAGCTGGAGCCATTTAATTTAACAGATGATATTGACGAAGCATCGGAATTTGATATTATTTTTGTCCATAATGGAAAACAGATTCAATACGGATTTGCGTGTACATTTAATGAGGTTTTGGAAGAGTGGCTTTTTATAGATGATAAAAAAGTATTTGAGCGGGTGGGAACAGATTTATCTTTTGGAAGCAGATACCAAAAAATATTGAGTGCTTATAAGAAACTACCCGCCAGCCGGCTATATATCGCTGTGCTTGAATATTTTCTTGATGACGCGGCAAAAGAGATCATATTGGACGATTTTATTTCTTTTTTCACTGAAGAGTACAATGTGTTTGCTGAGATCCTCTTTGAATCTACAGTAAAAGGTTTAGCAGGAATGATGGGCTTATCGAAGAAACTGGTCAGTGATTCTGCATATCGCAGAAAGGTGGAGTATTATTTGCGAATGATCGACGTGGGTATCAAGAGACTCGATGTAAAGACAGAAATGGTTCTTGATGAGAAGACTGGACAGAAAAAGGAAAAGAAGATCGTACGAACAGTCCATAATTTATATGATGGAAAGGGAAATGTGGTTGGTGAGAAACTCTTTGATTTGCGTCAGGAATCTACAGGAACTCTTCGATTTCTGACCTATATCCAGAGTATTATTGAGATGGTTTCAAAAGGAGGAGTATTTATTGTGGATGAAATGTCCGCCAGACTCCATCCTTTGATGACAAAATTGATCGTGGATATCTTTTCCTCAAGTGAGAATCAAAAAGCGCAGTTGATTTTTACCACCCATGATATTTCTCTGTTGAATCATGATCAGTTTCGACGTGATGAGGTGGTATTTGTCGATAAAAATGAACGCGGCGAATCTTCAATCTACGCCCTTTCTGATCTGAAGGTGCGGGAGGATGCAAGTTTCAGCAAAGACTACCTTCAGGGTAAATACGGCGCGATTCCTATTTTCGTCTACGATGAGATGATGGATGGTGATCGTCATGAGTAGAACACGGTTATCACCACAGCGTCTTTCAGGGATAAGAAAGACTAATATTGGACGAATCATTATTTTCTGCGAAGGAGAAACAGAAAAAAGCTACTTTGACTATTTTGCGGAGATCATTAATAAAAACAAATATACCGACGTGGAAGTTGTTTTGAAAACTGCCAGCGGAAATGCTCGAACAGTGCTTAATTCCGCTGATAAATTTCTGGAAGAAGAGCAGAACGGTCGAAAGTATAATCACTATGGGAAATATCTTGCTTTTGACTGCGATGATCCGCCGGATGTTCAAAAGGTGATACATGATGCAGGAAATTATGAACTGTTGATTTCTAACTATTTATTTGAGGTCTGGCTGCTGATGCATTTTGAGGATGTAACAGAAAAGCTGACAAAGAGAGAGATCCTCCAGCGGCTGTCCGTGTATCTGAGGGATGGATATGCAAAAGGACAGCAAGGGAAGATACGAGAAATCATACAGAATGGAGATGTTGAAAAAGCAATTGATAATGGAAAAATGCTGGAGCGGAGATACGTGGAGGCGGATAAAAGTATTCTGACAGATATTAAAGATATGAATCCATATACGAGTGTTTATAAGCTGATTGGACAGTTTATGACTGAGATCTCCTGAGTACAATACTTTGTCGCTAATTTATCTTGACGCCCAATATGGGGATGCGTTTTTTGTGCAATATCTACAAAAAATGTTGCATCGCAGAGAGCATTGTAATATAATAAATGCTGGACGTTTTCTGCTTTTACCGGGCAGGAACCCTTTTGACTGACTTGGAATATATTTAACAAATAGGAGGAACTTTCTTCATGGGAATTAAAGTGGCCAAATTCGGCGGCTCTTCAGTTGCCGACGGAATTCAGCTTACGAAGACCAAACAGATCATCGAAGCGGACCCGGACAGACGGTATGTCGTAGTATCAGCGCCGGGCAAAAGATTTGACGGAGATAATAAGATCACAGATCTTCTGTATCTGTGTAAGACACATATGGAGCACAATCTGCCTTACGATCAGGTATTTCAGGTGGTCACGGACCGTTTTATGGCCGTGCAGCTGAACCTGGGAGTGGATGTGGATCTGCAGGAGCATTTTGAGCGGATCAAAGAGAATCTGCGAAAGGGCTGCAGCGCGGATTATATCGCCAGCCGGGGAGAATATCTCAACGCGGTTCTGATCGCGGCTTTCCTGGGCTATGACTTCGTGGACACGGAAGGCCTGATCCTCTTTGACAACAAGGGCAGACTGCTGCAGGAGGAGACGGACGCGGCGCTGAGAGCGGAGCTTGCCAAGCACGAGCATGCTGTGCTTCCGGGTTTTTATGGTTCTAATCAGGAGGATGGCAAAGTGCGCACCTTCTCCAGAGGCGGATCCGATATCACAGGTTCTCTGGTGGCTCGGGCCGTGGGCGCTGACGTGTACGAAAACTGGACCGACGTTTCCGGTTTTCTTATGGCGGACCCGCGGATCGTCAAATCCCCTAAACCGATCCATAAAATTTCATACAAGGAGCTGAGAGAGCTGTCCTACATGGGTGCCTCTGTGCTCCATGAGGATGCAATTTATCCGGCGCGTATCGCGAATATTCCGATCAATATCAGAAATACCAATCATCCGGAGGATCCGGGAACTGTCATCACCGCGGAGCATGACGTGACCAACACCAATGTGGTCACCGGCATCGCAGGCAGCAAGGACTTTACCGTTATTGCCATCTACAAGAACATGATGAGCTCGGAAAGAGGTTTTGTCAGAAGAATTCTGGGCATTCTGGAAGATTTTGATATCAACTTTGAGCACCTGCCGAGCGGCATCGATACTGTCTCTGTTGTCGTGTCCAACAAGAGTATCGACGGCAGACTGGATGAACTGCTGGACGCTTTCGAGAAGCAGCTCAGCCCGGACAGCATGGAGGTCTTTGAGGATATCGCTTTGATCGCGACGGTCGGCTGCGGTATGAGCAGCAGGCCCGGCGTTTCCGCGAAGCTGTTTTCGGCGCTGGCGGAAGCCAATGTCAACATCAGGATGATCGATCAGGGCTCCAGCGAGATGAATATCATCGTCGGCGTGAAAAACAGTGATTTTAACGCTGCCATCAAAGCGATCTACGAAGCATTTGCGTAGAGCGGGAAACCAAAACAGAATACCTTTTCATTTCCCACCCATTTTTGGGTGGGATTTTCTTTGCCTCCGCAGGTTCTAAATCCGGGCAAGCCTGCATATATAGAATGTATGTGAAAAAGAACGGAACTTCTGGAGGCAGAGATGATAGCGGAAGATAAGAGAATCAGAATCATCGCGGGTCATTACGGCAGCGGTAAGACGGAGTTTGCGGTCAATTATGTGACAAAGCTGCGGGAGATGACGGCAGGCAGAGTGGCTGTTGCCGATCTGGATATCGTAAACGTCTATTTTCGTTCCCGCGAGAAGAAGGAGGAGCTTGAGGCAAAGGGTGTACAGGTTATCGCGTCCAATCTGGATACGTCGGCCGCCGATGTGCCCGCGGTTTCCGGAGCCATGACCATGCCGGTGGTGAACAGGGCGTATCAATATGTGATCGATCTTGGCGGAAGCAGTACAGGCACCCTGGTGCTGGGAAGGATCAAACCGCTTCTGGATCACAGCGAGACAGACTTTTTTATGGTAGTCAATACATATAGGCCCGATACCGCTGCCCCTGCGGGGATCATCAGACAGATGAGAGATCTGGAGTATGCGGCAGGGCTGAAGGTGACGGGCTTCATCAATAATACAAATCTGGTGCGGGAGACGACAGCGGACTGCCTGCGCCGCGGAGATGCGATATTGAAGGAGGTAGCAGCGCGGACAGGAATACCCGTAAAGTATGTTTCCTACGTTGAAGCCCTGTTGACAGAGGAAGTGCCTGATGGACTTGCTGGGGAGCTGTTCCCCATGGAGTTATATATGAGGAAAACATGGATGTAAAGTCCGATTTTTGTGGAGGTGCGTATTGAATGGCAAAAGGTAAGGTAACGATCTGTGATATGATCTGCAAGGGCTGCGGCCTTTGTGTCGCTGTCTGTCCTAAGAAGGTGCTGGCTCTTTCGACGACAGAGATCAATGCGGCAGGCTATAATCCTGCAGAGACGGTGAGCGACGGGTGTATCGCCTGCATGAGCTGCGCGAAGATGTGTCCGGACTGCGCGATCACAGTAGAAAAGCTGGGCTGACAGAGAGGGGGATTTTTTTAATGGCAAAGGTTTTGATGAAAGGCAATGAAGCCGTAGGCAGAGCAGCGATAGAGGCGGGCTGCAGATTTTTTTTCGGCTATCCGATCACGCCTCAGTCGGAAATACCGGAGTACTTATCCAATGAGCTGCCAAAGGTCGGAGGCACGTTTGTGCAGGCAGAATCCGAGGTGGCGGCGATCAACATGGTATACGGCGCGGCAGCGGCAGGCGCCCGCGTTCTGACAAGCTCTTCCTCTCCCGGCATAGCCCTGAAACAGGAAGGCATCGGATATATCTCCAACGCGGGACTTCCGGCGGTGATCATCAACATGATGCGGGGCGGTCCGGGGCTTGGAACGATCCAGCCGGGCCAGGCTGACTATAACATGGCGGTAAAGGGCGGCGCCAACGGCGATTATCACAATGTGGTCCTGGCTCCGGCATCGGTGCAGGAAGCGGTGGACATGGTCATAGAAGCCTTTGATATCTCTGATATGTACGGCACGCCTGTCATTGTTCTGGCTGACGGCCTGATCGGTCAGATGATGGAGCCTGTGGAGTTCAGCTACGTCCGCAGAGATGGCATCCCTGAAAAGACGTGGGCTTTAACCGGCCGGGGAAAAGGCGAAAAACACAATATTAAAAATCTGGTCATCGATCCTGATGACTGCGAGGCGTGGAACCATGAGCATTTTGCCGTATATGAGAAGATCGAGGCAAATGAACAGGACTGGGAGGAATATCTGATGGACGACGCGGAGTATGCGTTCATTTCCTACGGTACGGCCTCCCGGGTGGTGAGAACAGCTATCGGAATCTTAAGAGCAGAAGGCTGTAGAGTAGGAATGGTTCGGCCGAAGACGCTGTGGCCGTTCCCGCAGAAAGCCTTTGATAAGTGGAACGGACGGATCAGAAAGTTTCTGGATGTGGAGATGTCCATGGGACAGATGGCCGCCGATGTGGCATACGCCTGCAACGACAGAGAAAAGGTTGCCTTTTACGGCAGGACAGGAGGCAACGTGCCGACTGTGGATGAAATCGCTGAATTTGCCAGAAAACATATGGGAGGTGACAGAGCATGACGATCGTATTCAGGAAGACAGAGGCGCTGACAGGCGCAAAGCTGCATTACTGCCCCGGCTGCGCCCACGGTATCGTACACAGACTTATCGCGGAAGCGTTAGAGGAACTGGGTGAAGTGGAAAACGCCATCGCGTGCGTTCCTGTAGGCTGCGCTGTATTTGCCAACAACTACTTCAACTTTGACGCGATCCAGTGTGCCCACGGCCGGGCTCCGGCCACGGCTACCGGCATCAAAAGGGTCCATCCGGACAACATCGTTATGACCTATCAGGGCGACGGTGACCTGGCTTCTATCGGCACCTGCGAGATCGTGCACGCCGCGGCCAGAGGGGAAAAGATCACTACAGTCTTTATCAATAACGGTATTTACGGCATGACCGGCGGGCAGATGGCGCCTACCACCCTGCCCGGCATGAAAGCGACCACGGCACAGAGGGGCCGCGATCCAGAGATCAACGGCAACCCGCTGAGAGTCTGCGAAATGCTGTCATCTCTGACGGGTCCGGCATATATCGAAAGAGTGAGCGTTTCCACCCCGGCTCAGGTGACAGCCGCGAAGAAAGCCATCAAAAAGGCCTTTGAGATTCAGAGACGGGGTCTGGGATTCACCTTCGTGGAGGTGGTGTCCTCCTGCCCTACAAACTGGGGACTGACGCCGGTAAAAGCTATGGAGTTTGTGAGAGAAAAAATGATCCCTTACTATCCTCTGGGCGTTTTCAAGGATATTACAGCAGAGGAGGGCAGGTAATATGAATACATTTTCTACTATCATCGCCGGATTTGGCGGACAGGGATCGCTGCTCATGGGAAAGATCATGGCTTACTGCGGCATGCTGGAAGGCAGGGAGGTGTCCTGGTGTCCTTCCTACGGTCCTGAAATGCGCGGCGGCACAGCTAATGTATGCGTGATCATCTCAGATGAAAGCATCGGTTCGCCTGTTATCACAAAGGACGCCGACTGCGTCGTCGCTCTGAATCAGCCTTCCCTGGACAAATTTGCCCCTGCAGTGAAGGAAGGAGGCTGGCTGGTCACAAATGCGGATCTGTGTTCCGCGGAGGAGCTTCAGATCAAAGACGGTGTAAAGATCCTCGCGGTACCTGCCAACAGAATGGCCGCGGAAGTTTTCGGCGGCTTCAGGCTGGCCAATCTGATCATGCTGGGCGCGGTAGTCGCCGCTACCGGCGCGGTTAAGGCAGAAGACATAGACGATACCTTTGCCCATGTATTTGAAGGCGGCAAGGCCAGATTCATCCCGGACAACAAAAAGGCCTTTGAGATAGGCTGCGCGTTCGCTAAAGAGATGATAATATAGCGGAAAACGTTAGAAGACCATGATTTGAAAACCTATGCCCCGGAGGGTTACTCCGGGGTTTTTCGATGTTTTCTGTCTTGACACTGGATAATTCGTGTGCTAGAATAATTCTGCTGAAAAAATAATTAACGCCGTTAATTATTAAAATGTGATAAGATAATATAGCATGCGTCAGAAAAAGGTGAAAACGATGAGGAAAGAACAGAAAATATTTTTTGAGATCATGTCGGAGTTCAAAAAGCTGAATATGTCGGTCATACTGCCGGGGATATCCCATGGCGACCATATGCTTCTGCAGACCATCAGACGTCTGGAAGAAAACAGAAAGGACAGCGTGAAGGTGTCTCAGGTGGTGAGATTCCTTGGTCTGCCGCCGCCTGCGGTGTCCCGGGGACTGAGGATCCTGGATCAGAAAGGCTATATCCGGAGGACCGTAGATGAATCAGACCGCAGGAATACCTTTGTGACGCTGACGGAGGGCGGCCGGAGTATTTTGCGGGAGGCCGACCTTGCCGTGGAAAACTTTTCAGAGGCGGTCTTTGATAATATAGGAGATGAAACGATGGAAAGACTCAATGAATACTTCCGCAGATTTCTGGAAGCATCCAAAGAGGAACTGGCCAAGAGAAAACAAGATAAGAACAACAGGGAGGGAGAAGGAGTATGAAACAGATTTTTAAAAATCTGATCCCCTACTGGAAACCGGTGATCCTGATCGTGCTGCTTCTGGCGGTGCAGGCCTATTGTGACCTGTCGCTGCCGCAGTATACTTCAGATATCATCGATGTGGGGATCATGAACAACGGCGTAGAGCACATCACGCCGGAAAGGATCACAGCGCAGGAATACAGGGAAGCGCAGATCTTTATGAATGAAGAAGAAAAGGAGCTGTGGCAGAACGCCTATACGGAAGACGGCGAGTTTTACAGCCGCAGCGTCAGTGATGAGGAAGAACTGGACGCTCTGGATAAAAAACTGCTGACATCGCTGGCTTTGACGTATCAGCTGGGCCATATGACTGAGGCTGATTTCAAGGACACGGTAAAAAAAGCGCTGGAGGCTGGCGATGCCGATCCGCAGATGGCTGCCGCGGCGGCCCGGATCGACGAGATGTCCGTTGCGGATATCGAAGCTCTGATGCATACGGACATCGACAGCTTTGAAGCGGAAGACGAAGACGGCAATACTGAGGTCTACGTAGATATGCGTTCTTTGATGGAAGGCATGATCGCCAGCGGACAGATGGACGGTTCTATGATCAGAGACGCCAGGCAGTCCATGGAAGACATGATAGAGTCCATAGGCAGCGAGACGCTGCAGTCCATGGGTATCGCCTACGCGGCAGCCTGTGATGAGGCCGCGGGACTGGACGTGGACGATATGCAGATGGATTATCTGTGGGCCGCTGGAGGCAGGATGCTCCTGATGGCGCTTTTGATGCTGGCGGCGGCTGTTGCAGTATCGTTTCTGGCTGCCAGAGTCGGCGCCGGCGTAGGCCGGGATCTGCGCGGGAAGGTGTTCCATAATGTCATCGGATTTTCCAACGCGGAGATGGATCAGTTTTCTACGGCTTCTCTGATCACACGGAGTACCAACGATGTGCAGCAGATTCAGATGGTCACAGCCATGATGCTGCGGATGGTGCTCTATGCTCCGATCATAGGAGTGGGCGGTATCTATAAGGTGGCCCGCACAGGCGCGCATATGGAATGGGTCATCGCTCTGGGCGTGCTGGTCATTATCGGCTTTGTCGGTCTTCTGGTGTCCGTCGCCATGCCGAAGTTTAAGATCATGCAGAAGCTGGTGGACGCTCTGAATCTGGTATCTCGCGAGATCCTCACCGGCCTTTCTGTCATCAGGGCCTTTGGCCGTGAAAAGACTGAAGAGGAACGCTTTGATGAGGCCAATCAGAACCTGAAGAAGACGCAGCTGTTCACGAATCGTGTCATGACCTTTATGATGCCGGGGATGATGATGGTCATGAACTGTCTGGTCATCCTGATCATGTGGGTAGGCGCGCACCGTATCGACACGGGAGACCTGCAGGTCGGCGCCATGACCGCGTTCATCACCTATTCTATGATGATCGTCATGTCTTTCCTGATGCTGACTATGATGTCTATTATGCTGCCTCGCGCCGGCGTCGCGGCCGAACGTATCGACGAGGTCATCCGGACCCGGTCTTCCATCGAGGATCCGACAGATCCGGTATCTGACCGGGTGTCTGACGGCATTGTGGAGTTTTCCCATGTGAATTTCCGCTATCCGGGGGCGAAGGAGGATGTCCTGCACGATATCAGCTTTCGGGCGGAGCCGGGCAAGGTAACGGCCATCATCGGCAGCACCGGTGCGGGCAAGACGACTCTGGTCAATCTGATACCGCGTTTTTACGATGTGACCGGCGGCTCTGTGACACTGGACGGCGTGGATATCCGGCAGATGTCCATGGAGAATCTGAGAAACGCCATAGGTTTTGTGCCGCAGAAGGGCGTTCTGTTCTCAGGCACCATTGCCAGCAACCTGCGCTTTGGCGATGAAAACGCATCAGATGAACAGATCCGCTTTGCCGCAGAGATCGCGCAGGCAGCGGACTTTATCGAAGAAAAAGACGAAAAATACGACAGCTATATCGCACAGGGCGGCAGCAATGTGTCAGGCGGGCAGAAACAGCGTCTGGCTATCGCCAGAGCCATTGCCAAAAGGCCGAAGATCTTCGTTTTTGACGACAGCTTTTCTGCTCTGGATATGAAGACAGACGCAAAGCTGCGGAAGGCTTTTGCCGCAGGTATCAAAGACAGCACAGAGATCATTGTGGCGCAGCGTATCAGCACGATCCTTCATGCGGATCAGATCCTGGTGCTGGATGACGGTGAGATCGCGGGCAAAGGAACCCATGAAGAACTGATGGAGACCTGCGAGGTCTACCGACAGATCGCGTATTCACAGCTGTCAGAAAAAGAACTGAAGGGGGTGAACCGGCATGAGTAACGATAAGACGACGTACAGACCGCAGCAGAGACGGCGCGGACCTATGGGAAAAGGCCCCATGGGCGGCATGATGGGCGGTGAGAAGGCCAGGGACTTCAAAGGCTCATTTCGCAGGCTGCTGGCCTATATCGGAAGATATAGATTTGCCATTCTGGCAGTTATGATCATCGCTGTCGCGTCTACCGTGTTCAATGTTCTCGGACCGAAGGTCATGGGACGCGCTACCACAGAGCTGGCCGAAGGCCTGATGCGGAAGATCGGCGGGACCGGAGGTATCGACTTTGAAAGGATCGCTGAGATCCTGCTGTGGACGCTGGGCCTGTATCTGGCCAGCGCCTGCTTTACCTTTGTGCAGGGCTGGATCATGACCGGCGTCATGCAGAAGATCTGCTACCGGATGCGCCGCGAGATCGCGGAGAAGATAAACCGGATGCCGATGAAATATTTTGAAAGCAGGCCTTACGGTGAGGTTCTCTCCAGGATTACCAACGACGTGGATACCCTGGGACAGGGGCTGAATCAGAGTATTACGCAGATCATCACGTCGACCACCACCATGATAGGCGTTCTGGTCATGATGCTGACGATCTCACCTCTGATGACTCTGATCGCACTGGTCATTCTGCCGGTTTCCGTGATTCTGATGTCCATCGTGGTGAAATTTTCACAGACTCATTTCCGGTCTCAGCAGAAATATCTGGGCGTGATCAACGGACAGGTGGAGGAGACCTATGCGGGACATCTGGTCATCAAGGCTTTCAACAAGGAAGCGGATACCATCGAGACCTTCAACCGGACCAACGATACGCTGTATCAGTCCGCGTGGAAATCCCAGTTTCTGTCCGGTATGATGCATCCGATCATGATGTTTGTAGGCAACATGGGTTACGCGGGGGTCGCTATCAGCGGCGGCATTCTGGCGATCAGAGGAACTATCGGCATCGGCGATATTCAGGCGTTCATCCAGTATGTGAAAAACTTCACGCAGCCGATCCAGCAGATCGCGCAGGTCATCAATCAGGTACAGTCCATGACGGCGGCTTCGGAGAGAGTATTTGAGTTCCTTTCTGAAGAGGAAGAGGAGCAGTGCGCTGCTGATTCGCTGATCCTGGATGATCCGCAGGGCGCGGTGACCTTTGATCATGTCCGGTTTGGATATGATCCGCAGCAGATCGTCATCAAAGACTTCAGCGCTGACGTGAAGCCGGGCCAGAAGATCGCCATCGTCGGACCGACCGGTGCGGGCAAAACCACCATCGTTAAACTGCTGATGCGGTTTTATGATGTCCAGAGCGGCCGTATAACGCTGGACGGGCACGATATACGGGATTTCGACCGTCACGATCTGCGGGATTACTTTGGTATGGTGCTGCAGGATACGTGGCTGTTCAAAGGCTCTATTATGGAGAATATCCGTTACGGCCGGCTGGACGCGACGGATGAAGAGGTCATTGCAGCTGCGAAGGCTGCGCACGCGGATCATTTTATCCGCACTCTGCCGGGAGGCTATGACATGGAACTGAACGAAGACGCTTCCAACGTGTCTCAGGGACAGAAGCAGCTTTTGACTATCGCCAGAGCTATTCTGGCTGACAACCGGGTACTGATCCTGGATGAGGCGACCTCCTCTGTCGATACCCGTACTGAGGAGCGGATCCAGAAGGCTATGGATAATCTGATGGAGGGCAGGACCAGCTTTATCATTGCTCACAGGCTCTCTACCATCAAGAACGCAGATCTGATCCTGGTCATGAAGGAAGGTGACATCATCGAGCAGGGCAGTCATGAAGAACTGCTGGCCGCAGGAGGCTTCTACGCTGATCTTTACAATTCACAGTTTGAAGAGACAGAAGAGTAGTTCAGATGTAAAGAAAAGAAACTGAATGGATAAAAAGGATCCCCGCTTTCAGCATGTATTTGCTGAAAACGGGGATTTCTATTTTTTAGTGGGTTGTGACCCGGTTGAGCGCGCGAAGCGAGCGAAACAAATAACCACCCGCTATGCGGGTGCGCGTCGATGGTTATACCAAAAAGATCTCCTTGATGATACAATATAGTTGTTCAAGCCGTATTGTAAAATGAAAGGAGACCTTTTATGGCAAATAAAACATATAGTCTTGCGCATACCAAATGGATGTGCAAGTACCACATCGTCTTTATTCCTAAGTATAGACGAAAAGTAATCTACGGTCAATACCGTGAGGATTTAAAAGAGATTCTAAAAACTCTATGTAAATACAAAGGAGTAGAGATTATCGAGGGACACCTGATGGTGGATCATGTTCATATGTTGGTAGCCATTCCACCACGGCTTGCAGTGGCAGACTTCATGGGCTATCTCAAAGGGAAAAGTGCACTGATGATGTTTGATCGACATGCGAATCTGAGGTACAAATTCGGAAACAGACGATTCTGGGCAGAAGGATATTACGTAAGTACGGTAGGACTGAATGAAGCTACGATAAAGAAGTATATCCGTGACCAAGAGCGTGCGGATATCGCAATGGATAAACTAAGCGTGAAGGAATATGAAGATCCGTTTAAATAAAAACAAGTAGGGAACCCCTTTAGGGGTGACAAAGCAGTTAAAGCACTAAGGCTTGAACGAAAGTGAAAGCCCGCGTCTTTAGGCGCGGGCAAGTAATTGGGGCTTACAGCCCCAGTGCGAACCACCCGTTTTACGGGTGGAAGCGATCATAAAATTATACCACAGATTCCTGGAAAATGTCATTTCAGTCCCAGACTGGTCAGCTTGTAATTCAGAGCCTGCTTTGTCATGCCCAGCTTTTCAGCGGCCTCTGTTTTGGTACGGCAGGAGGCCAGCGTGTCTGCAAGAAGCTGTCTCTCAAATGCTGCCAGCTGTTCCTGATAGGAAGCGTTGGGACAGGAATCTTTTGATAGAGAAAGGTAGGAGGGCAGATCCTCAAGCGTAATGTAAGCTCCTTCGGCCATGGCAAACGCGCCTTCCAGCATGTTTCTCAGTTCGCGGACATTGCCTGGCCAGTCGTGCTGATGAAAGATCTGAAGGACAGTTTCATCGAGTCCGCGGATGTTTCTGTGAAATTCTTCGCTGAACGCATTGATATAGAACTCAGTGAGATGATCGATATCACCCTGGCGATCCTTCAGCGGCGGCAGTTTGAACGCGATGACATTGAGCCGGTAGAACAGGTCGCTGCGCAGGCGGCCCGCCTTGATCGCCGCAAAAGGATCCTCATTGATGGCGGCGATGATGCGCACGTTTACATGAATCGGCTGATGACCGCCCAGGTGCATTACCGATTTTTCCTCAATGGCTTTCAGGAGTTTTGCCTGCAGCGCTATATCCAGTGAGTTGATCTCGTCAAGGAAGAGTGTGCCTCTGTCGGCCAGCTCAAAGAGACCTTTGCGGGTCACTGCGCCGGTATAACTGCCTTTTTCCGTACCGAAGAGTGTACTTTCAAGGAGGTTTTCCGGAATGGCGGAGCAGTTGAGGGAAACAAAGGGCATAGCGGCGCGGCGGCTTGCGTAGTGCAGGGACTGGGCAACAAGCTCTTTACCGGTGCCGGTGGCGCCTTCAATGAGTACAGCCGAATCCATATCACGGACTTTGAGTATTTTCTTTTTCAGCTTCTTCATCTGTGGATCCTGCGTGATGATGTCATCGAGGGTGTAGTTTTCCGCGCCCTTACTGCGGCGGCTTGCGAAGTCCTGTACATTGATATATTCTTTCGGGTATTCCTCGCCGATAAATTTCAGTGCCAGAGCCGCGCCAATGAGTTTTTTTCTGTGATACAGAGGGAAAACGCTGCTGTAGCCTTTCACGTGATCTCCTTTGTAGGTAATACCGTTTTCTTCATAACCGATCACAGGACGTCCGGTTTTCACAACACTGTAGGTCTCGCTGTTTTCTTCATTAGAGGAAGGAAATATATCAAAGAGATGCCTGCCGATGATTTCGTCTGCGGTAAAGCTGTAGGTATCGGGATTGATGATCTCGCAGTACCGGCAGATGCAGTCCGTATCAAAAATTGTCAGCTCATCAAAAAAGTTCTGCATCTGGAATACAGACAAGGCGATTTCTTCATAGTTCATGTCAGTACCTCCATCTCATGAAAAAAGTAAAAAAATATATTACTATTATAAAGAAAATTGTTACCGATGTAAACCCTTATGCTCTATTTTGTCTGAAAATGCCGAAGGTTTTAGTTGGCACAGAATTTGCTGTTTATTACAGTAACGATATCGTAATCATGGCAAAGGAGAGATTGATATGGAATGGAAAGATATGCCCAGAAGGGCCTATTATGAAAAATATGAAAGGGTAGATGTGAAAAATGACAGAGGCTGGTATGAGGTGTACCGTCTGCCTGGCAATGTCTATGCCTTTGCAGAACCCCGTCACTTTCAGGAAGTGAATTTCTTCCTGATCCTGGGAAGCGAAAGGGCGGTTCTCCTTGATACCGGCATGGGAATCGTTCCTGTAAAACCCCTGATCGACGAGCTATATCAGGGCGAGATCATTGCGGTAAACAGTCATTTCCACTTTGACCACATCGGCAGCAATTATATTTATGAGCCGGTGAGAAGCTGCACGGACGAGTATGTTTCCGCCATCGCAAAGCGCGGGCTCACCAGAGAGGATGTAGGCGCGCAGATGGATGAGGATATGTTTAAAGGCGGATATCCGGAAGGTTTTCAGCCGGATCAGTTCCATGTTCCTGCTTACAAGACTGAAAAAGTGGAAGATGGATATGTCTTTGACCTCGGCGATCGCAGGCTGCGTGTACTCAATACGCCGGGCCATTGCGATGACGCGCTGATGTTATACGATGAAGAAAATAAAATTCTCTTTACCGGCGACACGTTCTATATGGGCGCCCTGTACGCGCATTTCAACTGCGCCCAGTTCGGTACTTCCGACGTGCGTCAGTATTATAAAACGATGGAGCGTCTCAGCCGGGAGATCCCGGAAGATGTCTCCCTTTACTGCTCCCATAACGACTTTATCGCGCCGGCATCCAAGCTGGGCGAGACGGCAGAAGTACTCAAAGCTATTATTGATGAGGAAACTGTGCCTGCCGCGGAAAAGGGCGTCAACAAGGGACATCAGTATCTGGAAGAAGAAAACGCGTTATTTGAGAAAAAGGGCGACGGTTTTTCGGTCGTGTATGCAGTGACAAAATAAAGGAGGAATCAGTATGTGGTCAAAGGAGACTCATGAAAAACTGCTGAATGAAATCGTTTTGAAGTTTGAAGAAGAAATTTATGCGCTGAGTGACTGCATTGCAAGGAATCCGGAGCTGGGTTCCGCAGAGTTTGAATCATCTAAGAGTATTGTGGATCTGCTTCGCAAATATGGCATAGAGGTCGAATATCCTTTTGCCGGCATGGAGACAGCTTTCAAAGCATCTATCAACCCCGGCGGAAAGAAGAAGGCGGCTTTTCTGGCAGAATATGACGCTCTGCCGGACATCGGTCACGGATGCGGACACTGCGCTTCAGGTTCAGCCAGTGTTATGGCGATTCTGGCGGTCAATGAAATCAAAGACCAGCTGGGCGATGTGCAGATTGACATTATAGGTACACCGGACGAAGAATGGGGCGGTGGCAAAGTAATTATGCAGAGACAGGGCGTTTTTGATGAATACGACTTTGCGGCCATGGTGCATATGATGGACGAAAATCTGTCCAACATACAGTTTTACGCGCTGGATGGCATGGAATTTGTCTTTAAGGGCGCGCCGGCCCATGCGGCAGCCTGCCCTGAAAAAGGAAGAAACGCGCTCAACGCGCTTCGCCTTTTGTTCGACAGCACCGATATGATGCGGCAGCATGTCATCAAGGAAGCGATCATTTCCGGGTACATTTCCGACGGAGGCAAGGCTTCCAATATTGTACCGGATTACGGAAGGGCATGCTTTGTAACCAGAGCTCCGCGCCGCCGCCAGCTGGATGATATCACAGCCTGGGTCAAGGATTGCGCCAGAGCGGCAGCTATGGCTACACGCACAGAGGTAGAGATCCTGCCAGACGGGGAGGACTACGATGATTATTTCACCGGGCCTTTAAAAGAGCAGCTTTTGGATGATTGTTTTGCCAGTCTGGGTCTTTCAGTATCAAAACCAGAAAACCCGGGAACCGGTTCTTCTGATATAGGAAATGTGGCGACATCCTGCGTCGCGTTCCACCCGTGCATGGGAATCGGAAAAGGTCTGGTCGCGCATACTTATGAATTCGCGCAGGCAATGACAACACCGGCTACCCACGAAGCTATACTGAACAGCGCGAAACTGCTTCTGGAGCTTGCGTATAAACTGTTTTCTGACGATGAGCTGATGAACAGAGTAAAAAAAGAGCATTTTGAAATATAGGATCTGAATAAATCAGAGCTGCGTGCGATGTGCGTTGACACATGGCGCGCAGCTCTTTTTTTGATGCGGCGTGCTGATCGGCACAGGGTGAGCACAAGGCATGCATATGGCGGTAAATTTGTGTTCACATTCGGCCTGTTTTGATATATAATAGAGTTAGACAAGGGGTGGATAGAGAAAGGAAAGGGTGTTTTTTATGAAAAAACTAGTTACTATCAGTAGAGAATTTGGCAGCGGCGGCAGGATCATCGGCAGGCTGGTGGCAGAAAAGCTGGGCGTGCCTTTTTATGACAAAGAGATTATTGATATGGCGGTGGAAAAAAGCGGACTGTCCCGCGAGATCGTCGAGACAGCGGAACTCCGGGCAAAAAGCAGCTTTTCCTACAGCCTGTCTTCGGCTATGAACTTTGGTGAGGGTATGATGGGAGAAGCCGTTTCTGTTAATGAGAAGCTTTTCATTACCCAGTTCGATGTGATCAACCAGATCGGCGCGCAGGGAGAAGGCGTCGTAGTGGGAAGATGCGCTGATTACATTCTGAAAGATATGCCGGGCGTGACCAATGTTTTCGTATACGCGGAACTCGAGGACCGGATCCACCGGTGCATCCACTCTTACGGCATTGAGGAAGCTAAGGCGAAGGAAACTGTGATGACCTATGACAAGGCAAGAGCTAACTACTATAATTATCACACATGTCAGAAATGGGGACAGTTCTCCAATTACAATCTGGCGATCAACAGCAGTTACATCACGGAAGAACAGGCAGCAAATCTGATCGTCGAATATATAAATACCAGAACCTATAAATAGTGCGGCTGATATGCCTGCAAAGGAGGATAAAATGGCAAAGAATAATACATTAGAAGGAAACAAAGCTGATAAGGGCAGAAAGAACGGTACTTCCGCGGCTGCAAAGGCGGCTCTGGCCATCTTAGGCGTAGGCTTTGTCGCCGGTACTACTTTGGTAGTGGGCATGGATCACATCATGAAGAAGATCTTCGTCAACGAGGACTGGCCGGATGAGGAGTGGTCGAGTGACGACTGGGCAGAGGAAGATCTGGAAGGCTGAAAATATAATCCTGCTATAGAACGCGGGCGGCAGAATATCTGCCGCCCGCTGCCGTTTTTGGCGGCTGCGATTCTTTTGCCGTGTGAATGGGTGTGAAGCCGGACACTTTATATTGACTAAATCAGCAGTAGTATGGTATCCTAAAAGGTAGAAACTACCCCATCTCATTCGATGGGGAGACGAAAGGAATGATTTGAAAATGAGTGAGAAAAAGGGAACTTATTACATTACCACCCCGATCTATTATCCCAGCTCTAACCTTCATATAGGGCACACGTACTGCACGGTCATGGCAGATGCGATGGCACGTTTTAAGAGACTGTCAGGCTATGACGTGAGATTTTTGACAGGTACGGACGAGCATGGACAGAAGATCCAGACCATTGCGGAGGAAAAAGGAGTCAGCCCGCAGGAGTATGTGGACGGCGTTGTGGCAGGGATCAAGGATCTGTGGAAGACCATGGAGATCTCCTATGACGATTTCATCAGAACCACAGAAGACAGACACGTAAAGCGGGTCCAGGCTATTTTCAATAAAATGTACGAGAAAGGCGATATCTATAAGGGAGAGTACGAGGGCATGTACTGCACACCGTGCGAGTCCTTCTGGACAGAGAGCCAGCTGGTAAACGGCTGCTGCCCTGACTGTGGAAGACCGGTGCAGAAGGCAAAGGAGGAAGCGTATTTCTTCCGTCTTTCCAAGTATCAGGATAAGCTGATCGACCTTTTAGAGAACACTGATTTTCTGGAACCTGAAACCAGAAGAAACGAGATGCTGGGCTTTATCAGACAGGGTCTTGACGATCTGTGCATTTCCAGATCGACCTTTGACTGGGGAATTCCGGTACCGATCGATGAGAAGCATGTCATCTATGTATGGCTGGACGCTCTCACCAACTACATCACGGCATTGGGTTATCCTGATGATCCGCAGCTTTTTGAAAAATACTGGCCTGCAAATGTGCATCTGGTGGGCAAGGAGATCGTCAGATTCCATTCCATCATCTGGCCGGCAATGTTGATGTCTCTGGATATTCCGCTTCCGAAGCATGTTCTGGGTCATGGCTGGCTGCTGCTGGAAGGCGGTAAGATGAGCAAATCAAAGGGCAACGTGGTCGATCCTGTTAAGCTTATCGACAGATACGGCATCGACGCGCTGAAATACTTTTTACTTCGGGAATATACGTTTGGTCAGGATGGCGTGTTTACCAATGAGGTCATGCTGAAGAGAATGAATTACGACCTGGCCAATGACCTTGGAAACCTGGTTTCCCGGACTACTTCCATGATCGAGAAGTATTGCGGCGGGATTGTACCTGAATCTAATACAGAGGACGACATCGACAGAGATCTGAAGACCATCGCTACCGGTGCCGCATCAAAGGTAGAAGCGCAGATGGATAAGTTCGCCTTCAATATGGCTCTGGAAGAGATCTGGGTCCTGGTAAGAAGAGCTAACAAATATATCGATGAAAAGACGCCTTGGCTGCTGGCTAAGGATGATGCGAAGAAGCCGGAACTGGATACCTGTCTGCATAATCTGGCAGAATCTCTGCGGATTATCTCTATCCTGATCCATCCGTTCATGCATACAACATCGGATAAGATCAGAAAGCAGATGGGCCTGTGGTATGCGGATGTCGTCTGGGAGGACGCTTTTGAGTTCGACATGATGTATCAGGAACAGGTGAAGAAGGGTGAAGCCATCTTCCCGAGACTGGATATCGAAAAGGAACTGGAAGAGCTTGAAGCCATGCAGAAAGCTGGCGCTGCTGCACCTGAGGAAGAGAATATTCCGCTGGAGTTGAAGCCGGAGATCGAATACGACGATTTTGACAAGATCGATTTCCGCGTGGGACTCATTGAAAAGGCAGAGAAACATCCGAAAGCTGACAAACTTTTAGTATTCCAGATCAAAATGGGAACTGAACGCAGGCAGATCATTTCCGGTGTAGCAGAAGATTTCAAACCGGAAGAACTGGTTGGCAAGAAAGTGCTTATCGTCGCCAACCTGAAACCTCGCAAGCTGCGCGGCCTGGAATCCAAAGGCATGATCATGTTCGCAGAAAACGGCGACAGATGCGAGATCATGACGACTGTCGCAGAAGACGGCGTGGTAGTAGATTAGAAAACTAGCCTAAAATTAACCTTCGTATATAAAACCCCCGGCATTCCGATGCCGGGGGTTTGCGTAATCAGATAAAATCGAAAGGAGCGGAATGTGAACGTTTTAAGTTTTACGGATATTTTAAAAAAGGCAGGACTTGATCCAAAGCGAGTAAAATTGTTCCGACATTCTATGAGCAGCGAGCAGTTCAAACCCTGCTTTGAGAAGAATATGATACAGGAATATACTGCTGTGCAGAGCGTGGGATTCGGCAAAGATTATGATTACTGGGCGGTGTTTATCAGTGACAGAGGCACTTTAGCCAAGTTCTATGCGCTTTATAAGGTTAATGGATCTCAGCCGTCAACAAAAGATGTTATGCCTGAAGGCTTTCCGCATGAAGACTGGTTTGACGGGAAAAGTGAATATTTTGACTTAGAACCGCTGGATCTGCTGCAGGAATATGAAAAGAGACTGATCATTGACTGGGGAAGAGGAACTTTGGCATGGCATCAAAAGGGTACAAATGAGAAGCCTGTTATTGCGATTTTCCCTGATGAGAGGAGAGTATTTGCTGGATTTGAGAATTTGATTTTATCCTATGATGAGTTAAAAGAAATCATTGAAAATAAACAGGTGTATGAAGCGTGGCACACAGCGCTTGCTTCTGTCAATGCAATTTATCTGATTGTTGACCGCAGCACAGGCAGGCAATATGTGGGATCAGCGTATGGTGAAAATGGATTACTGGGGAGATGGATAGAATATGTAAGAACGCAGCATGGAAATAACAATAGAATGAAAGAGTTGCTGAAAGCTGATCCCAATAGATATCACCAGTTTCAATTCTCTATTCTTCAGATTTTACAAAAGAATGTTACCAGCGATGAGGTGATTGCTCTGGAAAGTCTGTATAAAAGAAAATTGCTGACATTGTATCCGTTGGGAATGAACGATAACTGATGAAATTGTCTGATCATGCTGATTGATTGAGATTGAGGAAAAAACGCCCTAATTCTTATTCACATTGAGAGAATAGGGCGTTTTGCACAAGAATTATGCTATTTTACGTATCATTTGTATCATTGGGAGACCGTTATCCGGAATTCGCGCTATTTCTTCAAAGAAATTTTTACTGTAAAATTGAAGTAATTTGTCGTTGTCCTGGCACTCGATCATAATATATCTGCCTCCGACAGCTTCTACCGATGAAGCAATTACATCATAGGCAAAATGAAGTAAAGTCTCTCCCGATAGAGGATTATCTGTGATATTAGAGTTTTTCGATAGCTGTCCGATTAGATAGCAGGGAAAATCCCGAATTTTATCACCGTGGAGTTTTGCGCTGTAGCCATCAAGTTCAAAGCGTTTTCTGTTTGAGACTGCTTCAGGTATAGTCAATACTTTTAACGCTAAAGATATGTAGCCATAAATGATGAGATCCTCTGAAGAATGAGAGGAGCTCTCCAGCTGTTCTTGATCACAGATCAGATAGGTGCGTGATTTTGCCAGATCTTCAAATTCGACGGCTCTTTTTTGAAGAAATATCTCAATATCTTTATCTTTATCACATGAAAAAGAAGACAAGATAATTTGTAATTCAATGCCTTCTTTTTGTTCCATCAACGATTTGAGTGGGATAAGAATTGTTTTAATAGTTCATCACTCCTAGCTCTTTCTGTAGTGGAAAAGGGATGATCAGACAGCGAAGCTTTGGGTGGTTCAGAGGCTATTAACTCAGCAAGCTTTTTCAATGACTTTGAATCGTTGATTTGTATTTTTCTTTCAAATGTATTTGTCGCCATGATTTTCCTCCCTCCTTGCATATTGCAAAAGCTTTTCTTTTATTATACGAGAAAGCAGGAAAAATTTCAACCTGTTTCTATAAATTTCCAAAAAACAATCAAAGAATATGTGATCTCACTGCAGCAATAGCGGTGGATAATCTGCTCACTCCTTCTGCAATTTGAGTTTCGGTGACATTGCCGTAGCTGAGCCGAAGGTAGTTATCACCTTTGTTCATGAAAGGGAAAAACAGATCGCCGGGCATATAGGAGACACCCAGTTCATGTGCTTTGTATAAAAGAGCCTGCGGGTTAATGTCTTCTTCTAAATGACACCATAGGGCTGTGCCGCCTTTTGGCACCTGAAACTGGTAGGCAATCTCACTGTGTGAGGCAAGCGCGCTGCACAGACAATCTCTGTTATTTCTGCCAAAACGGCAGAGCGTATCAATCTGGTCATAAATGTAGCCTCTCCTGATAAACTCTGAAGACAGATACTGCCCGATGGGATTGACGAAAATCCGACTGTTTTCCATCAGCATGGACAGTCTGTTTACAATTTTTTCAGGCGCGACCATGTAACCTGTCCGTACGCCGGGGCAGATCGTGGCAATAAAGGAATTTACATAGATGACATTCCCCATAGTATCCAGAGATTTCAGAGAAGGGATCGGGACTCCTTCATAGCGCAGAACCGAGTCACAGTCCTCTTCAACGATTGGAATATCATACTTGTAGGACAGTTCCAGCAGCTCATACCGCCTTGCAAGACTCATAATGGTACCGGTTGGAAAATGGAAAGTAGGTATTGTGTAGATCATGCGGGGTCTGTATTTTACAATGAGGCCTTCCAGATATTCTGTCTGCATACCGTTTTCGTCCATGGGAATGGTGATGACATTGAGGTCGAGAGACTGCAGCACTTGCAGCATGTCAGGGGAAATGGGCTCTTCACAGATGATGGTGTCCCGGGCGGAGAGAAAAATCCGGGCGGCAAACTGCAGTGCTTCGTAGGTTTCCCCTACAATCTGAATTTCTTTCGCGGATGCGTGAATATGGCGCTTTTCAAGGAGTGACTGAATGCTTTCAATCAGCTGCGGAAGTCCCTGTGAAGACACGAAATCACACCAGTCAAAACGGTTTTTCTCTGCCAGCTCATAAAGAATCTGATTCAGCTGTTTCCTTGGATAAAGGTCGGCTGTAATCACGTCTGCGGCCATGGAAATCAGCGGTACGTTAGGACTGTTTACATTGTTTGCGTAAAAGAGTCTGTCAAAGAGGCTGTCCATCTGCAGGTATTCTTCTTTCAGCATAAAGCTTAGAGCGCCCGGGTACTTGCGGCTTCTGAAACCAAAGCTCTGCCTGAAATCGGCTGACTGACTGTAGGTGACAAAATAGCCTCTGGGGGAGATGGATGATTTGATCAGATCCTCGCTGATGAGCTCCTCATAGGCTTTGACCACCGTATTTCTGTGTACACCGATATCGGCTGCCAGGGTTCGCTCGGCCGGCAGTTTAAAGCCGTTTGCCAGTTCACCGGAGAGAATCCTCTGGCGAATGTCATTTCGGATCTGGGCGTAGACCGGCGTGTGGGATTTTCGATTGATGGAAATTTTCATTTTGGTACCCTCCAAATAGTCCAAAAACAGTGATTTTTCGTCTTTTTTCTATTATATACCCTTGATTGTGACAAGTAAATAGAGATTTGGACTATGAATAAATGTGCCATTTGGCGCTTTTTATTTTTCTTAAAGGGCGTAAAGTAATAGAAAAGAGACGGAGGTGAACCCATGATTGTTATTAAAAACTGCAGACTGGTAAAGGCTTTGACAGAAGGCTATGATGGTGAGACGGCAGATGTATATGTAAAGGGAAACCGGATTGAAAAGATTTTGGCGGCAGGAAGCCTTCACGAGGAAGCAGAAGGAGAAACGTTGACAGAAATCGACGGAAGGGGAAAGACTCTGATTCCCGGACTAATTGAAATGCATGCGCATCTGTACGGATTTATTTTCAATTATTATGAGCTGCAGTGTATGCCGGAGGGAAAAATTATTTTCGGGGTGGTGGATTTTGCTAATGAGTATCTGAAGCAGGGATTCACGATGATTAGGGACTGCGGCAGTTCTTACAATGCGGTGGCGACTGTGAGAAACGCAATCGAGGAAGGAATTATCAAAGGACCGCGGCTGGTGCCATGCGGTTTGATTATCACGCCGACAGAAACCGGAAACGACTGTTTCAGCGATTTATATTTTGAAGCGGACGGTCCGGAGGAAATGCGAAAGGCGGTACGCACCGAGCTGCAGAAAGGCAATGATTTTATCAAGCTGATGGTCAGCGGCGCGTTTATGAACGCGGGAGCAGAACCGGGCATTCAGGTTATGGAACTTGATGAAATAGAGGCAGCAGTGGCGGCAGCAAAAAGAAAGAATACTTATGTATGTGCTCACTGCCATGGTGCAAGCTCCATTAAAGACGCTGTCAGAGCAGGTGTCAGAACAATCGAACACGGAACCTACCTCGACGATGAAGGACTGCAAATGCTGAAGGAAAGAAAGGATTGTTATCTGGTACCGACCGGTGCGGTAGGACTTTACTGTCTGGATACGGGAAATCCCGATGTGAGCGAGGAACTTTACGAAAAGAGTAAAGCTGCAGCAGAAATAGAGATTGCTAACATAAACAGAGCGTATCATGAGGGTCTGAAGCTGGGATTTGGATCTGATATCGACCTTGAGGCACTGCGCAGGCATCCCGGCTATGAGTTTATCGCCAGAAAGGAATATTATAACTTCGACGATCTGGATATTCTGCTGCAGGCGACAAAGAACAGCGCGGAGATCATGGGCTATGGCGATGTGCTGGGAACGGTTGCACCAGGCAAACTGGCAGATCTTGTACTGGTTGATGGGAATCCTGATGAAGACATCTATGTCATGACGAAACCGCCGGTACATGTTATAAAGGATGGAGAAATTCTGGTATAAAAGGAGAAATGACGATGAATATGAAAAAGAAATTAGGATTGGTCGTAATTGTGACCTTTTCCTCTATCGTGTTGCTGATTCCGTATCTGGCGTACGATTTTTACAATCAATTTTTGGATACCTATGGAGTGACTGACACCCAGATGGGATGGCTTCTGACCATATATGGCGCGTCGGCGGTACCAAGCTACTTTATTGGCGGCTGGGTTGCGGATATCTTCAACCCGAAAAAGTTGGTTATCGCATCCTGCGTGCTAACAGGACTGACCGCTTTTGGCGTTGCAGCAAGCAGTTCCTTTGTTATGCTGGGCATTCTGTTCTTCCTCTTTGGAATTACAGCAATTACCCTGAACTGGAGCGCATATCTGAAAATCATTAAAATGCTCGGCAATGAAGATGAGCAGGGAAGACTTTTTGCCATGTCTGATATCGCTTATGCGATTTTATCTCTGGCACTGCAGTATATCGTCCTCGCTATTATCACATGGGCACTCGCAGATAATCCGAATGGCTTTAAGGCTGCGTACATCATCTATGGCATGCTGGCAATTATCATCGGTGTAGTGGTACATTTTGCGATTCCGAACATGACTTACGAGAAGGAAGGTAAGGGAATCAAAGAGGATCTGCGCCTGATGGGACATGCTGCCAAGCTTCCGATTACCTGGTATTTGTCATTCTTTACTTTGGGATATTTCCTGATTCGTTCCAATATCACCTATCTGAACCCGTATCTGACAGATGCTTTCGCAATCAGTATTCCATTTGCGCAGGCTTTTTCGGCAGCAATCAGAACAGGCATTCTGATGGTTTTCTCGC
Source organism: Eubacterium sp. (assembly GCA_021769965.1). GTDB lineage: Bacteria > Bacillota > Clostridia > Peptostreptococcales > Anaerovoracaceae > Senimuribacter. The sequence continues at coordinate 38,661 of JAETRU010000005.1, forward strand.
CAATCGGCGGTACGCTCCGCGATAAGGGCCACACGGCAAGTTCGATGATTAACAAGCTGTCTATCGGCTGTATCATTTTCTCTGTGGTACTGATGTTTATTCCGCAGGGCAGACCGTATGTCATCTGGGTTATGCTGGCAGCGATTCTGCTTCTTGCCTGCAACGCGATGATGTCAAATTTCCTCTATACGTTGGTAACCACTGCAAAGGTCCCAAATCTGTATGTGGGCAGTGTATTTGGTATCGCTTCTGCAATCGGATATTCTTCCGATCTGTACCTGTACACCATCTGCGGACATTACCTTGATGCCTGGGGAAACAGCGGCTACAAGGTCGTGTGGTTTGTCGGCGTTATCGGCGGTCTTCTGATGCTTGCCATGGGACAGGCTATCAAGAAAACTTACGGTTTTGAGAACATGGAGGAAGAAAAGACTGCAACGCAGTAGATAAATGCAAATTATTTGTGAAAGAGTATTATGCATCAACAAAATCTTCGAGCAGAGCTGTTGCATTGACAGGTAGTTTGATATGTTCAGATTCTCAACACTGTGTGGAAGAATCTTTCGAGTAGAAGACAGAGTGCAATAGTTGAATAAAATAAGTCATGAAACTGTACTTTTAAATCTTTAGAAAAAAAGCACATGCCGTGCGTCAGGCATGTGCTTTTTTTCTGGGGATCATTCTCCGATCTCTGCCAGTTCTGTGTACTTGGCGTCGATCTTTTTCAGATTTTCGATGATGCTGATCTTCTGCGGGCAGTGGGACTGGCAGCTGCCGCAGCCGATGCAGTCGTTGGCGTTAGGACCGGCGCTGTTGTAAAGGCCTGAAAGGGAACCCCAGATCCAGTGGAAACCCTTGGCAGCAGCTTCGTTATACAGCTTGAAGATCTTCGGGATCTTGATGCCGGACGGGCATTCTGAGCAGTAGTTGCAGCCGGTGCATGGGATCAGAATGTCGGTGCGCAGAACTTTGACGGCAGCGTCGATCGCGTCCTTTTCGGCATTTGAAAGGGCTGGTCCGCTGAAGATCTCGATGTTGTCTTTGATCTGAGACAGCTCTGACATACCTGACAGGGTGCAGCAGACGTTTGGCAGCTGGTCAACAAAGCGCAGGGCGAAGGACGGATAGCTGGCTCCTGTGCCGGCAGCATCCAGAATGGCGCGTGCTTCGCTGCTCATCGGGTTTGCCAGCATGCCGCCGCGGACCGGTTCCATGACGATGATCGGTTTGTCGAACTGGACAGCCACGTCGTGAAGCGCTTTTGCATCCTGATATTCCCAGTCAAAGTAGTTCAGCTGCAGCTGAATGAATTCCAGATCATCTCCGTGTTCGGTGAGGATCTGGCGCAAAAAATCCGGCTTGCAGTGGAAGGACGCGCCCAGATGACGGATGCGGCCGGCTTTGATCTCATCCTTTAAAATGTCGATGATGTGCAGTTTTTCGATGTTGGCATAGCTTTCTTCATCGACGCTGTGGAGCAGATAAAAATCAAAGTAATCTGTACAGCATTTCTTCAGCTGATCTTCAAAAATGGCCTTTACATCAGCCTGACTGTCGCACAGCCAGGTCGGCATCTTGTCTGCCAGGTAGAAGCTGCTGCGCGGGTGCTTTTTGATAGCGGCGCCGACAAAGTTTTCTGACTCGCCATCGTGATACTTATAGGCGGTATCTATGTAGTTGACGCCGTTTGCCAGGGCGTAGTCTACCATTTCCTGACCTGCGGCATAGTCGATCTTTCCTTCCTGATCCATAGGAAGGCGCATGGTGCCGAAGCCCAGGCGGGAGATCTTCATTTCTTTGAAAGTCGTATATTTCATTGATTCCTCCTGATGAATTTGTTTGATATTTGATCAGTTATAGTATACCATAGATCACGTGGAAAGAACAAGAAAGAAGTACTTGGCATAAGATTTGCATATTTATTTTTATAAAAAACACGGGAGGAGTAACATGATGAAAATTATTGACATGCACTGTGATACGATCATGAGCCATTATTATAACCGGGAAGAGAATCTCTATGACCGGGAGGGGCATCTGAATCTGAAGATGATGCAGAAGGCCGGCGCGCTGGCGCAGTTTTTCGCACTCTATCTGATGCGTCCGGAGATCGAGGAAAACGGCCCGTACAGCCTGCTAGAAGAGATGTATCAGTTATATCTGAAGCAGATGGAGCAGAATTCGGACATCATCAGACCGGCTTACTGCTGTGAGGACATTCTGAAGAATCAGGCTGACGGCAAGATGTCCTCGATCCTGACCGTCGAGGACGGCGTGTTCGTGGAAGACCACATCGAACGGATTCAGGAAGTTTATGATAAGGGCGTCAGACTGATCACCCTGCTGTGGAACTTTGAAAATTCACTGGGTTATCCGTCCAGCGACAATAAGCAGGAACACAATCTGGGACTGAAACCGATGGGTATTGAGGCGGTGGAGATGATGAACCGGCTGGGCATGATCATCGACGTTTCCCACATGTCCGAAGGTGGTTTTTATGATGTGGCACAGCACAGCAAAGCGCCGTTCGTGGCAAGCCATTCCTGCGCGAGGGCTATCTGCAGTCATCGCCGCAATCTGACAGATCATCAGCTGAAGACGTTGGGTGACAAAGGCGGCCTGGTCGGCGTGAATTTCGCGCCGTACTTCCTGAAGGACGATTCCGAGTATGCGGAGATCGGCCAGGTGATCCAGCATCTGCAGTATATGGCGGATAAAGCAGGTATTGAAAGCGTGGGCCTGGGCTCGGATTTTGACGGCATCGAAGATGCCGGTGAGATCGGAAATTACGAAGGCTATATCAAAATCTTAGAGAAGATGCAGGATGTGTTCACAGACGATGAGATCGACAAGATCTGTAATCAGAACGCTATGCGCGTGATGAAGGACGTATTTAGAAAATAAAAAACTGTTTATATGATAAAGTCCGGTATGCCGCGGGATCTGCGGTATACCGGACTTTTAAACTGTCATGCCTGATCTTTTCGCTGCCCGCGGCAGCGGGTTTTGATCGGGGATGGGAAGTCAGACGTGTTCTGCCATGAGACCGTCGTAGAGACGTCTGTATTGTTTTTTGTTCAGGATCATGGGGTAATACTGGTGTGTTTCGCCGCTCTTCAGCGTAAAGATGATCTTGCAGCCGGCGTAGCTTTCTGCGTCTATGGTAACCGTATCGCCGTTCTGGTCTTCCAGATGGATCTCCGCCAGCTGCGCCAGCTCGAAGACGGGAACGCAGCGCCTCAGCATGTTGGGATCCGGAAGCCAGACAACGCCGTCCTTCAGGTCGATGCCGATAGAGATGACGGTCAGAAATCCCATGATATCAACGATCAGCAGGAAAAAACAGACCAAAGCGGGGATCAGCCAGAGCAGGCTTTTTCCGGAAAACAGGAATGTTGTGAAAAGGCTGGTCACGCCCAGCAGGATACAGGTCAGAATGATGAGATATACCAGACCTCTGTAATTTGTCATTGGAAATTTTTTGTTCATAGATCATGAACCTCCTTATCAAAGATAGCTGCCTTATCAAAGACATCAACATGCAAGAATCGTGCAAAGATCACGTGAAGTTCTGATAGAGGATGATGACAGCGTACAGAGGCGTGGAGCAGACCAGCAGCATGCAGATGGCCAGAAACGCATAAAGGATGGATACCAGCTGCCACTTTTTCGTATATCCCGGAAGCACTTTGAAGGTCTTTTCGATGCGGATCTGCGGCGCTGCAATGAGCTGTTCGAAGAATCCGTTGACAGGAATAGCGCGGATGACGCCCATGCGGAAGAAGGGAATGAAAAAGTCTTCTTTTTCTCCGGGCTGAGGCGTTTCCTGCCGGTACAGGTGGATGCCCCAGGTGTCCAGTCTGGCAAATCGTACTTCGGATAGCTGGATGGAGCGGCTTTTTCTGAGAAAGCGGTTATGATAGGTGACCGTAGTTTCGTCGTACAGTGTAAAGAAGAATTTATATCCGAAGAAAAGCAGGGTGACCGCTGCGAAGATCAGAGCATAATAGAGCAGGCTCAGGCTTAGATATACCTCGTAGCCTTCCACATGAAACAGCTTTATTTCAGCGATAACGATCAGCCTCAGCAGAAAATAAGCTATGATGGTGAAGTAAAAGATCTGCTTTGATTTCGTGCTGAAGGTATATGGAATTTTTTTCATTTTTGTACACTCCTGAGATTGTATTCAATGTATAGAAATAAGTTTAAGGGTAAGTATAGCACATTTTTTTCGCGGGCACAACTGAAAGATTTCTTTTTGATCCATACGGAAAAGCAGAGAAGTCAAAAAAGACGGCCCCAAAAAACGGATGAAACGAGATAAAATTTATTAAATCCGATTTATCCGCAGCTTTTCAGAGCAAAAAAACGGCTTTTATCGGCATTTTCTAGGCAGAGATAGATTTTTTAAAAAATACTTTTTTGGCACGGGAATTGCATTGCATTTGTACTGTAATCTATTCTAATTCATCAATATGACTGATAATGGAGGTGGTTCTAGTATGATGAATTATATCTGGGTAGTATTGATTGCTATCGCGGTACTTGCCGGAATCTTTACCGGCACCATCCAGGACGTACAGGATAATCTGTTTGCATTTGCAGATACTTCTGTTGAACTGGCGATCGGACTTATTGGTTCTATGGCATTCTTCTGCGGCCTGATGAAGGTTATGGAAGACGCCGGCCTTTGCGAGAAGCTGGGCAAATTACTGGCACCTGTGCTGAGATTCATGTTCCCGAATGTGCCGAAGGATCATCCGGCAAACTCCGCCATCGTTATGTACATGGCTGCCAGCATTCTGGGACTCGGCAATGCGTGCACGCCTCTGGGCATCAAAGCCATGCAGGAGCTGCAGACTCTGAACAAAACAAAGAATATCGCTACTGACGATCAGTGCATGGTCATGGCGATCTCCACAGGCTCCATCTGCCTGATTCCTTCTAATATCATCGCAACGAGAAGTGCGGTTGAGACGGCAGGCGCTGCTGAGATCGTAGGACCGGTTATCCTGACTACGCTGGTAGCTGCTCTGGTCTGCATCATTTCCACGAAGCTGCTGGGCAAGATCAAGATCTTCCAGTATGATTATCAGATCGAGAAGGAAAGAGCCGCAGGCACACTGCAGATCAACGAGGAGTACATCGGAGACGATCCGCTGACTCTGGATACTGTAAATACAAAGGAGGCGATTTAATTGACAGCAGTTTTGAATTTCATTTCCATGTACGCCATTCCTGTACTGGTCATGGGCGTAACCGTTTATGCATTATTTTTCAAAAAGCTTCCTGTTTACAGTTCTTTTACAGAAGGAGCGAAGGAAGGCTTCACTACAGGCGTTATGATCATCCCTTATCTGGTAGCTATGCTGTGCGCTATCGGTATGTTCCGCGCATCCGGAGCTATGGACTGGCTGGTATCCATTCTGGATCCTGTCACTTCCCTGATCGGCCTTCCTGGAGAAGTTCTGCCGATGGGCATCATGCGTTCTCTGTCCGGCGGCGGCGCTCAGGGTATGCTGGCCGACCTGCTGACGCAGTACGGCACACAGTCTCAGATCGGACGTATTGCATCTGTGGCTATGGGCTCAACTGAAACTACGTTCTATGTACTGGCAGTATACTTTGGCGCGGTAGGTATCACCAACGTAAGACAGGCTCCGTTTGCTGGTATTCTGGGCGACCTGTTCTCCTTGATCATGTCAGCGGTAGTCGTAAACATCATGTGGGGATATTAAACCCATATATATTCTAGAAAGAATGGAGAGGTAAACATCATGAGATATCCAGAAAAATTAAACGCAGGCGCAGTGATCGGTCTTGTCAGTCCGAGCTCCCCTGTGTCAGAGGAGCGGCAGGAAGAGTGCTGCAGGGTCATGAGAAACATGGGCTTTCGCGTAAAGAAGGCTGACAACATTTCTGCGTCCAAAGGCGGTTATATGGCCGGTGAGGAGCAGGTGAGAGGCGAATGGATCAACCGGATGTTTGCTGATCCGGAGGTCGATGCCATTTTCTGTATCAGAGGCGGAGACGGCGCTAACCGGATCATTCCATACATAGATCTGGATGTGGTCAGAAACAATCCGAAGATCTTCCAGGGATACAGCGATATCACCAGCCTGCATCTTTTGTTCAACCAGAAATGTGATCTGGTGACCTTCCATGGACCGATGATCTCTTCCAATGTAGTAGATCAGTTTGATCCGGAGACAAAGCAGGGCTTCTTTGAGAGCCTGACGGCAGAAGACACATACGCTTATTCCGCGCCGGCAGGACTGCCTGTAGGCGTGGCCAGAGAAGGCTGCGCGGAGGGCGAGCTCACTGGCGGAAATCTGACAGTGCTGTGCGCGTCTGTGGGTACGCCGTATGAGATCGACACCAGGGGAAAGATCCTGTTCATTGAGGAGATCGGCGAACATATAGGCAATCTGGACAGACACGTCTATCAGCTGAAAAACGCGGGTCTTTTAGATGAGGTAAAGGGTATCATCCTTGGCCAGTTTACCCGCTGCGAGGTGGATGTGGAAGGCTTTGATATGACCAGAGTTATTCTGGACGCCATCGGTGATCTGGATATTCCGGTCATGTATAACGTACAGTCCGGCCACAGTTATCCGATGATCACGCTGCCGATGGGAGCGGTCTGCAGGATGGATACGCAGGCAGGCACCATCACCTTTGACGTGGAAAGATAGAAGGCAGCGGCAATATAATAAAAAAGCATGTGAGAAGCGGTTTCAGATCTGGATCCGCTTCTTTTTCTGTCCTTTATGTATGACAGTAAAAGCGCTGTCAGAGTATGATAAAAGCAGAGCATGATAAAAGCGGTCTCAGCTTGCCGAAACCGCTTTTATCAAGTTGTATAGTATAAGAATGACTAAAACGCTTAGACCAGGTGGCAGGCCACGAATCTGCCCGGCTCGACTTCTTTCAGTACAGGAACCTCTTTCGCGCAGTGTTCTGTAGCGTATGGGCATCTGGTTCTGAAGTGACAGCCGCTTGGCGGATTTACCGGACTTGGGATCTCGCCTGTCAGCATGTCTTTTGCTTCTTTCCGTTTTTCCGGATCCGGCAGAGGTACTGCCTCCAGCAGGAATTTGGTGTACGGATGGATAGGGTTCGCGTAAATGTCTCTGGTGACGCCTAATTCGCAGACTTTGCCCAGAAACATGACGCAGACGCGGTCTGACAGATATCTGACGACAGACAGATCGTGAGATATGAAAATGTAGGTCAGGTTCATCTCGGCCTGCAGATCCCCAAGCAGATTCAGGATCTGAGACTGAATGGAGACGTCCAGAGCGGATACCGGCTCATCACAGACGATCAGCTTTGGATTTAAGGCCAGGGCTCTCGCAATGCTGACGCGCTGACGCTGACCGCCGGAAAACTGATGAGGATATCTGTACATGAACTCGGGGCGGATACCGCATTTTCGCAGAAGGTCTTCTACGATGGCTGTATCCTCTTCTTTTCCACTGGTGATCTTGTGAGTGACCAGCGGTTCTGCCACGATGTCTCTGATCTTTAATCTCGGATTTAAAGATGCGTAAGGATCCTGAAAGACCATCTGCATCTGTTTTCTCATGTCACGCAGCTCGGCTTCTTTCAGCTGGCTCAGGTCCCGGCCGTCAAAGCTGACGCTTCCTCTGGTTGGCGTCAGGAGATGGAGGATCAGTCTGCCCAGTGTGGATTTGCCGCAGCCGGACTCACCGACAACGCCGAGGGTCTCTCCCTCATAGACGTTCAGATTGACGTCGGTAACGGCGTGGACGATGCCCTTGCTTTTGCCCCAGGAGCTGGATACGGTTTTAAATTCTTTTGTTAAATCGGTCGTCTGGACCAGGATCTTTCTATTTTCCACTGTTCATCACCTCCTTATTATACAGGAAGCATCTGACCTTGTGGCCGTCCTCTGCTTCATAGAGATCAGGCTGGTACATGGTGCAGACCTTCATCGCTTTGTCGCATCTAGGACAGAAACGGCAGCCCTGCGGCAGGTGGAGCAGGTTAGGGACCAGTCCTTTGATGGTGTAAAGATGCTCCTTGGTCTCTGTCATCTTAGGGATCGAGTTCATCAGCCCGAAGGTGTACGGATGCAGCGGTTTCTTGAACAGCTCCCTTACCGGAGCCTCTTCCATGATCTTTCCGGCATACATGACGTAGACGTAGTCACAGGATTCCGCTACGACACCCAGATTGTGGGTGATCATGATGATGGCGGTACCCTGTTCTTTCTGCAGCTGATTCATCAGGTAAAGAATCTGCGCTTCGATGGTAACATCCAGGGCTGTAGTAGGTTCGTCTGCGATCATCAGCTGTGGATTGCAGACCATTGCCATGCCGATCATAACTCTCTGGCGGAGGCCGCCGGACAGCTGATGAGGATATACGGAGTACCGTTTCTCCGGTTCCGGGATGCCTACCTTGCGGAAGATGTCGATCGCCCGGTTTTTCGCTTCTTCTTTAGTGACGTTTTCGTGGGTCAGGATGGCCTCTGACACCTGTTTGCCAATGGTATATACCGGATTCAGAGAAGTCATCGGTTCCTGGAATATCATAGATATCCTGTTGCCCCGGATATCGTCCATTTCTTTTTTTGTCTTTTTCAGAAGATCCTCGCCGTCCAGGAGGATCTGGCCGTCTACGACGCGGCCGGGATACTGGAGAAGCTGCATAACGGACATGGCCGTCATGCTTTTGCCGCAGCCGGACTCGCCTACGACGCCTACGGCTTCCCCTTTTTTGACGGTGATATCTACGCCGTCAACGGCAGGGACGATGCCTTTTGAAGTAAAAAACTGTGTTTTTAGTCCTTTGATTTGAAAAATTGTATCATTACTCATATTGTCATCACCGCCTTATGTTAGTCCTTGAGAGATGGATCCAGTTTGTCACGCAGGGCATCTCCGAGGAAGTTGAATGCGACTACAAGAATGAGGATCGCAATGCCGGGCGCAAGAGTAGGGACTGGAGCCTGTGTCAGGAATTTTTTCATCTCGAATACCAGGAGTCCCCAGCTTGTCGAAGGCGGCTGCGCGCCGATACCTAAGAAAGACAGGCTGGCTTCAGTCAGAATGTTTCCGGGCACGTTCATGGTGAACAGAACGACCAGAGTCGGTACGCAGTTCGGCAGGATGTGCCTGAACATGATGGTAGAACGCTTCACGCCGATGGAGGTCGCGGCCTCTACATATTCCTTTTCACGAAGTGACAGAACTTCTGAGCGGACGACACGGGCGGTGCCGGCCCAGCCGACAAAGCTCAGGGCGATGAAGATAGTCAGCATCCCGTTTCCCAGTGTATAAGACACCAGCATGGCGAGAAGCAGAGACGGAAAGGCCATCAGCACGTCGGCGATACGCATGATGATGCTGTCGACCACGCCGCCGATAAAGCCTGCGATCAGTCCCAGCACTGTGCCCAGGATCATGGAAATGGTCGTTGGCAGCAGACCGATCATAAGCGAGACTCTGCCGCCGTAGAGCATTCTGGTGAATACGTCACGGCCCAGGCTGTCTGTTCCCAGCAGGTGTCCGTCTGTCGGATTGGATGCCTGATTATACAGATCCTGTGCGAAAGGATCACAAGGGGCGATCAGCGGGGCGAATACGGTGAGCAGGATATATAATATGATGATAATTGCTGAAACCAGTGCCAGCTTGTTATGACGGAACATACTGAAGAGCTGTTCTTTCAGTGTTTCGTCAGGCGCGATCTCCGCCTCTGCGACTTCTTCTATCACAGCAGGTTCTGTAGCGCCTTCCGGAATCCAGTCGGTTCCCTCCATGGAAAAGCCGGCGGCTATTTTATCTGCCAGAATATCGGCAGTTTTGTTCATTTTTTTGAATGCCATAATATCCCTCCTATTGTTCACGGATCTTAGGATCCAGGAAGGAGTACAGAATGTCTGCCACCAGATTGCCTAAGATGATAATCATTGTGGAGAAAACTACGGATCCCTGCAGCAATGGCATGTCGCGTGTATTGACGGCTGATACCATCAGTACGCCGATGCCGCCGATGCCGAAAACAGTCTCAGTAAGCACTGCGCCGGAAAGCAGACTGGCGAACTGCATGGTCATCATAGTGACGACCGGGATCATGGCGTTTTTCAGACCGTGACGGACAACGACCAGTGTTTCTCTGATGCCTTTTGCCCTGGCGGTTCTGATATAATCGTTTTTCATAATGCCCAGCAGACTGGAACGGGTCAGTCTGGCGATGGTACCAGAGGACGCCCATCCTAACACGAAAGCAGGCATGATCATATGCTTCCAGGTGGAGAATCCGGAAGTCGGCAGGATTCCCAGCTGGGAAGAGAAGATGAACTGAAACAGCATAGCTGCCCAGAATACAGGTAAGGAGATGCCTACCAGAGAGAATCCCATGAGGAATCTGTCAAGCAGGGAGTCCTTTTTGATAGCGGATACGATACCGGCAGGAATGCCGATGATCCATGCGACCAGTGCGGCTGCGATAGACAGCTTCACGGTATTCGGAAAGGCCTCAGCGATCAGTGAAGAGATCGGCCTGTTCAGTTTATAAGAGATACCCAGATCTCCCTGGAGCGCATCCAGGATATAGCGCCCGAAGCGGACAAGAGTAGGATCGTTCAGTCCCATCTGTTCGGTAACACGTTCAATGACCGCCGGATTTGCCTTTTCGCCCATCATGACTGCAATAGGGTTGCCTGGCAGAACCTGCAGCATCAGAAACACGACCAGAACCACCGCGATCATCAGTGGGATGGAGATAAGAATACGTTTAGTGATATATTTTCCCATGTGTTTCCGTCCTTTCAAGAATAGATTTCAGGATTTAACAGGAAAGGGATTACCCTCCTGCTGAGGAGAATCCCTTTCCGCATGATTGTGAACAGCTGCGTCAGCTGTTATTTGTTATTTTGCTTTTTATTTTCCGGAGGTCTCCAGCTCTACGGAATAGTAGCTGCAGTCACCCCAGCCAGCCCAGTGTGGAATAAAGTTCTTTACTCTATCCTGGACCACCCTGATCTTTTCCAGATGGAACAGAGGAACCCAGGCTGCGTCATTCTGAATAACCAGTTTTTCCAGATCCTGGTATTCTTTCATACGTTTGTCCTGATCAACAATGTGTCTTGCTGCTTCGATCCTCTTGATGGCGTCTTTGTTCGCGTAGTTGAAAGAACGGGCCTTGGTAGTATCGCTTGCGAAGAATGTGTAGATGAAGTTGTCAGGATCATTGTAGTCGCCCCACCAGGTCGCTACATATGCCGGTAATTCGCCGGTGGAACGGACATCATACCAGGATGCCTCATCCATCTGATCGATATTTACGGTCACATTGATGGCCTTCAGCTGTTCCTGCAGGATCTGTACCAGTTCCAGCGTGCTGTTGTCATCTGCGGTCAGGCAGATGGTCATTTCAAATCCGTCTTCATATCCTGCTTCCTTGAGGAGCTTCTTTGCGGCTTCAACATCGTAAGGGATTTTCGGAAGATCTGCGTTGTAGCCTACCATGCTTTCTGGATAGATGCCGTTTGCAGGGATTCCGGAATCCTGATATTTGGTCTTCAGGATCGTCTCTTTGTCGATAGCCATCTGCAGTGCCTGACGGACTTTTACGTTGTCAAACGGTTTGATGTTTTCGTTGATGGACAGATAGGTCGTGCCGAAGGTTACCTTGGAAACGATGTTGTCTTTCCATTCGTCAGCGGATGTGTATTCCGGGATCAGGTGTCTTGCATTGTCCAGATCGAAGATGTCGGTCTTGCCCTGATCGAACATCATTTTTTCTGTATCCGCGTCGCTGACTACAGTGATCAGAATACCGTCGATCTTAGGAGCGCCCTGCCAGTAATCCGGGTTTGCTTCCAGATAAATGTGGTCGTTGAGTACCCATTCCTTCAGGATGAACGGACCAGAACCGATCGTATATTCGGGTTCAGAACCGAAGAAGGTGCCGGTTTTTCCGCCGCCGGCTTTATCAGCCTCATCACAGGCTTTCCTGTTCAGAATGGACCATCCCGGAACGGATAAGGTCGCCAGGAACGGAGCGTAGGATTCATTCAGAACGATATCGAAGTTATAATCGTCGTGGATGATGATACCTTTGCCTTCCACTGTATCGGATTTGCCTTTCAGCACGTCCTGCGCGCCGACCAGCATATCCATCCAGGCGGAGTTAAGTGTGTTTCTTTCTGGATCCAGCATACTGTCTACGGTGTAGAGCACGTCATCAGCAGTCAGCTCTTCGCCGTTGGTAAACTTAACGCCTTTTCTCAGATGCATGGTGTAAGTTTTGCCGTCATCAGAGATATCCCAGCTTTCCGCAACGCCCGGCTGCAGCTCGGAACCGCCGTCCGCTGTGGATACAGTCTGTACGAGGGTGTCGAAAACGTTCATCTGAATAATATAGTCCGAAGTGGTCTGTCTCGGGTCACCAGATTCACATTCGTGGTCATAAGTGATACGAAGTACGTTTTCACCTTTGCCGTCATCGTAGTTTACTGCTTTGGCAGAATCTCCGTCGCCACCGCCGCCACAGGCGGACAGGCATGTCATGATCATTACTGTGCTCAGTAATACTGCGAGAAATTTCTTTCTTTTCATTACTTTCTTGCCTCCTTACTATAGTAAGCATTCTTATAGTGTTTACGTATCGCCATTTGATATAGGCAGCCGGACTGCTTAAGACGTGTGCGTTGCCCAGACAAATGTATTACTATTCCAAAAAGCAAGAATTATGCCACATTTTGAAAATGAGAAATTCATGAGTGCTTTGAACGCTTCAGAGCTTTAGCAGATAAATGAGGAACCGCTGATAAAGGGGATTAAACTGGTGTGAAACGGATTAACTCGCATTTACGAGCTTCATTTTGGTGAGCGGACATAAGTTTTCGGAGAATTATATTGACGGGTTGTTTGAGTTTGATATAATAAGGATATCCTAAAAAGGAGGAGGCGAGAGAGATGAAATACGTATGTGACGCTTGCGGATGGGAATACGATGAGGCTGTCGGATGTCCTGAGAAAGGCATCGAGCCGGGCACAAAGTTTGAAGACCTTCCGGATGATTTCGAATGCCCGCTTTGCGGCGTTGGAAAAGACATGTTTTCTGAAGCAAACTAAGAACAGAACTCTGCATCAGGCTCCGGCCCGGATGCAGAGTTTTGTTTTGCGCGGTTTTATGATTTCCATGCAAAAAAAGCTATATTTTAACGCGGTTATGTGGTAAAATGTTGTGATAGTAAGAGGTGTCTAAAAATGCTTTACAGGGTTTCTGCCTCCTTTGGCGAGGGAATGGACGGTTCGCCGGGAGGTAATTAGGGCAAAAGCAGAAAACAAGTGTAAAGGAGACAAACCTATGAAATTTGAAATCGCAAAAGAAGTATTCGATCTTCTTCCAAACGCGTACTTTGGCGTTGTAGCTGTCAAAGGTATGGACAACACGAAAGAAATACCGGAGCTGGAAGAAATGCTGCAGGCTAACATAGCGCAGTGTGAGAAGGATTTTGAGGGCGTCAAAGTAAAGAACGCTGACGATATCGTTCCGTACAGAGAAGCCTTCCGCGCCATCGGCATCAATCCGAACCGTTATATGTGCTCCATCGAGGCGCTTCTGGATCGTATCGCCAAGGGGAAAGGTTTCCCGCATATCAATGCCGCAGTCGATCTGGGAAATGCTGTATCTATCAAATACCATCTTCCGATCGGCGCTCACGATATGGCGACGATCGATGAAGCGCTTGAAGTGCGTTACGCCGGAACGGAGGATACGTTTATCCCGTTCGGAAACGGAGAGATGGAGAAGCCGGAGGAGAAGGAAATCGTTTATGTTTCCGGCCATGAGGTAAGGACCCGCCGCTGGACCTGGAGACAAAGCGAGATCGGCAAGATCACTGAAGAGACCAGCGATATTCTGTTCCCGATCGACGGCTTTACCGATCTGAACAAGGAACAGGTGGAGGCAGCTGCGGCAGAACTTGCTGAGCTGGCCGGAAAATACTTCGGCGTGGAAGCGAAGGTCGGATTTATCGACAGAGACAACCGGATCTTTGACGCGGAGTAATAATATGTAGTTTTCTGTTTCTCAGCAGGGCATGCGGCGGCGCGTGCCCTGTTTTTCTGCGGAGCGCTATGCCGACGGGGCGGATTATTGCCGGAACAGAAATTTAGGGGTTTACAATCTTTGAAACGATGGTATACTAAATTAGGTGAAACTGTTGAAAGGAGCGGACTGCATGCAGCACTGCATTGAAGAGATTTTGGAGAACTGCCGCAGGTATACGCTAGATGGGGAGGTCGCCAGCTATATTCCGGAGCTGTCCAAGGCCAACCGGGAAGAGATCGGTATCTATGTCGCTACAGAAGATGGAGATTTCTTCGCGGGCGACTGGGAGAAGCCCTTTACCATTCAGAGTATTGCCAAGACCATCTTTTTGATGCTCGCGGCAAAGGATAACGGCATTGACTTTGTCAAAGCGCATGTGGGCGTTGAAGCCACAGGCAAATCGTTTAACGCTATCGATTACGCAGAACCGCTGCTTTTGAGGGAGCATATCAATCCTATGGTCAACATCGGAGCCATCGCTGTCTGCGGCATGGTCAAAGCGGTATCCAATGAGGAGCGTTTTCAGAGGCTGATGACATTTTCGCGCAGGATCATGGAGAATGATGAACTTCAGATAGATGAAGAGGTCTACGCTTCCGAAAAGAAGACCGGAAACAAAAACCGGGCGCTGGCATATCTGCTGAAGAATTCCGACATGATCTACGGAAGTGTAGAAGAACTGCTGGATGTGTATTTTGCTATGTGCTCGCTGAAAGTGAATTGCCGGGACCTTGCCCGTATGGCTCTGGTTCTTGCGCATCACGGGAAAAATGTCCATACCGGGGAGCAGGTGATTCCGGAAGAGGACGCTGTGTTTATGAACGCGGTGCTGACCACCAGCGGCATGTACGACGGCAGCGGTGAATTCGCTACCACCGTAGGCATTCCGGCAAAGAGCGGCGTTGGCGGTGGGATCATGGCAGACTGTCCGGGCCGCATGGGTATCGGGATCTATTCACCGGCGTTAGACAAAAAAGGAAACAGCGTAGCGGGCATCCGCATGCTGGAGGTGCTGAGCAAAAGTCAGAAGCTGAGTATCTTCTAGTTTCACAGGTGTATCAGAAAAGTGCAATTACCTAAATTTATATATACTACTTAAATCCTTATGAAAAGAGGCGCGTTACCGATCCGCATGGCGGACCTGGGAGCGCCTTTTTTCGTGGCCTGATCGAGTTTTATCCAGGCTCGCTCAGGCCCCGTCAGGGCCGAAAAAAAGAAATCCATATCTAGTATAAAAAAAACCTATATAAAGGAAAAAAGTTGTTTGTTTTCGCGGGGAAACTGCCTATTGACAGGGATACAGCATGCAGTATAGAATGGAAGCAGAGTGACTAGTAAACAGAGGAAAGGAGCGTGATCTCAGTTTTGCGGCTGGGATACAAGGTGTGAAATGCTGGAAAAAGAATATTATGACAAAACCGACGAAATCATTGCGGCGCACGGGCGAACCCAAAAAGATTTAATCCCGATTATACAGGAGATACAAGAAGAGTATCGCTACCTTCCGCCAGAGCTGCTCAGTTATGTTGCAGGTGAACTGAACATACCCGAGTCTCAGGCCTATAGTGTAGCGACTTTTTATGAGAATTTTTCCTTTGAGCCGAAGGGAAAATATCTGATCAAGGTCTGCGACGGAACAGCCTGTCATGTACGTAAATCCATTCCGATCCTGGAGGCCCTTTACGGTGAACTGGGTCTTTTCAAGGGAAAGCAGACAACAGAGGACATGATGTTTACTTTAGAGACCGTATCCTGTCTGGGTGCCTGCGGACTGGCGCCGGTACTGACTGTAAATGATAAGGTATACCCGGCTATGACGCCGGAAAAAGCGGTTGCCTTAGTTCGCGAATTGAGAGGAGTGTAAAATGAATAAGATTACTGACAGACAGACTCTCGCAAAGGTTCGCGAGAGCTCAAAGAAAGAGATCGAAAGCAACAAATGCAGAATTCTGATCTGCGCAGGCACCGGCTGTATCGCCGGCGGATCCGCGAAGATCTACGATAAAATGTGTGAACTGGTCGCGCAGAATCCGGATGTGGAAGTGGTATTTGAACCGGAAGTTGCCCATGGAGACGGAGATGTAGTTGTCCGCAAAAGCGGATGCCACGGTTTCTGTGAGATGGGTCCTCTGATGAAGATCGAGCCGCAGGATATCCTCTACACCAAGGTGAAGCTGGAAGACTGCGAAGAGATCTTCCACAGGACTATCGAAAGAGGCGAGCTGATCACCAGACTGGTGTTCCAGCAGGACGGCAAAGAATGTCCGAAGCAGAGCGAGATCCATTTCTATGAAAAACAGCACAGAAGCGTACTGAAAAACTGCGGCTCCATCGACGCGGAGCATATTCAGGAATACATCGCTATCGGCGGATATGCAGCTTTGGAAAAGGCTCTGTTTGAAATGACGCCGCAGCAGGTCATCGACGAAGTGATGGCAGCGGGTCTTCGCGGCAGAGGCGGCGCTGGATTCCCGACCGGCAAGAAGTGGACCCAGGTCGCGAAGCAGGCAGAAAAGAAACGCTACGTTGTCTGCAACGGTGACGAAGGAGATCCGGGCGCGTTCATGGACAGAAGCATCATGGAAGGCGACCCGCATAAGATGATCGAAGGTATGGCGCTGGCCGCTTACGCTGTCGGTTCCGATGAAGGATATATCTACGTTCGCGCGGAGTACCCGCTTGCTATCAGCCGTCTGAAAAACGCTATCGCGCAGGCGGAAGAAGCAGGACTTCTGGGCGATCACATCCTGGGCACAGATTTCAGCATTAAATTACATATCAACAGAGGCGCTGGCGCTTTCGTATGCGGCGAAGGCAGCGCGCTGACTTCCTCTATTGAAGGAAACCGCGGCATGCCGAGAGTAAAACCGCCTAGAACAGTTGAGCAGGGACTCTTTGACAAGCCGACGGTCCTGAATAACGTAGAGACCTATGCCAACGTGCCGACGATCATAGCGGAAGGCGCGGAGAAATTTGCCAGCATCGGAACAGAGAACAACTCCGGAACAAAGGCGTTCGCCCTGACCGGAAGCGTCAAGCACACCGGTCTGATCGAAGTGCCGATGGGCACGACTCTGCGGGAGGTCATCTTTGATATCGGCGGCGGCATCAAAGACGACAAAAAATTCAAAGCCGTACAGATCGGCGGTCCGTCCGGCGGCTGTCTGACAGAAGAACATCTGGATATGAAGCTGGATTTCGATTCCCTGAAGAAGATCGGCGCTATGATCGGCTCCGGCGGTATGGTAGTCATGGACGAAAACACCTGCATGGTAGAGGTATCCCGTTTTTTCATGAACTTTACCCAGAACGAAAGCTGCGGCAAGTGCGTGCCATGTCGTGAAGGCACCAAGCGTATGCTGGAGATCCTGGAAAGGATCGTCGGCGGAAAAGGCACGCTGGAAGATCTGGATATGCTGGAAGAACTGGCTGAGACCATCACCGATACGGCTCTCTGCGGACTTGGAAAGTGCGCGGCGCAGCCTGTGATGAGTACGCTGAAATTCTTCCGTGAGGAATATGAGCAGCACGTACTGGAAAAGAGATGTATTTCCAGAAACTGCACGGCGCTGCAGAAGTTCATCATTGACCCGGATAAGTGCAAGGGCTGCGGCAAGTGCGCGAGAAACTGCCCGGCAGGCGCCATCGCAGGTCAGGTCAGAAAAGCATATCATATTGACACAGACACTTGTATCAAGTGCGGCGCATGTCTGTCCGACTGCGCGTTTGATGCAATTCATATCGAGTGGTAGGAGGAAGAAGAATCATGGGATTTATGACAATCAACAATAGAAAAGTAGAATTTACAGATGAAAAAAATGTGCTGACGGTCATTCGTAACGCAGGCATCGACATCCCTACTTTCTGTTATCACTCCGAATTATCCACACACGGCGCGTGCCGTCTGTGTGTAGTGGAGGATGACAAGGGAAAAGTCTTTGCTTCCTGTTCGGAAAGACCGAGAGATGGCATGAAGATTTTTACACATACCCGCAAAATTCAGCATCACAGAAAGATGGTCATCGAGCTGCTTCTGGCCGCTCACTGCAGAGACTGCACGACCTGTACAGCAAACGGCGTCTGCGATCTGCAGAATCTGGCAAACCGTCTGGGCGTGACAGATATTCGTTTTGACAACTACAGAGAGCACTATCCGCTGGATACTACGTCTCCATGCATCGTCAGAGACGCCAATAAGTGTATCCTTTGCGGTGACTGCGTGCGTATGTGCCACGAGGTAGAGGGCGTAGGCGTTCTGGGCTTTACCAACAGAGGCTCCAATATGCTGATGACCACGCCGTTTTTGAGAGATTTAAATAAAACTAACTGTGTCGGCTGCGGACAGTGCCGTGTCGTATGTCCGACCGGCGCGATCACTATCAAATATGATACAGAGCCTGTATGGAAGCTGCTGGAGGATAAGAATGTCCGCGTCGTTGCCCAGATCGCTCCGGCGGTCCGTGTGGCCATCGGCGAGGCTTTCGGCATGGAAAAAGGCGTCAATGCGCTGGGACATCTGGCTGCCGCAATGCGCTATATCGGTTTTGAAGAGGTATATGACACAGACTTCGGCGCAGACCTTACTGTAATTGAAGAGGCCGGCGAGCTGGTGGAACGGCTGAAGTCCGGTGAAAATCTGCCGCTGTTCACTTCCTGCTGCCCTGCATGGGTGAAATTCTGCGAAGACAGATATCCGCAGTTCGCGAAGCATATCTCCACCTGCCGCAGCCCGCAGCAGATGTTTGGCGCTCTGATCAAAGAAGAAGCCAGAATGAACAAGGATAAGGACAGCCGCAGAACTGTTGTAGTCTCCATCATGCCTTGCACCGCGAAGAAAGGGGAGATCCTCCGTCCGGAACACTTTACAGACGGCGAGCAGAATGTAGATTATGTACTGACGACCACAGAGATCGCCAGCATGATCAAGTCTACCGGCATCAATATGGCGGAGATCACGCCGGAAGCGCTTGATATGCCGTTCGGCATGTCCTCCGGCGCAGGCGCTATCTTCGGAACCACCGGCGGCGTAACAGAAGCTGTGCTTCGTTATCTGACAAAGAGCAATAAGCCTGAGGATCTGGATGAGATCAAGTTCTCCGGCGTCCGCGGCAATGATGCCATCAAAGAGGCAACTGTAAATCTTCTCGGCAGAGATGTGCGCATTGCTATCATCAATGGACTTGGAAACGCCAGCAAGGTGCTTGATGAAATGGCGGCAGGCAATGTGAAATACGATTTTGTCGAAGTCATGACCTGCAGGAACGGCTGCGTCAACGGCGGCGGACAGCCGACTTCCCTTGGTCAGGAACCGCTGACTGCTGTTGCCAGACAGAACGGTCTGTATCGTTTTGACAGCCGTTCTCAGATCAAGTCTTCCGATCAGAACCCGGTAGCATTGAACCTGTACGATGGTATTCTGAAAGGAAAAGAACATAAGCTTCTGCATAACGAAAAATAGAAAATCACTTCCTGCCTGGATGAAGTTCCGGGCAGGATTTTTTCAATTGTACAAAAATAAAAATGTTGAGTTTATTTTTTGAAGTTAGACACAAAAAACTATTTAATTCGTTAAAAAATTTGTCGAAAATCAAACAAATAGTTGAAGTTTCAAACTTTTTGTGCTAAAATTAGTAAAACAATTAACAAAAGTCACTATATTCTATTTTTTCGAAGGAGAGAAACATGTGTAACTGCAAAGAAATGACTGAAAAGTTCGCGCAGCTTGATGAGATCATCGAAAAGCACAAAGATGAAAGAGGCGCGCTGATTCCTATCCTCCATGAGGCACAGGAAGTCTTCGGTTACCTGCCGTACGAAGTGCAGGAACGGATCGCTGACGGACTGGGTATTTCCATGGCAAAGGTTTACGGCGTCGTAACTTTCTATTCCCAGTTTTCATTGAAGCAGAAAGGCAAATACAAGATCAATGTCTGTCTGGGAACTGCCTGCTATGTAAAAGGTGCCGGAGATATTCTGGGTAAATTTCTGGAGCGGCTTTCCATCGATGTTGGGGAATGCACACCAGACGGAAAATTCTCCCTGGATTCCTGCCGGTGCATTGGCGCCTGCGGTCTTGCTCCTGTAGTCACCATCAACGATGAGGTTTATGGAAGACTGACTCCGGAGCAGGTGGACGAGATCATGAATCAGTATGAGTGTATGGAATAGCGGGAGGAAACGATGGTTAAGACAATCAAAGACATCCAGAAGATAAAAGAAGATACTTTAAAGTCTTTTGGCAACAGAATCGGAAACGATGATAACAAGATTTACATAATGACCTGCTGCGGTACAGGATGTACCTCATCAGGCGCAATCAAAAATAGAGAAAAGCTCAATGAGCTGATGGAAAGAGACGGGCTGCAGGATCGGGTACAGTTTGTACAGACCGGCTGCTTCGGTCTCTGCGCGGAGGGACCGATCCTGATGGTCTATCCGGAAAATGTCATGTACACCAATGTTACGCCGGATGACATCAACGAGATCTGGGAAGCTCACATCAAAAACGGCAGAGTCGTAGAACGTTTGAAATCCGAAAATGAACTGGACTTCTTCTCCAAGCAGATGAGAATCGCGCTGAGAAACTGCGGCAGGATCGATCCTGAAAACATCGACGAATACATCGCATATGACGGATACGAAGCCCTGGCAAAGGTGCTGACCGAGATGGAACCGGAAGATGTCATCAAAACCATGAAGGACGCAGGTCTGCGCGGCAGAGGCGGCGGCGGTTTCCCAACCGGCGTAAAATGGCAGTTTGCAGCTGACCAGCAGGAAAAAGAGAAATATGTAGTATGTAACGCTGACGAAGGCGACCCGGGCGCGTTTATGGACAGATCCGTTCTGGAAGGCGACCCGCATGCGGTGATCGAGGCTATGGCGATCGCAGGCTATGCCATCGGCGCGTCACAGGGTTATGTATATGTTCGTGCGGAATATCCGATCGCGGTACAGAGACTGGGCCTCGCCATCAAGCAGGCGAGAGAGTACGGACTGCTCGGCGACAACGTACTGGGACTGAAATTTAAATTTGATCTGGATATCAGACTGGGCGCAGGCGCTTTTGTCTGCGGTGAAGAAACAGCGCTGCTGACATCCATCGAAGGAAACAGAGGCGAGCCTAGACTGAAACCGCCGTTCCCGGCAGTAGAAGGTCTCTTCGCGAAGCCTACGATCATCAACAATGTAGAGACCCTTGCCAATATTCCGCAGATCATCAACAAAGGCGCGGACTGGTTTGCAGGGATAGGCACAGAGAAATCCCACGGAACCAAAGTCTTCGCTCTCGGCGGAAAAATCAACAACACCGGACTTGTGGAAGTACCGATGGGTACGACCCTGCGCGAGATCATTTATGAGATCGGCGGCGGTATTCCAAACGGAAAGAAGTTTAAGGCAGTGCAGACCGGCGGACCTTCCGGCGGATGTATTCCGGCAGAATTCCTTGACAGCCCGATCGACTATGACTCTCTGATCGAACTGCAGTCCATGATGGGATCCGGCGGTATGATCGTTATGGATGAGGATACCTGTATGGTAGACATCGCGAAATTCTATCTGGAATTTACGGTAGATGAATCCTGCGGAAAATGCCCTCCTTGCCGTATCGGCACCAAGCGGATGCTGGAGATCCTGACGAAGATCACTGACGGAAAAGGCAGCCTGGAAGATCTGGATGAACTGGAATATCTGGCAAAGAACATCAAGAAGGGCGCTCTTTGCGGTCTGGGTCAGACAGCGCCAAACCCGGTACTGTCCACGCTGAAGTATTTCCGCGATGAATATGAAGCCCATGTAGTAGAGAAAAAATGTCCGGCCGGCGTATGCGTATCAATGCTGCGGTTTGTCATTCACGATGAACTTTGTAAGCATTGCGGTCTTTGCGCGAAGAATTGTCCTGCACAGTGTATTACCGGCAGCAAGACAACACCTTACGTTATCGACAACGAAAAATGTCTCAAATGCGGCGTCTGCATGGAAAAATGTCCGTTTAAGGCTATCATGAAGAACGCATAAACTGGAGGGCTGAATAATGAAAAACAAGAAAAGAGTACAATTAACCATAGACGGCATGGATGTCAACGTGCCTGAAGATTATACCATACTGCAGGCGGCGAAACAGGTCAATATCAAAATCCCGACTTTATGTTTTCTGAAGGACGTCTGCGAGATCGGATGCTGCCGTATGTGCCTGGTTGAAGTAGAAGGCGCAAAGAACTGGCAGGCTTCCTGCGTGCAGAAAGTCGCTGACGGCATGGTTGTAAAAACCCACACCCCGGATATTCTCAACTTCAGAAAGAAGAATCTGGAACTGATTCTTTCCAACCACCCGGCAATGTGCCAGAGCTGTAACAGAGGATCTACAGGCTGCGAGCTGAAAACTTTAGCAAACACCATGGATACTGAATTTGCAAACTATGCAAAGAATCAGGAAATCGTAACTGCAAATCAGGTTATGGAAATCGACAACGGCATTTCCATCATGCGTGACCCGAACCGCTGCATTCTCTGCAGAAGATGTATCAGCGTCTGTCACAACGTACAGACTGTCGGCGCAATCGACGTCATCAACAGAGGCTTCAGCACAGTGGTAAGCACCACCTTTAACCGTCCGATTGACGAGTCGAAATGCGTCAACTGCGGACAGTGCATCAATGTTTGTCCAACCGGCGCGCTTCAGGAACACTCCAGCCTTGATGAACTTTGGGAAATCATGAAAGACCCTGCTAAACACGTTGTAGTGCAGACAGCACCGGCTGTCAGGGCGGCTCTTGGCGAAGAATTCGATATGCCGCTGGGCACAGATGTGACCGGAAAGATGGTAACCGCGCTGCGCATGATTGGCTTTGACAAAGTATTTGATACAGATACCGGCGCTGACCTTACGATTATGGAAGAGGGAACAGAACTTCTGGATCGCTTGAACAACGGCGGAAAGCTGCCTCTGATTACATCCTGCTCACCGGGCTGGATTAAGTTCTGTGAGCATTTCTTCCCGGATATGCTGGATAATCTGTCTTCCTGCAAATCTCCGCACGAAATGCTGGGTGCGATGATTAAGTCCTATTATGCTGAAAAAGCAGGCATCGACCCAGCAAACATTGTAGTAGTTTCTGTAATGCCTTGTACAGCAAAGAAATTCGAGGCCCAGAGAGAGGAACTGGCAGCAAACGGCTATCCGGATGTCGATCTGGTTTTGACTACCAGAGAGCTTGCTAAGGCAATTCAGGCTTTCGGTATCGATTTCCCTGCACTGCCTGACAGCGACTTTGACAATCCTCTTGGTGTTTCCACCGGTGCGGCAACTATCTTTGGCGCGACCGGCGGCGTTATGGAAGCAGCACTGCGTACTGTGGCTGACATCATTACCGGTGAAAGTTCGGATTCTATCGATTACATGGACGTACGCGGAAAAGAAAAGGGAATCAAGGAAGTGGAACTTACCATTGGCGATGTGAAATTGAAAGCAGCTGCCGCCCATGGTCTTGGCAACGCAAGAAAGCTGATGGAAAGAATTCAGGCAGGCGAACATTTTGACTTTGTAGAAGTCATGGCTTGTCCTGGTGGCTGTGTCAACGGCGGCGGTCAGCCGCAGCAGCCATCTTCTGTCCGCAACTGGATGGATTTGGGCGCAGAAAGAGCGAAGGCGCTGTATAAGAGTGACCACGAAAGCTTCGTGAGAAAATCTCACAAGAACCCGGTAATCAAAGAAATCTACAAGACTTATCTGGAAAAACCAGGCAGTGAAAAGGCGCATCACCTGCTTCACACCCATTATCATGCAAGATAACTGTGAATACCTGATATAGTGACATATATGCTCGAAAAACGCCCCAGGCCTGCCGCCGGGGCGTTTTTCCGCGCAAAAAAGAGATGTAAGATTCGGCCGGAGTGTGGTATGATATAGCTACCGAGAGGAGGTCATGTAATGTTTGGAAGTAACAAAATCAGAGACTTATTGAAAGTAGATGTAAAAAGCTACGCGGATCATACGCCTCAGCCCGATGCCAATTCCCTGGATTGCAGCCTGGGGATCAATCCCTATGGATTTCCGGATAAAGCGGTGGAAGTCATCAGAAATTTTGATGTGAACCGGCTGTACCAGTATCCACACGGAGACGAGGCAAAAACCGCGGTGGTGGATTACTGGGCAGGAAAGGCAGACATTGAGCCGGAAAATGTGGTCATGACGGACGGAAGCATTTCTGCTTTGTGCCTTTTGATCAATGTTTTTGCCGCGCAGGACTCTGAGGTGGTCTGTTTTCTGCCGACCTTCACCAGCGTGGTGGAGTACGCCAGGATGATGGGCATGAGAGTCAACGGGGTAAAAACGCGGGAAGAAGAAAATTACAGAGAAAATGTGGACGAACTGATCGGGAGGATCACAGAGCAGACCACTCTGGTGTACCTTGACAATCCCAACAATCCCACTGGTCAGACTCTGACTTTGGATGAGATGCGGAGAGTTCTGGAAAAATGCGAGGCCCTGGGCGTGTACTGCATCATCGACGAAGCCTATGCGGACTTTATTACTGTAGAGGAATCCGCTGTCAATCTGGGGCCGGAGTTTAAATGCATGATCTCCGTCAGGACTTTTTCAAAGGGCTGGGGGCTGGCGGGGGCCAGAGCCGGCTATATCATTACCAATAAGGAACTGGTGGAATTTATCGGCAAGATCAGCAACCCGTATATGATGAACGAGGTGTCGCGGGCGCTGACCTCTGAGATCCTGAAAAACCCGGTGCAGCCGTGTGCCCACGGCATCGATTTCGCGATCATAAAAGGTGCCCTGCGGGATGCCTGCGGCGATGAGATCATCATGGCGGAGACCGACGACCGGGTTCCGATCTGTCTGCTGAGACATACTGATGAGAGCATAGACCTGCAGGAATATCTGATGAAGCAGAACGTTCTCACCTGCAGCGGTGAAGAATTTGAACCCATGGGGAAGAACTGCGTCAGATTGAGGGTTCCGACCATCTCAGAAGCAGGGAAGCTGATCATGGCTTTCAGAAGGCTGGGAAAGTAGAAGAAAATGAATAAACGCAAAAGAATGCTCCCGGCAAAAACCGCATGAACCGGGAGTTTTCTTTTGTTCTGCCCTATTCTTTCGAAAATGAAGGGAAATAGGGCGTTTTTTAATGACTGTGATGCTGAATCTGCCTCAATTGTGCTTAAAAGCAGCGCATTAGGGCGGGAAAGAAATCGAAAAATGTATGTATAAAGTATAAATGGGAAAATACACAAGCAAAATTATGAGATGATTAAACATAAAAGTAAATTTATAGAATCAAAAGCCATTTGCCCTGAGCAAATCGTGCCCTAATTGAAAGAAAATGGAGCCAAATAGGGCGATTTGATCCCCGGACACTAAAAAAACCGCACTATTGACAGGAAAATGAAGCGATTTGCGACGAATTCCCTTTTATCATTGAAGCTGAGCTGTGGAAATCACATAGCACCCTGCGTCAGGTAGGTTATTTTTCCTTCCCGCATCGCATAGGATAGAGCAGGACAGGGAGGCGCTATCTATTATGAAAGAAAAGGGAAAAGTCAGTCCGCTTAGGGTGGTCAAATATGCCGGGGCGTACATCGCCTTTGAGATCGGCTCGGGATTTGCCACGGGTCAGGAGATTCTGCAGTTTTATACGTCTTACGGCGTTTACAGTATCGGCGCGGCGCTGATCAGCATGGTGCTGTTCGCCTGGGTCGGGGCTTCCGTCATGAAAGCCGGATATGAACAGGCGCGTCTTCCCGGCAGCGCTGCCGCGAAGCCCTATCAGCTGCTGTGCGGGCCTGCAGCCGGAACCTTTTTTGAGTATTTTGTCATCTGCTATCTTTTCGCCGTGCTGGCCGTCATGGTGTCCGGCGCGGGCGCTTCTCTCCAGTCATATTTTGACGTGCCCTACTATATCGGCGGCCTGCTCATGGTCCTGCTGGTCTTCCTGGCATTCGCTTTCGGACTGTCCCGCCTCATCGATGTGGTAGGCGCCATGGGGCCACTGATCATCGGATTTACCATTTTCGTGGCTCTATGTGCTGTTTTGTCATCAAAGGGTGTCAGTCCGGGCTTTTTCAGCGATGCTGATGTGAGCGGTCTTAGCAGCCTGAAGCCTGCTTCGCAGTGGTGGCTGAGCGGCATCCTATATGTAGCGTACAATGTGTTAAGCTCCATCGCCTTTCTCATGGCACTGGGAAAAGACGCCGCTTCATCCCGGGAAGCGGCGGCCGGCGGCATTCTGGGCGGCGTGATGCTTATGGTCACGGTACTGTTTATGAATACAGCCCTCGCGCTGCATCTGGATGAAGTGTCTGAAAGCGTCGTGCCTGCGCTGGAACTGGCAAAGCACATCTCGCCGGCAGCGGGGATGATCTTTGTCATAGTTATGATCCTGGGAATCTTTTCTACAGCCGCGCCCATGCTGTGGACCATCTGCGACAGTCTGGCAGAACCGGGAAAGGGCGCGCTGATCCTGGCTTTGCTGGTCAGTCTGGACGCGCTGATCCTGGGCCAGCTGCCCTTTGACCGGCTGATCGCAGTGATCTATCCGTATACCGGATATCTGGGCCTGATCCTCCTGGCCGGCATTGCCAGATATCAGTACAGAAACAGAATTCGCCGGAGGCGTCAAAAAAGCGTCCCTCACGCCGTACATGCCGGGCAGCATGGGACAGCGGGACGGACGCCCTTTGATAAACGGAATATGTAAGTCTATGCCTGCGCTCTTTCCTGATCTTTCTCCTGACGGTCTTCGTCGAAGCGGTCGTAGTGCAGCTTGAGCAGGCGTTTTGCCATGTCGAAGTCGCCGGTCATGATGGCGCTCAGGATCTGCTGGTGTTCCATGACGGCCCGTTTGCGCACGGTGTCGATGTACCAGTGGTCGTACATGACGGTCAGGTAGAAGAGGTCCTCGATCTCGCGGTACTGCTTGGAAAGATAAGCGTTGTCGCAGCACTGAATGAAAGCGCCTTCAAAGGCGATGGAGTAGCGGGCGTATTCCTGCTCGCTTTCTGCGTCCTGATAGGAGATCTGATCTTTCAGCGCGTTCTGCAGCATAGGGATCAGCTTGTCGATGCGGTCTGTATACTGGCAGAGCTCCAGCGCGCCGAGCAGCATGCTGAGGATCGCCTGGGCTACGGTCTCGATCCGCTTTCGTGAAAAGGAGATGACGAAGGGACCTGCGTTAGGATAGATTTCGATAAGGCCGTCCCGCTCCAGCATGGAGAGGGCCTCACGGACAGGCGTGTTGCTGACATTGAGTTCTTTGGAGATCGCGGTAATGGATAACCGGCTGCCGAACTCATATCTGCGATTTAATATATTGCCTTTGATGATACCGTAAATCTGCTCACGGATGGGAGCTTTTCTAAGATCCTGTTTCATGGGCCACACCTCATTCTTTTCAATAATAATATATAATATTTTATGACAGGAAAGGCAGGTTGTCAAGGGAAATCTCCTAAAAAAGACAGAAAATATTGAAAGATGTTTAAAACACGAAGCATTTTTCGGACAAGCTGTTTTAGACCGTTGAATACACCGCATTTACGGCGGTTAAACAGCGAAAAACCGTTGAAAACACTTGGAAAATTGCACCAGAGGCGAAGTAACGTGGATACGGTATACACATGTGGACTCGAACATAAAAAGTAAATAAAATTTGTTTTTGAAAACATATTTGTGAATAATTTGATGTTTTTTGAATGAAATTTGTCGAAACGAATTGACAAATTTTTTCCTTGGATTAAAATAAAACCATCAAGAGAAAAAGCCATATGGCTGCCAGCTTGAATCGACAGTGCCGCTGCAGGCTTAATGATAAAATGATGACCGGCCTGCGGCAGGATGGTAGATAAAAAAGGAGGAGGAAGAAATCTTATGAAAAGATTACTGACAGGCGATGAAGCTATCGCAAGAGGCGCGTACGAAGCAGGCGTTACGCACGCTGCGGCATATCCGGGAACTCCGAGTACGGAAATTCTGGAAAATGTAGCAAAATATAAGGAAGTTTACGCAGAATGGGCACCGAACGAAAAGGTTGCTATGGAATCCGCTGCAGGCGCTTCTATGGCAGGAGCAAGAAGCATGGCTTCCATGAAGCATGTAGGCGTCAACGTAGCTGCTGACCCGATGATGACCTTTGCTACTATGAGAGTAAACGGCGGCGCTGTTTTAGTAACAGCTGACGAACCGGGTATGTTCTCATCCCAGAATGAACAGGACAACAGAAACTTTGCGAAGATGGCAAAGATGCCGATGTTTGAGCCTGCTGATTCTCAGGAATGTCTCGACATGATGAAGGAAGCTTATGAAGTTTCCGAAACTTTCGGCGCGCTGGTACTGATGAGAATGGTTACTCGTGTATGCCACTCCAAATCTCTGGTAGAAGTCGGCGAAAGAGTAGAAGTTCCTAACAGACCATGGGAAAAGGATCTGGCAAGATTCGTCTGCGTTCCTGCAAATGCGAGAGTAAACAGAGTAAACATGGAAGAAAGAACCAGAAAGCTGGCTGAGTACTCCGAAAACTCCAAGTTCAATTTTGCGGAAATGAACGGAACCAAGATCGGCGTTATCGCATCCGGCCCTTCCTATTACTATGCTAAGGAAGTCTTCGGCGAAGACGCTTCTTACCTGAAATTAGGCTTTACATATCCGCTGCCTACAGAAAAGATCAAAGATTTCTGCAGCAAGGTAGAAACTATTTATATCGTTGAAGAAGACGATCCATATATCGAAGAATTCGTACAGCGTCTGGGATTCACATGCCACGGCAAGGATACTTTCCCTGCATATGGCGAAATGACTTCCAACGTACTGAGAAAAGCGCTTTACGGCGAAGAACTGCCGCAGCTTGATTATGATAAAGACAAAGTAATCAAACGTCCGCCTTCACTTTGCGCCGGATGTCCGCACAGAGGCCTGTTCTACAGACTTGGCAAGAGAAAAGACGTTATGATCACAGGTGATATCGGATGCTACACTCTGGCATACGGCGCACCTTACAATTCAATGGACGCTGCGATCTGCATGGGCGCTTCCATTTCTATGGGTCACGGCGCACAGAAGACCTTTAACAGAGAAGGAATCAAGAGAAAGGTCGTTACCGTACTGGGCGACTCCACTTTCTTCCATACAGGTGTTAACTCCCTGATGAACACTGTTTACAACAACAGTAACACTATCAACGTAATTCTGGACAACAGAATCACCGGTATGACAGGACATCAGCAGAATCCGGGAACTGGCTACAATGTTAAGGGCGAAGAAGCCAACATGATCAACATGGAAGAACTGGTCAGAGCGATCGGTATCAAGCATGTTAAGGTAGTAAATCCGAACAACCTGGACGAAGTTGACGCTGCATTTGATGAATTCTGGGATTTGGATGAACCTTCCGTTATCATCACAAGATGGCCGTGCGTACTGAAGAAATTCTCACCGGCTGATCTGGAAGAATTCCCGGGTCTGTTCTCGACAAAGGACGTAGTTGACCCTGAGAAGTGCATCGGCTGCAAGGCATGCCAGAAGACAGGATGTCCTGCACTGATCTTTGACAAGGATACAAAGAAAGTACATATCAACAGAGCGGACTGCGTAGGCTGCGATGTTTGTGCACAGGTTTGCCCTGTAGATGCCATCGTAAAGGAGGAGAAATAAAATGACGAAGAATATCTTATTATCCGGCGTTGGTGGACAGGGAACCATCACCGCAGCAAAAATGCTGACCTTTGGCCTGATGGAAGCAGGTTATGACGTAAAGATGAGCGAGATCCACGGCATGAGCCAGAGAGGCGGCGACGTAGTATCTCAGGTAAGATACAGCAAAGAGAAAGTATACTCTCCTGTTATCGAAAAAGGTACTGCTGATATCATCGTTTCCTTCGAAGAGATGGAAGCTCTGAGAACGTTGGATTATCTGAAACCGGATGGAGCAGTAGTAGTAAATACAGAGAGAATCCCTTCCATGACCGTTTTGACCGGCGCGGAAGAGTATGCAACTGACGTTATTGAAGAGATCGAAAAGGCTGCAGACCGCGTACATACGATGGACGCTTCCAAGATGGCTGCTGACCTGGGCAACGTAAAGGCTGCTAACGTAATTCTTCTTGGCGCTCTTGTAAAACTGATGGGTCTTGACGACATCAACTGGGAAGACATCATCAGAAAGAATGTAAAGGAAAAATTCATCGACCTGAACCTGAAAGCGTTCAAGGTTGGAGCTGAAGCTGTTAAATAGAATCCTTTTGCCGAAATCAAAGCTGCGGGTGCGCCCGCAGCTTTGTGTTTTTTGCATGAATCAAAGTCAGGCTCTTATGCTGTGAAGAAATTGACTTTTCGGAAAAATTTTTCTTTCATTTTTCTTTCAATTGCTGTAAAATAGTTCTATCAGATCAAGAAAAGGTAGGTAAAGAAAGATGATTTCAAAAAAGATGGAACCATTAGTCGCTAACAGCTCTGTGGTAAGAGCCATGTTTGAAGAAGGAAAGAAGATGGCCGACCAGTTTGGGGCGGAAAATGTATTTGACTTCAGTGTAGGTAATCCCAGTGTACCTGCCCCGGCTGAAGTAAAGGAAGCGATCATCGATATCATTCAGAATGAGGATCCCCTTTACGTTCACGGTTACATGAGCAACGCGGGTTTCCCGGAAACCAGAGAAGCGGTAGCAGATAACCTGAACAGACGGTTCGGGACGAATTTCAGCATGAACAATATCATCATGACAGTAGGCGCGGGCAGCGCTCTGAACATCCTGCTGCGGACTATGCTCAACGACGGCGATGAGGTTATCGTATTCGCTCCGTATTTTCTGGAATACGGCAACTATATCAGGACCTACGGCGGCGTGACCGTGGAGGTTTCCCCGAATCCGGAAGGCGGCTTCATGCCGAAGCTGGATGAGTTTGAGGCAAAGATCACTCCGAAGACAAAGGCCGTCATCGTAAACAATCCGAACAATCCGACCGGCGCTGTCTATTCTGAGGAAGTCATCAAAGGCATGACGGATATCCTGAAGAAAAAACAGGAAGAATACGGCACAGTGATCTATCTGCTGTCAGACGAACCGTACAGAGAACTGGCCTTTGGCGGCGTAGAAGTTCCTTACATGACCAAATACTATGACAACACTGTTGTCGCATACTCTTACAGCAAATCACTGTCCCTGCCGGGCGAGAGAATCGGCTACGTGGTCATTCCTGACGAGTCCGACAACGCGGAAGAATTTATTTCAGCAGTTACCGTAGCGAACCGTGTAGGCGGCTTCACCAACGCGCCGTCACTGATGCAGCTGGTGATCCAGCGCTGTGTAGACGCCCAGTGTGATGTTTCCTACTACGAGAAGAACGCGAATCTGCTGTATGACGGTCTGACAAAGCTGGGCTTTGAATGCGTCAAGCCGGAAGGCGCTTTCTATCTGTGGATGAAATCCCCTGTAGAAAACGAGAAAGAATTTGTCGCTGCAGCCAAGAAGTATAATCTGCTTCTGGTACCGGGCAGTTCCTTCGCAGGTCCGGGCTATGTGAGAATGGCTTACTGCGTATCCGAGGAGAAGATCGTAAACTCCCTGCCTAGATTCGCTGAACTGGCAAAAGAGTATTTCTAAACCGTTAAACCAGACAGGTAAAAAGTTTTTAAAGCGCTGCGCCGCCGGAGCCCTTTACGGGTACGGCCGCAGCGCTTTTGTTTATTCTAGTGTCGACGCGGAGATCATCTGGCGCAGCAGGTCGGAACGGCTTGCTGTTCCGACGATTTTGCCGCCGTCCAGTACAGGTACTTTCTTGACTTTTTTGTCGGACAGAACCTTGAACAGGGTGCGCATGTCATCGTGAACGTCTACAGTGATGACTTTCTGGGTCGCCAGTTCCATAACATTGTAATGATTCAGCTGTTCCATCTGTTCGTCCAGCACCTTTGGATTATGCCAGAGAGGATAGATGGAGGCAAATCCGGCGTTGTTCTCCGCGTCAGAGTCCAGCATGAACCGGACAATGTCGCCGTCGGAGATAAATTCTGCGGCGTGACCGTCGTCAGCCAGCACAGGGATACCGCTGGTCTTGTTTTTTGCCATACACTTCAGGGCGTCGAACAGGGTGTCGTGGACGGTCACACTGTAGACATCCTGTTTCATGACTGCAGATATGCCGGAGGCTTCGATTTTACCGGCAGCCGGTTTTTTCTGGGCCGCGGGCGCCATCCGGCTGATCTTGAGGGCCAGGATCAGACCTGCCAGTGCCAGCGCCGCCGCAAGCATGCTTGCGGCAGTGAAGCCGTGAGACGCCTGCGCGTTCATAGAGTAAACGCCGGAGAAAAGGGATGAACCGATGCAGCCAGCGATCTGAAAGCCAGTACTCATGACCGTAACGCCGTGAGGATTCAGTTCAGGCGTCAGGAAGGACAGGGCGAAGCTCTGAACCGGACCGATGATCAGCGCGCTGCCGCAGATGACCGGAATGTAGAGGATTGAAAGCAGCAGCAGAGAACCTGCGCTGTGCGCGAATCCCAGAGCGAAAGTAAACACGCAGATCAGGGCAAAGCCCAGAGGCAGGAGCAGCTTTGCTCCGCGCCTGTCGTAGATCCGGCCTGCCAGAGGCGATATGATACAGGACAGCAGGATCGCAGGGAACAGCGTCAGAGAAGCGTTAAACGCCGACTCTCCCAGAGCGCTCTGCATGAACAGCGGCATGACGATGTTCATAGCGAAGATGACGATCAGAGAAAGCATGTTGATCAGAACGCCGATGGCGAAAGGTTTTACCGACAGAGGACGCAGATCGATCAAAGGCTCCGCGAGCTTTTTCTGACGGCGGATAAAGAGGATCAGGAAGATAATGCCGATGGCCGCGGCGATGACGGCCAGCAGAGCGTTTCCTGAGAAGATGGTCGAGATACCGTACAGAATGCCGATGAGAGCGATGCCGATCAAAACAGGAGACAGCAGATCCAGCTTCGGATTCGTCAGCTTTGCCACGTTCTTCAGCAGCACCAGACCGCAGAGGAAACAGAGGACAGAAAGCCCGGCGAAGACCCACAGCAAGGTGCGCCATGGGAAGAAGGAGAGCAGAACACCTGCGGCGATAACACTGGTAGAAGGCCCCAGTGTGGTCATAGCGCCCATGATGCCCATGTAAGTGCCGAGCTTTCGTTTTGGCGCGACTTCCAGTGTAATGTTCATGCCGACAGGGATCAGCATGCCGGTACCCAGGGCCTGAATGATACGTCCTGTCAGCAGGACAGAAAAGCTGGGCGCAAGAGCCCCGACGACGCTGCCGGCGATCAAAAGGCCTACGGTGGTCAGATACAAAGGGCGGGTCGGGATCTTTCTGTACAGAAAGGCAGAGACCGGCACCATGACTGCTGCGCCCAGCATATAAGCGGCTGCCAGCCACTGCACTGTAGACACGCTGATCTGAAAATCAGCCATGACAGGCGAAAACGCCACGTTGAGAAACGTTTCGTTAAAAGTCGCCAGAAAGGCGGAAAAGGCCGCAACGAAGACGATAGGGCCTGGATTCAAAGTTTGATTCATATTGATAGAAAACCTCCAATCTTTTGCGTAACAAAAAACACACGCAGCGCCTGTCCCGTGATCAGATTTACGAGCGGTGCTCTACGTGTGTCGTTAGCATTGTGTGAAATTTACCTTTCTATTTTATCGGAATACAGCTATAAAAGTCAAGTGTTTTTTCCAGACGGAGCCAGCCTTCGACAGGATCCGCCTGCGCAGTCGTGGTAAAATGGCAGAAGAATTATATAGAATGTAAGCAAAGGGGACAAGCTATGGAATTTGTAGGGAATCAAATTAATCTGAAATCTGTGCTCGCCACTTTGACAGTGGCTTTTTTTACAGGGCGCATCGAACTGTTTAACGGCACGTTTCCGGCGGCGGTGGCTTTGATCACGGTCATGGCCGCGGTATCCACAGTGTATATTTATCTGGTGCCGGTCATGGCCGCGGGAATGTTTACTTTCGGCGGAACGGGCGTGGACTTTTACGACGATCTGATGGCTATGGCCGTCTGCGGCGTGTTTTTTCTGTTTTTTCACAGGCAGCGGTTCACCATCAACCAGAGAACGGCGGCAGCGGCGGCTGCCATGATCCTGTGCAGCTGCATCTACTACGGCGCGAAGGACATGCTGTATCTGCTCAGCCTGCAGACCATGATCAAAGAGGCAGCGGCGCTGATCATCTACATAAGAGTCTTTAATACGCTGGCGAAGATCCTCTTTGCCGGCCAGGGGGCAGACCGCATCTCTGCTGAGAGAATGAGCCTTTCGCTGTCGATCTTCGCTGTATCTCTCATCGGCGCTGTCGGCGTCAGCCAGGTGGTATTTCCGTTGTGGCTGCTGTTCTTCACTACGGTGTGTTACTGCAGGGGACTGCAGCCGGCGCTGGTAACGGCAGCTATAGCCTGTGTGTTTTCGTGGTGCCAGGGCAGCAGCGACAGTATGGCTTTTACCATGGTTTTTGCCGCTCTGGTCGTCGGGTGGTACTGCGCGGGATTGCTGGAGGGGCGATATCGCAAGACAGTGCTGGCGCTTACTGTTTTTGGAGTCGCGGCGGTCTGTCTGCCGGAAAATGTCTACGGCGCGGCGGCAGCTATGGCATTTCTGACCGCGTTTCCGGCTCATCTGCTGACCCGGATCTGGTGCAGCGCCGAGGCGAAACTGATGCCGCAGACCTGCCCGCAGCAGGATGTGAAGCTCTTTGCAATACGCCGGGCTCTGCGCAGAAAACGTGAGGCTTTTCTTTCTCTGGCAAAGATGTACAGCGCCGGTTTTGACAACCGGCAGATCATATCCTATCAGTTTCAGGGCATGGCGCGGGTGGTTGACGGGATCCTGGATGATCTGTCAGGCGGCAGGGTTTCTTCTGATGAAACAAAGGGGTTTCCGCCGGTGCCTGTAGGCAGCGCGTCCTATGCCTTTGAAGAGGTCTCCGGTGACAGCTGCCTGTCGTTTTCCTTTGGACATAACAAACAGGCGCTGATCATCAGCGACGGCATGGGCAAAGGCAGCCGCGCCCAGGCAGAAAGCCGTCTGGTGGTGGTGACTCTCGCACGGCTGCTGGAAGCCGGTTTTGACGTGGATGTGGCTATGAAGACGGTCAATGCCGTTCTGATGGCGGGAAGCAGCGGGGATATGTTCGCCACGGTGGATCTGGCCATCATAGATAAGGAAAGCGGGCGCGCGCAGATTTTCAAGATGGGAGCGGCTTCAACCTTTGTCAAGCACGAGGGCAGGGTATCGGCGCTCAAGCGGCCGGCGCCGCCGGTGGGAATTCTGGACGGCGTCAAGCTGGAATACATCGATGTGAAGCTGAAGAAAGGAGAGCTTCTGGTCATGGTGTCCGACGGCGTCACGGACTGCGACCGACAGGATCCGGAGTGTCAGTGGCTGCGGCAGCGGCTTTCGGAGATCGGCAGCAGGGATCCGGAGACGGTGGCGGAACTGATCGTAAATAAGGCTGCTGAGAAATACGGCATCCGGGAGCGTGATGACCTGACCGTCATGGTGGCCGCGATATAATAACGAACAGACAAAAAGACTGATACACAGGGGAGAGATCCCGGCCGCGTATCAGTCTTTCCTGTAATCTATTCTAATTCTTATAGCTCTTATAATTCTTTCTGGTATTTTTCAAATTCTGGTTCATTGGCCCATACGAAATGTGCCGGGCGGATCTCGCGCCACGATGGCTTTTCTACGCTGTAGTCGTGGCAGGACGGATCGTAGACCTTCAGGGTCTTGCTCTTCTCTCTGACCGGATCAGGCATCGGTATAGCAGAAAGCAATGCCTGAGTATACGGGTGAATCGGATGAGCAAAGAGCTCTTCTGTTTCTGCAAGCTCTACAAGAACGCCTTTATGAATGACGCAGATTCTGTCGCAGATAAACCGCATGACGGAAAGGTCATGGGAGATGAACAGATAGGTCAGTTCATATTCCCGCTGGAATTTTGCCATCAGATTCAGGACCTGGGCCCGGATCGATACGTCCAGCGCCGAGATTGGCTCATCAGCGATGATGAATTCCGGTCTCATGACCATGGCTCTGGCGATGCCGATACGCTGCCGCTGGCCGCCGGAAAACTCATGAGGGAACCGGCTCGCGAATTCCGGAAGCAGTCCGACCTCGTCCAGCGCCTGCGCTACCTGCTGCTGCCGTTCTTCTTTAGTCAGTTTTTTCGGCAGGTTCAGAAGACCTTCCGCAACGATATAGTCTACCTTGGCACGCTCATTCAGAGACGCCATAGGATCCTGGAAGATCATCTGAATCTTCTGGGTGACCTCTTTGTCCAGTTCTTTGGAGATCTTTCCGTTGATCTTTTTGCCGTCGTAAATGATCTCGCCGCTTGCGGTAGGATTGATCCGGATGATGGCTCTGCCGATGGTAGTCTTACCGGAACCGGATTCCCCTACAAGTCCGAAGGTCTCACCTTTGTAGATCTGAAAGCTGGCGTTGTCTACTGCCGTAAAGGGATGGCGGCGTGAACCGAACTGTATTGCCACGTTCTTTACGTCAACTAAGACTTTTTTTTCTTCTGTCATGGTTACATCCTCCCTTCTGCCAGTCTGCGTACAGCTTCCGGCGGCTCCAGTTTCGGCGCTCTCGGATCCAGCAGCCAGGTTCTGGCTTTGTGGGTCGGCGTAATGTCAAAGAATGGAGGCCGCTCGACAAAGTCGATGTTCAGCGCGTACGGATTTCGAGGCGCGAAGGCGTCGCCTTTGATCTCCATCTGCAGATTCGGCGGCGTGCCGGTAATGGAATACAGATCTTCGCCTTTGATACCCAGCTGCGGCAGGGAGCTGAGCAGCGCCCAGGTATACGGGTGGCGGGGATCATAGAAGATCTCGTTTACATTGCCCACCTCGATGATATCTCCCGCGTACATGACTGCGATGCGGTCTGCCACATTGGCTACGACGCCCAGATCGTGGGTGATATAGATGGTAGTCAGGTTCAGCTTATCCTGCAGATCGCGGATCAGTTTGAGGATCTGTGCCTGTATGGTCACGTCCAGGGCGGTGGTAGGCTCGTCACAGATCAGAACTCGCGGATCGCAGGCCAGCGCGATGGCGATAACGACTCTCTGCCGCATACCGCCGGAAAATTCGTGAGGATACTGCTTGCAGCGTCTTTCCGGTTCGTTGATGCCTACGTCGATCAGATGCTGAACAGCCTTTTTATGAGCGTCTTCTTTGCTCATATCAGGATGATGCAGCAGCACGGTTTCTTCCAGCTGACCGCCGATGGTTTTCAGCGGATTCAGGCTTGTCATAGGGTCCTGCATGACCATGGCGATCTGTTTGCCGCGGATGGTCAGCCATTCCTTCTCTGTCTTGAATTTGCTCAGATCTACGATGCTTTCATCGCTGCCGGAATCATCGGTGCGGAAGAGAATGCTTCCGCTGTCGATATAGCCGTTGGAATCCAGCATGCCCAGGAAGGTCTTGGTAAATACGGATTTACCGGAGCCGGATTCTCCTACGATGGCGATACTTTCGCCCTGATGGATATCCAGGCTGATGCCCCGGATAACATTGAGCACCGCGCCGCGAAGGGTGAATTTCACGTGGAGGTCTTCAACGCTGATAATTGTATTTTTATCAATTTCTTTCATTTTGTACCTCCTTAGTGGTGATTTCTCGGGTCAGCTGAATCCGAGAACGCGTTGCCTATTACGT
This sequence comes from Eubacterium sp., assembly GCA_021769965.1. Classification (GTDB taxonomy): domain Bacteria; phylum Bacillota; class Clostridia; order Peptostreptococcales; family Anaerovoracaceae; genus Senimuribacter. The sequence continues at coordinate 76,441 of JAETRU010000005.1, forward strand.
AGAACGCGATTGTAATAACTGAAAGGACGATGGTAGGGAAGATCAGCTGATATCTCAGTTCCGGACTCATCATCAGGGCTCTGCCCGCGTTGACCAGATTACCCAGCGACGGCGCGCTTGGCGGAAGACCGAGACCGATATAGCTTACGAATACTTCGTTGCTGATGGCGCCCGGAATGGTCAGTGCCATTCTCAGCATGATAACAGAAACGATGTACGGCAGCAGGTTCTTTGTAATGATCCTGAAGATCGGCGTACCCAGACATCTGGAAGCCAGATTGTAGTCTCTGTCTCTTATCATCAGTACCTGATTTCGGATAAACAGCGCCATAGACAGCCATCCTGTAATACTCATGGCAAATACCAGTGTGAACATATTTCTCTTCATGATGTAAGCCAGCAGTATCAGTACGATAGTCTGCGGCACGTTATCGAAGATGTTCCAGATCTCTGTAAAGAGAAAGTCGAGCTTCCGCACATAACCCCAGAGGAGACCGATGGTAACACCGATTACAACTTCCGCGATGGCTACGCAGAATGCGATTTCCAGAGAGCGGCGTGTACCGTCCCAGATTCTGGACCACAGATCCTGTCCGGCATTGTTGGTACCGAAGATGAATTCGCTGCCTGGCGCGATATTGCCGCGTGCCATGCCGTTTTCATCGAAGAATATCTTGTTAGGGTCTGCCTGATTCGGAAGCAGAGGCTGAATAAATGTAAATAACAGCAAAGCGCACATAACGATTAAGAAGAATACTGCCACTTTGTTATGTAAAAAGGTACGCAGTGTAGAACGCCAGTAGGAATATTCCGTATAACCGAGCCGTTCTGATTCTTTTGCGTCAAATTTAGCAAAGGAGAATGCTTCTTTCTCGTCCATGGTGTGTGTATTTATGTCGGCTGGGCCGTCAGGAGATGCGGTATTTTTCGTATCAGCAGAAACAGCGCCTTTTTCCAGTTCATCGCAGGTTTCGCTGATTTTCTGAGAAACAGCTTCTTCCAAACCTTTGGAAAGACGGTCTTTCGGAGAAAATTTATTCATTAACGCGCGCCTCCTTTCTTGCCGAATGAGATTCTAGGGTCAACGATTGTCATGGCGATATCACCGATGATCAGACCTATGATACTCAGGAAAGAGTAAATCAGAACGAGGGCCTGTACCACGGTATTATCCTGTGTCTGAATTGCTTTTACCAGAAGTCCGCCCATGCCCGGAATGGAGTACAGGGATTCTACATAGATGGAACCGACAACAGTCAGTACAAAGGATGTAGGAATATACTGTACCAGAGGGACAAAGGCGTTACGGAAAATGTGTTTGCTCATCAGCTTTTTGGAATTGACTCCCTTTGCTACGGCAAGTTTTACATAGTCCTTATTACTTTCGTCGATCATATATCTTCTCAGCCACATGGCGTAATATGCGATATTGCCCAGGGCAAGTGAAATGACCGGCAGGATATAGGTCGCCCAGTTTCCTCTGGAAAACAGCAGAGGAAGTCCTGAGAGGCTGGTTCCGTACATCTGTATGAATAAGTAGTAAACAACAGCAGGAACCGCCTGAATTACGACAATGAACACAGTACCTAAATGATCCGGCAGCCGCCCCTTATATCGGGTCATAAGCCTGCCGAGAGGCAGACCCAGAAGCAGGGAAAGGATCAGGGCGATTGTTCCTAAAAACATGGAAATAGGAACCTTCTCAGCTAAAATAGTAGTAATTGGAACACCCGGGCGGTATCTTGAAGAGTTGCCCAGATCTCCATGAATAAGATCGTTATAAAATCGCGAGAGCTGTGTCGGCAGCGGATCGTTAAGACCTTTGATGTCCAGTTGACGTTCAATCTGCGCTTCCGTCATCTTATCATAGTTTTTAAAATATCCTTCTATCGGCATTAACCGGAGAAGACAGAACACGATAGTGCAAACAAGAAATAAAGTGATAAATGAACGCAATACTCTTTTGATAACATACGAAGTCATATCTTGTTTTACACCTCCTATACTGAAGTAAATTCAGTACAGCCGAGTCGTATGCCCGGCTGTACTGTTATTTATATGTTTAATGATGCAAGGACTTCAGGAGGCTTTATTTTGATCTTGCAGCTTCCCATTTTTCCATCTCGGACTTGAACATCTCTGTGCTCAGTGGTTTGTCCATGATCTTCTGTCCTTTGTAACGCAGGGAGGATACGCCGAATGGTGCATACTGTCCCTCAAACGGGTTCAGTTTAGTAGCCTGATAGCCGCCGCCCAGGCAGAACGGAATCGTTATTGCGTGGTCGATCAGAATTGCTTCTGCATCCGCAAAGGCCGCATAACGTTCAGCAGTCTTGCTTTCATCTGTAATTGCGTCAGCCTTTGCTACTGCCTTATAGTACTCATCAACGACTGCCTTTGTTTCAGGGTCTTTGCTCATGTACATAAATGCGTAGTTGTTGACGTCAGAGAACGGATCGGAATAAGTCAGAGGGTCAGCATAGTCACAGCCATAGTTGGTCTTTAACAGTGCGTATTTACCGGCTCCTCTTACGCTGCTCAGGAAGTCCTGTGTAGGTCCCTGTTCAACGATGATATCGATGTAGTCTGTGCCCAGTAAGTCTTCTAACTGTTTTTCGATGTAAACACATTCTGAATCCCAGTCAGATGCGGATGGCATGTAAGGAAGCAGAATCTTGACAGGGAAGGTTGCTCCCTTTGCTTTCAGTTCTTTTACTGCTTTTTCTTTATATTCTTTTGCCAGATCTTCGTCAAAGTAAGCGTCAGGACCGTCATTTACTGCCAGATCTTTGAATACCTGCTGATCCGGATAGTCTACGCCGTCAGCCATTACAAAGTTCTTCGGTGTAACGGTATTCTGAATCAGAGTTTCCGCGTTGAGTTCGTCTGCAATCTTGATTGCGCCGATTCTGTTGAGACCGTGGAAAATAGATTTTCTGAAGTTTTCATTGTTTACAGCGATTTTCCAGTTGTCCGGTTCGTATTCAGCGTCGAACTGCGGATTAAAGTTGAAACTGAAGAAATAGCTGTAGTCAGGCAGTACACGAATCGGTGCGTACATGTCTTTTGTTTCGTCATTTTCAGACCAGCTCTTTGCAACTGTGCTGGTCAGGCCTGCACTGTCAACCTCGCCGCGCTGGAACATTTCGCCGGATAAGGTAGCAGCTTCTGCGTTGTAAGTGTAGGAAAGGGTGTCGATATATACCTGATCTGCTTCGAAGTAGTTCGGATTCTTTTTCAGGGTATATTTTTCACCTGCGCTGTATTCGCTCAGATAGTAAGCGCCGCAGTACCATAACTGAGAGTATTCTGCGCCGTCCAGTGCTTCGGAGAATGCATTCCACTGATCCATATCCCAGTCAGCGCGGTTTTCCCAGTCGCCGAACTGTGCCACAACGTCTGTCGCGATCGGAGCGAAACATCCGTAAGTCAGGCAGGACAGGAAGTAAGGACAAGGTGCGTCCAGTGTGAATTCCAATGTCTTGTCGTCAAGAGCCTTGATGCCGACATCTTCCCACTTTGTATCTCCATTTATGAGGGCTTCACCGCCTACGCCGCTGTTTTTAATCTTGGCTGCAGGGAACATGTAAGAAGCAGCTGCGTCAAATTTCAGTGCGTATTCTGCCGCGTTGACAAAATCCTGCGCGGTCACGTCGCCGACTTCTTCGCCGTTGCAGTCATACCACTTGGCGCCTTCGCGAATCTTGAAGGTCCATGTCAGGCCGTCTTTTGACTCTTCCCAGGATTCTGCCATAGCAGGCTGAATCTCTCCCAGTGAATCAAACTGAATCAGCCATTCTTCCGTATTCGCCGGAATCTTCATATCATCGGTGTAATACGTATTCAGATAGTTTAATGTAGTTACGTCTGCAGAATACAGTTCACGGTATTCTGTAGCACCGTCGGAACCACCATCGCCGCCGCATGCGGTGAAAAGGCTCATACATAGCACGAATGCCAGGAAGGTTACAAATAATTTCTTCTTCATTCCTCTTTCAACTCCTTTATTATTTTTTTTGGTTGGAATATCGTTCAGCGAAAAAAAGCTGACAGGTTTGCCGGCAAAAGTTTTTTCACTAAAGTTCTTGCCATTTAGAAAAGCAAGAACTATGCCAGATAAAAGAAAAAGGGCGTAGATATTGAAATTGCAATGATTTTCTGAATAATCTGTGTGATGGATAAAAAAGAAATTTAATTGGATGAGTAAGATAAATGGATTAAAACTTATTTTTTCCTTCAGGGAAAAATAAACAGAAACGTGTGATCGAAGAATGAGAGAAGGCCGGCGCGTGGCAGTATCTGCAGCGCCGGCCTTTGTGAACCGAAAGGCGGATCGATGATCTTCTATTTTCTGTCACTTTTGCGCCAGAACAGGAAGTAGCGGGGCCGCCGGTTTTCTGTATCTTCGATGATGACTTCCGGTGAAGCATAAACCAGACATCCGGCTTCACGGACTTTGCCCTTTCGCTCCGGCGTCTGAAATTTATCTTCAGACCACGACGGATCCAGAATCAGGATCTCTCCATTGTGATAGCTGACTGCTGTCATGTAATGACCGCCGTTTGTGAAGAGACCGTGGTAGCCTTCGCGGTCGCCGCCGGGATTGAGTATGGCGCAGCCGCCGCTCTGCAGACATTCGATCAGTTCACCCATATTATTTGAGGTCTTCAGATCCAGATCGTATTTTTCTGCTACGACAGGAGCCAGGATCTCCATATCTGTGCCGGGATCCTGATTGGCTCCGCTGTCCATGGACATCTGTCTGCATTCTTCCAGTGTCAGGGTCTCCATAGTCAGTCTGTCGATGAGCATGCAGCAGGAGCAAAGGCCGCATCCCGCCATCTTCACTGTGCCGTGGCGCATGCATTCGCTGTCAGGATGTTTCGTGTCTGTAAGATAAGGCATATCCGGATAATCGTTCTGATTTACAAATAGCATAGTTCCTCCTTGCTTCGCCTTTACGGCGTCATATATAAATGTATATAAAAGAAGAAAGCAAGAACCATACCAGAATAAAAAACGTGAAATTTCCTGACTTTGAGCAGGCAGTCCGGAAATTTCACGCGTCTGGCAAATGTGTTTAATTGGATAGAAAAGGATTCTCATGACGGATCCTTTGATCTCAGATACTCTTCTCCCTCCTGGGTGATGCGGCAGCCGCCGCGGCCCCTTTCGATGGTGATCAGGCCGTTGTCTCTGAACTGGACCAGCAGCTGGCGCAGCTTTCCGTCGCTGATTCTTATCCGCCGGTCTTTCAGTTCGGACAGGATACCGCTGCGGCCGATCCCATGGAACGGTTCTGTGAATCTGGCGATAAGGGACAGGATCAGTATGTCCAGATCCTGCGCCGGCTGGCAGGCGGTTTCTTCCACAGCGGGCTGCAGAGGAGACAGTACAGGCGTGGCTGGCGCGGTTTTCCGCCGGGCACGCAGGTAGGACGGAAAATCGTGGAAGGTCTCGTAATATTTCGCGGCGTTCTCCAGCTGCCGCACGTTGCCAGGCCATGGATAGGCCCGGACGGAGTCTTTTTGCTGGTCAGTAAGCTCCGCGTATGTATCGCCTAAAAACACTCTGAGCAGCGGGAGTATGTCAGCCTGACGCTGGCGGAGAGGCGGTATTTCAATGGGTATAACGCTGAGGCGGTAGAAAAGGTCGCTGCGGAATCTGCCGCTGGCGACCAGGGTTTCCAGGTCCTGATTGCTTGCGGCGATGATGCGCACATCCAGATTGATGATCTTGTCGCTGCCGATACGCATGACCTGCTGCTCCTGCAGAACACGCAGCAGCTGAGACTGCAGATTCGGGGAAATGTCACCGATCTCATCGAGGAATATGGTGCCGTGGTTGGCCTGCTCGAAGAGTCCTGCCCGGCCGCTCTTCTGCGCTCCGGTAAAAGAACCGCCCTCATAACCGAACAGCTGGCTTTCCAGCAGGGATTCAGGCAGGGTGTTACAGTTGATCGCGACAAAAGGATAGCTGCTCCGGTCTGAATAGTTGTGAATGGACTGGGCCAGAAGCTCTTTGCCCGTACCGCTTTCGCCATGGATCAGGACGGTATAGTTGGTGCTGGCAGCCCGTCTGGCAATGGAAATGGTTTCCTCCATGACGGATGAAACGTGCAGGATATCCTGGAAATGGTATTTCGCGATGAGCCCGTTCTGGTGCAGGTGTCTGCTCAGATTGCTTTCCATTTCACGGAGATGGCTTTCACTGTGGAAAGTGAAGCAGCAGCCCATGGGCTGGTCCATGAACATGAGAGGCACTTTTTCGACCATATAATGGCCGCCGTTTAATTCGATGGTGGTATCGCTCTTTATATCCTTAAGAAGGGTCAGCATTTCACTGCAGATACCGTCCTGAGCTTTTCCCGGCCTGCCGGATCTTCCAGACAGAAGCAGACGATCCGCCTGTTCGTTGCTGTAGACCAGCTGGAATTCTGTGTTTACCACCAGAATCGCTGTAGGCAGATCCTGGACCACCAGATTGATGATCTGGGTCTTCAGATGACTGTTCAGAAAACTGGCCGGTGAATCGCTGTCACGCTCTGCGATGGAGTTCAGGTGCTTGATCAGATTTCGGGATGTGATATCGCTTGTAAGATGCAGGGTCTCTGACAGCTGCAGCAGTGTGTCGAAGCTGATGACCCTGTAGAGAAAATCGATCACGTGAGGGATCTGCGGCGGTACCAGACGGGATTCTCCGGGCGTCAGGGCGTACTGAAAGGAGCCGCAGGCAGCCGCGTTGTCCGGGTTGAAGGGGATCAGGTTCAGATGACCGATGCCCAGCTCGTAGAGGGCATGGGCTGTATGAACGGAAGAATCAAAGGAATCGTTTACTACCAGAACGTCTGAACCTTCCGGAATATCCATGATCAGAGACATGGCTGCCTTTTGGATACTGCGCTTCATCAGCACGATCTTTTTGAAATCGGAGATGTGAGGACGCAGAGGGGCGAGCAGCGCGGTGTTGGACAGCAGAAAGGCGTCTGCCTCGATGACGGTGTCCTCCTGCATCTGGTCGAAATAGTAATTGGTGATGCTCACATAGCCTTCGAAGAGTTCCTCAAGGGTATGCTGGTTGTGCTCGATGGCAGGAAGGTTGGCTAAGTGGTCATAAATGACAGCGATCGTTTTTGTTTCCATTTTCTGATGTCTCCGTTTATCCAAAGGTGTAGTTTTCTTTTGCTGTTAAAATTGTAACACGGTTAAAGAGAAAAAGCAATGTAAATGGTTTTAAATGGATTTACCTGGGATAAAATCTTTTCTGACCGCAGGAGAAAGAATGTGATGGACCATCGAAAAAAGCCCAGTTTGACGGGTTGGCGGCAAAATCAGCGGCGGTCCGGACAAAAAAGATCTTGGCATAAAATTTGCTTATTGATACAGTAGCGGACGTGGGACGGACTTTCATACAGGTACTAAAAGAGAGGAGTAGGACATTGACATACAGGAGGCAGTTAGACAGGGCGTATATAGAGAGGGAAAGAGAATATTGGAGAATACCGGGCATGGCGGTGGTGCTGATCCAGCCGGGGGAGGAGGATCAGATATTCTGCTGCGGGTATCGTGACGCGGAGCAGAAGCTGCCTGTAGACGAGGATACGCAGTTCTGCATCGCTTCCTGCTCAAAATCAATGACGGCGGCGCTTCTGGCGAAACTTGTAGACTTGGGGAAACTGGATTTTGACGTGCCTGTCAGAGAACTGGTTCCCGAGCTGATGATGAAAGACAGGGAAGCTAACGAGGCCATGTCGCTGCGCGATATGCTGTGCCACAGGACCGGCCTTGGAGGCCACGACGCGCTGTGGCCGGGAACAGCGGAGCGGAAGGATCTGGCGCGGCGTCTGCGCTATCTGGATCCCAGCCTGCCGTTCCGCCAGAAAGCCCAGTACAGCAATCTGATCTACGCTCTTGCCGGATATGCGGCCGAGGCTGTTACCGGACAGAGTTGGGAGACCCTGATGCGCCAGTTTATCTTTGAGCCTTTGTCTATGGAACGGACTACCTGTACCGCAGCGGAGATCCTCTCAGACGGGAATCACGCCGAGCCGTATCAGTTTAAAGACGGAACTCTGAAACGGATGAAATTCTGGAACGTGGATCTTGCCGGTCCGGCAGCGTCAGTCAACAGCACTGTGCGGGACATGGCGAAGTGGCTGCATTTTCATATTGACGGAGGCAGAACCGCGGACGGAAGACAGCTGATATCAGAAAAGAATTTCCTGCAGATGCATGAAAAGCAGATCGATTATGTGGACAGCGCGGGGCTCAGCGATGACTGCTACCCGGGCAGAGGATACTGCATGGGCTGGCAGTGCGGCCAGTACCGCGGGCACAGATTCCAGAAGCATTCCGGCAAGATAGAGGGATACAGCACACTGCAGGTGTATCTGCCTGAAGAGAAGATCGGTGTCGCGATCCTCATGAATCTGCACTCACCGTCAACGCCTGTATTCTATACCGTGTTATACAGCATCCTGGATCGTGTTCTGGGGTATCCTGACGCCCACTGGGAGAAAAGGTTCCGCGGTCAGGAACTTTACGCGCCGCTGGAACGCTATACGGATTGTGAAGAGGATCTGAGAGACGGCTTTTTAGAAGACAGTGACAAAGGCAGAGAACCGGCGCATCCGCAGGAGGAGTACGCCGGGACGTACTTTGACCCGGGATACGGAACTGTGACTGTAACCCAGAGGGAAGGACAGCTGTGGCTTCACTACCGGGATCAGACGCTGCCGATGCATCACTGGGGAAAGGATTCCTTCTGGATAGAGGGAGTGAAAGAGGATATACTGACTATGACGGTTCCGGTAAACGGACGCGAGGATGAGAAAGGCCGGATATGCGGTCTGGAGATCAGATATGAGCCGCGGGTCAGGCCGGTCTGTTTCGCGAAGCAAAGTTAGCCCGCTATTGACAAATGGCAGGATTCTGCGATAATTGTACTATGGTGCAGAAATGAACTATAGTACATTTTTTTATTTAATCATTCAGGGGGAGTATTATGTCCAGAAACGACAAATTGACCAAGAGGGAAAACGGGATGCAGATTTTAAAGTTTATTTTGTTTTCTGCTTCAGCAGGTATCGTTCAGACTTTATCCTTTACAGCGCTCAACGAGCTGCTCAGCTGGCCATACTGGCCGTGCTATCTGATTGCGCTGATCCTTTCTGTTCTGTGGAATTTCACCATGAACAGAGAGTTCACCTTCAAGTCTGCCAACAATGTTCCGGCTGCCATGGCAAAAGTCTTTGGCTTCTATTGCGTGTTTACGCCTTTGTCTGTGTGGTGGGGCAGCGCCCTGACCGGCAGAGGATGGAATGAATATCTGGTTTTGTTCGGCACGATGGCGGTAAATTTGACTACAGAATTCCTCTATGACCGTTTTTTTGTCTTCAGAGGCAGTATCAACACCAACCGGCGCGCAGCCAGAAAATGAGGCTCCTATGACTGCAGGCGGCAGTTCAGGATTTTCTGTGGATATCTGTGAAAGTCTGCTGTATAATAAAGAAGACAATGAAGAAAGGTTCAGGTCAGAAAAAAATGGGCAATACTACATATGAGATGATTCGTAAATATGCCGGGCAGCTGGCGGCCATGGAGCACAGGAAAACCATGACCATATTTGTCAAATCAGGTCAGTGTAACTGGGTGACAAAAGGTGATTCAAACTTTGAAAGTCTAAGTCAGGAAGATATTATCAAAGCAGAGGAACTGCTTGAAACCGAAAAACAGACAGAAACCGAAGAGGAAGCCGGAAGAGAGGATCGGTATCTCCGGGCTGTCGCTGAGCTGTTTGTCAGCGAGCCGGAGAACTCGGAGCTGCAGGCTGCCGTTCTGGCTGTGACGCCGTTTTGCGGCCGGATCGCCCGCCGCGGGACGCCGCTGACAGCGTCTCTGGATGATATGGCGCAGATCGTCGGCTGGCAGGTGCGGCAGGCAGCGCCCGACGCAGCCTCGATCCGCAGGACTTTGAGAAACGCGTCGGCATGCTTTCTCGGCGAAATGGTCTTAGCTACAGGACGAAATCTGTATGAGGCTGTAGTGGCGCTGGAAGTGGCAGAAAAGTCGGCGGAGGTAACGCTCCGGGCAGAGCAGCTGGGCGGGGTGCGCCTTCTGCCGCGGACAGAGGCGCATCGGATGCGGAGAACATATAAAAAGAAATACTCCAAGGCGGAGCAGGAGATAAAAGCCCGGGAGGGAAAGGAAGAGGACGAAGATGGAAATCATGAGTCATGAAGCCGAAAAGAGAGAAAACTTACTCAGAGAACAGCTGGTGACATACGGAAAGAAACTGGTGGAGACCGGCCTGGTGCAGGGGACCTGGGGGAATCTGTCCCTGCGGCTGGATGAGAAATACATGCTGGTGACGCCGTCTGGACTGGATTATACGCGTCTGACAGCAGCGGACATGGTAAAAGTCTGCATCGACACTTTGGAGTACGTTGGCGATCTCCCGCCGACTTCGGAGAAGAGCCTTCACGCCGCGATCTATGAGACACGGCCGGAGGTCGGCGCCGTGATCCACACCCATTCCAGGCTCTGCAGCGTATTTGCAGCAGCCAGGCGGCCTGTGCCGGTGAAAGATCCGGAGATGCAGGAGATCTTTGGAAGCCGGATCCCGCTGGCAAAGTACGCACTGCCGGGTACCGGCGCTCTGAGAGACAATACGGTCAGCGCGCTGGGACAGGGCTGGGGCTGCATTATGAGCGGCCACGGCATGATCGCCTGCGGCAGCTCCCTGGAAGACGCCTTTGACCACTGCCAGCAGATGGAGGCATGCTGCGGCAGCTATCTGGAAGTGGACGGCGCGGAGGCAGAAGTCCCGGGTACAGAAACCGCGTCTGAAGCTGTGCATGAGACTGCGTCAGAAGTGTCTCCGGCGGCAAAGGAGCCCGTCATCGAGGATGTTTTGAAGCGGCAGAGGATCTGCTTCGAAAGCGGCGCGACCCGCGAGCTGTCCCACAGGAGAGAGGCCCTTATCCGCCTCAGGGATACCCTCAAAGCCCATGAGGACGATATCTTTGACGCGCTGCATCTGGATCTGGGAAAGAGCCGCTATGAGGCTTACGCCACGGAGCTGGGCATCGTCTACGAAGAGATCCGCTATATGCTGCGGCACCTTGCGCAGCTGGCAAGGCCGAAGCATGCAGGTTCCGGCATCGCCAATTTCCCGTCGCGGAGCAGGATCTATCAGGAGCCTTACGGAAGCGTTCTGATCATGGCGCCGTGGAACTATCCGCTGCAGCTGGCACTGACACCGCTGGCCGGGGCGCTGGCTGCCGGGAACTGTGCCGTAGTCAAGCCGTCGGCCTACGCGCCTCACGTTTCCGAGGTGATCAAAGAGATTCTGTCGGAGGCTTTCAGCGAGGCCTTTGTGTATACGGTCGTAGGAGGGAGACAGGCCAATCAGGATCTGCTGTCGCAGCACTTTGACTATATCTTCTTTACCGGAGGCAAGGCGGTAGGCAGACAGGTCATGGCGGCAGCGGCAAAGCATCTGACGCCGGTAACTCTGGAGCTGGGCGGCAAGAGCCCGTGCATCGTAGACGAAACGGCAGATATCGCCGTGGCGGCGCGGCGGATCGTCTGGGGCAAATTCCTCAACTGCGGGCAGACCTGCGTGGCGCCGGATTACGCAGTGGTGCACAGGTCTGTGAAAGATAAGCTGATCCAGGCTGTAAAGCGCAATATCGAGGCCCTTTACGGCAGAGAACCTGTGGAAAGCAGGGATTACGGCAAGATCATCAATGAGAAGCACTTTGACCGGCTGCAGGCCATTCTGGAAAAAGAGCCGCCGGCATCGCCGTGGTCATCAGACAGGAGCAGGCTGAAAATAGGGCCTGTGATCCTGGAAGACGCCCGCTGGGACAGCGCGGCTATGGAGGATGAGATCTTCGGACCGATCCTGCCGGTCATCGCTTATGACGATCTGCGGGAGGTAAAGGCGCAGATAGAAAAGCGTCCGAGGCCGCTGGCTCTGTATCTGTTCAGCAGCTCCGAAAAAAATATAAAGTTTATTACAGGCAGCCTTTCCTATGGGGGCGGCTGCGTCAACGATACCATCATGCATCTGGCGTCGACCCGGCTGCCTTTCGGCGGCGTGGGTGAAAGCGGTATGGGCAGCTATCACGGAAAGTACAGCTTTCAGACCTTCACCCATCAGAAGAGCGTGCTGAGAAAAAGCATCCGCGTCGACCTGCCCCTGCGGTACCCGCCGTACGGAAAGAGTCTGCGGTGGCTGCGCGTGTTCCTCAGGTAGGAATGTCAGAGCGAAAAAGAAGGAGGAAATCCAAATAAATTTATGACAGACGAAAAAAATACAGACATGCGATACGCGGTGCTCATCGACGCCGATAACATCGCGGGAAAATATATCAAGACCATCATGGACGAGGTGTCCAACTACGGAACCGCCACATACCGGCGGATCTACGGAGACTGGACCAACCCCAGTCTTGAAGGATGGAAAAAGAACCTGCTGGAGAATTCCATCATCCCGGTGCAGCAGTATGGCTATACCACCGGGAAGAACTCAACCGATGCGGCTATGATCATAGACGCTATGGACATTCTTTATTCAGAGAACGTGGATGGATTCTGCCTGGTGACCAGCGACAGCGATTTCACCAGACTGGCGGCCCGGCTGCGGGAATCCGGCATGGACGTCATCGGCATGGGCGAGCAGAAGACCCCGCGGGCTTTCATCGCCGCCTGCAACAGGTTCAAATATTTAGATCTGATCTATTCGGAAAAGAAGGAAATGGCAAAAGCCGATGAAGAAGTGAAGGAGAGCAAGAAGGCCAGCGTGCAGGATAATCTGGAAGCTCTGAAATCTGCCATCGTGGATATGGTAGAGGAGAACTCCGACGAGGACGGCTGGATGACCACAGGTACGCTGGGCACCATTTTATCCAAACGGTATCCTGACTTTGACGTGCGTAATTTCGGCTATACCAAGCTGACGCCGTTTATCCGGTCGCTGAACCTGTTTGAGATCCGGGTGCATCGGGCCGGCCCTAACAACAAGCAGATCCTGATCCGCAAGAAATAGAAGAAGAGACAGACTATGACCACATTTGAAAAGATACTGAAGACGATCAGCAGACATCAGCTGATCGAAAAGCATCAGCATATCGTTCTGGGCCTTTCAGGAGGCCCTGATTCGCTGTGCCTTTTTCATGTGCTCCTGCGGCTTGCCGGGCAGTGGGATCTGACCATCCATCCGGTCCATATCAATCACAAGCTGCGGCCCGGCGCTGCTGAAGAGGATCAGGCTTTTGTGGAAGAATTCTGCCGGCGCGCGGGCTGTCCCGCCCGGGTCTATACCTACGACTGCAATGCCATCGCTGCCAGAGAACATCTGACCAGCGAGGAGGCCGGACGCAAGGCCCGCTATGAGGCTTTCGCGCTGACAGCCGCCGCTCTTCGCGCAGAAGGCATCCGTCCCGGGGATATCCGTATTGCCGTGGCGCAGAACGCCGACGATCAGGCGGAGACTATTTTGTTTCGGATCCTGCGGGGCGCGGGTACGGACGGTCTTGCCGGTATCAGTTACTGCAGGCGTGATGAGGACGGCAACAGAATCGTCCGTCCGCTTCTGGATATATATAAGGAAGAAATTCTGGATTACTGCAGAGAGCAGGAGCTGACTCCCTGCATAGATAAAACCAATGAAGAGCCGCTGTATGCCAGAAACCGGCTGCGGCTGCAGCTGATCCCTCTATTGCAGCAGGAATACAACAGCAACATAAAGGATACACTGAACAGGATGGGACGAATCGCCGCCTGCGACAGCCAGTGTCTGTGGGAGCAGGCCGCGGCGGCTTACGAAAAGCTCTGCCGCAGAAAGGAAAGCGGCATGGTGACGCTGGAAGGAGACGGACTCAGAAGCCTGCATCCCGCCCTGCGCCAGAGGGTGCTTTCCATGGCGTTTCAGGAAGCGGGACTGGCGGAAGACGTCAGCTATGCCCACTATGAGAGCTGTGAGGCTATGGTCTTTCACGCCGGACCGTCCGCGGGCTGTGATCTGCCGGGCGGATACCGTTTTGACCGGGTTTACGGCGACGTGCGGATCGCCTCAAAGGAATATCTGTCCGGGACTGTAAGCCCTGAGGAATTCAGGATCAGCGTCGTGACGGCGCAGACATGGCGAACAGCGCGGAAAGGCGAAAAAAATCAGGCTGCCTTTGATCTGGACGCTCTGGAGGCAGTATACGGCGCGGACGCGGCAGAAAAGATCCGCCTCAGAAACAGGCTGCCGGGGGACTTTCTCGCTATCAGCGGGGGGAAGAGGAAGAAGGTGCAGGACCTGTTTGTGGACGCGAAGATACCAAGAGGCGACAGAGACCACATCCTTCTGGCCGCCATCGGCCATGAAGTTCTGTGGATACCGCCCGCAGGCGGATGGAGCCGGTACAGCGCAAAATATTCTGTGGGGCCAGATACAAAAAAGGTTATATATATTGAAAAAAATTGTGGTATGTGATAAAATAGATAGACTGTTTTGTTAAGAGAGAACAAATTCCTAGAGACTATAGAATATATATGGGAGGAAAGATAAAAATTGAAAAAATTTGCGAAGAATGTGAGCATTTACTTAATCATCTTTGCTCTGGTACTTGCGGCAGCCTTTTTCTATAAGGGAGGTGACGGGGAATACAAGCAGGTCAAGTATTCTACCTTTGCCAATTACCTGGAGCAGGAGAAGATCAGCGAGATCAACGTCGACGGCAATAAGCTGACAGGAAAGATCGGCAAAGACAAGTATGTTTACGCCTATGCGTCCTCTGTGGTCGAGATCAGCTATCTGGAGGAGACGTATATTTTCCCGCAGATGCAGGATAAGAAGCTGACGGTGGAAACGCCGCCGCCAAGCTCCGTCTCTACGATCCTCAGCCTGCTGCCTACACTGATCATGGTGGTGGCGCTGGGCTTCCTGTTCTATCTGATGATGAATCAGGGAGGCAACGGCAAGGCGTTTTCCTTCGGGAAGAGCAAGGCGCGGATGTACAAAGGGGAAGGCAGAAAGATCACCTTTGACGATGTGGCCGGACTGGATGAAGAAAAAGAGGAACTGGCAGAAGTCGTGGACTTCCTGCGGGATCCGAGAAAATACAACGAGGTGGGCGCGAGGATCCCGAAGGGCATCCTGCTGGTAGGCCCTCCGGGCACAGGAAAGACCTACGTGTCCAAGGCCACGGCCGGAGAGGCCGGCGTGCCGTTCTTTACCATCAGCGGTTCTGACTTTGTGGAGATGTTCGTCGGCGTCGGCGCGTCCCGTGTCAGAGATCTGTTTGAACAGGCGAAGAAAAACGCGCCATGCATCGTTTTCATCGATGAGATCGATGCGGTAGGCCGTAAGAGAGGCGCAGGCCTGGGCGGCGGCAATGACGAGAGAGAACAGACTTTGAACCAGCTGCTGGTAGAGATGGACGGTTTCGGAGAAAATTCCGGCATCATCATTCTGGCTGCTACCAACAGGCCGGATGTTCTGGATCCTGCTCTGCTCAGACCGGGACGTTTTGACAGACAGATCGTCATCGGCGTACCGGATATCAAGGGCAGAGAAGAGATCATCAAGGTCCACTCCAAGAACAAACCGCTGTCCGAAGAGGTCTCCCCGAAGATCCTGGCAAGACGGACGCCGGGCTTTACCCCTGCTGATCTTGAGAACCTTCTCAATGAGGCGGCTCTGATCACGGCAAGGAGAAACGGCCGAAAGATCAGAATGGCGGAGATCGAGGAAGCGGCTACCAAGGTTATGGCAGGTCCTGCTAAGAAGAGCAGAGTCATCAGCGCCGAAGAGCGGAAGCTGACGGCTTATCACGAGGCCGGCCACGCCGTAGTCATGCGGACACTGCCGAATTCTGATCCGGTGCACCAGATCACCATCATTCCAAGAGGCAGCGCGGGCGGATTCACCATGGCTCTGCCGGAGAAGGACAAAGCATATGAGACGAAGAAGGGCATGCTTAACGCTATCAAACATCTGCTGGGCGGACGTGTGGCGGAAGAGCTGACCCTTGACGATATCAGTACAGGCGCCAGCAATGATATCATGCGGGCTACAGAGATCGCCCGGGGCATGGTGACCAAGTACGGCTTCAGTGACCGGATCGGGCCTGTCAACTACAGTGATTCCGATGAGGTATTTTTAGGCAAGGATTTCTCCACCAGAAAGAATTACTCAGAAGGCGTTGCTTCCGAGATCGATCACGAGGTCAGATCGATCATCGAGGAAGCCTACGCGGAGACTGTACGGATCCTGAAGGAGAACATGGATAAGCTGGAGCGTGTGGCTCAGGCCCTGCTGGAAGTAGAGACGCTGGACGGCGATCAGTTTGAGGCTCTGTATACCGGTGAGATCGACGCGGAAGGACTGGCTGAGCAGGTTCGCGAGAAAGATGCGGAGATCCGGAGGATCAACGAAGAAGAGGCCGCAGAGTACGAGAGGATCCGCAAGGAGGAAGAGGCAAAGCTTGCGGAAGAACTTGCCAGATACGATACCGATTATATGGGAGATGATTCCGAAGAGGACACCAGAAGCGGAGAGGGAAAAGAAGCTATTGGTGAACAATCTGAACCGGATGGAGACGCTGATGACGCGGGTGAGCCTGCAGACAGCGAAGATCACAGCGGGGATAAGGAAGAACAGAGGTAATATATGAAAGTAACGGTAAATGACTGTTTGGGTCTAGAAGCGTTCAGCCCCAGCATTCTGGCGGCAGGAAAGAGAAATGTTGGCAACCGCGTCCGTTCCGTTTCGGTTATGGACGCGTCCAGCGTGGAAACTGCCCTGAAAAATAACGGAGTGAGAGAGCAGATCGTGCTCACCTCCTTTTATGGAATGACGGGCTGCGAAAAACTGCAGTGCGAAGTAGTCAAGGGTCTGGCGAAAGCCGGTGTCAGCGCTCTGGTGATATTTCACGTGGAAAAGGGCCTGACCGGAGCCGACGGCGAGGTCATTGAAACGGCGGAGCAGGTAGGACTGCCCCTCATTGTCATTCCGAAGAACAACAAGGCTGAGTATTCTGACGCCATCGAGCAGATCATGGATAAGCTGCTGTATGGCGATAATTTTAAGAACAGCCTGATCAACAATACGATCTATCATCTTCTCAATTTCGAGAAGTACAAGACGTTCCATTCAGCCCTTCGGGAGGCCGCGGTAAGCAACGATTTTCAGGTGGTGCTCCTGTCAAAGGATTTCAACCCGATCCTGTCCATCGAGACGCGGCAGCGGACCACCATTGCCGACGCCATCCGTCTGGGCAAGGAGCGGGATGTGGAGAAGGCCGGCATCTATACCTTTATCGATGTAAACGGCGTTCTGACCTACTGGGGGCCGATCACGATCAATAAGGAAAAGTATTTCCTGTTCATCGTGGACAATGAAGACAATTACTCTGCCGGGGAGATCACCAAGCTGGCAGAAATCATCGAGCTTGCCATGGGCATGTGGAAGTATACGCCGGAGCGGGACGTGCGCGCAGAGCTGATCAAAGCTCTGATCCGCGGCAACAAGTCGCTGGCATACTCCCTGAAGGACGAGATGAACATCAAAGCTGACAACATCCTCAGCGTGTTTTACGCCAAGGGTATAGAGACCAATCAGGGGAACGCGGTGATCAGCGACTTTGAGAAGAAGGAGAACATCGAAGTGCTCCGGATCACGGAAGGTGAAGAGACCTACGGCATGATCCTGAAAAACGGAGAAAAGAGGGAGGACGAAGAGGTCTCTCAGAAGACCAGCTGTCTGCTCCTCTTCGACAAGCTGAAAGAGGGAAGCAAGACAGTACGCATTTTCCACGCCACCGGAGTAGACGGCATAGAGGGCGCGGGAGACGCCTTCCGGCTGATCAGCGAGACGTGGACTTTTGTGGAGAACGTGTTCCCGTACAAGAGGGTGTTCACGAAATATGAGCTGGCGCTGGTATCCAACTGCATCAACCTGCAGGTACAGGGCGGCTATCTGAAGAAGAATTACATGGATCTGCTGGAGCCGTTCCGCAGGGAAATGGGTGAGAACAAGGCCAAGCAGCTGCTGGAGACGCTGGAGACCTTTGTGCTGGATGCGGGCATGAACAGCGGCAAGACCAGCGAGTTCATGGGGATCCATACCAACACGGTCCAGTACCGTCTGAAGAGGATCAACGAGGTGCTGGGCGCGGAGATCACCGGAAACCGGGTCATTCCGGGCCTGACCATGGCCCTGGCGCTGAAGAGGCTGGACCGGGTAGTAAAATAGAATGAGATTAGATTTGGAGACAAGACAATGCTTTTAGCTTTTGACGTTGGCAACAGCAATATCGTACTGGGACTTTTCAAAGACGGCAAGCTGATCACCAACTGGAGAATCAAGACTGATACCAACAAAAGTGCCGACGAGTACGGCATGATCGTTAACCAGCTCTTTCAGTATGAGGGCCTGAAAACCTCCGATGTGGAGGATGTCATCATATCTACGGTAGTGCCGTCGGTACTCTTTACCCTGCAGCACCTGTCGCAGAAATATTTTCACAAGCGGGCTATTACGGTGGAGTCCGGCGTCAAGACCGGCCTTATCGTCAAGTATGACAACCCGAAACAGGTGGGCGCCGACAGGATCGTCAATGCGGTGGCGGCGTATCACAAGTACGGCGGCCCGCTGATCATCATCGATTTCGGCACGGCGACCACTTTCTGCGCTGTGACGGAAAAGGCGGAATACCTGGGCGGCTCTATCGCGCCGGGATTGAAGATATCCTCAGAGGCTCTTTTTGAGAAGACCTCCAAGCTGCCGAAGGTAGAACTGGAGGAACCGGGGCTGACCATCTGCAAGAACACCATCCAGAGCATGCAGTCCGGTCTGGTCTACGGCCACATGGGCATGGTAGACTATATCGTCCGGATGATGAAGAAGGAACTGGAAGCCATCACCCAGTCCGGAAAGCCAGTCACTGTAGTGGCTACCGGCGGGCTGTCCACTTTGATCGACGGCGGCGTGGACTGCATCGATTATGTGGACAAGATGCTGACTCTGGAGGGTCTGGAACTGATCTACCAGAAAAACAAGAAAGCGCCCAGACCTTGTGGAAAGGGAAAAAAAGAATGAATAAAAAAGACCTGAAAATCGGAAATGTCCGTCTGGAAAATCCTTTCCTGCTGGCTCCCCTTGCAGGCATCACAGACGCTCCCACTCGCAGGATATGCCGCGAGATGGGGGCGGCTTTGGTATATTCGGAAATGGTCAGCGGCAAGGGACTGTATTACGGCGGGCAGAAGACAAAGGAGCTGCTGTTTCTCTATGAGGAAGAAAAGCCGGTGGCCTTTCAGGTATTCGGCAGTGAACCTGAGATCATGGCCTTTACCGCCAGAGAGCTGGAGCATTGTGAGAACGCCATTCTGGATATCAATATGGGATGTCCCGTGCCGAAGATCGTTAAAAACGGCGAAGGATCGGCGCTTCTGCGGGATCCGGATCTGATCTATGATCTGATCCGCGCCATGGTGAAGTATACATCAAAGCCTGTAACAGCCAAGATACGGATCGGCTTTGACGCGTCTTCCATCAACGCGGTAGAGACGGCAAAGGCCGTCGAGGCAGGCGGCGCCGCGGCGATAGCCGTTCACGGCAGGACACGGGAGCAGTATTACAGCGGCCGCGCGGACTGGGAACAGATCCGGGCAGTGAAGGAGGCGGTCAATATCCCTGTCATCGGTAACGGCGACGTGGTGGACGGAGCTTCCGCCATGGCCATGATGGAAAAGACCGGCTGCGACTTTGTTATGGTAGGCAGAGCGGCTCTCGGAAACCCGTGGATCTTCCGGGAACTGACGGCGGCATGGAAGGGCGAAGAAAAACCGCCTCTTCCAGATATTAACGAAAAAAAACAGATGATGCTGCGGCATTTCCATGATATAATACAGCTAAAGGGCGAGTATGCAGGAGTCCGGGAGATGCGCAAGCATATAGGCTGGTATCTGAAAGGGCTGCCGGGCAGCGCGGCGCTGCGGGGACGGATCAATCAGATCGACGACGCCGGGGAGCTGGCACGCCAGATAGGAGAAATGTGATATGAAGAAAATGAGACGTGTATTTGCCGGCCTTCTGGCTCTGGCAATGGTGCTGTCTGTGACGACGGCGTCCGCTTTCGCAGGCGTGATGGATCAGATCAAAGACAGCAATAACGCCATGGCAGTGGTCATGGTGGAAAACCCTGACTGTGAGAAGCTGCCTGAGGTCGGTGATCTGACTGTACGGATCTCTTCTGCGGAAGCAGGCGTTGATATCAGGGTCCCGGTTCAGAAGGTATCTGAAAGCGAAGAGTTCCTCTGCATGTGGCTGGGCATGCCGGAAGAAAAGCTCAGCGATGAAATGATGAAGAAGCTGGCTGAGATCCAGGGAAAGATCGATCTGCAGGAGATCGGTGATACGCTGGAGGATGTGGATAAGCTGCTGACCCATTTTCAGATAGAGGTACTGGGCCTTCCGGAAGGCCACTATGTGACTGAAGGCGGAGCTCTGGTCATCACCAGTGAGATCTACAGACAGGCCATCGATATCATCCGGCAGGCGCTGAAAGAAGAGGGCGTAGAGTTTGACAGCTTTTCTGAGCTGATCGAAAAACTGCTGGCCGAAGCGGATCTGACACTGGACGACATCTTCGACATGTCCGATATGACTGACGAGGACTGGGCCGAGCTTGCGGAGATGGGCGTTACTAAGGAAGATATAGAGATGATGAAGGATCTCATCGTCAATATCGACCAGGTCATCGATTACTTCTGCAGCGACGAGTTTACCGGCATCCTCATCGCCGGGGCGTACCTGACCTGCGACTGTCCGGAGATAATGGAATATCAGATCCAGCACAGGTACTATGAGCGTACAGACGGCAAGCTGAAGCTGGTCGGCGTGGTCAACGAGGGCGAGTACGACGCGGATCTGGAAGAATATTACCTGACCGCTGTCGGCGGAACGGTGATCAAGGCCGCTGATTTTAAGAACACTTCCTATAAAGGAAAGACCTATTCCTATATGGGAAGCTATGACAATTTCGCGCTCTATGATAAGTGGAAAGGCAATGAGCTGAAATCCTTTACCTTAGGAGAGGATTTTACCAGCGGACTGGTGCTTCGCTATGTTTACGACAAAGGCGGCAGCGCCTCTGAAGGCACCGGCGGAAACGGCGGACAGCCGGATCCTGCTGCCGGAGATAACGGCGCGGCTCCAAAGACCGGAGACGAAGCTCCGATCAGCATGTATATTCTGCTGCTGGCCACTGCGGCAGCAGCGGCCGGATGTACCCGCGCGTACCGGAAGGCAAGAAAATAGGATAGGATAGAATAAAATAGAATAGAATTGTGTTTGATGGCAGCGCTCCCGAAGGGGGGCGCTGTTTTTGCGTGGGAGCAGTATTATATGCCAGGAAAGGGAATAAAGTTTCATATTTCGACAAATTTCGAGCAAATTAGCATTTTTTTGAAATTTGGGTATTGACATATATATACGGGAGGGGGGTATAATGCTTTTGAAATTTAAAGGCAAACCCGCCGCGAGGCGGCGACGCAAAGCTATAGGGTCTTGCACCAGCTGCAAGACAGCCAGTTGCATTTTACTTCAGTTTAGGCTGCTTTAAAATTGGATCAGCGACTAACTATGGCTTTGTATGTATACAAAGCTTTTTTGTATACTGATCGTGCTTCGCAGCTGAAACGGCGCTGGCATTTTGGAATTTTGCGGTATCTGGAGAAGGAGGGATGTGATTTGCTTGTAATATATACTATGGAGCAAGTAAAACTTTCTACACTCTTTGAATACACTTAAGGAAGGAGCGCAAATGAAGACAAACAATGTAGTAAAAAAAGGCATAAGTCTGCTGCTGTGTTTGGCCATGGTGCTGACCTATACGGTAGGATTCGATGATCCGATGATCGTAGATGCGGCCGTTGATGTTGGAGCAAATCCAACGCCGAAAATAGATATAGCAGTAAATGTGCCGAGTGACTATCCGGGAACCTTCCTGGATTACAAACAGGAGCTGACACAGAAGCTTAAGGATCAGGGACTAGACCCGTCTCTGTTCCGTATCACAAGTACGGCGGTATCCATTGATACTACAAGTATGAACGGATGGTATGTATATGACCATTATCGTGATGATTCGACATATACTACAGCAGTTCCTGCGGATCAGCGTACTTTGCAGCCTAAGCGCATCACAGTAGATGGTAATATGGGCGGAGGATATAACAATATTGCAAATGTCGTTGATACTTCGAAAGATAAGTTTAAGATATCTGCTGTAAATAATTTGGATCGCCATATATATATCTATAAGAACGTTAAAGGTGCATCCAACATGGCTTTTGCGGGATATGGAACCAAAGCGTATTCAGATTTTATGATTTATCCTGCATCAAGCTCAAGTACACGTACCTTTAGTTTCAATATTGATGCGAGCATTATCAATCCTCATACTTTGACCGGCTTCGGATTTCTGATGAATGCCGGAATAATAAACGGCAAAGTAAGCGGATATTTGCTGTATTTCGATGCAGGCCAGGCTTGCAATAACGCAATGGGTGCTGTCTCTATAAAACAGATTAATGGCGCTAACCCTATTCAGAGTGATGGAAATAATGAAACGCCAGCATTTACGCAGTTTGGCGCTATGACAGGTAGTAGTGCATCATTTTCTCTTGGAGCTCAGAAAAAGGTTCGCCTTACAGTAGAACTTAAGAAAGACAGTCTGACGGTTCAGCAGCAGGCTTATGATGCTTCAGAAAATCTCGGTGAAGTACAGGATGTACTACGTGATTTTAAGATTCCGCAGTTTGCCTCAGAAACATTAAATGGTCTGGGTCCTTGGGTAGGATATACATCTCATGGCTGCACTGGTTTTTCGTCAATTATCTATAGTGACCTTGAAATGACTTACGAGGCATCTGCCTTTGATGCTCTGAAGTATGTTCAGTACTATCAGGGAGCGGAATATAAGTACTTCGTAAACCTTGCAGGTGCAAGCAATAATCCTGGAATACCTGCAGACGGCTCGGAAGATTATCTCGATGGCATTAACAGAATGAACAACAGCGAGATTTTCTACGTGTCGAACGCACAGGATGGTAAGATTGTAACCGATTCGGCTTATGAAAAGAATGCGGATGGAAGTCTGAAGCTGGACGAGCTTGGCAATCCAATTTTGGCAAAGGATGAAGATGGAAATATCATACATCAGGGTTTAGGCGCATCCAACGGGTGCATTGCAACCTCTGATGATTATGTAGGGCAGATGGCGGAATTCATTGCAAAGAATTACTTTGAGGAGAATCACTTTAAAAAAGCTGAAATTTCCAGTGAACTTCCTCTGGCAAGCTTCTATGTAAAGAATGTCGACGGTGATCAGCAGCTGATGACTATACACTTGAAGCATCTGCAATTGCAAAATGAAGAAGTTAAGGTAAATATTCATGACAAGTCCAAGATAGGAACAGCTTCCGGAAAGGACGGCAAGCTTACAGGATATAAATACGCTGTTTATGATCCGAACGGAAAAAAAGTAGTGAATACAGACTGGTTGGCCGGACCTGATGCGATTCCGGATTATAGATTCACCAAGGATAGCACATCCGGAACTTATGTGTTCGAATTAACTGTTCGAGATGATAAAGGAAATGAATCCAAGACATTCCAGACATACCTTACTGCATATTTGGATGATGAAGTACCTTATATCGAAGGCAGAAACGAGACTCAGAATAAGGCAACGATCACACTTACAGATACTGGTGAGGGTATCGATGAGGATGGTATCACCTTTATTAAGGATGGAAGAGGATCCGGAGTTGCCGCATATTGGGTTACCAATGACCCTGATGCAGCAGCGGCGGATGCTAAATGGACGGTACTCGATGCACCGGTACATTCATACGAATTCGATGTTGACATTAACTCAACAGAGCCAATCGTCGTATGGGTAAAGGATGAGTGCGGAAATATTGGTAATCGGGAAATGTTCCAGCCAACACATGTTCGTGTAGAGGACAAGGATGGTAATCCGATTGATGACTATTATGTTATTGATGACAAGCCTATTATAGTGTTACCAGATGATGATGTTGTCCCTCCAAGCGATGATAAAGAAGAATATCACAGCGGATGGGAAACTCCTGGCGGTCAGCCGGTTACTCCGGGTACAACACCGGATCCGGATGAAAACCACGAGATCATCATTCGCCCTGATTATTCAAAGGATCAGGCAGCCATGGTATATATGGCAAACGGCGGAAAAATTGATGGTAAGGATAGTTCATCATACAAAGTTACTACTGGTTCATCGATTTTGACAAAGATTGGAGACCATAATGTTATTCCTAAAAGAGAAGGATACACCTTCAAAGGATGGAAGTTATTGAACTCTCACATTAAGTCAAATGCTGAGAATTCAGATTACATTAATAATCCTGTCAATGTTGAAGAAATAAAAGAGCAACAAGCGACAGCATCTAATAATGGCGGTAATAATCTGATAGAAAATGATTACTACTATCTGATAGCTCAGTGGGAAGTATCTAAATACAAATTGACATTAGATGCGAATGGCGGATCTCTTGGAAATGTCCGCGCTATCGAAAATGTTCCTTATAAACAGGATCTTACTGCAGCTGATATAAGTCAGGATGATGGAGTACAGACAATACCTATTAAGGATCGTGGAGTACCGACCAAACCGGGATATGTTTTCCAGGGCTGGTCAGAAAGCAAGAATAATGATACATCAAAGATTTTCAAGTTTGCTTCAGGTATAGCAGGAACGCCGACTACCGTGCCAACGATGCCTGCATCCGATAAAACGGTCTATGCTGTATGGAAGACTGACACAAATAAGTTTATTGTCAGCTTTGACAGCAATGGCGGAAACAAGATATCAGATCAGGCGTATGTGGCGAATGCAACAAATTATAACCCGTTCTCAGAGCCTAGCAGAGTAGGTTATACATTCGATGGCTGGTATCATAGTGAAGAATTGACAGATATCACACATGAAGATAAGAATGGCATTCTCGTATTCAATGATGGAGTAGTAGATAAGCCAATTGCCTATAAGGGCGGCGAAACAATTACGAAGAAAAAGGCTCATGAATTCGTTGCAATGTGGACGCCAAATCAGGATACAAATTATACGGTTGAATACTATATTAGGGAGAAAGATGATCAAGGTAAGTTTAGCTACACGAAGGTAAGCGAAAAGACAAAGACCTATTCAGCACCTACAGAGACTGTAGTAAAGTTGGATCCGAATATCATTGATCCGGAAGGCAGCGAGTCAGATTATCAGATTAAGGTAAATGGGAGAATTTACCAGTATGATGTTGATAATGAAAACAACGTACTTGAAGGCGTTGTTACTGATAATCCGGCCCTGTCACTGAAGCTGTATTACAAGGGATACTACAACGTATTCGGTAATATCGATAAAGGCAGCGATGAAACCATGGGCACGGTAACATCAGCATTGGATCAAGAGGAAGGTAGCACACCGACCGTAACCTGGAGCGCTAAGCCGGGCTACTATGTATCTAAAGTCGTAGTTGACGGAAATGTAAGAGATGACCTGCTGTATGAAGGCAAGTATACTTTGGAATCGGGCATCTACAAGGATCACAATGTATGGGTAACCTTTGCGCAGGGAGCAGGCGCGCCGGTAAAAGGCGTATATAAGATCAAAACTGTTCTCAATGGATGTTCGGACGGAAGCTGCACCATCAGCCCAAGTGAGAATGTACAGAAGGGCGGAGAAGTAACTCTGGAGTGGAACATAGGAAACGGTTATAAGCTGAAGGATTCTCCTGAGGGTATTCTTCTGGACGGTGTTGAGTTTAAGACAGACTCTAACAAACTGAAACTGAAAGGAATTCAGGCAGATCACACGTTGGTAGTAAATGTAGAAAAGATAGAAAACGAAGAAGAAGGCAAGCCGGAACCGCCACCGACACTAGGTGGAGAAACGACTGATGGATACTATACAGTAACTGTTAACCGTTATGGCGGAAACGGAGATTGCTATGTAAGTGAAAGTACAACCAAGATTGTAAAAGGTGAAAATTATAATTTGAAGTGGTACTCTGACGATAACTATGATTTGCATGAGATCTTTATCGACGGGGAAAAGTACGAAGGTGCAAAGGACGCTGCCAAAGAGAAGCCGGGAATCTATCAGGTACCGGTAAATGGAAACGTAGTGATCGACGTTTACTTTAAGGAAAAGGACAAGGATCCGATAGACTTCAAAGAGGATGCCGATGAATACATCAAAGTTA
The DNA here is from genome assembly GCA_021769965.1 of Eubacterium sp. GTDB lineage: Bacteria > Bacillota > Clostridia > Peptostreptococcales > Anaerovoracaceae > Senimuribacter. The sequence goes on from JAETRU010000005.1 coordinate 102,747, forward strand.
CGACACAGGTCGTAGGCGGACCTGGAACCATTACCGGAGGCGCAGTTCTGAAGAAAGGCGATGACTATCAGGTAGACTGGACAGCAGGCGGAAACAATACTGCTAATCCAGATGATACGGATTATTCCTACTACGAGATTGTCAGCGTAACTGTTGACGGAGAAAGAAAGTCGGTTCAGGCTTTGACGGGAGATTTGACTTTAGAAAACCTGACCGAAGACGCCAGAGTCGTAGTAGAGGTAGCACCTGTATTGTATGATATAGGACTGCATAAGTATGGTGAAGGAAGCATATCTGCTTCTAGACAACTGTTCAAAGGACAGTATTATACGGGCATTGAAGCTAAAGCAAAAGAAGGAAGCAGTATTGTAAAGATTGTCGTAGACGAAGAAGTGATTTATGATACTGTAACAGAGGATGTAAAAGTTGAAATGCCGCCAACAGTAGAAGAACTGGTAACAAAAACAAATGAAATTCCGGCAACAGATGAATCCTCCGCACCGGATGAGGCGGCTGATTCCACAGATGCTGAAAACGATCTTATGGTAATGGCAGAAAATGATGGAAGCGATACCTCAACCATAACACAGACCATTTATAAGGGCTCTGTAAAGGGAGATAACATTACCACGGTTATGAACAATCATAAGGATCTGAATATAAATTCGAATAGAAATTCAGAGACGTTTACTATGAGTGTTACAGGTGCACTGGAAGATCATAATGTGGAAGTTTATTTCACGAAAGATCCTGAAGATGGAATTAAAGGTTCTGTAACGCCGGCTCCGTCAAAAGATGATTTAGTGCGAGTATTCGCAACAGTAGTAGGCTATGAAGGAAGTGAACCGTTCTTCACTGGCATGAGCGCTGGGGAGAAAGTCAGCGGGGTAGATGGTTTCTATAAGAAGGGTGATTCTCCGACTGTACGTTGGGGATTGATTCCGGAAGGATATGACCTGGTCGGCGTTACGGTGAATGGAACTGCAGTAAGTGCGAAATATTCTTGGGATTTTCAAAATTTGCAGCAGGATCAGAACCTGGTAGTAACCCTGAAAAAACAGGGAGGCACTAATAAACCACTTGAACCGACCCTAAAAGAAACCAACTATACGATTGATACTGAGCTGTATGGAGGAGCAGGTACGATCTCCGGATCTGCTGGTACCATTCTTCAGGGAGCTAAAGGAGATGTTACTTGGACTGTGACAGATCCGGAACACTATGAAGTGAAATCTATAACGGTTAATGGTTTGGCACTGAATGACCCGCAGCTACTGGATAAAATGACAATTACAGCAGGCCTTAGTGTAATCAAGGCAGTAGTGGATGGTTCAACGAAGCAGATTGAAATACCTTTGGCAGCAGATGGTAAGTATACAGTTATCGTTTGGCTTGGAGAGAAAAACTCAGGTTCCGGCGGCAACCCACCAGGCGGAAATACACCAGGTGGAAACACGCCGGGCGGAGATAACCCTCCAACCAACCCGGACGATCCAGACAATCCAACCAACCCGGATGATCCGGATAACCCGGATAACCCGGATAACCCGGATGATCCAGACAACCCGGATAACCCAGACGATCCAGATAATCCTGACAACCCGGATAAACCTGGTAAGCCTGAAAAGCCTGGAAAACCGGATATCAATGTTGATGTAGACGGAGACAAGATTCCTGATATCAACATTGACGTCGACGGAGACGGCAAAGCAGACATCAACATCGATACAGATGGAGACGGCAAAGCAGATATCAACATCGATACCAATGGAGATGGAATTCCAGAAGTTAACATTGACACAGATGGAGACGGAATCCCAGACAAGAATATCGATGCTGACAACGCTGATCTCCCGAAGACAGGAGATACAAACAATCTGTTCCAGTGGATCAGCACACTCTTACTGGCAATGTTCGGTATAGTTGCAGCTACTTGGAAAAGAAGAGAAGAAGATCAATAGATCTGGTAAAAATGCGGTAACGCAGATTATATGAACGAAGGCAGCCGCCCTGACGGAGTATTCCGCTGGGGCGGCTGTTTCTCTGTAAACGGTAAACCATCCGTGCCTTGAAGTAATTAACGCCGTCAGGTATGATCCTGGCGGCACATTTTAATTGGATTCAGTTTTCTTCTTTTCACTGCCGGGAGACTGCTATTTGCGGTTGTTATTTTTTGCGCGGTATCGTATACTATAAACAATGAACAGGCTGTGAGGTTTTCCAAGAACACGACTGGTGATAGGAGATTTTATGAAATACTATACAAAGGAATGGTACACATGATGGTAAATACCAGCGGATTGAAATATGTAACGATCCGACGCGGAGATATTCAGTGTGAAACGAAAGTGTTTTTTACAGAAAAGGATAAGGAAAATCGCAAAGACAGGAGAACATAACTTATGCTGACATTACATGATCTGATGAATCCCAATATGGCATCTCAGCCGTCGTCGCTGACGCTTCCAGGCAGCCTGCATCTGCATAATATTGACGCGGGACAGCTTATGACCGTGGTCAGCGAATACGTACGCGTCGCAGATGAGACTGGCAAGGTCGTCGGAGCAGTCAAGACAGAGAGGCTTTGCTATCTCATGGAAAAGCAGCAGGAGGTCAGCTTCCTTCAGATCCTGGACGCGCTGGACGTAGGCATTGTAGCCATCGACAGGGACAGCAGGATCTTCTACGTCAATCCCGCTTATGCCAGGATTCTGGGCGTGGAGACGGCTAAGATCCTGGGACGCTATATGAGTATCATCGAGCCCGACGCGGCGCTGCTGCAGGTCTTAAAGACTGGCCGGCCTCGTCATATAGATAAACAGCTGATCCAGAGCGTAGGGACCTATGTGTCCGCGTCTATGTTCCCGCTGCTGTCTGAGAGCGGCCAGAGTGAAGACGGCCGGATCCAGGGCGCGTTTTCCATCTTCACGGATATCACCCAGCTGAACATGCTTCACAACGAGGTGCGAAGGATCAGTCAGGTAGCGGAGGAGTACAATCGCCAGATCGAAGCCAAGAAGCTGCTGGATAAGGGTCACGTGATCGGCGAGAGTAAAATCTGGCTGGACTGCATCAACAAGGCGCTGAAGGTGGCCCACGCCGACGCCATGGTGCTGCTGCGGGGTGAAAACGGCAGCGGCAAAGAGGTCGTGGCTGATATCATCCGGGAAAACAGCGTCCGGAAGGGCAAGCCCTTCATCACCGTTAACTGCTCAGCCATTCCGGAATCCCTCATCGAAAGCGAGCTGTTCGGCTATGAAGAGGGAGCGTTCACAGGAGCCATAAAGGGCGGTAAACTGGGCAAATTCCAGCTGGCGGACGGAGGCACTTTGTTCCTGGACGAGATCGGCGATATGCCGCTGCACATGCAGAGCAAGCTGCTGCGGGTGCTCCAGGAGGGAGAGATAGAAAAGGTCGGCCGTCAGGAAAACGTGCCTATCGACGTGCGGGTCATCGCCGCCACAAACAAGCCTCTGGAGGATATGGTCCGGGAGGGCACCTTCCGACAGGACCTGTATTACCGCCTCAACGTGATCACCATCACCCTGCCGCCTCTGCGCAAGCGGGGCAACGACGTATTGCTGTTGGCAGATCACTTTCTGCAGAAATACAACGAAAAATACCGTCGTCAGGTATCCATGGACCGCGGCGTCCTGCAGGCATTTCTCCGCCACAGCTGGCCCGGCAACGTCCGCGAGTTGAAGCACACCGTCGAGAGTGCCGTAGTCCTGTGCGACGGCGATCTGATCACTGTTAAGGATCTTCCTGCGGCCCTGCGGCCGGCATCAGGCTGTGAAGTCGCGGAGCATGATTCGTCAAAGGGTGTCCGTCAGGATGGTCTCCCGGATGTCGGCTCTGCGGCTGGCGACACCTATCAGATGCGCTGCGCGACTCTGAAAGAAGAGGTAGAAGCTTTCGAGCAGCAGGTGATCGCATCTGTTCTGACACAGTGTGGAGGAAATCGGCAAGCGGCGATGAAGCGGCTTGGCCTGCCCAAGAGGACCTTCTATCGTAAGATTGCCAAAAGTGGCACGCATGAAGAATAATGCCATAAATGGCACGGATAATCACCAACATTTAGTGCCGAAAATGGCACTTTAAAAAACTGATACGACAAAGACAGTTGCCTGAAAGCGCTGTCTTTTTTGATAAACATTGAAATTCCAACGGATCTGCGGCATGATTGAAGGCTGCCGTCAGAGTTGGCACGGCTCTTGCTATATTATATGGCAGAGATCAAGAAAAGAAAGGAGCGTAAACAGTGGAATCAAAACTCCCACAGAAAATAGACGTATTAGACGTGACCCTGCGAGACGGCTTTCAGCACGAAGAGATGTTCGTGCCCACAGAATCCAAGCTGTGGATCGCAAACCGCCTTATGGACGCAGGCTTTAAACGAATTGAGATCGGCACTTTCAGCCATATAAAGTATGTACCTCAGTTCAAAGACATTTTAGAAGTACTGAAGGGGCTGCCTCATAGAGACGATGTAGAATATACGGTGCTGGCGCTGAATACCAAGGCTTGTGAGCGGGTCTCCCAGGCTTTGGAAGAGGGTGTGCAGATCGACAGGGTTCTTTGTGGCCAGCTGGCTACCAGCGAGGCCTACGCCAGAAAGAATATGAACCGGACCCACGAGGAACTCTTTGCTGAAGCGGAGAAGAACGTCAGATTCCTTCATAGTCTGGGCATCAAGAAGGTATTTGCCAATATCGGAACCATCTTCGGATGCCCGATACAGGGTGAAGTGCCTATTGAGAAAGCCTACGAATTTGTGGACAAGGCATTTGATATCGGCTTTGACGAGATCGAACACTCGGATCCCGACGGCATCGCAGATCCCGTCAGAGTCTACGAGTATTTTGATCATGTAATGAGCCGATATCCGGATACTAAGATGCATTCCTTCCATGTGCACGACATCAGAGGCATGGGCATGGCAGCCTACTGCTCGGCTATGGAAGCCGGCGTGACAGCCTTTGATTGTTCCATGGGAGGCATCGGCGGCCAGGTGGCCAACATCGTAGACGGCGTGCCGGTCAAAGGTATCGGCGCATACTATTTTGACACGAAACGCACAGGCCTGGTGGAAACCTGCGATTTTGTGACCATGCTGAATACCATGGGTATCGAGACAGGCATTGACGAGAAAAAGTGTTACACCATTGAACAGATGGTTGAACGGATCCTTGGCAGAACCCTGGATTCCTTCACCGCATCCATCAAATAAGAAAAAGGAGATACAGAAAGATGAAAACCAGCAGTTACTCAGGATTTTTTAAATTATCCGTAGAAGATAGATTAAATGAAGTGGCGGAATTCGCAGGGCTGACGGAAGAGGACAAAGCGGTTCTTTCCAGCGCGGATTCTCTGGATATGGATAAAGCAGACCATATGATCGAAAACGTCATCGGCCGCTTTGCGCTGCCTCTGGGCGTTGCCATTAACTTTGTCATCAACGGCAAGGACGTGGTGATCCCTATGGTTTCCGAGGAGCCGTCCGTTATCGCGGCCTGCAGCAACGCAGCTAAGATGGCAAGACCCTCCGGAGGTTTCATCACAGATTCCACCGGCAACGTGATGATCGCCCAGATCCAGATGCTGAACGTACCGACTCCGTTCGCCTCAAAAGGCAAAATTCTGGAGAAGAAGGATGAGATCATCAGGATCTGCAACGAGAAGGATCCTGTTCTGGTCAAATTCGGCGGCGGTGTTAAAGATGTAGAAGTCAGAGTTCTGGATACTATAGCAGGACCTATGGTCATCGTCCATCTGCTGGTAGATACTCTGGACGCCATGGGCGCCAACGCAGTCAACACCATGGCTGAAGCTGTATCTCCGTATCTGGAGGAGATCACCGGCGGCACAGCGGAGCTGCGTATTTTGTCCAATCTGGCTGACCGCAGAATCGTTCGGGCAAGAGCCGTGTGGAAGAAGGAAGACATTGGCGGTCCGGAAGTCGTAGACAAAATGCTCAGCGCGTACGCTTTTGCAGCGGCAGACCCGTACAGAGCAGCTACCCATAACAAAGGGATCATGAACGGTATTATTCCGATAGTCATGGCAACCGGCAACGATACCAGAGCGATCGAGTCCGGTGCGCATTCTTATGCCAGCAGAAACGGCAGATACACATCCCTGACCACCTGGGAAAAGGATGAAAACGGCGATCTGGTGGGCTGCATCGAAATGCCGATGGCAGTAGGTCTGGTCGGCGGCGCCACAAAGATCCATCCGACTGCACAGGCTTGCGTCAAAATGCTGGGCGTTAAAACGGCAGCTGAGCTGGGACAGATCATCGCGGCAGCAGGCCTTGCCAACAATATGGCGGCTATGAAAGCTCTGGCTACCGAAGGCATTCAGAGAGGACACATGTCACTGCACGCCCGCAATCTGGCCAATACTGTCGGCGCAAAGGGTGAAGTGCTTGAAAGGATCGTAAAGCAGATGGTCGCTGACAAGAAAGTTCGTCTTGAATACGCCCAGGAGCTCTTTGAAAAATTCAGTCAGGAACAATAACCAAGCCATCGTAAAGAAAGGAGTCGCGGTATGAATTCTGAAACGACAAAGAAAGATAAAGAGAAAGTTCTCACCGAAGTGTGGGGAGACACCGTTAATCTGAAGGAACTGATGATCTCCGTGTTTCTCGGCGTTGTCTTCACCATGGTATTCTATATCGCAGGCCGCGCGGTTTTCCAGAGCATGGATAGTATCGACGGCGAGCTGGCAAAGGGGTACGCCCTCTTTGTCGGCATCGTCGGATGCTTTATCGCTGCTTTCATCTCAGCAAAATGCTTCAAACCGAAGCGTTTCATCGGTGAGCTTGAAGATATCGGCGAGATCGAAGAAGTGCTGGAATACGCTCACATGACCGTGGAACAGGAAGCAGAAGCCCTGTCCAGGCTGGATAAGAGCGTTATCAAAGAGATGGAAGACCTGCAGCTCTACGGCCTGCTGGCTTTGATCCCAGAGAATTCTCCAAACTACAAGCCGGAATACAGACAGTATGTCCAGAGGAAAAAGGAGGACTAAGCAATGACATTGATTTTACAAGCTATCGCCGTAGCTATTATCGGCGGTATCATCTTCGCAATTATAGGTATTATCCCGGGCACAGACGAAACGGCTACTATGGCGCCGATCACTTTGATCCTGGTTCTTATGGGGTTTGAACCGGTGGTGATTTTCTCATGGTTTATCGCAATTCTGGTTGCTATGCAGATCACTCATACGATCCCTACAGCTATGGCAGCTCTGCCGGGATCCACTATGGCCGTGCCCATGGTAGAAAACAGCAACATCGGCAAAAAGCTGGGCATTCCTCACATATCCATGAGAAAGATGTCCGCTGGTTCCCTGATCGGATCTATCGTAGGTCTGCCTATCGCCATTCTGTTTGCCCAGATTCTGGCGCCCCTCAGCGATATCATCACCCAGTACAGCGGTGTGATCTTCACCATTGCGGCATGCATCATCGCATATATGTCAAAGGCCCGCTGGGGAGCTGTGGTAGCACTGCTGCCTTTCGCCTTTCTGATTCAGGGACTGCAGAGAGTCTCTGTTGAGGCTACCGGAGGCACTTTGTTCACCTCCATTTTCATGGGCATTACCATCGGGCCGATGATCGCAGAGGTCTTCAACACTTTGATCCCGGCAAAGAGGGAGGAGAACCGCAGGGACAAGCCGAGAGAGATCTGGCTGGCACCGGATTCCAAGGATAAGATCGGCCTCTTCCCCAACCCGTTCAAGTTCTTTCATAAAACTTCCATGGGCTATATCGTCGGTTCTTCTGCTCTTTCCGCGTGTACCTTTACCTTCTCACCAGTGGGCATGACGGTTATGCTGGGCGAGCTGGTAGGATCCCGCAAGAAGGAACTCTTTGATCGGGTCACCACCACATTGGGCGTGCAGGACGCAGTTTCCAACGCTACGTATCTGGGTGAGCTGCTGATCCCGATGATCGCCTTTGGCCTGCCGTTATCCCCGGTGGCTTTGGGGCCGGCGTCACCGCTGTTTAATCAGATCAATCTCCACGACTATCTGACCATGTCAGATTACTTCATCTATGGGTTCATCGGTATCGTCTTCGGCTGTCTTTTCGCGTATCCGATGGCGATCAAAAAAGCCAGAAAGTGGTCAGAAGCCATGTTCCGGCACATCAGCCATGAAGCTCTCATCGGCGCGTTCATGGGTCTGGTATGTATGCTGGCTTTCCACGAGGCCGGACTCTTCGGCATCATCGTGGCTCTGGTCATCGGCGTGTTCGGCGGATTCCTCAACAATAACTACGGCATTCACACCGGCGTGCAGTTCATGGCATATTACGCGTCAAGCTGGATCGTGACCAGCCTGACGGCGCTGTGCGGTGTATTGATATAAAAAGTGACTTTACTTATATATATGGATCTCTCGTAAATACCCCGGAAGTCAGGATTGATTTCAGATTTCAGTTACTGGATTTGCTTGTAAAATCCGGCATGGACATCTATTACGCCGGGAATCTGGAATGGAAAAAGGGGAGTGAATGAGAATAAAACCAGCACAGGATTGAGACGTGTCCTCGGTTCCGTGCTGGTTTTTTGACGATTTTCGTCCGGTTTTCTATGGGTATCCAAATGCATGCTCATTATTATTCACAGTTGACCTGACTCGCGCCACTTTTTTCGTTTTTTTGCGTTCATACGGCGCTCGTTATGATATGCTTCCTTCTAGGTAGACAAGTAAAAAATAAAAACTTGTTATCTGGAAGGGAGCATTTGTATGTCTGGAAAAATATCTGCAGAAGAGAAAATTGCAGCCGTGAAGAAC